>NZ_DATJPU010000097.1:0-7595 GCF_035506235.1 Mycobacterium sp.
ATCGCCAGACCGATGCCCCGGTTTCCGCCAGTCACCAGCACCGAGCGGGATACGAATGCGGGTCTGCCGTAGTCGGCAGCACTTTCGGTGCTGTTCTCGGTGGCCGTGTCAGTCACCCCGCCAACCTATCGCCTCGGTTGCTCCCCACTTCAATCGGCTCGTCGCGAGCGTGAAGCCACTGCGAAAATTCTGGCCGGATTTCGCAATGGCTGCACGCTCGGCGAGAAAAGACTAAGAGGGAAGCCGCCGGTTGATCAGCAGCGCCGCCAGCGCCGCCAGCGCCAGCACGAGCGCGCCGAGCCGCAGCCAGCCCGAGCTGGCGTCGCCCTTGATGGTCTCGTAGCCGATCTGCTGCTGCAGCGTGGCGTAGACGCCCTTCAGCTCCTGCAACGACGCGGCGTTGTACCAACTCCCGCCGGAGAGGTCGGCGACCTTCTTCATGGTGGTGTCATCGACCGGAACGGGCTGGCGCTGGTCGTTGATCTCGACGAACCCGTAGGGGGTGCCGAACGAGATCGTCGAGATCGGCACGCCCTGGTCCTTGGCGGTGCGCGCGGCGGTGAAGGCGCCCTTCGGGTTGTCCGGATTGGTCGGCATCGTCTCCTTGCCGTCCGAGAACAACACGATCCGGGCCGGCGGCGGCGTGTCGCCGCCGCCGATCACCGCGCCGACCGTGGCGATGGCCTGCAGCGCGGTGAAGATGCCCTCCCCGGTGGCCGTGCGGTCGGCGAACTGCAACTTGTCCAGCGCGTTCTTGGTCGCCTCCCGGTTGGTCGTCGGGGACACCAGCACGGTCGCCGTGCCCGCGTACTCGATGAGTCCCAGGTTGATTCCGGGCGTCAGCTCGTCGGCGAACTGCTTGGCCGCCTCCTGCGCGGCCGCCATCCGATTGGGCTGGACGTCGGTGGCGCGCATCGACTGCGACACGTCGATCACCAGCATCACCACCGCGCGATTGCGGGGAATCCGGACGTCGTTCGTCGGCCCCGCCATCGCGATGGTGAACAGCACCAGCGACAACACCAGCAGGATCGCGGGTACGTGCCGCCATCGCGACGGCCGTTGCGGGGCAACGCTTTCCAGCAGCTCCATGTTGGCGAACCGCAGCATCCGCCGCTGCCGCGCCAGCTGCAGCACGATGTACAGCGCGGCCAACCCGCCGACGACGAAAAGGAAAAGGAAGAACCACGAATGCGCAAAGCCCGACAGCGACATCGGGCCCAGCAAGGGCAATGTCACTGCCGCCCCGCCAGGGCCCCCCGCCGGCGAGACTCGACGAAGCGGACGATGTCGGCGATCCAGTCCCGGTCGGTGCGCAGCGTCAGCATCGGGGACCCGCAGCTGCGGAAGGTGCGCGACACCTCCGCGCGGTGCGCCTCGGCCGCCTTGGCGAAGTCGTCGCGCAACTGCGCGTCGATGGTGAACTCGCGCGTGACGCCGGTTTCGGCGTCCTGCAACACGACGTCGCCGATGTCGGGAAGCTCGACATCGCGCGGGTCGAGCACCTCGATGGCCAGCACCTCGTGGCGGGCCGAGATCGCCCGCAGGGGTCGCATCCAGTTGATCGGGCCGAGGAAGTCGCTGATGATGACCGCCATTCCGCGGCGACGTTCCGGCCGGCGCAGCGCGTCGATCGCCGTCGCCAGATCACCACGAACCCCGACCGGCGCCTTCGGCGTCGTCGCGATGGTTCGCAACAGCGTCTGCTCGTGCTGGCGTCCGGAGCGCGCCGGCAACCGGGTCATCGTCACGCCGTTGGCCACCAGCGCGCCGATCCGGTTCCCGCCGCCGCTGTTGAGGTAGGTGATCGCCGCCGCGGCGGCCACCGCCAGGTCGCGCTTCTCGCAGACCGTGGTGCCGAAGTCCAGGCTGGCCGACATGTCGATCACCATCCAGGTCTCCAGCTCGCGGTCGGCGATCATCTGCCGCACGTGCGGGTGGGTCGTGCGCGCGGTCACCGCCCAGTCCATCCGTCGGACGTCGTCCCCGGGCTGGTATTCGCGCGACTCCCCCGGCTCCGTGCCCGGCCCCGGGATCAGGCCGAGGTGGTCGCCATGCAGGACGCCATCGAGCTTGCGTTTGACCGTGAGCTCGAGTGTCTTCAGCGCCGCGGTGAGCTTCGGGTCGTCGATCTGCCCGCGCTGGAACGAGGGCGGGTGGCGCACCGCCGGCTTGTCATCGGTCACCGACCGCTGGCCGCCACGGTCTGCATTACCGGCGGCACGGAATGACCTTGCTGCGGTATGGCGTTCACCTGCGGCAGGGCCACCGTCTGCAGGACCCGGTTGATGACGATCTCCGGCGATATCTCGTCGGCGAGCGCGTCGTAGGTGAGTATCAACCGGTGCCGCAGCACGTCGGGAATGATTTCCACGACGTCTTGCGGGATGACATAGTCGCGGCCGCGCACCAGCGCCAGCGAACGCGCGCCGGCGATGATGCCCAGCGAGGCACGCGGGGACGCGCCGAACGAGACCCAGGTCTTGACGTCGTTCATGCCGAGCTGCTCGGGGTTACGGGTGGCGGTGACGACGCGCACCACGTAGTCGACCAGCGCGTGGTGGACGAACACGTTGGACGCGATGTCCTGCAGCCGCAGCAGGTCCTCGGTGTTCAGGATCTGCTTGGGCACCGGCGGCCTGACGCCCATTCGGTAGATGATCTCCCGCTCCTCTTCCGGCGACGGGTAGCCGACGTTGATCTTGAACAGGAAGCGGTCCCGCTGGGCCTCGGGAAGCGGGTAGACGCCCTCGTGCTCGATCGGGTTCTGCGTCGCCATCACCAGGAACGGGTTGGGCAGCGGGAAGGTCTTGCCGCCGATCGACACGTGGCGCTCCTGCATGACCTCCAGCAGCGCCGACTGCACCTTCGCCGGCGCGCGGTTGATCTCGTCGGCCAGCAGGAAGTTGACCACCACCGGGCCGAGCTCGGTGTCGAACTCCTCCTTACCCTGCCGGTAGATGCGGGTACCGATGATGTCCGTGGGGACCAGGTCCGGCGTGAACTGGATGCGGGCGAACGTCCCGCCGACCACCCTCGCGAACGTCTCCACGGCCAGCGTCTTGGCCACGCCGGGGACGCCCTCGAGCAGGACATGGCCCTTGGACAACAGGCCGACCAGCATCCGCTCGACGAGCTGGTCCTGGCCGACGATGATCCGCTTGACCTCGAAGATGGCCCGCTCCAGCGTGTGCACCTCGGCGGCCAGGCCATTACCGCCGCCGGCAGGCGCGTCGTGGGCGGGCGGGCCGGAGGGCCCGCCGTGGCCCGGGTAACTGCTGGCGCCCGGGGGCGGCCCACCTGCTGATGTCATCAAGAACCCTCCACGCTCAATCGGACACGACTGCCGGGCAGCGACGTGCCCTGGTCCAACTATTCCAGGCCTGCCGGTTCCCGTCGACGCCGCGGTTAGCTGGCCTGCGATCAGTACTCGATGATCCTAGTCAGAAACGGCGTCATGCCCGGCTTGCGCACCGGGCTCACGGTGACCTTGCCGGCCAGTGACGACGCCTCCAGCATCTGACCGTTGCCGAGATACATGGTGACGTGCTGGCCACCGTTCGGCCCGTAGAAGATGAGGTCGCCACGCCTGGCCTCGTTGGGCGGGATGTGGCGTCCGGCGTTGTACTGGTCACCGGAGAAGCGCGGGATCAGGACGCCGACCCCGGCGAACATGTACCGCATCAGCCCGGAGCAGTCGAACCCGTTGATGTTGGCGCCGTCGCCGACGCCCTTGCTGGGCCCGTCCAGCGAGCCCCCGCCCCACGAATACGGGACGCCCATCTGCGACCCACCCCGCTTGATCACGTACTCGATCGCCTGCCGGCCGTAGACCCGCGGGATCTTGCCGCCGGGGTTGGTGGGGGTCGCCGCGGTGGGAGCAGGATCCCCGCCGAGATTGATGCCGAGACCGCCGAGGAATTGCTTGCCCAGGTCCAGCGTCGTCTGGGTGGCCTGGGCGGTGGCCTGCAGCGATGCGTTGGCGACGGCCAGCGGATCGCCCGGGGCGCCGGCGCTGATCGTGGCCGGCAGGGTCGGATCCCACTGCCCGGGATCGGCGGCGGCCAGGGGGGCCGGGGCGGCGGCACACAACATCAGCCCGGTCACCACTGTGGTGATCCAGGCCAGGCTTACCAGGCGAAAATGCTTGTGACGCATAGCTCCTCGTTCACCATTCGATGTAGCGGACCACATACGGCGTCATCCCACTGGTGCGCACGGGAGCAACGCGGACCTTCAAACCGATATCCGGGGCCTCGAGCATCTGGCCGTCGCCGAGGTAGATCGTCACGTGCTGGCTGCCGCCCGGGCCGTAGAAGATGACGTCGCCGCGGCGCATCTGTGCCGACGGGATCTTGCGGCCCAGGTTGTACTGCGACCCCGAGTAGTGCGGCAGCTTGATGCCCACGCCGGCGAACGAGTACAGGACCAGTCCCGAGCAGTCGAAACCGGTGATCCCGGCACCGGAGTCGATGCCCTTGCTCGGCCCGGCCGCGTTGCCGCCGCCCCAGGAGTAGGGCACTCCGATCTGCGACATGCCGCGGCGGATGACGTACTCCGTGGCCTGCCTCCCGTACACGCGCGGGATCCGGGCGGCCGTCGCGCCCGGGCTCGCGTTGGTGATGCCGGTGTCGTCGGGCTTGAGGATGCCGAGCTGTTGCAGGAAGTTGCGGCCCAGGCCGGCGGTGACCTGGGTCGAGGTGGCCGAGATCCCCAGCACCTGGTTGATCACCGCGATCGGGTCACCGGGGACGTTGGCGCTGGCCACCATCGGCAGCGTCGGGTCCCACAGCCCGTCCCACTGTCGGCCCCGGGCGGGCGGCGCACCGGCCGGTGCCCCGGGATCCCACCGATCGCCCGACGCCGGGACGGCGCCGCCCTTCCCCGTCGACCATTCCAGCTTGGCCGCCTCGAGTTTGGCCTGCGCCGCGTCGCGCTCGGCGGCCAGGCGCGTGGCCTGCTCGCGTTGTTCGTCGAACTTGCGCTTCGAGTTGGTGAGCGCCGCCACCGCGGCGTCCTGACTGGCCTTGGCGTCGGCAGCGGCCTTGTCGGCCTTCTGCTTGGCCAGTCGCGCCGCCGACTCCTTGTTCACCTGTTCGGTCCGGGCCCGCTGCAGTTTGTCGATCACCGCCTGGGAACTGGCGGTCAGGGTCTGGGCGGCCGATTCGGTGGCGATGATGTCTTCGGGGCTGCTCGCCAACAGGTAGCTGCCCGACGGGCCATTCATATAGGTGGCCGCCGCGAAGGTGTTGAACCGGTGTTGGGCCGCGGCGATCGCGGCGTTGGCATCGGTGACCGCCTGCCGGCTGGCCTCGAGGTCGTGCTGGGCGGCGGCCGCGTTGTCCCGCGCGGTCTCGACGTCGACCAGGGCCTTGTTGACGCTTTCCTGCTCGGTCTGGATTTCGGCGGTCAGGTCTTCCAGGCGCTGGTTGGCCTTGGCGACGTTGGCGATCAGCGCCGCCAGGCTGTCGGCGGCGGGGTCGGCGTCCGCCAGACCCGGGGTGCACACCAGCATCGCCACGCTCAACACCGACGGTATGACCAGCCGGACCAGCCTGGCGGCCGGTCGAGTGGAGAAGCCCCAGCGGGTACGTCTCATTCGGCTCAGGTCTCCTACGGCTCAACGCGGACGGGCGGCGCCAGGCACGGGATTCTCGAAAGCGCCAAGAACAACACGAGCATCATTTGCACCGTACGTCACATAAGACGCCAGGAAAACGCTAGTCACAAACTGCACTCTGGACGTGCGTTTAATGTGACCGAACGGTGACCTAGGGGGTTTGCCGCAGCGAGCCGCGGGCGCCCGCCCGGAGGCGCGGCCCGAGCCGGATGTGCGTGTCAGGCGCCGTTACTAGGCGCTTTCGCCGTCGTCTCCGGCGCGCCGGCCGGCGTTGCTGCGCGCCTGCCGCGCACCTGCAGGAAGCGCGTGCCGACCGCCGCCGCGAGCACCCCGATCAAGAGGAAGATGGTCAGGCCGGTCCAGGGAAACTCGGGCGACTCCAGCTCGTGCAAGAAGTGCTGCGCCGAGACCACCGGATTGCCGGTCTTGGCGATGTCCTCGCCGGCCTCGAGGGTGACCCGCGGGAACTGCGTGCTGTAGCTGCCGACGTAATTCGGGCTGAGGGTCAGCACCGTGGCGTCGTGGTAGTCGGCGCCGACCACGGTGGAGATGTCGCGCAACGGCGTGTCGGTGGGCGGGTTGTGGTCGAGCAGCACGATCTTGAGGTTGATGCCGTCGGCGTGCGCCTGGTGGACCACGTCAAGCAGTCCGGGCATGGCCTCCGGCGGCGCGCTGACGCTATCGGCGGCGACTTTGGCCTTGATCGCGGTCATGTCGACGTCTTGGGGAATGTAGAGCGGCAGGAAGTCGTGCCCGGTCATCCTGTCCTGTCCTCCTCCTGCGCTGTCACGCTGGCGTGGCGCCCGGCCACGGCCGTCACTCTAGCGTGGCGCTCGGCGCGCATTCGGGTGCCGAAGGGGTTTAAACCCGCGCCTCACGCGACAAGACTGGATTACGAGGTGCCACCGTAATGCAGGACAAGCGTACTGTTAAAGTGGCTATGCTCGTTTGAAGCACCGCGGACGCGGCCCGTCGGCGGAAGAACTAAATCCTTGGGAGTTGAAGTGACTGATTCTGTGAACTCGTTCGGAGCCCGCGACACCCTCAAGGTCGGCGACAAGAGTTACCAGATCTATCGGCTCGACGCCGTCCCCAACACCGAGAAACTCCCCTACAGCCTCAAAGTCCTCGCCGAGAACCTGCTGCGCAACGAGGACGGCAGCAACATCACCAAGGACCACATCGAGGCCATCGCGAACTGGGATCCCAAGGCGGAGCCCAGCATTGAGATCCAGTACACGCCCGCGCGCGTCGTCATGCAGGACTTCACCGGGGTGCCGTGCATCGTCGACCTGGCGACCATGCGCGAGGCCATCGGCGACCTCGGCGGCAACCCGGCCAAGGTCAATCCGCTGGCGCCGGCCGACCTGGTCATCGACCACTCGGTGATCGCCGACCTGTTCGGCCGGGCCGACGCCTTCGAGCGCAACGTCGAGATCGAATACCAGCGCAACGGCGAGCGCTACCAGTTCTTGCGTTGGGGGCAGGGCGCTTTCGACGACTTCAAGGTGGTGCCGCCGGGCACCGGCATCGTGCACCAGGTCAACATCGAATACCTGGCGAGCGTGGTGATGGAGCGCGACGGGGTGGCGTACCCGGACACCTGCGTGGGCACCGACTCGCACACCACCATGGTCAACGGCCTCGGCGTGCTGGGCTGGGGCGTGGGCGGCATCGAGGCCGAGGCCGCGATGCTCGGCCAGCCCGTGTCGATGCTGATCCCCGAGGTCATCGGCGTGAAGCTCACCGGCAAGCTCGCCGAGGGCGCCACCGCCACCGACCTGGTGCTGACGCTCACCGAGATGCTGCGCAAGCACGGCGTGGTCGGCAAGTTCGTCGAGTTCTACGGCGAGGGCGTGGCTGAGGTGCCGCTGGCCAACCGCGCCACCCTGGGCAACATGAGCCCCGAATTCGGTTCCACCGCAGCCATTTTCCCGATCGACGAGGAGACCATCTCCTACCTGAAGTTCACCGG
>NZ_DATJPU010000098.1:0-3287 GCF_035506235.1 Mycobacterium sp.
AGCCAGCGTTTCAGTCCGTCGACGCCGCCGAAGCCGCCGATGCGAACCGGGCCTACCGGCAGGGCGGGATCGGGGACGCGGCCGGCCAGCGAGCTGACGATGTCGACTAGCGGGTGCAGGGATTTCGCCAGCGCGCGGGCCTCCGATGTGCCGCCGAGTAACAGAACCCGCATCAGTGCCGGCTCCCCCGGGTCCGCCCGGCCGAATACAGGTAGCTGTCGGTGAATCCCCCGGCGGCCAGCACGTCGCCGACGATGATCACGGCGGTCTTGGTGATGTCGGCGGCGCGCATCTGACCGGCAATGTCGGCCAGCGTGCCCCGCAGCACGGTCTGCTGTGGCCGGCTCGCGAAAGCCACGACGGCAACCGGCGTCTCGGGCCGGTAGCTACTGAGTAGCTGGGCGACGATGGTGTCGATCTGCGCGGCGGCCAGGTGCAGGACCAGCGTGGCCCCCGACCGGGCGAGGGTGGCCAATTCTTCGCCCGGCGGCATGGGCGTCGACAGGGTGGCCACCCGGGTCAGCGTCACGGTCTGCGCCACCCCGGGGACGGTGAGCTCGCGTTTCAGCACGGCCGCCGCGGCGGCGAAAGCCGGTACGCCGGGCACGATTTCGTAGTCGATGCCCAGCGCGTCGAGCCGGCGACACTGTTCGGCCAGCGCGCTGTACAGCGACGGATCACCGGAGTGCAGCCGCGCCACGTCGTGGCCGGCGCCGTGGGCGTCGGCGATCTCGGTGACGATCTGCTCGAGCGTCAACGGTCCGGTGTCAACGATTTTCGCGCCGGGCGGGCACAGGGCCAGCAGGTCGTCGGGCATGATCGAACCCGCATAGAGGCACGTCGTACACGTTTGGAGGAGCCGTTGGCCGCGGACCGTGATGAGGTCGGCGGCGCCGGGGCCCGCGCCGATGAAATACACCGTCATCTCGTCACCGCCCACTGGGTGACCGGCATCTGGGGGCGCCACCCGGTGAAGCCGCCGAGCGGCTCGCCCCGGTAGTGCTGGAGGCGGCGCAGCTGACCGCCGAACCGTGAATATGACTGTGCCAGCAGGGCTTCCGATTCGGCGGTGACCGCGTTGGCGACCAGCCGTCCCCCGGAGGGAAGGCGGTCGAGGCAGGCGTCCAGCAGACCGCGTCGGGTCAGGCCGCCGCCGACGAAGATCGCCGACGGGGTTTCGGCGCCGTCGAACGCCCCCGGCACCTCGCCGCGGACGTCGATGCTGACGCCGAAGGCCGCGGCGTTGGATTCGACGTTGAGGCGGCGGCGCTCGTCGCGTTCGAACGCCACCGCGCTGCAACCCCGCCAGCTCAGGCACCATTCGACGCTGATGCTGCCCGAGCCCGCGCCGACGTCCCACAGCCGCTCCCCGGGCCGCGGCGCCAGCGTCGCCAGGGTCACCGCGCGCACCCCGTGTTTGGTGATCTGCCCGTCGTGGGCGAACGCGTCATCGGGATAGGGCGACATGCGTTCGTCGGGCAGGTAGCGGACGGCGACGAGGTTGAGGTCGTCGACGTCGTGTGGCGGGTCGTCGGCCCACTGGCGCGCGGTGCCGTCGCGGCGGCGTTCGGTTGTGCCGCCGAGGTTTTCGAGCACGCTGAACTCCGAATTCCCGCGGCCGTGCGCGTTGAGCAGTGTGGCGAGTTCCTTGGGCGTGGATGCGTTTTTCGACAGCACGATCGCCTGGCCGCCGCGGCGCACCGCAGTGTGCGGGCGCGCGGTGACCAGGCTGATCACCTCGGTGTCGTGGGCGTTCCAGCCCATCCGCGCGCACGCCAGCGTCACCGACGAGACGTGTGGCAGCACCCTGACTTTGCCGGCGCCGTACAGCCGGACCAGCGTGCCGCCGATGCCGTGCAGGAGCGGATCGCCACTGGCGACCACGTGAATGTCTGCTGCGGAGTCGACGGGCAAGCTTTGCAGCGCGGGCAGCATGGGTGAGGGCCATTCGTGGCGGGGTGCGGGCACCGCCTCGTCGAGCAGGTCGAGCTGGCGTCTGGACCCGTAAATGACTGTGGCTCTGGCTAATTCGGCGCGCGAGGTTTCGGCGAGCCCCGCCATGCCGTCGGCGCCGATACCGACGACGACGATCATCGCGGCATCCTGCGCCAGACGAACTGCGGCAGCAGTCGCATCACGAAGAACATCGGCCGCAACGACCACGGGATCCACACGGTGTGTCGCCCCTTGGCCAGGGCGCGTGCGGTCGCGGCGGCCACGTGCTCCGGGGTGCTGGACAGGGGGGCGGGCCGCATGCCTTCGGTCATGCGCCCGATGACGAAGCCCGGGCGCGCGATCAGCACTGAGACGCCGCTGCCGTGCAGCGCATCGGCCAGCCCGCTGGCAAAGCCGTCCAGGCCGGCCTTCGCCGAGCCGTAGACGTAGTTGGCGCGGCGCACCCGAACGCCCGCGACCGAGGAGAACACCACCAGCGAGCCGCGACCGGCGCCGCGCATGCCCGCGGCCAGGTGGGTGAGGATGCTGACCTGGTCGACGTAGTCGGTCTGGACGATCGACACCGCGTGCGCGGCGTCGGTCTCGGCGCGGGACTGGTCGCCGAGGATTCCGAAGGCGAGCACCGCGGTGCCGATGGGTCCGTGCTCGGCGACGACCGCGTCGACCAATGGTCCGTGCGAGGCCAGGTCGTCGGCGTCGAATTCCCAGGTGTGCACCGCCGCGGCGCCGGCGGCCTTGACCGTCGCGACCTCGTCGTCGAGCTGATCGGCCCTGCGTGCGGCCAGCACCACCGTCGCCCCTGGGGCCAGCCGCCGCGCGAGCTCGACGCCGATTTCGCTGCGGCCGCCCAGGATTAGTACCGGACCTGCGCCCGTGTCGTCCACGGCTGCGATTATTACCTGCGCTAGCGTGGGCGGTGATGGCGAATACCACTACGCGGCTGACCGACGATGCGCTGGCTTTTCTGTCCGAACGTCACCTGGCCATGCTCACCACGCTGCGGGCCGACAATTCTCCGCACGTGGTGGCGGTGGGTTTCACCTTCGATCAAAAGACCCACATCGCCCGGGTGATCACCACCGGCGGCTCACAGAAGGCCGTCAACGCCGACCGCGCCGGCGTGGCCGTACTCAGCCAGGTCGACGGCGCCCGGTGGCTGTCGCTGGAGGGCCGGTCGAAGGTGAACAGCGATGCCGACGCCGTCCGCGACGCCGAGCTGCGCTATGCCCAGCGCTACCGCACCCCGCGGCCCAACCCGCGACGGGTGGTCATCGAGGTGCAGGTGGAGCGGGTGCTGGGGTCGTCGGATTTGTTGGACCGGGGCGAGTAGC
>NZ_DATJPU010000099.1:0-48793 GCF_035506235.1 Mycobacterium sp.
CGCCGCCGACGGTTCGGGCTCCTTTTCGGCGGCCTCGAGCAGCTGCGCGATCTTGGCCTCGACGTCGGCGTGCCGGCCGATCAGCCCCTCGCCGTTGAGCACGCCCAGCCCGCCGAGCCGGCCCAGCTCGATGGCGAACTCCGGTGACACCAGCGCGTCGGTCGGGTGGGCGATGACGGGGATCTCGAACCGGTAAGCGTCCAGCTGCCAGGCCGTCGAGACGTCCTGCGACGAGCGGGTGCGCCGCGACGGCACGATGCTGATCTCGCTGAGTTCATAGGTGCGACGGGCGGCGCGGCCCATCCCGATCTCGACCATGGCCAGTTCGCTGCTCACCGCGCGAAGTAGTTTGGGGCTTCGACCGTCATGGCGACGTCGTGCGGGTGGCTCTCGCGAAGGCCGGCCGCGGTGATCCGGACGAACTGCGCCCGCTGCAGCGCCTCGATGGTGGGCGAGCCGGTGTATCCCATCGCGGCCCGCAGGCCGCCGGTCAGCTGGTGGATCACCGACGACAGCGGCCCGCGGAACGGCACCCTACCCTCGATGCCCTCGGGCACCAGCTTGTCCTCGCTGAGGGCGTCGTCGGCGAAATAGCGGTCCTTGGAGTAGGACTTGCCGCCGCCGCGACCCTGCATGGCGCCCAGCGACCCCATGCCGCGGTAGCTCTTGAACTGTTTGCCGTTGACGAAGATCAGCTCGCCGGGCGCCTCGGCGGTGCCGGCCAGCAGCGAGCCGAGCATGGCCGTCGACGCGCCGGCGGCCAGCGCCTTGGCGATGTCGCCGGAGTACTGCAGCCCGCCGTCGGCGATGACCGGCACGCCCGCCGGCCGGCACACCGCGACGGCCTCCAGGATCGCCGTGATCTGGGGCGCGCCGACGCCGGCCACCACCCGCGTCGTGCAGATCGATCCGGGTCCGACACCGACCTTGACCGCGTCGGCCCCGGCGTCGATGAGCGCCGCGGCCGCCGCGCGGGTGGCGACGTTGCCGCCGATCACCTCGACGCGGTCGCCGACCTCGGCCTTGAGCTTGCCGACCATCTCGAGCACCAGCCGGTTGTGCGCGTGCGCGGTGTCGACGATCAGCACGTCGGCCCCGGCGTCGACCAGCATCATGGCGCGGACCCAGGCGTCACCGCCGACGCCGACGGCGGCGCCGACCAGCAGCCGCCCGTCGCTGTCCTTGGTGGCCAGCGGGTGCTGTTCTGTCTTGACGAAGTCCTTCACGGTGATGAGCCCGGTCAGCCGGCCGTGGCCGTCGACGACGGGCAGCTTCTCGATCTTGTTTCGCCGCAGCAGTCCCAGCGCCGCGTCGGCGCTGACGCCCTCCTGGGCGGTGATCAGCGGGGCCTTGGTCATGACCTCGGCGACCTGCTTGGTCTGGTCCACCTCGAAGCGCATGTCGCGGTTGGTGATGATGCCGACCAGCGCGCCGGACTCGTCGACCACCGGCAGCCCGGAGATCCGGAAGCGGGCGCACAGCGCGTCGACCTGAGCCAGCGTGTTGTCGGGGCGGCAGGTGACCGGGTCGGTGACCATGCCGGCCTCCGAGCGCTTCACCATCTCGACCTGGCCCGCCTGTTCGGCGACCGGCAGGTTGCGGTGCAGGACGCCCATGCCGCCGGCCCGGGCCATCGCGATGGCCATCCGCGACTCGGTGACGGTGTCCATCGCCGAACTGACCAGCGGCACCTTGAGCCTGATCTTTTTGGTCAGCTGGCTGGACGTGTCCGCGGTCGCGGGGACCACGTCGGAGGCCGCGGGCAACAGCAAAACATCATCGAAAGTCAGGCCGAGCATCGCGATCTTGTACGGGTTGTCGCCGCCCGTCGGCACCGGGTCCTCGGCCAGTCCCGCGAGATGGGGGTCGCGCACGTACGAGCCGACAACCAGGTCGGAGCTCTCATCTAAGTGGGACATGCCACGGGTCATCGGGAGGCCCTCCATACGCACGCGGAGTGAGAAGCCCATCCTATCGGCTCCCGCGGCCCCCGGACCCGCTTGCCCGGGCGTGCCGCCGACGCCGGACGGCGGGCATGTCCCTGCTGGCGCGATGACGGCCCGCCTGCGTAGGCTAGGAGCGTGCGTGACCACCTCCCGCCGGGTTTGCCACCCGACCCGTTCGCCGACGACCCCTGCGATCCGTCGGCGGCGCTCGAAGCCGTCGAGCCGGGACAACCCCTGGATCAGCAGGAGCGGATGGCGGTCGAGGCCGACCTGGCCGATCTGGCCGTGTACGAGGCCCTGTTGGCGCACAAGGGCATTCGCGGGCTCGTGGTGTGCTGCGACGAGTGCCAGCAAGACCACTACCACGACTGGGACATGTTGCGGGCCAACCTGCTGCAGCTGCTCATCGACGGCACCGTCCGCCCGCACGAGCCCGCCTACGACCCCGAACCGGACTCCTACGTCACGTGGGATTACTGCCGGGGATACGCCGACGCCTCGCTCAACGAAGCGACGTCAGACGCGGACGGATTTCACCGCCGCCACTGAGCGCCCCAAGCCTGCCCGCCCGGTCAGGGCGTGTCGTCCGGTGCCGCCGTGGACGGCGTGGACGAGTGTCCGTGATGCCGGTGCCGGCCCGAGGATGGGCTCGTCGAGGGAGTCACCGATGCACTCGGTGCCGGAGCCGTCGTGCCGGCCGGCGTCGGCGGTGTGGTGGTTCCGGTGGGCGCGGCCGGCGAAGTCGACGAGGCGGCCGGCGCCTTGGGTTTTGGCGCGGCGGGCGGCAGCGTCGCGTTCGGGTTGCGCGATTCGACGCGGGTGTTCAACAGGTTCACTTCGTCCAGCAGGTCGTTTCTGCTGGCCCCGTCGTTCATCGATTGGACGGTGCTGCTGACCTCGGCCAGCTGGCTCTGGGCCTGCGTCCACTGCCCCTGGTCGATCATTTGCTGAACCTTGGCCAGTTCGGCCTTGGCGGACAGCTCGATCTGGCTGTCGTTGACCCTCGGCTGGTCGAAGAACATCGCGTGCAGGCCGTAGAGCGTGTCCCCGGGACGCGCCTCGACCACCATGGCGCCGAACCCGCTCAGCGCCAGCAGCGTCGCGGCGACCGATCCGATCGTCGCCAGGCCGCGGCGGGCGCGCCGCCGCTCGGCGAGCCCGGTGTGCAGCGCTTCGATGGCTTCCTCGGGCGACACCAGCGCGCTGGCCGGCGGCCACCGCAAGTCGTCGCGCCAGTCCTCCAGCAGGACGGCCAGCGCTTCGAAATCGGGGTCGCCGGGATCGTCAAGATCAACCGACCGGCGCTCGGCGAGCGCGTCGAGGAGCAAGTCGGTGCGGGCGAACTCGTCCAGGGATTCAGGCATAGTCACCTGCCGCGACGATTTCGGACTTGAGCCGTGACAGCGCGCGATGCTGGGCCACGCGGACCGCTCCGGTGGTGCTGCCGACGGCGGCGGCCGTCTCCTCGGCGGACAGGCCGACGACCACCCGCAGGATCAGGATCTCGCGCTGCTTGGAGGGCAGGATCTCGAGCAATTCGTTCATCCGGCTGACCGAGTCGGCCTCGATGGCCCGCTGTTCCGGGCCCGCCTCGGGGGACCAGCGCTCCGGGACGGTTTCGGCGGGGTAGGCGCGGTCACGGCCGGCCGCGCGGTGCGCGTCGGCGATCTTGTGGGCAGCGATGCCGTAGAGGAAGGCAAGGAACGGGCGCCCGCGCTCCCGGTACCGCGGCAGCGCCGTGATGGTGGCCAAGCACACCTCCTGAGCCACGTCGTCTGCTGACAGGCCACCCCGTTCTACTGTGCCGACTCGCGCCCGGCAATATCGCACGACAATCGGACGGATGGTCTCCAGCACCTCCCGTAGTGCGTTGCGGTCCCCCGCCACGGCCTCCGCAACCACAGCGTCGAGACGTTCGCCTTGAATTGTCATCGACGGCGGTATCTCCAACGTTACAAATGGGACACATCGCGGGCTAACTGTCGAAATGACAATAGCGGGCGGAAGGCCGTTTTAAGCGCAACGCCACGCGCCCCCGGCGCGCCGCACCTGGCCTGCGCAGATATCGCGAATTTCGCGCAGTTTTTGTGCTGAAAACGTGACGCTTTCGATGTCGATCAGCAAGCAAGCCAGCGCCCAACGAAGCGGTATCAGGCCCAGACGGCCGGTGGCGTCCAACGCCGCCTCCGCGACCGCGCGGGCGCGCTCGATGTCGCCGGCGCTGCACAGCGCGGCCGCCAGCACCACGTCGCTTTTCACCCGGTGTCGCGCCGACGGGACGGCCATCGCGCCGGCCCGCTCCACCGCCTCTTCGGCGTGCCGCACAGCCGACGTGCCGTCGCCGGAGGCCATCGTCAGCTCGGCGGCCACCCACCCTCGGCGCACCGGCAGCCGGTCGGGAACCGCGCCGCGGCCGAACTTCACGCGACCCAACAACGTTGCCGCGGCGGCGAAGCGGCCGACGCCCAGCGCGTCGGCCGCCAGCCCGATCAGCGCGTCGGCGCGGGCCTCGGGATCCGCGCCGGCCAGCGCCATGGCGCGGCCGTCCCAGCCCCGCGCCGACGTGTGCCAACCGAGCTGGCGCAGGAACGACCCCTGGGTGCTGTGGGCCAGCGAGAGCAACCGGCCTTCCGCGGCGTCGCGTCGCAGCGCCGCCAGGTCGCGATAGGCGCTGCCGTAGCGGCCTTGCCCGCCCGCCGCGACGGCGCGCAACCACAGTTGCTCCGGCGTGGTTGCCGCCGGCAACGGCCAACGTCCCGGCCGGTCCCCGAAGGCGGCGTCGGCCAGTGTGCGCTGAATCACCCTCTATCCAACCAAGTGTGACGAGTTTCAATCAGGGTGATAGTAGTAAACACTTCGTGGTGTCTGTGTTACCGAACTGTTAATCACGATCCGCCATGTACTAATTACTCCCGCGACCGTCCCGCCCGCTGAGCTGCGAAATCTCGGTTCGATCAAGGGCCTGGTAGCAGGGTCTTCGCGCACGAATTGGTTTGCAGATGAACGGCGAGTTAATTTTGCCGCAACGCTTACATACTTTGCCGATCTAAGCGGCTATTGACGGAAATTCGCCGCCGCCCCTAAGTTCTACGTTTGTCGGGTAGTCATCGGTGACGCCACTCCAAATCAGTCGCACACTCGCTTTCGCAAACCTGTCCTTCTGGGCGTGCCGTGCAGAGAGGGAACGATCCTATGCCACAGCCGGAGCAGCTACCTGGGCCCAACGCCGACATCTGGAACTGGCAACTGCAAGGCCTGTGCCGCGGCGTCGACTCGTCGATGTTCTTCCACCCCGACGGCGAGCGCGGTCGCGCCCGCATGCAGCGCGAGCAGCGCGCCAAGGAGATGTGCCGGCAGTGCCCGGTCATCCAGGAGTGCCGTTCGCACGCGCTGGAGGTCGGTGAGCCCTATGGCGTTTGGGGCGGCCTGTCCGAATCCGAGCGCGATTTGCTGCTGAAGGGCGATATCGGCCGCAGCCGCGGCATCCGCCGCTCGGCCTGATCGGCCCGCTCCACCCCATCCCGCTTACGCGGGCTGCATCGTCGCCCGGGCCGGCCTGAATCAGCGCGCCTCGCCGGTCTCCGCCGTCCACTGCGCGTACTCGTTGCCGGCCGAGAGGTCCCAGAAGGTCGACGTGTGCAACGAGCCGTCGTCGCCGAACTTGTAGATCTCGATGCTCTGAATGAGCGCTGGTTCGCCGTTCACGGTGCCCGAGTTGCGAATGACGGCCGCGCCGGTCGTCCCGCACACGTAGAGCAGGCCGATGCCCAGCTTCCAGTCGGCGTTCGGCGAGGCGTCCCACACCTCACCCATGACATCCCACCCCCGCTTGACCGGCGTGCCCACGGGGTCCTCCATGGTGACCTCCCCCGGCACGACGCGCTTCCAGTGCGCGAGCCACGCCTCCTTATCACCGGCGTTCCACAATTCCACGTGCCGCTCGACTGCCGCGCGGATCTCCTCGGCGGTGGGTGCTGACATCTCGTTCCTCCTGGTGCGGTCCCCGTCTCCGACGAGCATTACGCGCGTGGACGAGTTTGCATAGCGTGTTCGGCTAACTCAGTTGCCGGCACCAGTCGCGGTCGTTTCGACATCGGCTAATCGGGGTAAGACCGGCCATGAACAAGGGCTTGGCGTTTGCCGCCGCGGCGCTTGCCGCATCCATCGCGCCGTTAGCCGGATGCGCAAACCAGGGCGGTAACCAGGCCACCACCTCACCGTCCTCCGGCGCGCCGCCCGGCACCGAGCGGATGATCACGCAGGTGAAGAGCGCCGACGGGACGCAGGTCGCCAACGCCACCTTCGATTTCGCGAACGGCTACGCGACCGTGACCGTGGAGGCCGGCCCCAACCAGGTCCTCTGCCCCGGTTTCCATGGGCTCCAAATCTGCGGACAACCTCGGCAGCACCCCCGCCGGTGAATCGAGCAAGCGCATCGCCTGCGGTGTGATTGCCGCGGCGTCCGCGACGACGACCTCGTCCACCACGGAGACGACCAGCGTCACCACGGTCACGACCACGACCGCCGTGCCGCCGCCGTCGACCAGCACGAGCACCAGCACCGTCACGGTCACCAGCGGCCCGAGCGTCACGTCCACGCCGTCTACACCGTGACGACCCCTCCCAGCCTTCCGCCCAACCACTGACGCGCCAAGGCCGACGGTGGGGCCTATGGGGCGGTGTTCGATGACAGCCACCGCGACACATAAACCTGTACGCAGACACGCCGAGGACGCCCGCAGTGGCTTCAGTTTCGAGAAGTAAGCCGATCGCCATGACCCGAGGTGCGCGCGGCTGGATACCCTTTCTGTGACATGCAGACGGCGCTCTTCACACTTGGATTGGTCCTGTTCCTCGTTGGCCTGCTCACCGGGTTCGCCGTCCCCGCCCTAAAGAACCCGCGCATGGCGCTGTCCAGCCATCTCGAGGCTGTGCTCAACGGCATGTTCCTCGTGCTGCTCGGCCTGCTCTGGCCGCACATCCGCCTGCCCGACGCTTGGGGAGTCACGGCAGTCGTGCTTATCGTGTACTCCGCCTATGCGAACTGGGTGGCGGCGCTGCTCGCCGCGGCGTGGGGCGCCGGGCGCAAACTCGCGCCGATCGCGGCGGCCGGCCACGTGGCCTCACCGGGACAGGAACGCTTTGTCAGCTTCCTGTTGGTGTCGCTCTCGCTGGCGATCGTGGTCGGCGTGGGCATTGTCATCGTCGGGCTCTGACGACGACCTGCCGGCACAGTAACGCCGACCTTCTCGGCGAACCGGACGTGGTCAGCCCGCGCCCGCTGCGATCACCTCGTCCACCTCGAGCGCCCGGCCGGCCATCTCGGCGTGTGCCTTGTCCAGCGCGTCGGCCTGATCTTCGTCGGCCTTCATCAGCGTCTCGATGTCGAAGCCGGCCATGTCGAGAACATTCATGTCCGTGAATGCCTTCTGCACCTTGTCACCCCACAACCCGATGTCCTTGACGATCGGCACGATGCGGCTGAACAGGTGGGAGCGGAACTGGATCATCAGCGGCGACGTGTCGACCCAGTCGGCACAGGCTTTGACGTCGAGGCCGAGGGTCTCGAAAACCTCCTCTCCGCGGAACCGGTCACGCATCAGGTAGCAGGCGTCGACGACGAACTCTTCACGCTCGTCCCGCTCGGCGTCGGTCAGCGCGGAGTAGTAGTCCTTCAGCGAGATTCGGCCGAAGGCGACGTGGCGGGCTTCGTCCTGCATGACGTAGGCAAGCAACTGCTTGGCCAGCGAGTCCTGCGGCGCCATGTCGCGCAACACCCCGAACGCGGCGAGCGCGAGCCCTTCGATCAGCACTTGCATCCCGAGGTAGGGCATGTCCCAGCGCGAGTCGCGCAGGGTGTCGTCCAGCAGTGCGGTCAGGTTCTTGTTGATCGGGTAGACCAGGCCGACCTTCTCCTGCAGGAACCGCGAGAACGCCTCGACGTGGCGGGCCTCGTCCATGGTCTGGGTGGCCGCGTAAAACTTCGCGTCCAGGTCCGGGACCACCTCGACGATCTTGGCGGAGCAGATCATCGCCCCCTGCTCGCCGTGCAGGAACTGCGAGAACTGCCAGGCCTGAGAGTGCAGGCGCATCTCAACGCGGCGTGATTCGTCGGCCGCCTCCCACATCGGGCTGCCGAACAGCGGATGGAACTCGTCGGGCAGCCCGACCGGGTTCATCGGGTCGACGTCTTGGGCCCAGTCGATGCGCGTCTGGGCATCCCATTGCTTGTCCTTTCCCTTCTGGTACAGGGAAAGGAGCCGCGCGCGCCCCTCGTCGTACTCCCACGTGAAGCGCGCGTCGCCGGCGCTGGGGACCTCCCACGAGTAGGGCGCGGGCACGTCCGTGTACTTGTCCCTCGTGGTCATGAGCTCCCGCCTCCCTGCCCGGTATGACCGGTGGTCATATGATGGGTATCACATTGCGCCGCTTGCGGCAGCGCGTCAACCCTGACGGGCGGGCCAACTTGACCGGGCGTGCTCCAACGCCCAACAAACGAAGGCACCCTCGGCCAATTGACCGGGGGGCCTTCGTTGAAAGGAGCCTTCTAGTGGTCGTGGTGACCGTGGCCGTGGCCGTGGTCGTCTTCCGCCTCGGCGGGCTTGTCGAACCGCCGTGTCAGTGGTGGCCGATTGCAGCCGATGCCGCCTGGCGAGGTCAGCGCGGGGGGCCAAGAATGACCTGTCCGAACTTGTCCGCTCCCTCGGCCATCCGTGCGGGCGAGATTTCGAAACCGTCCGGGCGCGGTGTTGCTTTGTCACGACCGGCGTAGCGGAACATTCCTTCGATTCCCGCGGGAGTGTTGATCATGAGCAGATCCGCTTTCTTGGATGTGATGCGGTATGCGTGCGGAATGTTCTTGGGCAAGAAGACGATGCCGCCTTCCGATAGCTCCATCTCCTGGTCGTCGCACCAGAGCAACGCAGTGCCCTTGATCAGCATGAAGACCTCATCCTCACGCGTGTGTTTGTGATACGGGGGTGCCTCGCCCTCGCTGACATCGAAGCGTCCGATCATCAGCTGGCCATCTGTGGCCTTGCCGTCGAGCAAGATCGCCAGCGTGCCGCCGTCGAGCCATTCCAACTGCTGCTGCTGCTCAGGTTGCGCCAAGTATGCCATGCTCATGCGCCGCCCCTTTTCGTTGTCGGCGGGAGCACCGAGGTGCTCGCGAGTCGGTCAGTTGGGCGACTTCAATGTCGGATGTCGACAGTAGCCTCGGCGAAGCAATTGCGTGATGTGCGAGTGCAACCCCACCGGATGCTTTGCGATACACGACCGGAAATCGAAGCACCCCCGACCAAAGGCCGGGGGTGCTTCGTGCAAGGCGCTTCTAGTGGTGGTGGTGACCGTGGCCATGGCCGTGGTCGTGCTCGTCGGCGTCGGCGGGCTTCTCGACCACTGCCGTCTCGGTGGTGTTGGATTACAGCCGAGGCGCGCCCCCTGACGCGGAGTTGCCCGCTGAAGTCGCCCCCCGCGGCGGAATAGGTGTGCGCAATGCGGGGGTTGCAACAACAATGACCGCACCAGACACCGTCACAACCAACCTCGGCCGATTCGGTCTCTTCGGAATGGGCGCCACCCCCGAGCAGGCCCAGGAAATCGAACGGCTTGGCTACGGCGCGATTTGGGTCGCCGGTTCACCTCCGGCCGAATTGTCCTTCGTTGAACCACTTTTGGAGTCGACTCGCTCCCTGAAGGTGGCCACCGGCATCGTCAACATCTGGACGGCGGCCGCCAAGCCCGTCGCCGAGTCGTTCCACCGCATCAACACCGCCTACCCGGGCCGCTTCGTGCTCGGCGTCGGAGTCGGCCATCCCGAAGCCCAGGCGCAGTACCGCAAGCCGTACGACGCGCTGGTGTCGTACCTCGATGAGCTCGACGAATACGGCGTACCGGCGAATCAACGTGTGCTCGCCGCGCTTGGACCGCGGGTGCTGAAGCTGTCGGGCCGTGGCGATGGCCGTGGCGGTGGTCGTCTTCCTCGGCAGTCTTCTCCACGAGGCCGTCTCGGTGGTTACTGCACCGGTTGCCTGGGCTGGGCCGGTGGCGCTAGCCCTGGCAACCAGGCCGAGTGACCTTCCTGGATTCCCCGATCGATCTCGGCCATCAGAGCCGGGCTGCCGGCTGGAGCTGTCTCTCGGCAGCTACACCTGAGGCCGCCAAACGGGTTCGGGTCGGCGCTGGCCGGCGCTGCTCCCACAACACAGAAGCCGAGAGTGATAGCGGCGCCGACCATTATTTTCGTGATCACTTGGTAGTGCTGAGTTGTCATGTCATCCCTCTCCTCGAGATGCACGCGGTCGCGGGGTTTGATGCCCCACAACGAATGTTTACCGCTTCGTAGTCACGGCGGGCTGGGCCACAGCTACCTATCTGCTGTGAGGTCATGGGGCACCGACTCGGCTAGTGATGAGGGTCAACTTCGACCCCGGCTACCTACTCCAGCTGCTGCGCAGTAGCGCCGAACAGACAGAGCTGCTCCGCCTGCGTTCGATTCACGTCGCGCCAGCGGCAGTACGAAAACACCCCCGGCGAGAACCGGGGGTGCTTCGTTACAAGGTGCTTCTAGTGGTGGTGATGCCCATGACCGTGGCCATGGCCGTGGTCACCCTCCTCGTTGGCCGGCTTGTCGACCACCGCCGTCTCGGTCGTGAGCACCATGCGCGCCACCGAGGCCGCGTTGACGACGGCCGACCGGGTCACCTTGACCGGGTCGATGACGCCGGCACCGAGCAAGTCGCCATAGGCGAGCGTCTCGGCGTTCAGCCCCTGCCCGACGGGCAACTCGCTGACCTTGTTGACCGCGACCGCGCCGTCCAGCCCGGCGTTGGCGGCGATCCAGTACAGCGGCGCCGCCAACGCCTCGGAGAACACGTCGACCCCGAGCGCCTCGTCGCCGCTCAGCGTCCCGCGCAGTTCCTTCAGCGCCTTGCGGGCGTGGATGAGCGCCGTTCCGCCGCCCGCGACGATGCCCTCCTCGACGGCGGCCTTGGCGGCCGCGACGGCGTCCTCGACGCTTTCCTTGCGCTCCTTGAGCGCGGTCTCGGTGGCGGCGCCGACCTTGATGACGGCCACGCCGCCGGCCAGCTTGGCCAGCCGTTCCTGTAGCTTCTCGCGGTCCCAATCGGAGTCGCTGCTCTCGATCTCGGCGCGCAGCTGCTTGATGCGGCCCTCGACCGCCTCCTTGGAGCCGCCGCCGTCGACGACGATGGTGTCGTCCTTGCCAACCACCACGCGCCGCGCCGAGCCCAGCACGTCGGTGCCGACCTCGCGCAGCAGCAGGCCGGCGTCGGGGTTGATCACCTGGCCGCCCGTGACCACCGCGAGGTCCTCGAGGAACGCCTTGCGGCGGTCGCCGAAGAACGGCGCCTTGACCGCCACGGCCTTCAGCGTCTTGCGAATCGAGTTGACGACCAGCGTCGCCAGGGCCTCGCCCTCGATGTCCTCGGCGACGATCAGCAGCGGTTTGCCGGTCTCGGCGATCTTCTCGAGCATCGGCAGCAGGTCCGGCAGCGAGCTGATCTTCTCCTGGTGCAGCAGGATCACGGGGTCGTCGAGCACGGCTTCCTGCGAGTCGAAGTCGGTCACGAAATACGCCGACAGGAAGCCCTTGTCGAAGCCGACGCCCTCGGTGAACTCCAGCTCCGTATTCAGCGTGGAGGATTCCTCGACGCTGACCACGCCGTCGGCACCGACCTTGGTCATCGCCTCGCCGACCAGCTCACCGATGTGCTGGTCGCGCGATGACACCGTCGCCACCTGCGCGATGCCCTCCTTGCCGGCCACCGGGGTGGCCTCCGCGAGCAGCGCCTCGGACACCGCGTCGCTCGCCTTGCCGATTCCCACGCCGAGCTCGATGGGGTTGACACCGGCGGCGACCATGCGCAGGCCGTCCTTGATCAACGCCTGCGCGAGCACGGTCGCCGTGGTGGTGCCGTCGCCGGCGACGTCGTTGGTCTTGGTGGCCACCGACTTCACCAGCTGGGCGCCCAGGTTCTCGAACGGATCCTCCAAATCGATCTCGCGCGCGACGGTGACGCCGTCGTTGGTCACCGCCGGGCCGCCGAATGCCTTGGCCAGAACCACATGCCGGCCGCGCGGCCCGAGCGTCACGCGCACCGTGTCGGCGAGCTTGTTCACGCCGGCCTCCATGGCGCGGCGCGCGGTTTCGTCGTACTCGATAATTTTGCTCATCAGGCTCCTTCACGCCGAACGCATGCCGCCCCGGAAATCACCCGCGCAATGACGGGGATCGCCGGGGCGGAACACGGTCCTTACTTGTTTACGACAGCCAGCACGTCGCGGGCGGACAGGATCAGGTACTCCTCGCCGTTGTACTTGATCTCGGTGCCGCCGTACTTGCTGTAGATGACGGTGTCACCTTCCGAAACGTCCAGCGGGATCCGCTTCTCGCCGTCCTCGTCCCACCGGCCGGGGCCGACTGCGACGACGGTGCCTTCCTGCGGCTTCTCCTTGGCGGTGTCAGGAATGACCAGACCGGACGCGGTCGTGGTCTCGGCCTCGTTGGCCTGCACGAGAATCTTGTCCTCGAGTGGCTTGATGTTCACCTTCGCCACGATTGGAGCCCTCCACTAGTTAGTCGGGTCCGGGGCCTTCACCCCGGAATTTGTAGATCTCGGTCCGGGGCGGGGTGCCCCGGCCGGAGTTGGCGGCCGGTCCGGGGCCAGCCCCGAACCGCCCGAATCATCAGTTGATCCAGCATCCGTCCGTTGCCCGAGCGCCGTCGTCGCGGGTGCCGGCACAGGGCTCGGCCGATTGCCACCTAGCACTCTATACATGCGAGTGCTAGCACTCAAGGCCGCCCCGGTGCTTCTAATTTTCGGCCCCGGGAATCCGCCGAGTGCTAACAATTAGGTCATGTTCAGCGGCATCCTAAACCGGGCCCGCGCCGCGGGCCTGTCCATGCTCGTCGTCGCGGTCGCCATCGGATTGGCCGACGCGCACGCCGACGCAAATGGGCAGATGTACGGCAATCCCCAAGCCGCGGCGCGCTACTGGCGCTACCAGCACCAGCAAGACTGCGGCCTGATGGCTGTGGCCGACGTGGTCGGCCAGATCACCGGAAGAGAGCCCACCCAAATCGGCATCGAGCTACGCGGCGCGTTCACTAAGAGCGAAGCCCATCGCGGCCGCATCTACCGCTTTGACGGCACCGCCCCCGAAGACCTGGTGGTGCTGCTGGGCAAATACGGCATTCAATCCCAGCTCACGACCGGGAACACCATGGGCGGACTGGAACAGGATCTGGCGGGCGGCCACAAAGTGATCGCCGCGCTCAACGCCGAAACCATCTGGAACTACCCGTCGGGCCAGGGGACGCGTACGGAGGCCGATCACGCGGTGGTAGTCACCGGAGTCGACACCCGCACCGACGTCGTCCACCTCAACGACAGCGGCACCCCGAACGGCCGCGACGAGCAGATCCCCCTGGGCACCTTCACCCAGGCCTGGGCCACCGGCAACGACCTGCTCATCGTCACCCAGTAGACCGGGAATCACCCATCACGGCAGCTGCCCTTTGACCACCGGCAGGCCGGGGTCGCTACGCACATCCAGGGGCGACGGCGGCGCCCCCGCGGCCACCAGGTGCGCGGCGAAGGAGGCGATCATCGCCCCGTTGTCGGTGCACAGCCGAGGCCGGGGAATGCGCAGCGTCAGGCCCGCCGCCGCGCAACGCTGGGTGGCCAGCTCCCGCAATCGCGAGTTCGCGGCGACTCCCCCGGCGATCAGCAGAGTCGAAACGCCCAGCGCGCTCGCCGCGCGCACCGCCTTTCTGGTCAGCACATCGGCGACGGCCTCCTGGAAGCCGGCGGCGATGTCGGCGGTCGCGGCGTCGGGATGACTCTCCACATACCGCGCGACGGCGGTCTTGAGCCCGGAGAAGCTGAACGCGTACGCGTCGTCGGCCGGGCCCGTCATGCCGCGTGGGAACGCGATGGCATCCCGGTCGCCGGAGCGGGCCAGGTCGTCGAGCACCTTGCCGCCCGGATAGCCCAGGCCCAGCAGCCGGGCCACCTTGTCGTAAGCCTCGCCGGCGGCGTCGTCGACGGTGCTGCCCAGCTCGACGATCGGTTCGCCGAGGGACCGCACGCGCAGCAGGTGGGTGTGCCCGCCCGACACCAGCAGCGCCACGCACTCGGGCAGCGGCCCGTGTTCGTAGACGTCGGCGGCCAGGTGCCCGCCCAGGTGGTTGACGGCGTAGAACGGCACGTCCCAGGCCGCCGAATACGCCTTGGCCGCGGCGACTCCCACCAACAGGGCGCCGGCCAGCCCGGGCCCGATGGTGGCCGCGACGACGTCCGGCTTGGTCAGTCCGGCGGCGGCCAGCGCCCGGCGCATGGCCGGGCCCAGCGCCTCCAGGTGCGCGCGCGAGGCGATCTCGGGGACGACGCCGCCGAAGCGGACGTGTTCGTCGACGCTGGAGGCGACCTCGTCCGCCAACAGCGTCACGGTGCCGTCGTAGTCTAGGCGCGCGATGCCGACTCCCGTTTCGTCGCAAGAGGTTTCGATGGCCAAGATGACCGTCATCGGGCCTCCCGCCGCATCGTGTACGCGTCCGCGCCGCTGACCTGGTAGTAGCGCCGGCGCAGGCCGATCTGCTCGAATCCCGTGCTGCGGTACAGCGCGATGGCCGCCTCGTTGTCGGTGCGCACCTCCAGGTAGACGGCCCCGCCGGCGGCGAAGGCAAGCAGCTCGTCGAGCAGCCGGCGGCCGATGCCCCGGCCCTGATAGGCCGGGTCCACCCCGATGGTGTGCACCTCGTACTCGAACGGCGGGGTGCGGCCCAGCCGCGAGATGCCGGCGTAGCCGACCAGCGTGCCGGCGACGCGCGCGCCGACGTAGTGGTTGTGCTTGGCCGCCAGCTCCCGGTTGAACGCCACCGCCGGCCACGGGTCGTCGCCGGGGAACAGCTGGGCCTCCAGCGCGGCACACCGCTGCGCGTCGGCTTGTGTCAGTGCGCCGATGGTCACGGGCTCGCTGCAGGCCGTCATCGGGGGGCCGCCAGGGGCTTGGCGTCGGGCCGGCGCAGGTAAAGCGCCACGAGCGGGAGCGGGCGCTCTGACCAGTCGGGCACCGCCGCGACCAGGCCGGCCGGCGTGGGCGAGACGGGCCCGCACACCGGCAGGCCGAACAGCGCCGCGTGCTCGGGCGAGCCGGCCACCGCGCGGGCGGTGCCGGGGTCGACGTCGGCGGGGGCGTTGACGGCCGGGCCGTCGGTCCGCACGCCGTCGCGGTAGCGGGCCCAGTACACCTCGCGCCGGCGGGCGTCGGTCACCACCAGGACGTCGCCGGTGGTGCGCACCCCGATGGCGTCCAGGCTGCACACCCCGCGCACCGGGACGCCCAGCGCGTGCCCGTAGGCGGCGGCGGTCGCCATCCCGGCCCGCAGACCGGTGAACGGGCCCGGCCCGCAGCCCACCACGACGGCGTCGAGATCGGCCATCGTCAGCCCGGCGTCGGCGAGGGCGGCCACCGCGTTGGGCGTCAGCCGCTCGGCGTGCGCCCGGGCGTCGACGGTGACCCGCTCGGCCAGCACCTGATCGGGCAGGCGCACGACGCCCGCCGTCACGGCCGGGGTGGCGGTGTCGAGGGCGAGCACCAGGTTCACGACCGCCCCCACTGCCAGGTCGCGATCCGCACGTCGGAATGGCTGACCCGCTCCAGGCGGACGTCGAGGTGCCGCTCCGAGAGGCGTTCGGCGAGGCCCTCGCCCCACTCGACCACGACGACGGCGTCGTCGAGATCGGTGTCCAGGTCGAGCGAGTCGAGCTCACCCAGCAGGTCCGCGCCGTGATCCAGCAACCGGTACATGTCGACGTGAATCATCGCCGGCTCGCCGGGCCGCCGCGGCGGATGCACCCGCGCCAGCACGTACGACGGCGACGTGACGGGCCCGTCGACGTCCATCGCCGCCGCGATTCCCTTGGCCAGCACTGTCTTTCCCGCACCCAGCGGACCGGAGAGCACCACCACGTCGCCGGCCCGCAGCTGCTCGCCCAGCCGCGAGCCCAGCGCGACGGTGTCCTCGACGCGCTCAAGCGTCGCCGTGCCGGAAGGCTCACCCCGCGGTGACCGCAAGCGCGGCGAAGCCGGGCGCGGCGGGTCGCCGCCATTAGCCATGGCGCCGCAACCGTTCCCGCAGGCGCCGGTAGCGCAGGGCCATCTTGCCCGGGACGGCGCGGTGCACCAGCCGGACCAGCCCGTCGTTGATGGCCTCGGGCTTGTCCAGCAGCGCCAGATGGCTTGCGCCGCTGACGATCACCAGCTCCGACAACGGCAGCGAAGCCGCCATCTTGCGCGAGTATTCGTCCGGGGTGAGCAGGTCGTGGTCCCCGCACGCGATCAGGGTGGGGACCTTGAGCAGCGTCCACAGCCCGGCGGTTTCGTCGTGCTTTTCCAGGGCGTCCAGGAAGCCCACCATGGTGGCGATCGGGGTGCCGTTCATCATCCGCTGCGAGAACGCGTCCAGGCTCCGGCTGACCTGCAGGTCGCTGTAGGACGCGGCCCGCAGGATCGGGCCGATCAGCGACCGCGACACGTTGCGGCCGCGGTGCATCAGCTTGGGTGCGGAGCGGGCCGTGAACCGGAAGGCTTCCAGCGCGGGGTTTTTCAGGATCTCGCCCAGCGGGGAACGCGTGACCCCTTCGGCCGCAGAGGAAATGATCGCGGCGCCCACGATCCGGCCGCCGTACTGCTCGGGGAACTGGCGGGCGTGCGACAACACCGTCATGCCGCCCATCGAATGGCCGACCAGCACAACCACCCCGCGTGGCGCGACCTCCATCAGCACCGATTCCAGGTCCTCGCCCAGCTGGGTCAGCGTGTAGGTCTCGGGCTCGCCGGCGCCGGAGCGCCCGTGCCCGCGCTGGTCGTAGAACACCATCCGGACGGGCGCACCCAACCGGTTGGGCAGGCGGGTCCGCTGGAAATGGAAGGCGCCCATGCGCAGGCAGAATCCGTGGACGAAGACCATGGTGACCTGCGCGTCCACCGGGCCGGCCTCGCGGACCGCGAGCGGCACCCCGTCGGGTGTGGTCACCACGTAGGCGCGGTCGTCCTCGATCCTGTCGAAATCCTCATCGGCGTAAGGGTCTTCGAGCGCGGTGGCGCGCTGGATCATCGACCGGCGGGCGGAGGCTCCGACGATGGTGGCGACGGCGGTCACCCCGGCGCCTCCCGCAAGCCAGGCCCTGCCCCTGTGGCGCCTGCGGGTTTTGTCAGGGCTCAACGGTTTCGGCCTCGCGATAGGTTCGGGTGATCCGCCCCCGGGGGCTGGTGACCACTTCGTAGTGGATGGTGCCGAGCAGGTCGGCCCAATCTTGTGCCGTGGGTTCGCCTTGGGTGCCGGGCCCGAACAGGATCGCCTCGTCGCCCTCGGCCACATCGACGGGCCCGGGACCCAGGTCCACGACGAACTGGTCCATGCAGATCCGGCCGGCGCCGGGCCGCCGCGCGCCGTTGATCAGCACCTCCAGGCGCCCGCCCAGCGCGCGGAACACGCCGTCGGCGTAGCCGATCGGCAGCAGCGCCAGGTTGGTGTCCCGTTGCGCCGTCCAGGTGTGCCCGTAGGACACGCTCTCGCCAGCACGAATCGACTTTACCAGCGCGACAGGGCATTTCACCGTCATCGCCGGTATAAAGCCCATGTCGCCGAGCTCGGGTACCGGGCTCAGGCCATATACCGCGATGCCGGGACGCACCAGGTCGAAGGCCAGGTCGGGGCGCGACATCGTGGCCGACGAATTCGCCAGGTGCGCAACCTCGAACCGCACGCCCTCGCTGCGCGCCTGCGTCAGCATGTCGGAAAAGCGCTGGGCCTGAAGGTCATTGACGGGGTTCTCGGGCTGGTCGGCGAACACCATGTGCGACATCAGCCCCCGCAGCCGGATGGCGTCCTCGGCGACGGCCCGGCGCAGCGCGGTCAGCATCGCCGGATACTGCGCCGGGGGGACGCCGTTGCGGTTCAGGCCCGTGTCCACCTTGACGGTCACCGTCGCCGTACGGCCGGTCCTGCGCACCGCGTCGGCCACCTCGTCGAGCTGGCGCACCGAGGACACGCCGATCTCCACGTCGGCCAGCAGCGCCGGCCCGAAGTCGATGCCGGGGGGATGTAGCCACGCCAGCAGCGGCGCGGTGATTCCGTCGACGCGCAGCGCCAGCGCCTCGTCGACGGTGGCGACACCCAGCTCGGCCGCCCCTGCCGCCAGCGCGGCGCGGGCGACCCGGGTGGCGCCGTGGCCGTAACCGTCGGCCTTGACGACGGCCATCACCTGCGCGCCACCGGCGTGCTCGCGGAGCACCCGGACGTTGTGCGCAATGGCGCCCAGGTCCACCACGGCCTCGGCGAGGACGCCGGGCGTCAGGGATATCGGCGTAACGGCCACGGCCGCCATTCTCCCAGAGTCGGGCGGGATCGAGCGCTCCCCGGTCACAGCCGCCACAGGAGTCTCTATCCCGGCAGGCGCACGGTTTCCCCGCCTTCGAGCGACAAAATTCCTACGTCGCAGGCCTGTCGCTGCTAGGTGGACGAAAAGAGCATCCCTTCCCGAGCCGGGGCCGATGTGACGGATGCGACACGACGACGCTCGACCGCCCGCCTCAGTGCGCGAAGTGCTGGGCGTCGTAGTGGCCGCCGGGCTTGACCTTGTCCAGGGATGCCAGCGCGTTTCGGGCGTCGTCGTGCAGCGCGCGCGCCAAGTCGGCCGAAAGCCCCTCCCGCACCACGATGCGCAGCACCGACACGTCGGTGGCGTTGTCCGGCATGGTGTAGGCGGGCACCTGCCAGCCGTATCCCCTCAGCTCGTGGGAGACGTCGAACTCCGTGTACCCGCGGTCGCGGGCCAACCGGAAGCTGACCACCGGGAGAGCCGAGCCATCCGAGATCAGCTCGCAGTGCTCGCCCTCGCGCAGCTGCTGGCCCAGCCAGCGCGCGGTTGACGACAAGGTCTGCATGACCCTGGTGTATCCCTCGCGGCCCAGCCGCAGGAAGTTGTAGTACTGGCCGACCACCTGGTTGCCGGGGCGGGAGAAATTCAGCGTGAAGGTTGGCATGTCGCCGCCCAGGTAGTTGACCCGGAAGACGAGTTCGTCTGGCAGGTGCTCGGCGCTGCGCCACACCACGAACCCGATGCCGGGATACGTCAGCCCGTACTTGTGGCCGCTGACATTGATCGACACCACCCGGGGCAGCCGGAAATCCCATTCCAGATCCGGATGCAGGAACGGCACCACGAAGCCGCCGCTGGCCGCGTCGACGTGCACCGGGACGTCCACACCACCGGCGGCCGCCAGCTTGTCCAGCGCCGCGCAGATCTCCGCGATGGGCTCGAGCTCGCCGGTGTAGGTGGTGCCCAGTATCGCCACCACCCCGATGGTGTCCTCGTCGACGGCGTCGACGACCTGCTCGGGGGTGATCACGTAGCGCCCCCGCTCCATCGGCAGATAGCGCGGCTCGACGTCGAAGTAGCGGCAGAACTTTTCCCACACCACCTGCACGTTGGAGCCCATCACCAGGTTGGGCGTGCGGCCCTTCCAGTCCTTACCGACCTTCTGCCGCCAGCGCCACTTCAGCGCCAGCCCGCCCAGCATCACCGCCTCGCTGGACCCGATGGTCGACACCCCGATGGCGCTCGAGGGGTCGTCGTCGCGCAGGTCTTCGGCGTGGAACAGGTCGGCCACCATGCAGACGCAGCGCTGCTCGATGGCCGCGGTGGCCGGGTACTCGTCCTTGTCGATCATGTTCTTGTCAAACGTCTCGGCCATCAGCTTGCCGGCCTCGGGATCCATCCAGGTGGTGACGAACGTCGCCAGGTTCAGCCGCGAACTGCCGTCGAGCATCAGCTCGTCGTGGATGAAGCGGTAGGCGGCTTCGGGATCCATCGACTCGTCGGGCAGCCGCAGCGCGGGGATCGGCGCGCTGAACATGCGCGTGGTGTAGGCGGGAGCGATCGAATGCCCCGGCACGGACGGATGGCTGGACACGGCGGATCCTTTCTCGTTGGCTTGCTGCTACAGGGCGGCCACGGCCGCTCTGATGTGCGTCAAAATGTGCGACGACGACGTGGGCGCCTCGCCGGGGCCTGGGTCGGCGGCCGACAGCGCCGCCGCGCGCGCATGCACGAAGGCCGCGGACGCGGCCGCCTCGGCGGCCGGCAACCCCGACGCCAGCAGCGCGCCGATCATCCCGGACAGCACGTCGCCGGACCCCGCCGTGGCCGCCCAGGACTGCCCGGCGGGATTCAGGTACACCGGCCCGCCGGGGTCGGCGATGACCGTGACGTTCCCCTTCAGCAGCACGGTGGCGCCGAACGTGTCGGCCAGCTTGCGGCACGCGCCGACGCGGTCGTCCCCCGGCGGGTTACCCGCCAGCCGGGCGAATTCACCGGCGTGCGGGGTCAGCACGGTCGGCGCGGCGCGATTGACCGCCAACTCGGGGTGCGCCGCCAGGATGGTCAGCCCGTCGGCGTCCACGATCACCGGAAGGTCGGTGTCCAGCGCGAACCACAGCGCCGCGGCCCCGGCCTCGTCGGTGCCCAATCCCGGCCCGACGACCCAGGCCTGCACCCGCCCGGCCGCCGCCGGGCCGGGCGACGCGATCACCTCGGGCCACCGGGCCAGGACCTCCTTGTGCGCGCTGCCGGCGTAGCGGACCATGCCGGAGTGGGCCGCGACCGCCGCGCCGGTGCACAGCACGGCGGCGCCCGGATAGGTCGACGAGCCGGCCATCACGCCGGTCACGCCCTGGGTGTACTTGTCGTCGTGCGGTCCGGGCACCGGCCAGCGCGCCGCGACGTCGGCCGCCTCGAAGCCGAGCAAGTCGGTGTCGGGCAGGTCGAGGCCGATGTCGATCAGCTCGACGCGCCCGCAGTCGGCGAGCGCGTGTACGGGTTTGAGCCCGCCGAAGGTGACGGTCAGCGCGGCGTGCACCGCGGGCCCGGTGATCGCGCCGGTCGCCACGTCGATGCCGCTGGGGATGTCGACGGCGACCACCGGGATGCCCGCGTCGTCCACAGCGGCGAACAACTGCGCCGCCGCCGGTCGCAGCGGACCCGAACCGGAGATCCCCACCACCCCGTCGATGACGAGATCGGTTGTCGTCGAGACAGTCTCAGTGTTCTCCAACACGTGCCCACCAGCTCTCCGGAACGCGGCGAGCCCCTTGCGGTGGGTGTGCTCGGGGTTGAGCAGCACCGCGTCGGCGGCCGCGCCGCGACGGCGCACGAAGGTCGCCGCCCAGAGCGCGTCACCGCCGTTGTCGCCGGAGCCGACGACCGCGCACACCCGGCGCCCGGCGACGCCGCCGGTGTGGGCGGTCAACTCGGCGATGATCTGGGTGGCCAGCCCGAATGCCGCGCGGCGCATCAAAGCGCCGTCGGGCAGGCTGGCCAGCAGCGGAGCTTCGGCGTCGCGGATCGCGTTCACGGAGTAGTAATGCCGCATCACCGCAAGCATTCCACGTCGAGGCGTACCCTCGCGCACGGCTCGAATCAAACGGCAACAAGGGGGGCGGATGGCACGGACCGACAACGACACCTGGGACCTGGCGAGCAGCGTGGGCGCCACCGCAACCGGCGTCGCGGTGGGGCGCGCGCTGGCCGGCCGCGGCGCCAACCCACTGATCGACGACCCGTTCGCCGAGCCGCTGGTGCGCGCGGTCGGGGTGGACTTCTTCACCCGGCTGGCCAGCGGCGAATTGAATCCCGCCGAGGTCGACGACAATGGCGACTTCGGGATGGCGCGGATGGGCGTCATGATGGGCTTGCGCACCCGTTTCTTCGACGACTTCTTCATGGCCGCAGTGGATGACGGGATTCGGCAGGCGGTGATCCTGGCCTCGGGCCTCGACGCCCGCGCCTACCGGCTGCCGTGGCCGGCCGGCACCACGGTCTTCGAGATCGACCAGGCTCAGGTCATCGAGTTCAAGACCGCGACCCTGGCCGACCTGGGCGCCGCCCCAACCGCCGACCGGCGGGCGGTGCCCGTGGACCTGCGCAACGACTGGCCCGCGGCCCTGCGCGCGGCCGGACTGGATCCCACCCAACCGACGGCGTGGAGCGCCGAAGGCCTGCTGCCGTTCTTGCCGCCGGACGCCCAGGATCGCCTGCTGGACAACATCACTGCGCTGAGCCCGCAGGGAAGTCAGCTGGCCACCGAGAACCTGCGGGGGGCCGGCGATGCTGTGCAGACGATGGCGGATCGCATGCGCGAGGTCACCGATCAATGGCGGAAACACGGCTTCGACATCGAGATGACCGACCTGTGGTACGCCGGCGACCGCAACGACGTCGTCGACTACCTGAGCACCCACGGCTGGGCAACGGCCGCGGTCGGTATCCCGGAATTGGCTGCAGCGCATGGCCTTTCGTTGCCGAGCAGTGCTGACCCCGGGACCGAGACCATGGCCGGTCTGCAGTACGTCACCGCCAAGCGAACCTAGCCGGGCCGGGCGAACGCCCCGGTCAGCCATTCGGTCATCGCCGCGGCCAGCGCCGCGTGGTTCTCGCGCTTGACGAGAGCGCGCGGACCTGGTGCACCATCGCTACCCCTCACGCGAACCGACCCGCCGGAAAGCCGCTCGGAAGCTTGCCGGATCCAGCTGCGGGCGCTTGCGTTCGCGTGCCATCGGATAGAAGCAGAGCCCGATCAGGATCGCGGAGAAGTGACCGATCGCGGTGAAGTTCACCCCGTGGCGACTCATCGTCAGCAACGGGAAGCCGAAGATGACCAGCAACACGCCGAGGTAGCCCCAGCGCCACGGGCGCGCGATATGGTAGGTCAGCACGGCCATCACGCCCACCAGGAAGTAGCTGACCCCGATGTCGCGGGCGTGCACCAGCCTCTCCGGCGCCGCGTGTTCCTCGATCGCGTAGTAGAGGATGCCCTCGCTGATATAGGTGGCCAGGATGTGGGAGGTCAATCCGACGGTGAGCCAACGCAATTGGCCAAGCCAGTGTTCGGCGGGCGCGAGAAATAGGGTGAACAGCAGCAGGTACGGTTCCAGGTTTTTGCCGTCGAGCCACAGCAGGCTGGAAAACAGCACGTCGAGCGGATCGGTTCCCAGCGCGTGAATGTTGGTGGAACGGTGCAGTAGCAACCAGTGCAGCTGTCGCCCGGGCAGTTGGTTCTGGATGATCGTCGTGATCGTCAGCACGAGCAGCCAGGCGTAGGTCAGCGGCGCGCCGATGACGAAATGCCACACCGCGAGCCAGATCCGCCGCAGCCGCGTCCCCACCGATGCGTTCGCCACGAGTTCAACTTTTGCACGCCCGGCGGTGCGCCGTACAACTTCGGCTGATACTGCCGGCTACGCATCGGCCTGAGCTGGCGCCACCAGCAGGCGATGTAGAGCAGCATCGAGATCACCAGCACCGCCCTGCCCGCGGGGCAACGGAAGAAGCGGCTGCCGCTATTCGACGGTGACGGACTTGGCGAGGTTTCGCGGCTTGTCGACGTCGTAACCGCGGGCCTGCGCGACCGACGCGGCGAACACCTGCAGCGGGATGGTGGACAGCAGCGGCTGCAAAAGCGTTGACACCGAGGGGATTTCGATGAGGTGATCGGCGTAGGGACGCACGGTGTCGTCGCCCTCTTCGGCGATCACGATGGTCACCGCGCCGCGGGTCTGGATCTCGCGGATGTTGGACAGCAGCTTGGAGTGCAACGTGGCCGACCCCTTGGGCGAGGGCATCACGACGATGACCGGCAGGCCGTCCTCGATCAACGCGATCGGGCCGTGCTTGAGCTCGCCGGCGGCGAAGCCCTCGGCGTGCATGTAGGCCAGCTCCTTGAGCTTCAGCGCGCCCTCCAGCGCCACCGGGTAGCCGACGTGGCGGCCCAGGAACAGCACGGTCGAGGATTGGGCGAACCGGTGCGCCAGCGCGGCCACCGGCTCGATCGTCGCCAGCACCCGGGCCACCAGGTCGGGCATCGCCTCCAGCTCGCGGTACTCGCGCTCGACCTCGTCGGGGTACTTGGTGCCGCGGGCCTGCGCCAGGGCCAGGCCGACCAGATAGTTGGCGGCGATCTGCGCCAGGAAGGTCTTGGTGGAGGCCACGCCGATCTCCGGGCCGGCGCGCGTGTAGAGCACCGCGTCGCATTCGCGCGGGATCTGCGAGCCGTTGGTGTTGCAGATCGCCAGCACCTTGGCCTTCTGTTCCTTGGCATGCCGGACCGCTTCCAGCGTGTCGGCGGTCTCGCCGGACTGCGAGATCGCGACGACCAGCGTGCTGCGGTCCAGCACCGGGTCGCGGTAGCGGAATTCACTGGCCAGCTCCACTTCCACCGGCAGCCGCGTCCAGTGCTCGATCGCGTACTTCGCCAGGAGCCCGGAGTGATACGCGGTGCCGCAGGCCACCACGAACACCTTGTCGATCTCGCGGAGTTCCTGATCGGACAGGCGCTGCTCGTCGAGGACGATCCGGCCGTTGACGAAGTGCCCGAGCAGGGTATCGGCCACCGCGGTGGGCTGCTCGGCGATCTCCTTGAGCATGAAGTACGGGTAGCCGCCCTTCTCGGCCGCGGCCAGATCCCAGTCGATGTGGAAGACGCGGGCATTCGCGTCATCCGGGTTGCCGTCGAAGTCGGTGATGCGGTAGCCGTCCGCGTTGATCACCACGGCCTGGTCCTGGCCGAGTTCCACGGCGTCACGGGTGTGCTCGATGAACGCCGCCACGTCGGAGCCGACGAACATCTCGCCGTCGCCGACCCCGATCACCAACGGCGTCGAACGGCGGGCCGCCACGATGGTGCCCGGCTCGTCGGCGTTGGCGAACACCAGGGTGAAGTGGCCCTCGAGCCGGCGCAGCACCGCCAGCACCGAGGCCTCGAAATCACCAGCAGTCGCCCCATTTCGGTAGGCCTGCGCCACCAGGTGCACCGCCACCTCGGTGTCGGTGTCGCTGGCGAACTCCACGCCGGCCGCCTCCAGCTCGTGGCGCAGCGCCGGAAAGTTCTCGATGATGCCGTTGTGGACGACGGCGATCTTGCCGGCGGCGTCGCGGTGCGGGTGCGCGTTGCGGTCGGTGGGACGGCCGTGGGTGGCCCAGCGGGTGTGGCCCAGGCCGGTGGTGCCGGCGAGCGACCCGGGTGTCGTCTCGGCCGTTTCTTTGATGGCCTCTTCCAGGTGGGCCAGCCGGCCGGCGCGACGCCGGACGGTGAGTTTGCCCTGGCCGTCGACCAGTGCGATCCCCGATGAATCGTACCCGCGGTACTCCATCCGGCGCAGCGCGTCCATGACGACCTCGCAGGCCGGGCGCTGCCCGACGTAGCCGACAATCCCGCACATCCTGAACAGGGTAGTGCAGCGGCCGCGGCGGACACGCCAGCACGGGCCCGACCAGCGGATACCGCGCGCCCGTCGCGCCAGGAATGCGTTGCGAATCCCACCAGGTGCGGGCGGGACGCTGTGGTCATCGAACCGGCATGGGGGAAGGACCGTGGCGATGCATTCACACCGACTTAACAAACGATCGGCGCTAATTTCACCTGATGTATTCGTGTCGTTACCGTTGGCTTCCGGTAGCCAGCAACCGGCCGCCTTACACTGCGAAATGTCGGGTCGAAGCTGGCTACAACCCGCGGCCAGCGGAAGAAATAACGGGGGTGACGCTCGCCTGATCACGATCGGAAGTGTCTTTCAGCGGCCCTACCGGCGAATTGCATTAGACGACAGGGTGTTAACGTAACAGGACGCGCTGTCAAATCCAGCCAACGGTCTTCCGACATAACTTTCCGATAGCAGCCAATCTCCAATAGTTCAACTATTCGTCAACGTCACGAAAATAACCGTCTAGCAAATGTTAAAACCTGATTCGGGAATCCGGGAGCGGATCGCATTCGAATAGCCGACTTCTGCTCCGACCGCCCGTCTGGACCTTTAGGAGGGAATGATGACCGCTGTTCTGGTCGAGGACGCGGTGACCGCCCCGGCCGCGCCGCGGGCGGCCGTAGCGCCCGCCCCGAAGCGGAACCCCCGCCCGCCGGTCGCCGGCGGCGACCCGATGGTGGACGCGGCCTCTCGTTTGCTGAGCATCCCGCTGCGCCACCTGTACGCGGTGCTCTGGCGGGTGGGTCTGATCGAGGTCACGGCCTAGCGACGCTATGCGCTAACGTCGACGGGTGGCCCGCATCCGCAAGCTCGTCGCAGCCCTCAGCCGCCGTGGTCCACACCGGGTTTTGCGCGGTGACCTGGCCTTCGCCGGTTTGCCGGGCGTGGTGTACACGCCCGAGGCGGGGCTCAACCTGCCGGGCGTCGCGTTCGGCCACGACTGGCTCGCCGGCGCCGCACGCTACTCGGGCCTGCTCGAGCACCTGGCGTCGTGGGGCATCGTCGCCGGGGCGCCCGACACCCAGCGGGGCCTGGCGCCCTCGGTGCTCAACTTCGCCTTCGACCTCGGCACCGCCCTCGACATCGTGGCCGGTGTGCGCCTCGGGCCCGGCGACATCAGCGTGCATCCCGCCAAGCTCGGCGTCGTGGGCCACGGTTTCGGCGGCTCGGCCGCTGTGTTCGCCGCGGCCGGCATGCCCGACAAACCCGCGGCGGCGGCGGCGCTCTTCCCGTCGGTCACCAGTCCTCCGCCCGAGCAGCCCGCCGCGACGCTGAAGGTTCCGGGCCTGATCCTGACCGCGCCGGGAGATCCGAAATCGCTGAACTCCAACGCGTTGGCTCTGGCCGCCGCGTGGGACACGGCGACGCTGCGCATCGTGCACAAGGCCGAATCCGGCGGGCTCGTCGAGGGCCGCCGACTGGCCAAGGTGTTCGGGCTGGCCGGCCCGGACCGGCGCACGCAGCGCTCGGTCCGCGCGCTGCTGACCGGCTACCTGCTCTACGCGCTGGGCGGGGACAAGACGTACCGCGACTTCGCCGACCCCGACGCGAAGCTGCCGCGCACGGACCCGGTGGATCCCGAGGCCGAGCCGATCGCCCTCGAAGAGAAGGTCGTCGCGCTGCTGAAGTAACGCGCCCCGCCGTGGCGCCCCGCACCCGTCGTGGTATCTCTCGGTGGTGCGAATCGGGATCGCTCTGGATTATTCGGGCGGGTTTCACGAAGGCGTCGACCGCATCGTCGAACTGGAAAAGGCCGGCATCGACATCGCGGTGGTGGCCGAGGCCTATTCCTTCGACGCGGTCAGCCAACTGGGGTATTTGGCCGCCAAGACCAGCAGAGTCGAGCTGGCGTCGGGGGTGTTTCCCATCTACATCCGCACGCCGTCGCTGCTGGCGATGACCGCGGCGGGCCTGGATTTCGTGTCCGACGGGCGATTCCGCCTCGGCATCGGCACGTCCGGGCCCCAGGTGATAGAGGGGTTCCACGGCGTCGAGTTCGACGCCCCGCTGGGCCGCACCCGCGAGATCGTGGAGATCTGCCGGCAGGTGTGGCGACGCGAGCGCGTGCAGTACGCCGGCAAGCACTACCAGATCCCGTTGCCCGCCGACCGCGGGACGGGCCTGGGCAAGCCCCTTCAGCTCATCAATCATCCTGTGCGCGAACGCATTCCGATCACCATTGCGGCGCTGGGCCCGAAGAACGTCGAGCTCACCGCCGAGATCGCCGAGGGCTGGCAGCCCGTCTTCTACCTTCCGGAGAAGGCCCATCTGGTGTGGGGCGAGGCGCTGGCCGCCGGGGCCGCCAAACGGGATCCGGCGCTGGGGCCGCTCGACGTCATGGTGCACGCGTCGCTGGCCATCGGCGAGGACGTCGAACAGCGACTGGCCTGGGTCAAGCCGCAGCTCGCCCTCTACATCGGCGGGATGGGGGCCAAGGGCCGCAACTTCTATCACAACCTGGCCACCCGCTACGGGTTCGGCGAGGTCGCCGACCGCATCCAGGAGCTGTACCTGTCTGGCCGCAAGGGCGAGGCCATCGCCCTGGTGCCCGACGAACTGGTGCGCGGGATGTCGCTCGTCGGCCCCCGCGGATACGTCGCCGAGCGCCTGGCCGCCTTCGCCGAGGCCGGCGTGACGACGCTGTTGGTGAGCCCGCTGGCCGCCGACCCGGGCGAAGGCGTGCGCTTCGTCGAGGACGTGCTCGCGCTGCGGCCCGCCTGACCCGTCATCGCCCCGCCTGTGGAAGCTGGTCCGCAGCGATCTCGCACGGCGTTTTCTTCTCGTCGACCGGTGGCGCCGGCGGGGTCGGGGGCGCGGCAACCGGGGCGGCCGGCGCATCGACTGAGGCAGGCGGCGCGGCCACCGGGGCGGCCGCCGCATCGACCGGGGCGGGCGGCGCCTCGGCGGGCTTGGCCGTCTCGGTGGCCGGGGCCTTGTCGACCTCTTTGACCTCGTCGGGCTTGTCGGGCTTGTCCTCGCCGTCCTCAGGGTCGCCGGCCTGGAACGGATCCTCGTCGCCGAAAGGATCCGCGATGCCCGGCCGGTCGTCGGCCGATCCCAGCAGCGAGCTCATCGCCTCGACGATCCGGCTGGCCAGGCCGCCCAGCCCACCCAGGCCGCCGCCCACGTCGGCCGTCGGCATGCCCGAAGCGGTCCCCAGGTCGGGCAGAGGCGGAGCCGGGATCGCGGGGCCGGGGACCGGCGCAGCGGCCGCCAACGTCGGCGCGGGCGCAGGATTCACGGTTGGGCCGGGGGACGCGGCGGGCGCGACCACTGCCGCCGGAGCCGGCGCGCTTGCCGCGCGTGGTTGGTAGCCGGGGCCGAGATCGGCAGGGACCTCGAAGTGCGCTGCCGGCGCGGCGGCCATCCGGTCGATGACCATGTCGTAGGACGTGTCGACCCCTTCCACCGTCGAACGCATCGTCGCCAGCCAGTCGTCGCGAATCTCGTTGTCCACGTACGGCTGTATCTGCGCGCGGACCACCTCCTCGGCGCTCGCCCGGTCCCCCGCCCCGGTCGTGATCGCGGCGGCAGCGGCCAACCACGCCGCCTGCTGCGCCCGCGTGCGATCGTCGATGGCGATGGCCGTCGCGACCTTCGAGTCGACCAGGTACCACAGGTTGTCCCGCAGGGACTCACACCGCTGGGCCGCCGCGCGGACCTCCAGGGCCACGGCGCTCGCGGCGTCGCAATGGCGCTCCAGAAACCGAACCGCGGAGTCCCCGCCCGGGCCGGCCCACGCCGCGGCCAGCTCGGAAATCTGCGCACGCTGGATCCGCAGCGCCTCCATGACCGCCACGCCCGCCGCCCGCAGTTCCCCACAGTCGCGATCGAGCGCGCGGAGGTCGAGGCCGCCTTCGCTGTCGTACCAATCGCGAATCCGGGAGGGGTTCGAGGTCATTTCGGGGTACTGGTAGCCGAGCGCATGGCAGGCCCGCACATAGGACTCGGTGTGCTCGACGGCGGGCCGGCCCTCGGCGAGGCGCTCGGCGACGTCCAACCGCGCGGCCATGATCAGGCGATCCGCGCCGCGGCGTACAGTTCGGCGTCGCCGTAGCGGCCGGCGCCGGAGCGCAGCGCGGCGGCGGCTTCGATTGTCGCCCGCGACCACCGCGTCACCTCGGCCGTCAGTCGCTCCAGCTGGACGCGCAGGGCGTCGCCGCGGGCGGTGTGCGCACGGCCGGCGCTGGCCCCGCCGAAAGCCAAGCGCGCCAGGTGATCTCCCACGGCGCGATCGAGGAGTTCGGCGGCCGCACTTAGCTGGTCAGCGACTCTGTAGACGCCCGAGCTATCGAATTCCATGCCTAATCCGACGCCCGACCCCGCGCCGGGGTTCCCGCGCTAACCGATCAGCGCGCGGCGCTCACCGCTTCGGCGACCGCGGCGGCCACCCGCTGCGCCATGCCCTCTTCGGGCGCCTCCACCATGACGCGGATCATCGGCTCGGTTCCCGAGGGGCGCAACAGGATTCGTCCGCTGTCACCCAGTTCGGCCTCGGCCTTCTCGACGGCGGCCTGCACCGACGGCGCCGCGGCGGCGGTGGCCTTGTCGGCGACCTTGACGTTGATCAGCACCTGCGGCAGCGCCCGCATCGCCGAGGCGAGGTCGGCCAGCGACGAGCCGGTCTGCACCATGCGGGTCATCAGCCGCAGCCCGGTGACGATGCCATCGCCGGTGGAGCCCACCGCGGGCATGACGATGTGGCCGGACTGCTCGCCGCCGAGGCTGTAGTCGCCGGCGCGCAACTCCTCCAGGACGTAGCGGTCGCCGACGCCGGTGGTGCGCACCGCGATGCCGGCCGCGCGCATCGCCAGGTGCAGCCCGAGGTTGCTCATCACGGTGGTCACCAGCGTGTCGGAGGCCAGTTCGCCGGCCTCGCGCATCGCGAGCGCGAGCACCACCATGATGTGGTCGCCGTCGACGAGGTTCCCGTTGGCGTCGACAGCCAGGCAGCGGTCGGCGTCGCCGTCGTGCGCCAGGCCGAGATCGGCGCAGTGCTCGATGACGGCCGCCTTCAGCGAGTCCAGGTGCGTCGAGCCGCAGCCGTCGTTGATGTTGAGGCCGTTGGGGTCGGCGTTGATCGCGATCACCCGGGCGCCGGCCGCGCGGTAGGCGCGCGGGGCCACCGACGATGCGGCGCCGTGCGCGCAGTCGACCACCACGGTCAGCCCGTCCAGCCGCAGCGTGCTGGCCTTGCTGAGGTGGCGCAGGTAGCGGTCGGCGGCGTCCTCGGCGTCGATGCGGCGGCCGATCCCGGCGCCGAACGGACGCAAGCCCGGCCCGCCCGCGACGAGCTCCTCGATCTGATCCTCGGTGTCGTCGTCCAGCTTGTGGCCGCCGGGACCGAAGATCTTGATGCCGTTGTCGGGCATCGGGTTGTGCGACGCGGAGATCATCACCCCGAAGTCGGCGTCGTAGGCGCCGGTCAGGTACGCCACGGCGGGGGTGGGAAGCACCCCGACCCGCAGCGCGTCGACGCCCTGGCTGGTCAGCCCGGCGATCACCGCGGCCTCCAGCATTTCGCCGCTGGCCCGGGGGTCGCGCCCGATCACGGCGACCCGCCGGCCCGGTCCACCGGAACGCGCCAGCCGCCGGGCCGCCGCGGCGCCCAGGGCCAGCGCCAGCTCGGCGGTCAACTCGCGATTGGCGACCCCGCGAACACCGTCGGTGCCGAATAGTCGACCCATGCCGAAAAACCTCTCACAGTTGGCGGTCGTTCACCTAACGTGCCCGTTCTTTTCTGACCGAAACCTTGTCCGTCGGTACGCAGACACGCCGCAACGTTGCGAAGTTGCGGCCAGAAAGTGATGGTCGATCAGCGCTTGCTGTACTGCGGCGCCTTGCGCGCCTTCTTCAGCCCGTACTTCTTGCGCTCGGTGGCACGCGGGTCACGCGTGAGGAAGCCGGCCTTCTTCAGGGCCGGCCGGTCCTCCGGCGAGGCCATGATCAGCGCCCGGGCGATGCCCAGGCGCAGCGCACCGGCCTGACCCGACGGCCCGCCGCCGTGCAGGAGGGCGAAGACGTCGAAGCTTTCCACCCGGTCGACAGTGACCAGCGGGGCCTTGATCAGCTGCTGGTGCACCTTGTTGGGGAAGTAGTCCTCCAGGCTGCGGCCGTTGAGGTCGAACTTGCCGGTGCCGGGCACGATGCGCACCCGCACGACGGCCTCCTTGCGGCGGCCGACGGTCTGGATGGGCCGTTCGAACACGAACGCGTCGGCGGGCCGGGCGGCCGGAGCCTCCGCCGGCGCCTCCGGGGTCTCCGGGGTCGCCGGGGTCTCCAGGGCCTCGGTTGTTTCGGTCACTGGGCCACCTGCTTGATCTCGTACGGAACCGGCTGCTGAGCGGCGTGGGGATGCTCCGGGCCGGCGTAGACGCGAAGCTTGCGCTGAATCTGGCGGCTGAGCTTGTTCTTGGGCAGCATGCCGACGATCGCCTTCTCCACGACCCGGGTCGGGTGCTTTTCCATCAGCTCGGCGGTCGTGCGCTTGTGCAGCCCGCCGGGATACCCCGAGTGGCGGTAAGCGATCTTCTGCTGCAGTTTGTCGCCGGACAGGGCGACCTTATCGGCGTTGATGACGATGACGAAGTCACCGCCATCGACATTGGGGGCGAACGTCGGCTTGTGCTTGCCGCGCAGCAGGTTGGCTGCCGCGACGGCAAGGCGGCCAAGCACCACGTCCGTGGCGTCGATGACGTACCACGACCGCGTGGTGTCACCCGCCTTGGGCGCATAGGTGGGCACAGCGCTTACCTTTTCTTCTCGAGGTGGATCCCGGGTCGAGCCGGGTGCCGGTCAGGCGTTCACGGTGGGGTTTGATCTCGGCGACCGACATTGACCCGAGGCCCCGGCGTACCGCACGCCAACGGAGCAGCTTACCGATCGTCGTCCCCGCAGGTCAAAATGACTGTGTGGTCCCAGCGGCTCTCCCCCGCCGGGACCACACAGGGGCCAGAAGCAATTACCGTGCCCAGACGCCGGCCGCCCGGCGGTCCGCGTCTGCCATCTCTTCCGCGCCGTCGCGCACCGCGTTTCCCAGGTCGACCAGTATCTCGTTCAGCGCCGTGGCCGCCTGGTGCCATTTCAGCTGCTCGGCCTGGTACGCGGCGGCGGCCTCGCGGGTCCACAGCTCCCGCAGCGGGGCGATCTGCGAGTTCAACTCGTCCAGCGCCGCGTTGAAGCGGGCCGCCGTCGCGTGGATCTCCTGGCGGATCGAGTATTCGATTTCGCCGAAGTTGTAGGACAGAACCTGGTCCACGGGGGATCCCTTCCTCACAGGTTTCCGCAAGCGGCCGCGACGTGATCGGCGTGGTTCTCGCCGGCCTCCAGCAGCGCTGCCTCGTTGCGCCGGATGGTCTCGGCGATCTCGTGCAGGACGTGGTACAGCCGCGTCGATTCGGCATTCCAGCGATCCACCACATCTTTGAACCGCGCGGCCGCGAGCCCACCCCACACCGAGCGCGGCACTGTGCTCATGCGGCCGATGAAGGCCTGCAGCATCGCCCGGATCTCGTCGTTGCGCGCGTCCGTCGTGGCCGCGACCGAGCGCATGAGGCCAAAGTCTGTGCTCAGTGTGTTCGCCATATCAGATTGGACCGCATAGGGCCGCATTCGGTTCCGCCCGATTTGCCGACTCATCCGATCGCGTGGGCGGACCGCACCGCCTGCTCGCACGCGTCCCGGACGGCCTGCTCATCGCCGGGACGGCTCTGGCACCCGACGCTGATCCGGACCGGCCCGTCCAGTAGCACGGTCCAGCGCACCTGGTGTGTGGCGCGCACTTCGCGGTACGTCACCGCGGGCCGGCCGGCGCTGCTTCCGGAGGGGTTGAAATCGACGAACACCCCGGTGGCCTCCGCGTCGATCGCGCGTTTCAACCGCTCGGCGGTGCCGCTCAGCGTCTCGCCGGGCACCGGCGACTGCGTGACGTGCAACGCGACCTCGGGATCCGTCGGCGACGTGACCTGTACCCGTGCCGACCCGGGCCCGGTGACCACCCGCTGCGCCGGCCAGTTCGCGGGCACCGTCAGCGCGATGCGGCCTTCGACCAGAAATGTCGTGGGCAACGTCTGCACTGTGCCCGGCGGCGACGCGCCCTCGGGGCCGCCGGGCGCCCCGCCCGAGATCGCCAGCGGCAACACCGTCAGCGCGACGACGGCCGCCGCAAGCCCGCCGATCGTGCGTGCGCGGGGTCGGACACCCCCGGTTCCGGCGCTGACCCCGGGTACCGCGCACCCCTCGTCCGGCGCCAGCCGCGCAAGCCGTGCCAGCCGGGCGTCACCGATCTCCACCGCCGCGCACCCGCTACCCCGCACCGCCCCGGCGATCAATACCGCGAGGGGCGGCGACCCGGCCACCGTGCCGGGCGCGTCGATCATGACGACCGCCGATGGATGTCTGGTCATGCCGGCGATGACCGCCGCGACCTCCTCGGCAACCGGATGCGGTTGTGCACCGCGCGGTATCGCGGCGACCTCCGCGCCGGTGATCGCCACCAGCCGCTCGGCGATCTCCACCACCACCGTCTCCCCGCTGCGGGCATCGGACGCACGCGTGAGCAGCCACGACCGGGGACGTGCCAGCGCGTCAGCGGCCAGCGCCTTGGCGGCCCGGGTCACCACGTCGACACGGGTCGACGGCCACCAGGACGGGTGCACGACGACCACGCCGTCGCGGTCCGCACATATCACCGACCGCAGCGCCGCGCGCCACAGCGAATCGACGGCGACCGGGCGCCCACCGACCAACGCGACCCGATCGTCTATCGCGCCCAGCGCCTCCCGCACGATCTCGGAGGTGTCGCGGTCTGCGACCTCACCTGTCCCACAACATAATCGGCGGATCGTGCCGGGGCCGGCCTCGAGGACTGCCCGATGGCGTGTCACGGCGGCGGGCTCCAGGCCACTTGGACAAGCCGTTCGTCACCGGCGCGAGTCCTCAGAACGCCACGGCCCGTCGGCAGCCGCTGCGGACGCCCGGACCCCCACGACACCCTTTCGTCCGGGCACCCGCTCATCATCAGCGTCATGCAGCCGAGGTCACGCAGGGCCGCCAACAGCGGCTCGAACTGGGCGCGCTCGGCGCCACCGCTGCGCCGCGCCACCACCAGATGCAACCCCAGATCCTTTGCGTAGGGCAGAAATTCGGCGACATCGGCGAGCGCGTTGCCCGCCGGCGTGGCCACCAGGTCGTAGTCATCGACCAGGACATAGAGGTCGGGCCCGGACCAGCAGGACCCGGCTCGCAGCTGTGCCTGGCCGGCGTCCGGCGGCGCCGTCCGCCGCCGCAGAACGTCGAGCAGGTCCGGCACCAGCGCGCCCAGCCCGGCCGGGGACGCGGCGTAGCCGCCGAGGTGTTCGGATTCGACGACGCCCAGCAGGGAGCGGCGGAAATCGACGATGAGCAGTCGGGCTTCCGCGGCGGTCTTGGTCCGAACGATTTCGCGGCACAGGGTCCGCAGCGTGGTGGTCTTTCCGCACTCGTTTTCCCCGAGGATCACGAGGTGCGAGTGGTTTCCGAAATCGACGGGGACCGGCGCCAATCCGCGCTCTTCCAGACCGAGCAGGATCCGCGCACCGAATTCCGCACCCGCTGCCTGCACGGCGGCGTCGTGGGCGACGTGCCGGGGAAGCAGCGGTATCGGCGGCGCGGCCGATCCACCCTGACAGAACCGGTCGGTGGGCAGCGCGATGACCATGTGCAGGCCCTCGCGGGACAGTCCGCGGCCCGGCCTGTCGGGGGGTACTTGCTGCGCCCGTTTGCGGTCAATGTCGGACTCGGCGGGGTCGCCCAGCCGCAGCTCGATGCGGGTGCCGATCTGATCCCTCAGCGACGGCCTGATCTCGGCCCAGCGCGACGCCGACAACACCACGTGGACGCCGAACGAAAGTCCTTGGGCTGCAAGGGAGCTGATCGGCGCCTCGAGTTCCTCGAACTCCTGACGCAGGCTCGCCCAGCCGTCGACGACGAGGAAGACGTCGCCGAAAGGATCGCTGTCCCCCGCCGCACGAGCTCCACGGTCCTCGCGTTGCCGGGCAACGGATTCCATCTCGGCGACCACGCGCCGGACCAGCTCCGGTTGGGCCCGGCCGGCGACGGCGCCCACGTGCGGCAGAGCGCCCACCGAGCCCAGCGCTCCGCCGCCGAAATCCAGGCAGTAGAACTGCACCCGCCCCGGACCGTAGGTGGCCGCAAACGCCGTGACGAGCGTGCGCAGTGCCGTCGACTTGCCCGTTTGGGGCGCGCCGACGATCGCCACATTGCCCGCCGCTCCGGACAATTCGACCATCAGCGGCGTGCGGCGTTGGTCGAAGGGCCGGTCGACGACGCCGATCGGCACGGTGAGGCCGCCCGGCGCCGGTGCGGCGTCGCGGAGCAGGGCGTCGAGCGCCGGTGGCGCCCCGAGCGGGGGCAGCCAGACCTGGTGCGCGGGCGGTCCCAGTCCGGTCAGCCGATCGAGGACGGATTCCAGCACGGTCCGACTGGCCGGCCCGTCCCTCCCGGACGCGCGGGTGACCGGGCCGGCCGCCCGCGTGCTGAACACCCGCGCCGTCGCCGTCGGCGCATCCGCGGGCCTGTCCGCCGGCAGCGCTCCCGAGACGAACGCGGCCTGAAAGCGGATCGGCTCGCCGCTGCCCGCGCGCAGCAGGCCCACGCCGGGGGTGTTCGGCAATTGGTATGCGTCAGGCGTTCCCATCACCGCTCTCGATTCGGCGGCAGTCATGGTCTTCAGGCAGATCCGATAGGAGAGGTGGGCTTCCAGGCCGCGCAGGCGGCCCTCGTCGAGCCGCTGACTGGCCAGCAACAGATGCATGCCCAGCGACCGGCCGAGGCGGCCGATCGCGACGAACACGTCGGCGAACTCGGGGTGCTGGCTGAGCATTTCGGAGAACTCGTCGATGATGATCATCAACGTCGGCAGGGCGTCCAACCGGCCGCCGGCAACGCGCGCGCCTTCGTAGGCCCCGACGCTGGCACAGCGTGCCGTTCGCAGCACCCGTTGCCTGCGGTCCATCTCACCGCCCAGCGCATCGCGCATGCGCGCCACCAGGGGCGCCTCGTCGGCGAGGTTGGTGACGACGGCCGCGACGTGCGGCGCCCGCGCCAAATCGAGAAACGTTGCGCCCCCTTTGAAGTCGATAAGCAGCAGATTGAGCGCTTCCGGTGAGTTCCGGGTCACCATCCCCAGCGCGATGGTGCGTAGCAGCTCAGACTTGCCCGACCCGGTGGCGCCCACGCAAAGCCCGTGCGGGCCCATACCGTTTTCCGCCGCTTCTTTGATGTCCAGTTCGAGGGGTGCGCCGTCGAGCGTCGTTCCCAGGGGAACTCGGAGCCGATCGCGGTGGTTTCTGCCGCGCGACAACGTAATCGGGTCGAAATCGGCGAGGTCGCCCAGCCCCACCAGATCCGGCCAGGCGCCGTTCGCCGCGCCCGCCGGGCCGACCCGGTATGCGGCGAGCCGGCGGGCACATGTCAGCGCGTCGACCAATTCCATCCGGTCGGGACACGGCAACGGTTGAGGTTCGTCACCCCGTCGGATCATCACCGCTGTGCCGTCGGGGCGGGCACCCACCTCGAGGAGGGTTGCTGCCGTGATAGCGCCGACGGTCGCGCGCTCGCCCAGGTCTACGACCACGATCGCGTGGGGTACCGCATCGCCGAGCGCACACTGTGCCTCCGCCAGGCTCCGATACACCATGCGGGCGGATCCCATGGCAGCGGTGGCGGTCGGATGTTGATTGTGCGGCAGCCACTTCAGCCACTCCCAGCGTTCTCGATTCGGATCACTGATCGCGCCGGCGATCAGCAACTGATCCGGAGGGTGCAGCACGGCCAGCTGGCAGATCACCGCGCGCAACAGTCCGCGTACCGCGGCCAAATCCCCCTCGATCGTCACCGTCCCAACCCCGAACATGCCGACCGTGACGGGCGCGTCCGCGACGACCGAATGCGCTTGGAGGAAGCGACGGAGCGCCTCCGCGGTGACGGGATCCGAGGGTTCACCGGCTGGACTCTCCGGGGCGACCAGGCGGGTGGAAAGCGGCCGTGTCCCGAGCCCGACGCGGGCGACGCAGAAATCGGGATCGGACGCTCTCCGCTCCCACATTCGCGGACCGCCGATCAACGTCCACAGCGTATCGGGGTCGGGATGGCTCCACATCAGCGAAAAGCGCTGTGCGCTCGCTGTTTCGGTGACAGTCGCCCGAAGCCGGCTGAGGTATCCGAGGTACTCGAGGCGGTCGGCGTCGATGCCACGCCCCTGCCGTTGGCCACGCGCGGCGGCCACCGCCACCGATATCAGCGTCACCGCCGGGAAGGCCAGGAGAGTCGGACTGCGGGCGACGGTCGACCCCGAGAAGGAGGCGGCCGCCATCACCCCGAGACCCGCGATGGACACGACAACCGGTAGCCACCTGGGTGATCGGGGCGGCGGAGGGCTGGGCGGCGCCTCGACAGCGATGTCCGCCGTCGCGACCGCCGGTGGCAGGCGCCGCGCCACGGGCACGAAACACTGAGTCATCTCGGTCCCTCTCACCGTTGGGCGACGGTAAGCAGCGCCGAAATCGGTGGCAAGTCAGCTGTGGATAAGCGGACACCGCGAGATCGGGAACCGCTTACCGTGCCCCTAGTCCTACTGAAGGGGTCACCGTTGCCTGGATCCGCTCGGGGGCTGCGCCGCGTGTCGATCCACGCCGGCGCCGCCGTCGTCGACTTGGCCCTGCCGGCGGGCGTCCCGGTCGGCGTCCTGATGCCGTCGATCGTCGACATCCTCGACGGCCGCGGCGTCGAGGGTTCCGGTGCATTGGTGGCGACGCGCTACCAGCTGTCCCGGCCCGGCGCAACCGTTTTGACGGGAACGCTGGAGCAGAACGGCATCCGGGACGGTGAGGTGCTGGTTCTGACCGAGTCCGCTGACCCCCCGCCCGCTCCGCGCTACGAGGACCTGGCCGAGGCGGTGTCGGCGACGCTGGGCTCGACGGCCCGGCCCGGGAGCCACACCCGGCAAGCGGCCCGTCTGACCGGCGCGATCGCGGCGGGCGTCCTTACCGGCATCGGTGGGCTGGCGATCATCCGAAACGCGTTCAGCGCCAACGCCACCGGCGTCGCCGTCGGCGTCGGCGTCGCGGCAGCGGCCGGTTTGGTCGCCCTGCTCTGTGCCGCGATTGCGCGCCGCACGTATGGGGATACGATCGCCGGGCTGGCGCTCAGCGTGATCGCCACCGCATTCGCGGCGGTCGCCGGCTACCTCGCGGTGCCCGGTGTCCCCGGTCTCCCCAGCGTGGTGCTGGCCGCAACGGCGGGGGTCGCCACCTCGGTCTTGGCGATGCGCCTGTCGGGCTGCGGCGCCACGACATTGACCGCGATCTCCTGCACCGCGACCATTATCGCCGCCGCGGCGTTGGTTGGTGTGCTCACCGCCGCACCGCCGCGCGTCATTGGCTCGGTATCCGCGTTGATATCCCTGGGCCTGCTCGGTGTGGCGGCGCGGATGTCGATCGTTCTGGCCGGGTTATCACCTCACCTGCCGCCCGCACCGGGCCTGGACGCCAGGGCGGTCCGCGCCGACAGGTGGCTGACCAGTCTGCTCGCCGCGTTCGCTTCCGGGGCCGCCGTGGGTGCGGTGGTCACCGCGCTCGCCGGCGCACCGCGGCCGCAATACATCGCGTTCGGCGCCCTCACCGGCGCGTTGCTGCTGCTGCGCGCTCGCTCGGGCGACGGGAGAAGGGGGCCGGTGTTTGTCACATGCGGAACAGTCGTTATTGCAACGACTTTCGCCGTAGCCGCCCTCCGGATGTCCAATGCGGCGTGGACGGCCGCGATGACGGCGACGCTGGTTGCGGCCGCGATTTACCCGGGCTTTGTCGCTTCGGCGATATCGCCCTCACCCGTGGTGCGACGCGGCGTCGACGCGCTGGAGTGTCTGGGCCTGGCGGCGATGGTGCCCATGACGTGCTGGGTATGCGGCCTCTACAGCGCCGTTCGCGGATGGAATCTCACGTGAACGCGTCCCGCCTCGCGCGCCTCTTGGCGGTATCGGCGCTTGCGGCGGTTTCTCAGCTGGGTATGCCGGCCGCACAGGCGGTTTCGCCGCCGGGTATCGACGACAAGTGGCTGCCCAAGCCGACGCTGCCGGCACCGCCATGGCCGACCCTGCAACGCGAGGTTTGCGCGACGATGACGACGGGCCCGGCAAAGGGCGGCGATCAACTCCCCGACCTCGTCGGCCTGCCCCGGGTCTGGCAGTTCACCCGCGGTGCGGGACAACGCGTCGCGGTCATCGACACCGGCGTCTCGCCCCACCCCCGGCTGCCCGACGTGGTGCCCGGCGGCGACTACGTATCAACCGGCGACGGCGCCGAGGATTGTGACGCGCATGGCACCCTGGTTGCGGGAATCATCGCGGCTGCAGCCGATCCCAAGGCCGACAGCTTCACCGGGGTGGCGCCCGAGGCCACCGTGATCGGCATCCGCCAGTCCAGTTCGAAATTCGCCCCCGCCGCCGAACGTTCCCGTACCGGAGTCGGCGACGTGGACACCATGGCCAAGGCCATCCGAACGGCCGCCGATCTCGGCGCATCGGTGGTCAACATCTCCTCCGTGGCCTGCGTTCCGGTGGGCTCGGCACTCGAGGACCGCGCGGTGGGCGCCGCGCTAGCGTACGCGGTTGACGTCAAGAACGCCGTCGTCGTGACCGCGGCGGGCAACACCGGCGGCACCGGCCAATGTCCGCGTCAGAGGCCCGATCCGACCTGGCAGACGCTCACGGTCGTGGCCAGTCCGGCCTGGTACGACGACTACGTGCTGACCGTGGGTTCCATCAACGCCGAAGGGGCACCGTCGGCGTTCACGCTTGCCGGGCCCTGGGTTGATGTCGCGGCCACCGGCGAGGAGGTGACTGCGCTTGGCGCACAACCGGTTTCGGGCACCGGTTACGCGGCGCCGGTGGTCAGTGGTTTGGCCGCGCTGATCCGGGCCCGCTTCCCCGCATTGACCGCGCGGCAGGTGATGCAGCGCATCGAGTCGACCGCCCACCACCCGCCCGCCGGGTGGGATCCGTTCGTGGGCAACGGCCCCATCGATGTGCTGGCGGCAGCGAGCACCGACTCCAGTCCGCCCGCAACCACCGCCAGACCCACACCGGCGCCCGTACCGATCGTCACGCCGCCGCCTCCACGCTCGCCGGATTCGCGCGCCCGCGGCATCGCGCTGCGCGGCGCGGCCATCTGCCTCGTTGCGGTGCTGGCATTGCTGGCAGCCGGGCGATTACGGGGCTCCGGCAACCGTGTCGCGCGCGACTGACGCGCTCTGCCTGCTCAGTTCCGGTCCCGACGGCAGGGCGGCCAACACCGGCCACGGCGCCGGAACCGGGGCCGCAAGACCGAGATCATGCGCCGCATCGTCGTCGTGGATCGCGAAGCGCACGCCGGTGTCGGCAACCAGGTAACGCGTGCCGACCCGGTTACCGGCCCGCACATAGGCACTCCGGCCGGGCGGCAGGAATACCGCGTCCAGCGCCGGACCGCGGCCATCGGCTTGGGAGAGGTTCACCGCCACGCGGCCGGCCGGCACCGGCAGGCCGCTGCCGATCAGAAACGCGATGTCGAAATCCCCGGATGGGTCGGGCCGCAACGTGACGCACAGGGTGCTGCCGCCGTCCAACTCCGGTGCCCGGTCGGGGAAACCGGCCACCGGTAGCGCGTTCGCGACCGCTGCGGCGCGGATCGCGTCGGGCGCGACGGTGATCGTGTTGGCGGTTCCTTGCGAATCGCTGAAGCGCAGGAGCTCGGCGGCGACCCGCCCGATCCGCTGGACCCCGGCGGGCAACACGACGTAAAACTCGTCGGCATCCCCACGCGGGATGCGCAGCACGCTGCCGACCGGAAATCCGGGCAGCCCGGGCGCCGCGGCGCCCAAGCCGCGAATCCGTGGAGTTTGGATCGGCGGGGCCTCGGGCACCGCGTTCAGCAACGCCTGCGACACGATCCGCGGCGCACGGCCCTCCAGCCGGAGTGCGCGCACCACCGCGGCATCGGCGAGGTCCACCACGGACCGCTCTCCGTTGAAAAGCAGGTAGGCCGGCGAACCCGACGCGGGTGCGACCAGGAGGCCACGTCCGGAAGCGAGGCCGTGGGCCGGCGATTCGCCGGTGGGCCCGACGACGACGGTCGTCGCGCCAGTCCCGTCTGAATCGCAGATCGTCCAGGCCGACGCGTCCGTGGGCAGCGTTTCGCCGATGAACTGCGGCGCACCCGGAATACCGAGCAACGGACCGCGTTTGGTGCGGGCCAAATCGGACTCCTGCACGGGCTGCGGGTTGGCGGCCGTCGCCGCGATCAACCGCGCCGAGGCCAGATTCAGCACCGGGTGCCAGACATCGCCCACCCGCACGTACAGCGCCCCGGATTGTCGCCCCATGACGATCCGGGCCTGACCGAGATCCGCCTGCGGCCGCAGCAAACCCAGCAACGCGCATCCCGCCACCGCAATGGCCGCCACCGCGCACCCGACCGTGAGCGATGCGCTCTGGGTGCGCAGCGGTTCGTTCGCGGTGTGAATGTCCCGGCCCAGCAAGGCACACTCGAGGCGGCGCAGCAGGAATCGGTAACCGCTGACCTGTAGCCGGGTCGTCGGCGCGTGCAGCTGTGAACGGTCCAAAATACCCTCGGCGAATTTGTGGAATCCGTCTCCCCGCTCCAGTTAAGCCGCAGGTGGGCCGCCGCGGCTCCGTCCATCCACAGGGCAGCGAATTTTCTTCTCTTCGTTGGTTGCGGGTACCATCTCGGCGTGTCTTCCCACCGCTTAGGTCGCTGGGTGGGCCCGGGGGTTTCTGCAGTGCTCACCGCCGCCGGCCTGCTCCTCACCCCAACAGCGACGCCGGTCGCCGCCGCCGATGACTGCCCGGACGTCGAGGTCATCTTCGCCCGGGGCACCAACGAGCCACCCGGCCTGGGCCGTGTCGGCGACGCGTTCGTCGACTCGCTGCGCCAACAGACCGGCCTGAACATCCTGCCCTACGGGGTGAACTACGCGGCCAGCAAGCTGCAGCTGCATGGCGGTGACGGCGCCAACGACACCATCGACCGCGTCAAGAAGAGCGTGGAGAAGTGCCCGAACACCAAGATCGTGCTGGGCGGCTACTCGCAGGGCGCCTCGGTGATGGACATCGTGGCCGGGGTTCCCATCGGCGGCATCAACTGGGGCAACTCGCTGCCGCCGCAATACGCCAACGACATCGCGGCCGTCGCCACCTTCGGTGACATCGCCGACCGCGCCGGCGGAACGCTGCCGACCCAGAGCGCGCTGCTCGGGTCCAAGGCGATCGATCTGTGCAATCCGCAAGACCCGATCTGCCACGCGGGTCAGGGCAACGAGTGGAGCGGACACACCGAGGGCTACGTTCCCGCGTACACCACGCAGGCGGCGGCCTACGTCGCGTCCAGGCTGATGGCCGGGTCCAACCAGCAGGTGCCCGGCTACGGGCCCCAGTACGCGCCGCAAACGCCCGGATACGGCCCGCAAGCGCCCGGTTACGGGCCGCAGACCCCGGGTTCCGGCCCGTCGATGCCCGGAAACGTCCCGCCGCCCAACGCGCCGGCCACGCCGAATCCTCAAGCGCCGCTTGTCTAAATCGTTACCGGCGCTTGATCATGGGCCCGTAGCCTCGTTGTGTGAGGCTGATCCGCTTGGGGCTGACCGTCGCATTCCTTGCGGCGGTCGGGCTTTTCGTCGTCCCGAAGCTGTTGCCGCTGGCCTCGGCGTCGTGTCCCGACGTCGAGGTGGTGTTCGCCCGGGGCACCGACGAGCCGCCGGGCGTCGGGAAGGTGGGCCAGGCCTTCGTCAACTCGCTGCGCCAGGACACCCGTAAAAGCGTTGGCGCCTATGGGGTTAACTACCCCGCCAACAAGGACTTCCTGGCCGCCACCGACGGCGCTGACGACGCCAGCAACCACGTCCAGCAGATGGCCAACAACTGCCCGAAGACCAAGATGGTGCTCGGTGGGTACTCGCAGGGTGCGGCCGTCATCGACATCGTCACCGCCGCACCGCTTCCGGGCCTCGGCTTCCATCAGCCTCTGCCCGCCGTCGCCGCCGACCACGTCGCGGCCGTCGCCCTCTTCGGGAACCCGTCCGCCCGGGCGGGCGGGCTGATGAGCGCCCTGACCCCGGATTTCGACGGCAAAACCATCGACCTGTGCAACACCGGCGACCCGATCTGCTCCAACGGCAACAAGTGGAGCGCGCACCTGGGCTACGTGCCCGGATTGACCAACCAGGCCGCGAGTTTCGTCGCGGGCCGCGTCTAGTTTTGATGGTGGCGACCCGCATCGCCCGGCTACGCCGCGCTCGCGATCGCCACGAGCCCGACGGTGGCGACCCGCATCGCCCGGCTACGCCGCGCTCGCGATCGCCACTAGCCGGGCGTGCGGAGATCCCGCGTGATCAGAATCCGCGCGGCCAGTTGGTCGTCGGGCGGGTAATCGACGCCGACCATCGTCAACCCGTGCGCCGGCGCGGCGGCGAAGTCGCTGGAGCGGTCCGTGGCCGTAAGCAATTCGCGGCACCAGGACGCCGGGCGCCGGTGCTCGCCGACGGCCAGCAGCGCCCCGACCAGAGACCTCACCATCGACCAGCAGAACGCGTCGGCGGCGACGTGGGCGGTGATCAGGTCGCCGTGGCGTGACCAGTCCAACCGCTGCAGGTGGCGGATGGTGGTGGCGTTCTCCCGCTGGCGGCAGAACGCCGCGAAGTCGTGCAGCCCCACCAGGTCCCGCGACGCGGTGGCCATCGCGTCGATGTCCAGGTCGCGGGGCCAGGCGGTGACGTAACGCGCCAGCTGCGGCTCCACCCCGTAGGGCGCCGTCGATAGCCGGTACACATAATGGCGTCGCAGCGCCGAGAATCGGGCGTCGAAACCCGCTGGGGCGCGGGCGATGTCGAGCACCCGGACATCGGTGGGCAGGAATCGGCCCAGCCGGCGCACCAGCGGCAGGAACTCCGGCTCACCGGCGCGCGATGCGCGCGGGTACGCGTTCGCCAACGCATCGGCGGGAACGTCGACGTGGGCGACCTGTCCGGTGGCATGGACTCCCGTGTCGGTGCGCCCGGCCGCGCGCAGCCGCACCGGAACGCGGAAGACCGTCGTCAGCGCCTCGTCGACGACGCCGGCGACGGTCCGCTGCCCGGCCTGGGCCGCCCAGCCCGCGAATTCCGTTCCGTCATAAGCGATGTCGAGCCGCAGACGGACGCCGTCGTTAACTCTCGTCAGCCTCGTCGTCCGCCTCGGGGGCGGCCTCGGCTTCGGCCCTCGCGGCCACGGCCTTGTCGGCCTTCTCCTCGGCCTTGGCTTGGGCCTCCGTAGCCTCGGCCGCCTCGCCCTCCGCAGCCTCGGTCTCCGTGGCCTCGGTCTCGGCAGGTTCCACGACCTCCTCGGCCGTCGGGCCCTCCGCCGCCTCGGGCTCCACCGCAGCCTGCGGCGCCGCGGCTGCCGCCACGGGCGCGGCAGACTTCTTGGAAGCCTTCACCCGCCGCGCCCGATCGGCCTCCGACGTCACGGTCTTCTCCCGCACCAGCTCGATCACGGCCATCGGGGCGTTGTCGCCCTTGCGCGCCTCGACCTTGATGATGCGGGTGTAGCCGCCGTTGCGGTCGGCGAAGAACGGCCCGATCTCCTCGAACAAGGCGTGCACCACGTCCTTGTCGCGAATCTTCTTGAGAACCTCTCGGCGGTTGTGCAGCGTGCCCTTCTTGGCGTGCGTGATCAGCTTCTCCGCGTAGGGCCGCAGCGCACGGGCCTTCGGCTCGGTCGTCTTGATCCGGCCGTGCTCGAACAGCGACGTCGCCAGGTTGGCCAGTAGGGCCTTCTGGTGCGAAGACGACCCGCCGAGGCGAGGGCCCTTGGTGGGCTTGGGCATTGCTGTCGCTCCTGTCTAGATACTCAAAGCAAAGGCTTTAGAGCTGTTCGGTTTCCGCGTAGTCCTGGTCGTCGTAAGCAGCCTCGGTGGACCAGGTGCCGGTCGCGACGTCGTAGCCGGCGACCTCCGACGGGTCGAAGGTCGGCGGGCTGTCCTTGAGCGACAGGCCCAGCTGGTGCAGCTTGACCTTCACCTCGTCGATGGACTTCTGGCCGAAGTTGCGGATGTCGAGCAGGTCGGACTCGGTGCGGCTCACCAGCTCGCCGACGGTGTGCACGCCCTCGCGCTTGAGGCAGTTGTAGGACCGCACGGTCAGGTCCAGGTCGTCGATCGGCAGCGCGAACGACGCGATGTGGTCGGCCTCCGCCGGCGACGGCCCGATTTCGATGCCCTCGGCCTCGACGTTGAGTTCGCGTGCCAGGCCGAACAATTCGACCAGCGTCTTACCCGCCGACGCCAGCGCGTCGCGCGGGTTGATCGAGCTCTTGGTCTCCACGTCGAGGATCAGCTTGTCGAAGTCGGTGCGCTGCTCGACGCGGGTGGCGTCCACCTTGTAGGTGACCTTGAGCACCGGCGAGTAGATGGAATCGACCGGGATGCGGCCGATTTCGGCACCCGAGGCCCGGTTCTGCACCGCCGGGACGTAGCCGCGGCCGCGCTCGACGACGAGCTCGACCTCGAGCTTGCCCTTGTCGTTCAGGGTGGCGATGTGCATGCCGGGGTTGTGCACGGTCACACCGGCGGGCGGCACGATGTCGCCCGCGGTGACCTCGCCCGGGCCCTGCTTGCGCAGGTACATGGTGACCGGCTCGTCCTCCTCGGAGGACACGACCAGGCCCTTGAGGTTGAGGATGATGTCGGTGACGTCTTCCTTCACGCCGGGCACGGTGGTGAACTCGTGCAGCACGCCGTCGATGCGAATGCTGGTGACGGCCGCGCCGGGGATCGACGACAGCAGCGTGCGCCGCAGCGAATTGCCCAGGGTGTAACCGAATCCCGGCTCCAACGGCTCGATGACGAACTGGGACCGGGTGTCGGTGAGGACTTCCTCGGACAGTGTGGGTCGCTGTGAGATCAGCATGGTGTTTCTTCTTCTCCTTCTCGGCACCCGCTATTTGATGCCGCTGTGTTGTCCCGCTGCGACCCGCTACGCCCGGCTTCGCCGCGCTTGCGATCGCCGCGGGTTTTCGAGCCGGCCGGCTCGAAAGTCCTTACTTCGAGTAGTACTCGACGATCAGCTGCTCGGTGAGCGGCACGTCGATCTGCGCGCGCTCCGGCAGTTGGTGGATCAGGATGCGCTGACGCTCCCCCACGACCTGCAGCCAGCTCGGGAGCGGGCGGTCGCCCGCGGTCTCCCGCGCGATCTGGAACGGCACCGTGTTCAGCGAGCCGTCCCGCACGTCGACGATGTCGTACTGCGACACCCGGTAACTGGGGACGTCCACCTTCACGCCGTTGACGCTGAAGTGCCCGTGGCTCACCAGCTGGCGGGCCATCCGTCGGGTGCGCGCCAGACCGGCGCGGTAGACGACGTTGTCCAGCCTGCTCTCGAGGATCCGCAGCAACTCCTCACCCGTTTTGCCGGGCTGCCGCACGGCCTCCTCGTAGTAGCGGCGGAACTGCTTTTCCATCACGCCGTAGGTGAAGCGGGCCTTCTGCTTCTCCTGCAGCTGCAGCAGGTACTCGCTCTCCTTGATCCGCGCGCGGCCGTGCTGGCCCGGCGGGTAGGGGCGCTTCTCGAACGCCTGGTCGCCGCCGACGAGGTCGGTGCGCAGCCGGCGCGATTTGCGGGTGATGGGTCCGGTGTAGCGAGCCATGATTCTTTCCCTAGACCCTTCTGCGCTTCGGCGGACGGCATCCGTTGTGCGGCTGCGGGGTGACGTCGGAGATGGCGCCGACCTCCAGGCCCGCCGCCTGCAGCGACCGGATCGCGGTCTCGCGGCCCGAGCCCGGGCCCTTCACGAACACGTCCACCTTCTTCACGCCGTGCTCCTGGGCCTTGCGCGCGGCGTTCTCCGCGGCCAGCTGAGCGGCGAAGGGGGTCGACTTACGCGAGCCCTTGAAGCCGACGTGCCCGGACGACGCCCAGGCGATGACGTTGCCCTGCGGGTCGGTGATGGTCACGATCGTGTTGTTGAAGGTGCTCTTGATGTGCGCGGCGCCGTGCGGAATGTTCTTCTTTTCCCGCTTACGGGTCTTGTGCTGCCCCTTCTTGGGGGCCGAGCCGCTTGCCTTCTTCGGTGGCATCGGTTACCTGGCCTTCTTCTTGCCTGCGATGGTGCGCTTGGGGCCCTTGCGGGTGCGCGCATTGGTCTTGGTCCGCTGGCCGCGCACCGGCAGGCCGCGGCGGTGCCGCAGACCCTGGTAGCAGCCGATCTCGATCTTGCGGCGGATGTCGGCCTGCACCTCCCGGCGCAGGTCACCCTCCACCTTCAGGTTGGCTTCGATGTAGTCGCGCAAGTGGGTCACCTGGTCATCGGTGAGGTCGCGGGTGCGCAGGTCCTTGTCGATGCCGGTGGCAGTGAGAATTTCGTTGGAACGGGTACGGCCGATGCCGTAGATGTAGGTCAGCGCGATCTCCATCCGCTTGTCACGCGGCAGATCGACGCCTACTAGTCGAGCCATAGGTGGCGTTTCCTCTTATCTCAAGCGGAGGTCTGATCCCAGCCCGTTCCCGCCCCAAAGTTTGAAGCGGGGCCCGGCCTCCGTCCGGGCGTGGATGAGCAGCGTATCCGCTCACTGGTGCTGGGAGGTCTGCATTCAGTTGTGTCGCGATCCCCGCTAGCCTTGACGCTGCTTGTGGCGCGGATCCGAGCAGATCACCATGACCCGCCCATGCCGACGGATCACCCTGCACTTGTCACAGATTGGCTTGACGCTCGGGTTCACCTTCACGGCTGGTCGATCCTGTTCTTGTCTACTCGTCAGTTATCGGTTCGGGCAGGTATCACTTGTACCGGTACACGATGCGGCCCCGGGACAGGTCGTAGGGAGACAACTCCACCACCACCCGGTCCTCAGGCAGGATGCGGATGTAGTGCTGCCGCATCTTGCCGCTGATGTGGGCGAGCACCTTGTGGCCGTTCTCCAGCTCAATGCGGAACATCGCATTGGGCAGGGGCTCGACCACGCGGCCCTCGACCTCGATGGCACCGTCCTTCTTGGCCATACTTGTCAGAAATCCTCGTCATTCGTTTCGTTCGCGTCAGCGCCCGGATCGGCGCGACGTACACACCGACTTCGAACGTGAGCCGGTGACAGGAAATTCCTAGGGACTGGGCACACAAAAAGTCGGCGCGGAAATCGCACCGTTGGTCAATGGTACCTGGTAATGGGCCCTACCCAAAATCGCCGCCGGAGAAATCGGCCCCGTCTTCACGACCTGCCGAACCGTGCCTGACGAGGGCATACTTGACGGCGATGAGCAGCGCCGCAGGCCCCACCGCCGAGCCCCGCAAACCCGTCCTGCTGACCGTCGACGACGACCCCTCGGTCTCGCGCGCGGTCGCCCGTGACCTGCGCCGCCAGTACGGTGACCGGCACCGGATCGTGCGCACCGAGTCGGGTCCCGACGCCCTGGAGACGCT
>NZ_DATJPU010000100.1:0-71405 GCF_035506235.1 Mycobacterium sp.
AAGCGCGTCAGCGGCATGGGACGCACCCACGAGCGGCTGTCCTTCACCAGTGACTACAAGCCCCACGAAGGCGCACCCGGTCGCGAACGCTGGCTGAGCTACACCGGCAACAACCGCGAATGCGCCCTGATGTTCCGGCACCGCCGGCCGCGACCCTGGCTGGTCTGCATCCACGGCGCGGAGATGGGACGCGCCGCGCTCGACCCGATGCTGTTTCACGCCTGGCATCTCTACCGAAACCTCGACCTCAACGTCGTGCTTCCCGTGCTGCCCATGCACGGGCCCCGAGCGTGCGGCCCACCGAAGTTCCCCAGCGAGGACGTGCTCGACGACGTCCACGGCACCGCCCAGGCGGTCTGGGATATCCGGCGCCTACTCTCCTGGATCCGCACGCAGCAGCCCGACGCCGCGATCGGGCTCAACGGCATCTCCCTCGGCGGTCTGATCTCGTCGCTGGTCGCCAGCCTCGACGACGGCCTCACCTGCGCCATCCTGGGCGTGCCGGCGGTCGATCTGGTGAACCTGGTCGGCCGCCATGCCGGCCTCAGCGGCCACGCCGCCCTGCGCCAGACGATGAAATCGGCCGTGCCCCTCGGCCGGATGATCTCGCCGCTGGCACTGACCCCGCGCGTGCCGAAAAAGGGCCGCTTCATCTACGCCGGCATCGCCGACCGGTTGGTACACCCACGCGAACAGATCACCCGACTCTGGGAGCACTGGGGCAAACCCGAAATCCAGTGGTACCCGGGCGGTCACACCGGATTCTTTCGCTCGCGGCGGGTGCAGCGATTCATCGACGACGCGCTGGCGCAGTCGGGGCTTGTCGACCCATCCCGGTCACAACGCAAAAAGTACTGAGCCAGTGGAAGATCCGAGCGCCGGTTCGCAAGCTGCGGGTCTAGCTGTGGAGCTGCTAGCGCATCTGTTCGCGACAAGTGCTGCCGACCGGTAGAGTGACGAATTCGTGCAGATCGCAGTGACTGGTGGCACCGGATATCTCGGTGCGCACATCGTCCGTGGCCTACTGAAGTACGGCCATGAGGTACGGCTTCTCGCCGAGCCCGGCTGGGACAATCCCGAACTGCTGCGCAGGCTTTCGGAACTCGGCTCGATAACCGTGCTAGCGGGCGATGTCCGCGAGTCCGGTACAGTCGCGAGGCTCCTGGACGGAAGTCACGCCGTGCTGCACGCTGCCGGCGTAGTCGGGACTGACAACCGTCGCGAGAAGTTGATGTGGGAGATCAACGCTTATGCGACCGAGGCGATCCTGCGTCAGGCACACGACCGCGGGCTGGACCCGATCGTCACGATCAACAGCTACAGCTCCCTCTTTTCGCCGACGGGCCCGGTGATCGGGCCGGACACTCCGACTGCGGCGGGTAGGTCGGCCTACGCCAAGACGAAGGGCTACGCCGATCGAGCAGCCCGGCGGCTGCAAAACGAGGGTGCGCCCATTGTCATCACCTATCCGTCCAGCGTGGTCGGTCCGGCCTTGATGACAGCCCCCGGTATCACCGAACGGGGCTGGGCGCCGATCATCCGCGCGGGTGTGGCGCCGCGACTGCGGCACGCCGGAATGATGATGGTGGACGTGTGCGACATCGCCGATGTGCATGTCGCGTCGATGCGGCCAGGCCGCGGCCCCAAACGCTACGTGTGCGGCGGCGTGATGCTGAGTTTCGATGAGATGATCTGCGCGCTCGAGGCCGGCTCCGGACGTCACATCAGGCGAATTCCCATGACCGGCGGAATGTTTCGGGCCGTGGGCAGGATCGCGGACGTTGTCGGCGGTCTGCTGCCACTCGGGGCCGGATTCAGCTTCGAAGCGGCACAACTGCTCACCGCGGCGATACCAACCGATGACTCGCGCACACTGGCCGAGCTTGGGGTGACCTGGCATTCGCCTCGCGAGGCGATCATCGCGACGTTCGTGCACCGCAACGGAGAAGAAACCTAACGGGCACCCGAGCCGTGCCGTCGTTCAGGCCGTAACGCCGGGAGTCGCCGCCAGCAACCGGTCGAAGGCGTCGGCGAAGCCGTCCACGATCGTCTCATGTTCGGGCACAAGGGTTTTGTCACAGGCTATGCCCACGGTCACGTCGCCGTTGTAGGTAAAGATGCCGAAGCTCATGGGCTGGTTGCCCGATACGGGTGCCCACCCCACGATGCCCTCCACCTTGCTGCCGGCCAGGTACACCGGCATCGGCGGGCCGGGCACGTTCGTGAGCGTGCCGATCGTGCGGTTGGTGAACAGGTCCACCGACGCCTCATAGATCTGCCGGTTGAACCCGGCGATGGTCTCCTGCAGGCGAAATGCCACGGCCGCCTCGTGGCCGTGCTTGATCCGGTTCATCCGCCGTTTGGCCGCGGCCAGCACTCGGAGGGCATCGGGCTGATCGGTCGGCAGTTCGAGTTGCACGAGGGCGAACTCGTTACCGAGGTTGTCGGGCAGCGCCACGTCGACCGGCTTGAGGTTGACGGGGACCATGAAGGTCACCGCGGAGCAGCGGGCGTGGTGGGCCTCGAGGTAGTCGTGCAACGCTCCGGCGACAGTCGTCACCAGCACGTCGTTGACCGTGCACCGGTTCGCCTTGGCGACGGCCTTCACTTTGGCCAGCGGGATCGGCTCCGACCATGCCACCGCTTTGTCGAGGCCTGCGGTACCCGTCCACAGGGTCGCGTCGTTACGGGTGCCGACCAGCAGTTTGCGGACCGTGTCCAAGTCACCGGGCGCTGACGAGAACACGTCGACCAGCTTGCCGCTGCCCGGCACCGCCGCCCGCATGGTGGAGCGGACGGACTCGGCGACGTCGGACACCGTCGCCCGCGCCGACGTCGTGATCGTGTGGCCGGCGCCCACCGGGTTCTCCAACGCCAGGCGACCAAAGTCGGTGGCATGAGCGAGAATTCGAGGTAGTCCGGCGGTGACCCGTACGACGCCTGCCGCCATGTCCGTCGCCCGTCCGACCGGGTCATCCAGCATCTCATCGAAGACCGACCTCGCGCCCCGCGCCGCGCCCGCCGCCCGTACCGCCGCGGTCCGCAACCGGTCCTTCATCGGCCGTCCCGGCGGGTGCGGCCGCGCCGCGTGCTGCACGACGTCCGGACCACGGATGGGACCTCCGTCGGGCGACGCATCGAACAGGCTCATCGCCAGCTCGACCATGCGCATGCCATCGGCGACGGCGTGGTGCGTCCGCATGATCATGGCGCTACCGTCCCGGTAGCGGTTTACCCAAATGCTTTTCCAGAGTGGCTTTTTGCGGTCGAGCATTTCGGTGTGGTGGCTGGCCACCAGTGCTTGCAACTCGCGGCGGTCGTCGGGGTCCTTCAGGTCCACGATCGTGATGTGCTCGCCGAAGTCGAAGTTGTCGTCGACCTCCCACCACCACGAGCCGTCGCGGTCCTTGACCGCCAGGCTGCGGAACACGGGATAGCGCTTGGTGAGCCGCTCCTCGATGACCTGGCGCACCCGCCCCCAGTCGAGCGGATCGGCAGTCCAGACCACCGTGTCGACGACCATCAGATTGTTAGGACGATCCATCTCCAGCCACAGGGCGTCCTGGATGCCGAGCCGGCGTCGGTCTGCCACCTTGCGCCTCCCAAGAACGATCGACTGCAAGCCCGACGGTGTCCGCGCTTCATTGTCGGCTGATCAAGTCGGCCGCGTCCAGCGGCACTGCTGATGAGTGGCCTGGCTGATGGGCGCAACGGCAACTGTCACATCGGTCACGCGATTGGCCAAGAGCGTCAAATCTCCTGCGCATCTTCGTGTGGCAGCTGTGATTGGAGCGGCCCGCGATGCCGCTGGTTCCTGTGGGACCGAAGTGGTGGGATCGGTTTGCCCGGCCGGATCGACGAACAGTTCTGCGGCAACGGCCGGAGCCGCCGGGCACGCGAGCGACGGGAAGTCGGCCGAGCTCGGCGTAGGGGCGTGGCAGCGGGCGTAATTCGGCGACTGCGCGTCCGTTGCGGGTGGCGATCACGGTGACACGGCGCTGCACCCGGTCCAACACGTCTCCGCCGTTGTTGCCGAGTCACACACGGAACTGACTCCATGAAACACGCCACCGTCCCCGCGTGCCGCCCGTTGTCCGGAGCAACCCCGCAGATTCTGCCGCATCGCATAAATTCAATGCTTCTTGGGCAAACTACTCCCAGGCAGAGTCAAGTGGACGGACACTGAGCGCAGCGAAGAGAAGGAAGGCTGCTGTGAGGTCACTCGTCGGCGGTGCGTTTGGGCGGTACGAGATCAGGCGACTGCTCGGTCAAGGCGGTATGGGTGAGGTTTACGAGGCATACGACACCAATAAGGGCAGAACCGTCGCGCTCAAGTTACTCACGGATCGGTACGCCGAAGACGAGACATATCGTGCGCGCTTCCTGCGCGAGTCCCACGCGGCAGCTGTTCTGCAGGAGCCGCACGTAATCCCGATCCACGATTGGGGAGAGATCAACGGCGTTCTGTACATCGATATGCGGCTGGTCCGGGGACAGACGTTGCACGACATGCTCAAGGCCGGCCCCCTTGAGCCGGAGCGCGCGACCGACATCATCCGCCAGATCGCCGCGGCATTGGACGCTGCCCACGCTGAAGGACTCATCCATCGGGACGTGAAGCCGCAGAACATCATCGTGACGCCGGACGATTTCGCGTACTTGGTGGACTTCGGTATCGCCGAAGCCAAGGGTGACACGCACCTGACGATGGTGGGCTACCAAGTCGGCACCTTCGACTACATGGCCCCGGAACGATTCGGCGACGGGGACGTGACGGCGTTGGTGGACATCTACTCGCTGGCCTGCGTCCTCTACGAGGCGCTGACCGGCGCCAAGCCGTTCCCGGTGCAGAGCGCCGAGCAGGTCATCGGCGCGCACATCTCGTCGCCACCTCCACGGCCGAGCGCCGTTAATCCACGCGTTCCCGCGGCTTTTGACGAGGTCATCGCTCGCGGCATGGCGAAGCACCCGGACGACCGCTACGGCAGCGCCGGCGCGCTGGGACGCGCCGCCAAGCGGGCACTGTCTGCAGACTCGTCGGCGGCGCCGCTCCCAGACACGCTGCTTGCCCCCCAATACATCAGCGGGCCTTCAAGCTATCCGCCGTTCAATGCGCAATATGCTTACCCTGCAGGGGGTCCGACGCCGATCGTTGGCGCCGACCAAGGACGCTCAAGGCGGTTGATCGTGGGGATGACCATCGGGATCGCGGTCGCATTGGTGGGCGGCGCCGGTGTGACGATCGGTCTTCTGGCTCATCGGGACTCCAACACCTCGGAGCCCTCGACGTCATCGCTCGTCACTTACTCCAACCCCGTACCCACCTGGTACCCGACGGAGTCATCCTCAACGACACGGCCAACCCAATTGCCGCCCACGGTGACCTCTGCCCCACAAGATCCAGCGCAAGAGCTCCGGCAGATCGCGAGCGATGACCGGGCTTGGGTGAGCGCGCAACTGGCGGATCGCTGGGTGCCGCAACTCAGTTCCAAGCGCCCCGGGGTCGTCGACAACGGGCAGGTGTGGGACAACGCGATGACGCTACAAGAGCACCTTCAGTTGAGGCAGCGCTACTCGAACGTGAGGCTGCTCCGGTCGGGTGACTGGTCGACGTTTTCAGCGCCGGACTTCTGGGTCACTGTCGCCGGCATCACGTTCGCCGACTCCGCGGGTGCGCTGGCGTGGTGCAGGAACCAGGGATTCGATCGAGACCACTGCGCCGCGAAGATCGTCAGCACGACACATCCGGTTGCGGGGAGTACGGCTTATAACTGAGCCAAGAATCCGGCCGTCACGGATACGACGCAAACGCTAGCTCAGTCGCCCTGTCCGCCTTTGTGTTTCTTGCCCGGGGGACCCGGGTGCGGCGGTGGTGGCGGCGGAGGCTCCACGGTGCTGCTGTGCGTTGTGGTGAGGGCGGTCGTCGGTGGCGGCGACGGAGTGGTGGTGTTGGCCGGCGTAGGCGACGGAGACGACGAGAACGAAGAGTCGAGCATGAACAGCATGAACCCCAGAACGAATAGGGAAATGATCGCCGCGATCCACAGTTTGCGCCGGGGACTATACGGCGCCAGCCGCGCGCCGGCGGGGCGTGCAGGCCGTCATCGCCGGCAGCGGCGCCGTCATCACCCGGGTGGCCGGGCGGACCGGAGCCGGCCCGACGCTGGCTCCGACCAGCGCGGCTCGCATCGCGTTGGCCCGATCGAACCGCCACGCCGGGTCGCGCGCCATCGTACGTTCGATCGTGGCGGCAACGCCCGGCGGCACGTCGGGGCGCAGCGCCACAAGCGGCGGCGGCGACTCGTGCAGGATCGCGTGCGCCAGCGGCCCCAGGTCCTCCTGCGGGAATGGCCGCACCTCGGCCATCGCACCGCGGCCGAGGACGCCGCGCAGCTCGTAGCGGCCGCCCACGACCACACCGGGCGCGTGAGTCTGAGTCCCTTGGAGCTCCATGTCCCGCCTGTCGGAAAGGTGGCCCCCTGCGAGGTCGGGATAACCAATGCCGTCGCTCCTCAAACGGCCGTGGCGTACAGCAGCACAGGTGCCGAGGAATCGACACGACCGTGCTGATGATCCCGAGAAGAGAGCATCGATCCACAATGTCGGGACCTTGTCCCCTTCCGGCCACCCCGTAAACGGCGCACGTTTGGGGTTCCGACCTGGCGGTTTCGCGATCGAAGGAGCGGTACGGAAATGGCCGACGGCGATCCCACGGTGGTTCGACACGAAAGCGGAGTGATGGTATCCACGCTGCCCCAGGCATTTCAGCAGACCGCGGCTTTGAAGGCGGACTCGGTGGCCATCCGGATGGCCGGCAACGACACCGTCGTAACCTGGCCGGAGTACGCCAATCGGGTGCGGAAGATCGCCACCGGACTGGCCGCACTGGGTGTCGAACGCGGCCACACGGTCGGTCTCATGCTGCGCAACCGTCCGGAGTTCCATTTGGCGGACACCGCCGTCATGCACGTCGGCGCGATCCCGTTCTCGATCTACACCACCTCGGCGCCCGACCAGATCCGGTACCTGTTCACCAACGCCGACAACAAGGTCGTGTTCACCGAGAAAGACTTTCTGCCCGCTGTCAAAGCGGCCGGGGCCGACCTCGCCGACGTGATCGTCGTCGACGCCAAGATCGACGGCTGCCTGACCCTCGAAGAGCTCGACGCCTTGGGAACCACAGCCGATTTCGATTTCGACTCGACGTGGCGGGCGGTACGGCCAGACGACGTCGCGACGCTCATCTACACTTCGGGAACCACCGGCCCGCCCAAGGGCGTCGAGCTCACCCACGCCAACGTGATGGCCGAATTCTCCGCGATCGTCGACCTACTCGACCTGCAGCCCGACGACCGGATCGTCTCCTACCTGCCGCATGCGCACATCGCCGACCGGGTGACGGGCCACTACGCCAACATGGTCCTGGGCGTGCCGATGACCGACGTCGATGACCCCCGCGCGATCGCAGACGCGCTGCCCGAGGTTCGTCCCACGGTGTGGCTCGGGGTGCCGCGGGTGTGGCACAAGATCGAGACCGGGATCGAAACGAAGCTTGGCACCGAGGCGACCGGGCTCAAGCGGCGGTTGGCGCTGTGGGCCATCGACACCGGTATACGGGCCGCGCGCCACACATCGGCGGGCAGGCCGCTTTCCCCGTCGCTTGCCCTGCGCCGCGCGATCGCCGACCGCCTCGTGCTGGCCAAGGTGCGCGACGCGCTCGGCCTGGATCAGTTGCGCTGGGGGGTAACCGGTGCCGCCCCCATACCCACCGAAACCATCGAATTCTTCTGGGGTCTGGGCATTCCCGTCTACGAAGTGTGGGGCGAGTCGGAGTGCGTGGGAGGTGCGACCTCCAACCGACCGGGCGCCAACAAGATCGGTTCGGTCGGGCAAGCGCTGCGCAACGTTGAGATCTCGGTGGCAGATGACGGTGAACTGCTGATACGCGGGCCGATCGTGATGCGAGGCTATCGGCACCAGCCGAAGGAGACCGCCGAAGCCATCGACGCCGACGGCTGGCTGCACACCGGCGACATCGGTGCCGTCGACGCGCAGGGCTTCGTCACGATCGTCGACCGCAAGAAAGACTTGATAATCAACGAATCCGGAAAGAATCTCTCCCCCAGCAACATCGAGAAGGCCGTCCAGGCCGAGTCCGCGTTGATCGACCAGGTAGTGGCCATCGGTGACGCCAGGCCCTACGTGACCGCACTCATCGTCCTCGACGGTGAGGCCGCCGCCGCGCAGGCGGAGGCACTCGGCATCGCCGACCCGTCAGCCGCCGCTTTCGCGCAACGTCCCGAGGCAAGGGCATTGCTCACCGCCGCCGTCCTCGAGGGGAACGCCAAACTTTCCCGCGTCGAGCAGATCAAGCGTTTCCTCATCGTCGGAACACCTTGGGAGCCAGGCGGAGACGAGCTCACGCCCACGATGAAACTCAAGCGCAAGCCCATCGCGGAGAAGTATTCGGCGGAGATCGACAAGCTCTACGCCGCCGCGCCGGGGCCGGACGTCGTCAACTTGACCGAGTGACGGAGCTCTCCGATGACCAAGACCACGACGCCCATCCCGACCCCGGTGTGGCGGAAGATCGCCATGGCCACCTGGCGTCCCGGCAAAGACCCGACGATTTCGGCCACGATGGACATCGAGGCGCCTCGACTGCTCGAGTACATCGACAAGGTCCGCGAGGCCACCGGCCAGCACGTCACCCCGGCCCACCTGGTGGGCAGGGCCATCGGCAAGGTTCTGGAAGAACTGCCGGAGCTCAACGGCCGGGTCGTGTTCGGTAGCTTCCTGCCGTCCCCGACCATCGACTGCAGCTTTGTGGTGTCGCTCCGCACAGACCCGACGACTGGCGCCGAGGCCGCCGCGACGGACATCTCGGGAACCGTCGTGCGCCGCGTCAACGAGAAGCCGCCCTGGGTGATCGCCCGGGAGCTTGCCGATCATGTCGCACGCATCCGCCACAACGACGATCCCCTGTTCAAACAAATCAAAGGGGTGGTCAAGTGGCTGCCGCCGTTGGCGCTGCGCCCGGTGGCGCAGGGCATCGGATTCGTCACCGACGTCCTTCAACTGCCCCTTCCGCTGCTGGGTCTGGAGGCTCGCCCCTTCGGCTCGGTGGGCATAACCAACATCGGGACCTACGGCCTGGAAACGGCTTTCGCGCCCATGCCGACGTTCGTCCACCTGCCGATCGTGATCATCGTGGGTGCGGTGAACGACAAGGTGTTGGCCCGCAACGGCAAACCGGTCGTGCGTCCGGTGCTGCCGCTGGCGATCGAGCTGGACCACCGGTTCGTCGATGGCTACCAGGCGGCGGCGATGGCCCGCATCTTCCGCGCGTACCTTGCCGATCCCGCCGCCTTCGACCCCGTTCCCACCTCCACACCGCCGGGCAAGAGGCGCCGTGCCTCCACGCGGACCAAGGCCGTCAGCCCATTATCGGGAAATGGCGCTGAGCCGTCAGGTCTTTGAGTCACTCATGAGCTCGAAGAGCTCGACAATGTTGTCGACGACAACGACGCCGACAGCTGGCGCGCCACAACGTGACCCAACTACACGAGAGGGCCCTACTCGACACATCCGTGGTCATTGACTTCCCGGCCAGTGCCGTTGCCGCGCACGCATCCACGGCCGATCTACTTATTGCGGCAGTAGCCGTCTCCCTCGGGACCCCGCTCGTTACCCGTAAGGAAGCAGATTTCACGGGTATTCACGACAGATTGACCGTCATCGCCGTCCGGTGAGCTTCTTCACACCAGCCACACAGGATTCGTCAGCGCCACCATCGCGCCGAGCGGGCGCCGCTGCGCGTCACGTAGCTCCAGCCGGGCGAAGCTCGCGGACGCGGCGTCGAGCTCCCAGCGCAACATGGTCCGCGCCGACCCACTTACCTTGGCCCGCGCCACGCAGCCCGCGGCAGTGATGAGGGAGGCGGTTGCGCCGGCGGCTCCGGTGATCATGGCGGTGACGGTCGCCGGCGCCCCGGGCGGCACCCGCAGCGTCTGCCCCGGCCCGGCCAGCTCGGCGCCCGCGCGGGACGCGGTGAATTCGACCGTGACAGCGCGTGATCGGGCGATGTACGAGCGGCCGCGCCGCAGCCCGTCGACGAGCCCGGGCACCGACAACTCACGGGCGTGCACGACCGTCTGCGGCGAACCGACCGGTTGGCTACGGGCGTGCGAGTCGCTGCCGGCAACCGCCGCAACCCGGCGGCCCTGACACAGCAGCCGCTGCCACATGCGAAGCGACACTTCGTCGTCGAGGTTCCACCGGCCGTTCCACACCTCGAGCGCGTCCACGTGGTCAAAACCGAACTCCCACAACGACCCCGGCAGCGGCGCGGCGGGATGGGCCGCGACCACCAAGCCGCCCGCCTGGCGGACCCCGGAAGAGAAGCGGGGGAACACCCCGTCGCGCGGCGCGTAGCGCCAATCGACCCAGCCGTCCGGCGGCAGACCGACGGCGAGCCAGTGCCCATGCCTGGTGGTGACCTCCTCGCCGGGCACCACCAGCAGCCCTCCCGTGCGGCACGCCGGCCACACCCGGTTCGCGGAGTTGGTGTTGTGGTCGGTGGAGACGATGAAATCCAGCCCGCTTTCGCGCGCGGCGCTCACCAGTTCACCGGGATCGCGCTGGCCGTCGGAGTGCACGGTGTGCAGGTGCAGGTCCCCTCGGTACCAACCCGCACCGCGGACCGGCGGGGACGGATATGCCACCATGAGGCCGCTTTCCGGGGCGAAACGGCCGCGTTCCAGGCTGACCCGCGCCTGCCACGTCATGCCCCAGGGGCTCAGCACCACCGGACCCAGCGCCACGGCCCACCGCCCGGGCTCGACCGGTCCGGCAAGGTACCCGGGCGTGGCCTCGGCGCCGGAAATGGAAAAGCCGTCGCGGGCTCCGCCAGACCAGCCCCTGAACCCGGCCGCATTCCCCAGGTCGTGACCCGCCGGGCCAAACACGCCCAGGTCCAGCACGTTTCGGATCAGCCCGCCCACCGCGAAGTTGTCATGCGAGGTGGTGACCCGGATCCGCTGCACGCCCAGCGGCACCTCGAACGGCAGGTACGCCCACTGGTCGATCCCGAAGCCGAACCGCCCCGAAAACGCGATGTCGATCGTCTCGCGGTCGCGCTCCTCGGTGACGGATTCGGGTGCGACCATAGCGACACTCACGGCCGTCCTCCCCAATCGGTACACGTTCAGCATCCCGTACGAAGGAGTAACCATCCGTTACTTCGACACGAACTCCCGTCGTCGAGCCACTGTCATTTAAAAGCTGAATTACTTGACCATCAGTCAAGATGGGTTCAGGGTCTGCGTATAGGCGCACATGCGCGGGAAAGGAAACCTATCGATGACCATCGATGACGAGCCCGTCACGACGCTGGAGGACCTCAGGGGTGATTTGGCGGGCCGACACAAGTGGACAGCGAGCAGTGGCGCCTCCGTCGACCACGCGATCGTCGACGCCGACATGGCGGCCCTCGACCGCGACGGCTACGTGATCTGGGAGAACTTGCTCAGCGCGGACGAGTGTCAGCAGATCCGCAATGCGGTCGGCCCCTGGCTCGGGCATACCGGACGCAACTCCTTCGAAGGACGACGCACCCAGCGCATCTACAGCGTGCTGAGCAGGACGCGCGTGTGCGACCGGCTTGTCGATCATCCGCGGGTGCTGGCGGTGCTCGATCGACTACTGATGCCCAATTACCTGCTTTCGGCCTTGCAGGCCATCAACATTCAACCCGGAGAGTCCGCGCAGCTGCCTCACCATGATGACGGGTTCTACCCGATTCCGCGGCCGCGGGCTCCCCTGGCTGCCGCGACGATCTGGGCGATCGATGACTTCACCGCCGACAATGGCGCCACGGTGGTGATGCCCGGCAGTCATCGCTGGGGCGCGCGTCGGCCCGGTCCGGACGATCCCGCGCTGCCAGTCGTCATGCGCGCCGGCTCATGCGTGTTCTTCGTGGGAACTCTTTGGCATGGCGGCGGTGCCAACACGACCGCCGACGCGCGGCTTGCCGTCACGGCCCAATACTGCCAACCGTGGCTGCGACCGATGGAGGCGTTCACACTCTCGATACCGCGCGACGTCGCTCGAACGGTCTCCGATGACATTCAACGCATGATCGGCTACAGCATCCACCCGCCGTTCGTCGGCGCCGTCGACGGCCTGCATCCGTTGCGCCTATTAGGGCAGCCATGACGCCTTCTGCGCGGTTCGCCGAAATCGTCGGCGAGCACAACTTGCTGGCGGGTGACGCGATCCCCGAGGACTATTGGCACGACGAGGTGTTGACGACGGCCCCGCAGCGACCGGCGTACGTCGCCAAACCGGCCACCGCGGAAGAGGTTTCGCAGCTGCTGCGGGCCGCCTCCGAACACAAGATCCCGGTGACGGCCCGGGGCTCCGGCAGCGGCCTCTCCGGTGCGGCGATCCCACGCAGCGACGGGCTGGTGATCTCCTTCGAGCGGATGAACGCCATCCTCGAGGTCGACACCACCAACCAGGTCGCCGTCGTGCAACCCGGGGTGACGCTGACCGAGCTGGACGCCGCGACCGTCGATGCCGGGCTGAACTACATGGTCCGGCCGGGCGAGCTGTCGTCCAGCGTCGGCGGCAACGTCGGCACCAACGCCGGCGGGATGCGCGCGGTCAAGTACGGGATCGCCCGCCACAACGTGCTCGGGCTGCAGGCGGTGCTGCCGACCGGCGAGATCATCCGCACTGGCGGCAAGATCGCCAAGGTGTCCACCGGCTACGACCTGACCCAGCTCATCGTCGGCTCCGAGGGCACCCTGGCACTGGCCACCGAGGTGATCGTCAAGCTGTACCCGCGCCTCGAACACAGCGCCACCGTGCTGGCCCCGTTCGCCGACTTCGACCAGGTGATGGAGGCGGTGCCCAAGGTCCTCGCCAGCGGGCTCGCGCCCTACATCCTCGAATACATCGACAACATGACGATGGCCGCCCTCGCCCATACCCAGAACCTCGAGCTCGGCGTACCCGACAACGTCCGCGACAGCTGCCAGGCGTATCTCGTTGTGGCACTTGAGAACCGCACCGCCGAAAGGCTGGACGAGGACGTCGAGCGGGCCGGTGAGCTGGTGGTCGAGCTGGGTGCGGTCGACGCCTATGTGCTGGAAGGGCTTTCGGCGCGTAAGCTGATCGAGGCGCGCGAGAAGGCCTTCTGGACGGTCAAGGCGATCGGCGCCGACGACATCATCGACACGGTGGTGCCGCGCTCGGCGATGTCGAAGTTCCTCGCCGGCGCGAGGGGTATGGCGTCCGAAGCCGGCGGCGCCGCGGCCGGCTGCGGGCACGCTGGCGACGGAAACGTGCACCTGGCGATCATCTGCAAGGACCCGGAGAAAAAGAAGAAGCTGCTGACCGAGATCTTCGCGCTTGCAATGGAATTGGGGGGCGCGATCTCCGGCGAACACGGCCTCGGCCGCGCCAAGACCCCGTACTTCCTCGAGCTCGAAGACCCGGTCAAGGTCGACCTGATGCGCCGCATCAAGCAGAGCTTCGACCCGGCGGGCATCCTCAATCCGGACGTGCTGTTCGGCGCGGATGAGGCATGAGCACTACGCTAAATCCCTTGCGTCACAAGAAGTTGGGGATATACCTAGTTGTCCGCCTCTGAGCGACAACTGAGGACCCCTCGTCGCCTCGTCGCCTCGTCGCCTCGTCGGAAATTGTCGCAAATTGTCGCTATGAGGTGGACACACAGGGTGTCTCTTCCGCGAGAGGCCACTGTGGTCAATGTGACTTTCTCGGCCCGGGACCCAACCACCCTGAAGTGGCCTAGACCGCCGAAGCGTATTCCAGCACCGGCTCCGAGGAGTCGACGTGACCGTTACTGATGATCCGAAGCCGCTCCGGGCGCACCTCGTAGCGAACCCCGTCGGCCGGGTTGGTGACGTCGAATCCGTCCGACGAGCGCACCGCGTCCGTCAGCTCGATGTGGGCGCCATCGCGTATGCGCTCGCCCCGGTAGTAGAAACTGTCGGGCGCGCCCTGGCACACCACCGCGAGTGACTGCGCGGTGCGCACCACCGCGGCGGGAGGGCTGCCCGGGTCGCACCGCGCCGTGTGCCCGACGAAGCCCAGGCCGTCGGCGCCCTGGACGGGCCGCGACAGCGACGGCGTCTTCGCCGTCGACGCGGTCGGGGGTGCCGCCGACGCGGTCTGGGGTGACGAACGGTTGCGGGTACCACCGAGAAGAATGAAGGCGGCCGCGATGACCGCGGCGACCACCAGCAGGATCGCCGCCGCCCCGGCAACGACGAGGGGAGCCCGGGCGAGAACCGGATTGGCCGGCCGCTGCGCCTCCGGCGCGGGCGGCGGATACGGGCTGTACCCGGTGTCGTCCGGGTTGGGGTAGGCCGTCGAGAACGGCCTGGTGCGTGACGGCGGGCTGGGCGGCGTCGCAGGTGGGGGCGGTGGCTGGGCCGACGGTGTCAGCCCGAAAGCCGCCCTGGCCAACTCACCCGCGGACGAGAATCGCGCGGCGGGGTCCTTGGCCATGCCCCGGGCAATGACGCCGTCGAATGCCTTGTCGATCCCCCGGCGCATGATGCTCGGCCGGGGCGGCGGCGAGAACAGGTGGGCGCTGATCAGCTGCGGGATCTCCACGCCCTCGAACGGCGGTTGACCCGTGAGGCACTCGTAGAGCACGCACGCCAGCGAGTAGACGTCGGTCTGCGGGCCCACCCACGTGCCGTTGAATCGTTCGGGGGCCATGTAGGCGCACGACCCGATCAGCGGGCCGCCCGCCGTCACCCTGGGATCCCCGCCGGCGTAGGCGATGCCGAAGTCGACCAGGTACGCGAAGTTGTCGTGGGTGAGCAGCACATTCTCCGGCTTCACATCGCGGTGCACCAGCCCGTCGGCATGCGCCGCGTCCAGCGCGGCCGCCACCTGCGCCGTGATCGCCGCCGCCTGCGAGGGTTCGAGCGCACCCCGCTCGCGCAGCAGGTCCTTCAGGCTGCGGCCGTCGACCAGGCGCATGTCGATGAAGAGCACTCCGTCGATTTCGCCGAAGTCGTGCACCGGGATGACGTGGGGTTCCTGGAGTCGCGCCGCCAGGCGCGACTCTCGCCGGAAGCGCTCCCGGAAGCTCGGGTCTGCCGCCATCTCGGTGCGCAACAGCTTGAGCGCGACCATCCGGCCCTTGCGCGTGTCGGAGGCCCGGTACACCTCGCCCATTCCGCCCGTGCCGATCAGTGATCGCAGTTCGTAGGGCCCGAATCGGGTGCCGGGACGCGAGCGGCGGTACGTCGAAAACACGTGGCGGTCCTTTCGCGGCGTGGGGCGGCCGGCCTGCACCAGGGTTCCCAAATCGAGCGCGCAGATAACGCGTGTCGCTATGAGATGGACGCACACGGTGGCCCTTCCGCCAGAGACTCGTGTGGCCAATGTGACTCAGCGGGCCACTGATTCACATGCCGAAGTGCGTGCGTTGCATCGCCGCGACGGCGCCGGCGGGTCCGTTCACATCGACGCGCGCGGCGGCCTGACGCCCAAAGAGATACAAGAGGAGCTCGCCGGGAGGCCCGCTGAGAAGCGCCGTGGGTGAGCCCGGGCGAACCGTCAGCCGCTGTTCGGTCCCGGTCCACTCGACCGCCAGACCGCACCCGCGCAGCCGCCGGCTCAGAAAGCGGCCGCCGCGGCGAACGTTTCGCCACAACCCGGCGTCCATGGCCGGCGTCAGGCTACGAACGGCGAGCCCATTGGCCCTGCGGACGTCCTCGTGGTGGACGAAGAACTCGTTGAGGTTCGCCATGTCGCGCACCCACGGGATGCGGAAGAACCCAGCGGGCGGGCCGGACCGGATCAGCGCGACGAGGCCGGCAAAGTCTTCACGACGGGCCAAACGAGCCCGGCGCCGCTCGGCGAACCGTTCGAACGGCCCGGGCAGAACCAAGCACGGGCCGGCGATGAAATCGTGTTCACGCAACACCAAATGCGCCGCGAGATCGTGCGCGGTCCAGCCGTCGAGCAGCGTGGGAACCGAAGGACCAAGCTCGTCGAAAAGATCGCACAGCTCACGGCGCTCTTGCGCGTCCAGCGGGACATCGGCCATGCCTAAGGCTATCCACTAACGGAACTAGATGCTGAGAACCCTTGAGCGCGGCCGCATTGCGTTGGAGCATGAAACCGAGGGTGCCTGACATGATGCGTCACCGGCTCCGGACAGCGGCTCCGTCCCAAGGTCTTTCCTTGCGCAACGACGGAGGAGCCAGTTCGTCTCCGATTCTTTGGCGACGAAAAGCACCGATATCCACCCAAGGAGGCGTCCATGTCATTCGTGACCACACAGCCCGAAGCGTTGGTTTATGCGGCGGGCAAGCTGCAAATTATCGGCTCCGCGATGGCCGGCGAGAGCGCGGCCGCGGCGGCACCGACGACAGGGTTGATTCCCGCGGCCGCCGACGAGGTATCGGTACTGCAGGCAACGATTTTCGCCGCGTACGGCAGCCTGTACCAGTCGGTCAACGCCCAGGCCACGGCGATTCACGAGCTGTTCGTGAGCACCTTGGGGGCCAGCGCCGGTTCCTACGCGTCCACTGAGTCCCTCAACTCCGTTGCCACCGCTTCGCCCGTGGCGCAACAGGTCTCGAGTCTCTTCGGCGCCGCCGCCGCCGCGGCCGACCCCCCGCCGGGGGCCAACCTCGCCAACATCGTCGACATCGGGCTCGGCAACTGGGACTCCGCCTCGTCGGACCTGCTCGGCATGTGCGGCGGAGGTATCCTGCCCGCCGCCAACGAGACCGGCGAAATCGCAGCCGTGGCGCCGGCCGGCGTGGACGGAACAGTTCTGGCGGGCGCGCCGGCGCCGGTAGCCCCGGCGGGTGTAGGCGCCCTTACCGTGGCGCCGGGCCTGGGCCAGGCGGTGCCACCGAATTGGGCCGCAGGGGCCGGCCCGGCGGCGAGCCCCGGCGCGGTGACGACCGCGGGCTGGACCGCCCCGGCGCCGCAAAGCACACCGGTGACGACCGTGCCGGCCGCGATGCCCGCGGTGGGCACGGCCGGGAAAGCCGCCGGCCTGGGTGCGCCGCGGTACGGCGTCAAACCCACCGTGATGGGACGTCCGACGGCCGTCTAGTCGATCAATTCGCTTGCACGAGAAGGGACTTGCAATGGACTTCGGAGCGCTACCCCCGGAGGTCAACTCCGCACGCATGTATGCCGGTCCGGGCGCGGGACCGATGATGGCCGCCGCGGCGGCATGGAACACCCTGGCGGCCGAACTGGTTTCGACGGCCGCCGGCTACGAGTCGGTGATCACCGAGCTCACCGGCGAGTGGCTCGGCTCGGCGTCGGCATCGATGGCCGCCGCGGTCCAGCCGTACGTGGCGTGGCTCAACGTCACCGCCGGGCACGCCCAGCGCGCCGCGTCGCAGGCGACGGCATCGGCCGCCGCCTTCGAAACGGCCTTCGCGGCGACCGTGCCCCCGCCGGTGATCGCGGCCAACAGAGCTCAGCTGGCGGCACTCGTCGCGACCAACTTCCTGGGTGTCAACACCCCGGCGATCATGGCCACCGAGGCCCATTACGCGGAGATGTGGGCCCAGGACGCCGCCGCCATGTACGGTTACGCCGCCTCCTCTGCGATCGCCGGGATCTTGAACCCCTTGACCCCGCCGGCGCCGACCGCCACCCCGGCCGGCCAGGCCGGGTTGATGCAAACCATCGCCAGTTTGCCCAATGCGGTTGCGGCACTGGCTTCCCCGGCCGCCGCGGTACCGGCCCAGGCCACGCCCGTCCTCGGCTACCCGATCGTGGCGAACACCATCAACGGGCTGGTGAACGCCACCTCGTGGTGGGTCATGAACACCATCCCCAATTCGGTGTTGCTGAGCCACGCCATCAACGGTGCCCCGGCGACCGCCCTCGCGGCCACCACCGCGCCCGCTGTGGCGCCGGCCGGCGCTACCGGCCTCGGCGGGGCGCAGGTGCTGGCGGGTTTGGGCCGGGCGTCCACCGTCGGCGGATTGTCGGTGCCGGCCGGTTGGTCCGCGGCCGCACCGGCGACGAGCCCCGCCGCTTCGGCGTCAGCGGGCTCGGGCTGGGCCGTTGCCCCGGAGGAAGCGACCCCGGTGACGGCGGTGCCGGCCGGGATGCCGATGGCCATGGCCGGCACAACCTCCGGCCTCGGCGGGCCGCGATACGGATTCAAACCCACCGTGATGCCGAAATCGGTCCTCGTATAACGCGGGTCAAGGCGCCGCTCTGAGTTGGATGGGGTTGGTTTGCGTGTATCCGGCCGGTCGACCGCACGCCGTCTCCGTGTAGACCTGTTGATCCGTGCCGGCAAGGGTATTGGGGTCCCACGTGATGTGGGCGTTCGCGGCGTAAGGGACTCTGATGCCGTCCGCGCAACGTACGTTGTCGAACATGTCGAGCACCCATTGACCATCGATCAATTGCGCTCTGCTGGTTCCATTCCCGGCCTTGACGTCGACACATCCGTCGCCGCAAGGATTGACGTTCCAATCGGTGACATATTTCTGGCCGGCTGGGCTGGTCTCGGTGAGGACGTAGTGGCCGATCATCTCCGGAGCGCCGGACGCCGAAGGGGTCGTCAGGCCCGCAGCCACGGCGGCCAAGGTCGCGAGTGGGGCAATCGCGTGGGTGATGTCCATGTTCCGGTTTTACTCCCTTGCCCACCTCGTAAGGTGACCGTATGCAAAAGGCTCGACTCATTGACCACCTCCGGCAGATCGCGTCGCTGGTGGTCACGGCGGTAACGGCCCTGTCCACCCTCAACGCCTATCGACCGCTGGCGCGCACCGGCTACCTGTCGCTGTTCTCGTGGATGTTCGGCCTCGTCGTCACCGAACTACCGCTGCAGACCATGGCCAGCCAGCTCGGCGGGCTGGCGTTGACGTCCCGCCGCCTGATACGGCCGGTGCGAACCCTCGCGTGGATCACAGCGACGATCTCGGCGCTGGGCCTGCTGAACTTCAGCCGTTCCGGCCACCAGGCCAACGTGCCGCTCAGCAAGGCGCTGGACGACGGCCTGGGGCCCTCCAGACGCACCGACTCCGAGGGCCTGTGGCGCAAGCCCACCGGCGCCGGCAGCGCCAAGACGCCCGGGCTGCTGCGCATGATGCGGGTCTACCGCGACTACGCCCACGACTCCAACATCAGCTACGGCGAATTCGGCAGCGCCAACCACCTGGACATCTGGCGGCGGCCCGACCTCGACCTGAGTGGCAAGGCGCCGGTGCTCTTCCAGATCCCGGGCGGCGCCTGGACGACGGGAAACAAACGCGGACAAGCGCATCCACTGATGAGTCACCTCGCCGAACGCGGCTGGATCTGCGTGGCGATCAACTATCGGCACAGCCCCCGCAACACCTGGCCCGCCCACATCGTCGACGTCAAACGCGCCCTCACCTGGGTCAAAGCCAACATCGCCGACTGCGGCGGCGACCCAAACTTCATCGCCATCACCGGGGGTTCGGCCGGCGGCCACCTGTCGGCGCTGGCGGCGCTGACGCCCAACGACCCGCAATTCCAGCCCGGATTCGAGGACGCCGACACCAAAGTGCAAGCGGCCGTGCCGTTTTACGGGATCTATGACTTCACCCGCCTCGACGACTCGCTGCACGCCATGATGCCGGGGCTGCTGATCAAATCCATCATCAAGCAGCGACCCGCCACGAACCTGCAGACGTTTATTGATGCGTCGCCCATCCATCACGTCAACGCCGACGCTCCCCCATTTTTCGTGCTGCACGGCCAAAACGACTCGCTGGCCTTCGTCGAGCAGGCGCGCGCATTCACGACCAAGCTGCGCGAAGTCAGCAACCGGCCCGTCGTGTACGCCGAATTGCCGTTGACCCAGCACGCTTTCGACATCTTCGGCTCGGCCCGCGCGGTACACGCCGCGGTCGCCGTCGAGCAATTCCTGGCCGAGGTGTACACGGCACAGCTGAAGGCCAATGTCGCCTAGCCGCTGAGTAATTGGGCCACCACGCCCGGGATCATGGCCTCCGGGTCGTCCTGAATCCCGACCGCGGTCAGCTCGCCGCCGATGGCAAGGGAGGCGACGCCGTGCACCAGCGACCAGAGCGGCGCGGCAGCCGAACGCGGGTTGCCGGCGTCGACGATCCCGGCCGCCTGGCACCTGGTGATCGCCTCGAGTAGGTCGCCGAACGCCCGGTCCGCGGCGACGCCCAGGCCCGGGTGGTCGGCCTTGGCGATCTCCGATCCGAACATCACCCGGTAGTGGTCCGGGTGGGCGATGGCCCAACGCACGTAGGCACGGCCCAGTTCGACCACCCGGGCCTTCGGGTCCGGCGCGGCCTCGGCGGCGGCGGCCAGCTCGGCGTGCAGGTCGCGGAAGCCCTGCTCGGCGACGGTGGCCAGCAGCTCGGCCTTGTCGGCGAAGTGCCGGTACGGGGCCGCGGCGCTGACGCCGGCGCGCCGCGCCGCCTCGGTCAGCGTGAAGCCCTTCGGCCCCTTCTCGGCCACCAGCGACAGCGCGGCGCTGGTCAGCGCCCGTTTGAGGTCGCCATGGTGGTAGCTGTCGCGCCGCACCGCGGTGGTTTTCCGTGCCATGTTGACGACATTAACATCGTGGTCTATGTTAATGCTATTCACATCAGCCGAAGGGACGCAGCCATGACCGTGACGACCGACCGCATCGGCAACCGCGACCGGCAGACGACCGCCGACCGCCTGGGCCAGGCGCTCGCGCAAGGTTATCTGGAATTGGACGAGTACGAGCAGCGCGTGCAACGGGTGTTCCAAACGCACACCGCCGGGGAGCTCACCGAAGTCGTCGCCGATCTGCCGCTCCACCGCCTCTGGCGCGCCGATCCCCGCCGTCGCGCCGCCAAAGCCGCCGCGGCCCGACTCGGGGTGCGCATTCACCTCGGCGCCTACCTCGCGATGACCGCCATCGTGCTCACCGTCTGGGCGGCGGTCGCGGTCACGAGCGGCGCCACGTACTTCTGGCCGATCTGGCCCATGCTCGGCGCGGCGATCGGCCTCGTCAGCCACGCCCTGGCCGTCCGGCCCATCACGAAACCGGCCTAACCGAGTATCGGGAAGCGCCGCTTGCGCGCCAGCTCGTCGAGGCCCTTCTGCATCAGGCCGCGCACGAGCGCATCGAGGTGCTCGACGTCGGGCGCCTCCCCGAATTCGGCGGTGACGTAAATCGGCTTCAACACCTCGGTGACGATCTTGGTGGGCAGCGGCACGTTGACCGGCGCCAGGACGCTCAGCCCAAATGGCCACCCGAAAGTAATCGGCAGGATGTCGGTTCGGAAGAACTTGCGCTCGAACTTGGTGAGCCGAAGCAGGCGCGATAGCCAGGTGCCGCGGCTGAGGTACAGCTGGCCCTCCTGCCCACCGATGGATACCGCGGGCACGATCGGCGCACCCGCCTCGATGGCCGTGGTCACGTAGCCGGTTCGGCCGCCGAAGTTGATGACGTTCTCCCGCATGCTGGGCCGGTACACGTCGAAATCCCCGCCGGGGAAGACCAACACGACGGCGCCCGAAGCCAATGCCTTCGCGGCGTTGTCGCGCGTGGCACGGATCACCCCGGTGCGGTTGAGGAATTCGCCGGCCGGCCCGGCGAATATCGTGTCGAACCCCAGCGCAAAGAGCGGGCGCTCATAACCGAATTTGTCGTAATAGTCGACGGCGAACACCGAGAGGTCGAACGAAATGAGGCCGCCGGAATGGTTGGAGACCACCAGCGATGCGCCGGGTGGGATGTTGTCCAGGCCGCGGACCTCGGAGCGGAAATAGCGCTTGACGATCGGCCGGGTCAGCGCGACGACGTGCTCGGTCAGGCCGCGATCCCATTTGTCGATGTCGCTCATTCACCGATTCTCGGCCGCCGACATAGCGGCCAATAGAGCATTTGGTCAGCTAAGACAACCGCGGCGCCGTCGGCGCGATCTTCTTTTTGCCCCGAAAACGTTTACTGCACCGTCACGTTCGCGGTGTATTTGCACGCGGGTTGGGTGTTCTTGCCTACGAAGCTCGTGTACGAGGTGCTGATCGTCGTCGTCCCCGGTTTCAGGGCCCTGAACGTCCACACCTCCGTGCCCGGTGCCCCCAGTGCGTCGGAGGTGGGCTGGACAAACTCGTGGCTGGTTTGCTTGACGATCGTCGAATCGCCGATCTTCGTGTCGATCGCCCACCGGTACGGGGTGGAGTAGTTCGAGCCCAGCTTCACCGTCAGCGTGTTGCCGACCGCCAGCGTGACGTTCTGGGTGATGGCGCTCTGCTTCAGCACGTCGCTCATGGGTACCTCGAGGGTCTTGTTGTTCGGCGGGTTCCTGGACCCGAACGCGCAGCCCACGGCAGTCCACGCGATGAGCACCGCGACTGCCAGGAGCAGCCTGGTCTTCACGAAATTCCCCCTTCAATTCCGCCACGAAAGGCCTCAGTACCTTAATATCCCAGCTTCGCCTTCGCGGTGACGGTGGGCGGCGAGACAACCGCACCGGTGCCTAAGATCCGCAGATGGCCATCTTGGTGGCGCGACTGCTCCTGGCGGGAATGTTCTCGGTCGCCGCGTTGACGAAGCTGTCAGATCGCGGCGGCGTGCGGGAGGCGATGACGGCATTCGGAGTGCCAAGGGCGGCTGCGACATTCGCGGGATCGGCACTGATCGCGGGCGAGTTCGCCATCGCGGCGCTCCTGGTGGCGGAGCCGCGAATCGGCGCGGTGGCCGCGTTGGTCGCGCTCGCGGGGCTCAGCGCGGTCGCGCTGGTGAGCCTCGCGCGTGGCCGGCGCCTGAAGTGTCATTGCTTTGGGCGGCTGTGCGCCGGGCCGCTGGGATGGCCGGCCCTGGCCCGGAACGGATGCTTCGCGGCGCTGGCCGCATGGGTGGCCGCTGGCGGTGACTTCGGTTGGCCCCTAACAGCTTTCGCGATGATCATGCTCGGGCTGTGGCTCGGCCCCGCGTCACCGTCGCCCTGGTCAACGGCGGCCCCGCCGGCCACGGCGTGCCGATGGAGCTCATCGACGAGCCGCGGGCGTCGTTTGCGGCCTACGGCATCACCGCCACGCCCAGCGCGGTGCTCATCGACCAGGGTCGCAGGAACAGCCTGCCCAGCAACGTCGACGCCTTCGAGGTCGACGGCGCCTGGTTGTGCAACCAGACCTTTGCGTTGTGCACGACCGCGCCGTGCGTGCCGTCGCCCACCGATCCCGGTGTCTCGGTGTGCGACTGCGTGGTCGTCAACGGCTACTCGGTCGGATTCCGCAATTGCAACGACCGCGCACAGTCGGGCAACAAGGTGCGATCGGCGTTCTCCACGGTCAACGTCAACGCGAATTTCGGTGTGCTGAGCTGCCCGTCCGGGGTGCCGTGGGCCAACTGCCTCGACGTCGAATGCGAGATCGATCCCACCAACCCCGCGGTGGCCAAGTGCCAATGCCTGATGGTCACGACCGGCGAGTGGCGGACCTTCGCCGGCGGCTGCCAAATCGCCACCTGCACGTCGACCATCTGGTCGGCCGCCACCCCGGACCTGCCGGCCACGGCCCAGTACCGCAAGGGGATGAGCCAGATCGGTCAGCCCGTCAACTTTCCGAAGACCTGTCCCGCGACGCATTCCTAGCTCGGCGGTTTGGGGCGCGCTGCGACTGCTCGTGAGGTGGCACTCCACCCGACTCCCGGATTTGGTAGCGCATGCGCCACCGCTTTTGAGATTCGCCTGGCACCCCGGACACGGCGTTGAGCCCCTGACCCGCGCACCGCGCAAACCCGGTGGGTCCGGCAGGATGGGCTGGTGTTTGGCCTCGTCCTCGTCGTCGCGCTCGTCTCCACCGTCATCCTGGGGACGGTCATCGGCCGGCGCTACCGCGTGGGCCCCCCGGTGCTGCTCATCCTGCTGGGCGCGCTGCTGGGTCTGATTCCCCACTTCGGCAACGTCAAGATCGACGGCGAGATCGTGCTGCTGCTGTTCCTGCCCGCGATCCTCTACTGGGAAGGGCTCAATACCAGCTTCCGCGAGATCCGGGCGAACGCGCGCATCATCATTTTCCTCAGCATCGCCCTGGTGATCGCCACCGCGGCGGCGGTGTCGTGGACGGCGCGAGCGCTGGGCATGGACCCCCACGCGGCGGGCGTCCTGGGCGCCGTGCTCTCTCCCACCGACGCCGCCGCGGTGGCCGGCCTCGCCAAAAAGCTTCCGCGCCGGTCGCTGACCGTGCTGAAGGCCGAGAGCCTCATCAACGACGGCACCGCGCTGGTGCTGTTCGCCGTCAGCGTCCACGTCGCGATCGGCGGGGCCTCGATCAGCCCGCTCCAGGTCACCGGCCGGTTCGTCCTTTCCTACCTCGGCGGCATCGCCGCCGGGCTGCTGGTCGGCGGATTAGCGACGCTGGCCCGCAAACGAATCGACGCCCCGCAAGAGGAGGGGGCCCTGAGCCTGCTGACGCCGTTCGCGGCGTTCCTGCTGGCCCAGGCGTTCGACTGCAGCGGCGTGGTCGCGGTGATGGTGTCGGCCCTGGTGCTCGCCTACGCCGGCCCGGTGGTGATCCGGGCGCGCTCCCGCCTCACCGCCTTTGGGTTTTGGGACATCGCGACGTTCCTGCTCAACGGCTCGCTATGGGTGTTCGTCGGAGTCCAGATCCCGGGCGCGCTGCGCGGTATCGCCCACGTCGATGGCGGGCTTCGCCACGCCGCCTACCTCGCCCTCGCCATCACCGGCGTCGTGATCGCCTCCCGGATCCTGTGGGGCGAAATCACCACCGTCCTGATACGAGTCGTCGACCGCCGCCAGGCTCAGCGCGAACGCCGCGTCAGCTGGCGTCAGCGTTTCGTCACCGTGTGGGCGGGATTCCGCGGGGCCGTGTCGCTGGCCGCGGCGCTGGCCGTCCCGACGGTCACGCTCAGCGGCGCGCCGTTCCCGGACCGCAGCCTGCTCATCTTCATCGTGGTCGTCGTCATCCTGGTGACCGTCCTGGTGCAGGGCACCACCCTGCCGGCGGTAGTCCGCTGGGCCAAGATGCCCGACGACGTGTCCTACGTCCAGGAATTGGAACTGGCCCGAACCCGCGGCGTTCAGGCCGCGCTCGACGCGCTGCCCGCGGTCGCCGACGAGGTCGGCATCGGCGACGATCTGCGGCGGCGCCTGCAGAAGGAATACGAGGAAAAGGCCGCGCTCGCGAAGGCCACCGAGGACGGTTCGCCGTACAGCCGCCTGCTCAAGGGCAAGGAGAAGGTCCGGCGGGTGCGGCTCGGCGTGCTCGAACACAAGCGCCGCGAAATCACCGCCCTGCGAAACCAAAACCTCATCGACGACATCGTGCTGCGCGAGCTGCAAAACGAGATGGACCTCGAGGAAGTGCAGCTCCTCGACGCCGCCGACGACGAGTAGGGCGATTGATGTTGCAGACGGTCGCCATCCGCGGGTACCGCTCGCTGCGCGAGGTGATCGTGCCGCTGGGCGGGCTGTCCATCGTCACCGGGGCCAACGGCGCCGGGAAGTCGTCGCTCTACCGCGCGCTGCGGCTGCTGGCCGATTGCGGCCGCGGCGAGGTAATCGGCTCGCTCGCCCGCGAAGGCGGGCTGCAATCGGTGCTTTGGGCCGGCCCCGAACAGCTGACCGGCGCCCGGCGCACGGGCAAGGCGCAGGCGACCGTGCGCACCCGGCCGGTGTCGCTCGAATTGAGCTTCGCCGCAGACGATTTCGGCTATCTCGTCGACCTCGGCATTCCGCAGTCGGCCGGGCCCGGCTCGGCCTTCGCCCGCGATCCCGGGATCAAGCGGGAAGCGGTGTTCGCGGGCCCGGTGCTGCCTTCGACGACCTGAGCCGCTTCGTCGCCGACGCGTTCGAGGGCGCGACGCTCTCGGTCGCCGTTCATGACGGGCTGTTCGACCTTCAGCTGAAACAGCGCGGCATGCTGCGCCCGCTGCGGGCGGCCGAATTGTCGGACGGCACATTGCGATTCCTGCTGTGGGCCGCCGCGTTGCTCAGCCCGCAGGCGCCTTCGCTGATGGTGCTCAACGAGCCCGAAACTTCCCTGCACCCGGACCTGGTGCGACCGCTCGCGTCGCTGATCCGCGCCGCCGCCGCCCAGACTCAGGTCGTGGTGGTCACGCATTCCCGCGCCCTGGCCGAGGCCGCCGGCGACGAGGCCGTCGAAATCGAGCTCTACAAGGAGTGGGGCGAGACGCGCATCGCCGGCCAGGACCTGCTGACCACGCCGCGCTGGGACTGGGGCAAACGCTAGAACTTGCCCGTCAGGCAATCTTGCCCACCGTGCAACTTTGGCGTACGTTGGTGCCCGTGACCGACCAGCCGCCCGGACTGCGCGAGCGCAAGAAGGCCGACACCCGGCGCGCGCTCAGCGACGCCGCGCTGCAGCTGGCGTTCGAGCGCGGGCTGGAAAACGTCACGCGCGACGAGATCGCCGGCCTGGCCGGGGTTTCGCTGCGCACCTTCAGCAACTACTTCGGCGGTAAGTACGAAGCGTTGGCCTACCGGCAGACCGAACGGATGCGCCGCGGCGTCGCGATGCTTCGGCAGCGCCCCGCCGACGAACCGCTGTGGACGGCACTCATGCATGCGGTGCTCAAACCCCTGGAAGAGAATTTCGACGATTTCTACGGCGACGAGAATCAACTGCCGAGCCGCAGGGAGCTTGTCGAAGTCCGCAAGCTGCTGATGAACTCGCAGGTGCGTAACGCCTTGCCGCAGCAGCTTTTTGACGAGCTAATCGAGGTAATCGCCGAACGCACCGGCACCGACCCGGAGCGCGACCTGTACCCGTGGCTGGTGGTGGCCGTCGTGCGCGCCGTCGGCGACGCGGCGGCCGAGGCCTACGTGCGGGCGGACCCGCCGGTGGCCATCACGGAGTTGGTCCGCGACGGCTTCGCCGCCGTCGCCGCGGGCCTGCCCGAACCCAGCAAACGCAAGGAGCCACAGCATGACTGACGAACACGCCGGCATCGTCATCTCCGGCGCCGGGCCCAACGGGCTGATGCTCGCCTGCGAGCTGGCGCTGGCCGGCATCCGGCCCGTCGTGCTGGACGCATTGCCCGGACCCAGCCCCGAGCCCAAGGCCAACGGCCTTGTCGGGCAGGTGGTTCGGATGCTCGACATGCGCGGCCTGTATCAAGTGTTCACCGGAGACCCCAACCCGCCACGACCCGTCTACGGGTGGATCTTCGCCGCCATGACGCTGAACTTCCCGGACATGCCCGACAACCCGATGTACGCGCTGCCCATCCAACAGCCGCGAGTGGTGCGGCTGCTGGAGAAGCGGGCGCGCGACCTCGGGGTGGACCTGCGCTGGGGACACGAACTCACCGGCCTGCGCCGGGAGCCGAAATCCGTTGAGCTGACGGTATCGTCGCCGGAGGGCGAGTACCGCATCGCCGCCGGGTATCTGGTGGGCGCCGACGGCGGCCGCAGCCTGGTGCGCAAGACCGTGGGCATCGACTTCCCCGGCACCACCTCCGACCTGGTGGGCCGGCTCGCACACGTGCACATCCCCGACGGACTCCGCCGCGCCGACGGCGGCCTCGACGTCCCCGGATTCGGCCGGATCGCGTTCGGCCACAACCGGTTCGACCGCGGCGGCGTCATCTTCGCCGAGTTCGAACCCGGCCGGTCGCTGTTCGGCACCTTCGAATTCTCGCCCCCGGTCGAGGACACACCGATGAGCCTGGACGAACTGCGCGCCAGCGCACGCCGGGTGCTCGGCGTCGACGTCCCCCTCGGGGAACCGAAAGGCCCGGGGCCGCAAGCCCTGGAAACTCGCGGCCCACCTCAACGGCTGGGCGCCCGCGGGACTGCTCGACACCTACGAGTCCGAACGCCACCCCGTGGGCGAACGGGTCATGATGCACTCGCAGGCGCAGACCGCGCTGGTGTCGCCGGGTCCGGAAGTCGCCGCGCTGCGAGCGCTCATGGGCGAGCTCTTCGCGATTCCCGACGTCTCCCGGCACATGGCGAGGCTGCTGGCCGGCAACGACGTGCGGTACGACGTCGGCGACGACCACCCGCTGTCGGGCCGGCCGGTGCCCGAGTTGACCCTCGGGGACGGCCGGCGCGTCGCCGAGCTGCTCCACGACGCCCGCCCGGTCCTGCTCGATTTCGACGGCGGCGCCGGCGAAACGGCGCGCGGATGGGCCGATCGCGTCGACGTCATCGAGGCGGCCACCGCCGAGCGGCCCGCCGCGGCGCTGCTGTTGCGGCCGGACGGCTACGTCGCCTGGGCGGCCGACGCATTCGGGGCGGACGAGGAAACGGGCCTGCGCGCCGCGCTGGGGCGCTGGTTCGGTCCCGAGTCGAGCGGATAGCCGCGCCAGCGACCAGACTGGGCTGCGTGGCCCCCACGAATCCCGGTGCACCGGTGCGCAGCGCGCAGAAGATCGTCGACGTGCTCTCCGCGCAGGGCGTCGAGTACGTCTTCGGCGTGCCCGGAGCCAAGATCGACGCCGTCTACGACGCCCTGGTCGACGGCGGCCCAAGGCTGGTGGTGTGCCGCCACGAACAAAACGCGGCGTTCATGGCGGGGGCGATCGGTCGCCTCACCGGCAACCCGGGGGTGGTGCTGGTGACGTCCGGTCCGGGCACCACCAACCTGGCGACCGGCCTGCTCACCGCGACCACCGAACAGGATCCGGTGGTCGCGCTGTGTGGCGCGGTGCGCCGCGAGGACCGGCTCAAGCGCACCCATCAGTCGATGGACGCCGCCGCGATGCTCCGGACGGTCACCAAGTTCACCGGCGAGATCAACGACCCGGACAACGCCGTCGAGGCCACCGTCGGCGCGTTCCGCGCCGCGGCCAGCGAGCCGCGCGGTGCGGCCGCCGTCGTCCTGCCCGCCGACGTTCTGGCCGCTCCGACGACGGCGGGCATCACCGCCCGGCTGCCGATCCCGCCGCTGGGGGCCGCCCCGGCCCACGCCGTCGACCGGGCGGGCGAGCTCATCCGCGCCGCGCGCCGGCCGGCGCTGCTGGTCGGCATCCGCGGCGCCGACCCGGACAGCTGCGCGGCGCTGCGCTCCCTGGTCGCCGCGACCGGGCTGCCCGTCGTGGAAACCTTCCAGGCCGCGGGGGTGATCTCCCGCGCGCTCGAGGATCACTTCCTCGGCCGGGTGGGCCTGTTCCGCAACCAGCCCGGCGACGTCATCCTCGACCACGCCGACGTGCTCGTAACCATCGGCTACGACTCCGTGGAATACGACCCGGTGCAGTGGAACAACGACCCGAAGCTTCAAGGGCGCACCATCGTGCACATCGACGCGGTGCCCGCCGACATCGACAACCACTATCAGCCGACGCTGGAACTGCTCGGCAACGTCGCGGCGACGCTCACCGCACTGACCGGCAGCCTCGCCCGCCTCACCCTCACCACCGATTACCAGCACCAGATCGCCGAGCAGCGAAAAGCGTTGGCAGACATAGACACCGCCGCACGCAACAATGCGCCCCGCGGTCCCGGGCTCAATCCCGTCGCCGTCGTGCTGCGCCTGCGCGACGAACTCGACGACACCGCCACCATCGCCTGCGACATCGGCTCGGTCTACATCTACATGGCGCGCCACTTCCGCGTCTACGAACCCAGGCGGCTGCTGTTTTCCAACGGACAGCAGACCCTGGGCGTGGCGCTGCCCTGGGCGATGGCCGCCTGCCTGGTGCGTCCCGGCACCCCCGTGGTATCGGTTTCCGGGGATGGCGGATTCCTGTTCTCCGCCCAGGAACTCTCGACCGCGGCCCATCTGGGGCTGACGTTCACCCACATCGTCTTCCGCGACAACAGCTACGACATGGTGGGCTTCCAGGAGGTCCTGAAGTACCGGCGCAAGTCCGGCGTGCAACTCGCCGACTACGACATCGTCAGCTACGCGGCCGCTTTCGGCGCCCGCGGCTACCGGGTAAAGACCTTGGACGAGTTCAGTGCCACCCTGCGCCAAGCGCTGGCCGAGGACGGCCCCTCGCTGATCGACGTCCCGGTGGACTACAGCCGCAACACCGACCTCGCCGGGCAACTGCACGACGACCCCTTCGAATGAGACGGGAAACATGAGCAACGCGCACGAGCGGTTCCGTCATTGGGCCACAACGATTCTCAGTCACCATCACCATGACGACGAGGTGTATCAGTTCTCCACGATCAGCGCCCTGCTCGACGGCGTCTACGACGGCGACGCCACCGTCGCCGACATCCTGCGCCACGGCGACTTCGGCCTGGGCACCTTCAACCACCTCGACGGCGAAATGGTCATCCTCGACGGCGTCTGCTACCGGCTGCGCGCGGACGGCAGCGCCGGCCGGGCGGCGCCGACCGACCGCACCCCGTTCGCGGCGGTCACGCGATTCCACACCGACTTCGAGATCCCGGTCCAGACCCGCACCGGGCGAGCCGAGGTGACCGGAGCGATCGACCGCCGAATCCAAAGCCCCAACCTGATTTACGCGATCAAGATCACCGGGCGCTTCGCCGAACTGCACACCCGCACGGTGATGGCGCAGAAGCCGCCCTATCCCCCATTGACACAGGCGACAGAAGACCAGGCCGAGACCGTGTTCACCGACGTGCCGGGCACGGTGGTCGGGTTCCGCACCCCGGACTTCGAACAGGGCATCTCCGTGGCGGGATACCACCTGCACTTCCTGAATGAGGATCGCACCGCCGGCGGGCACGTCCTCGACTTCAGCCTCGAGCACGGAACGGTCGCGGTCAGCGGCGCTTCGCAACTGCACCTGAGCCTGCCCACCTCCGGTGCGTTCCTCGGTGCGCGGCTGTCCGGCGACGACCTCGCCGAGCGGATCGGCAAAGCCGAAGGGCCCAAAGACGGTTGACGACTCACCAGCCAATCTGTTTGCGACACAGGGACTCCAAGAATGGCGGACACTCCTTGAGGCACAAGTAGTTTGGATACGCCGTACCCGCCCCTTTGACGCACGATCGAAATTCCTGCCAGCCGCTGTACTCCAGATACGCCAAGGAAGCGAGAAGGGTCGCGGGCACGACGGCCGCCAAGAGCCCGAGCGCGACACCGGCGAGCGCGACGCCGCCTCCGGTGGCATTGCCGCGCTTGACTCGCCGACGCGCGACAACGCCGGTCCACACGGCGATCACGCCGAGGATGACGGCGGCCGCCGCGGCCAGCACGTAGACGACGCTCTGCGTCGCCTCGATGCCGGAGCCGGCGGCGAGCTCAACCGACCAGAAGGCCGCGAGGGCAACAACCGCCACGGCCAGCGACACGAAGCTCAATTTGGATGTCATTTGATGGCCGATTATGGCGTGTCGCCTGGCGTCGAGCAGTGGAAATTCACAGATTGTTCAGGCACGCGTAGGCTCCCCATCGATGACTGCACATGCGCGCCGCGTGTTCTCGCGGTATGCGCGTTGTACAGGTCGCCAACTTCTACGGCCCTCGCTCCGGCGGCCTGCGCACCGCGGTGGACCGGCTCGGCGCGGAATACTGCGCCACCGGGCACGAGGTGTTCCTCATCGTCCCCGGCCGCAGCCCCGAACGTACCCGGCTGCCCACCGGCGTGGTGCGAATCACGATGCCCGCCCGGTTGATTCCCTGCACCGGAGGCTACCGCGCCGTGATGCCGGGGCCGGTCAAGGCGCTGCTGAAAGCGCTCAAACCCGACGCGTTGGAGGTGTCCGACCGGCTCACGCTGAGGTCGCTGGGGCCGTGGGGCCGCGACTACGGCGCCAACACGGTGATGATCTCCCACGAACGGCTGGATCGCCTTGTGGGGCAGGTGCTTCCGCGTCGCAGCGCCGAGCGGTTCGCGGACTTCGCCAATCGCCGCACGGCCGCCAACTACGACACCGTGGTGTGCACGACGGCGTTCGCGCGCGAGGAGTTCGACCGGATCGGCGCGACGAATACCGTCACCGTCCCGTTGGGCGTGGATCTGCAGACGTTTCACCCGCGCCGGCACTCGTACCTGGTGCGGCGGCGCTGGGCCGCCCCGCAACAGATCCTGCTGGTTCACTGCGGCCGGCTATCGGTGGAAAAGCGCGTCGACCGCAGCATCGACGCGCTCGGCGCGCTGTGCCATGCCGGTGTCGACGCTCGGCTGGTCGTCGTGGGCGAGGGGCCGCTGCGGGCCCGGCTGGAAAGGCAGGCCTCCCGGCTTCCGATCGACTTCACCGGCTTCATCAATGACCGGCATACCGTCGCGGGGCTGCTGGCCACCGCCGACGTGACGCTGGCGCCCGGGCCGCACGAGACGTTCGGGCTGGCCGCGCTCGAATCGCTGGCCTGCGGAACGCCTGCGGTGGTGTCGCGCACGTCGGCGCTGACCGAGATCGTCACGCCCGACAGCGGCGCCCTGGCCGACAACGACCCGTTCGCCATCGCCTGGGCGGTCGGCGCGGTCGTCGGCCGGCCCGAACACCACCGCCGCAGCTCCGCCCGGCGCCGCGCGGAGAACTTCACCTGGGAACGGGCCGCCGCCGGCATGCTGGCGTCGCTGCGGACCACCGGTTCCCGGCGGAGCGCCTAGTCAATAGGCCTTCGGCAGCGCCGCGACCATCGCCTCGACCTGCGCGCGCGTCAGCGTGGTGATGCTTCCGTCGGCCAGCCCGAGGATGCGGTCGGCGGCGAGCCCGTGCAGCCTGAATCGCGTTGTCAGAGAGTCGATTGCCCGCTCCCGGGACGACTCGTCGGGGGCCTGCAACACCGCCAGGATGTTCGTGTTCGTCCGCGCCGCGAGGCCATAGATCATGTCGGCGACGCCCTCGGGATCGAACGTGTCGAAGACGCCCTCGGCGACGCCGTCGGATATCAGCCGCGTCAGCAGGGGCAGGAACAACGCTTCCTCGACGGCCTGGATCCGCGCGTACAGCTGGGCATTGTCCGGGCGCAGCAACGACACCATCGCGGCCAGCTGCTCGGGCCCCCCCGCCTTCATATTCATGTCAACGCTGGTCCGCAAGGCCGCGTTGAGCCGGGCCAACGCGTCGCCGCCGCACGCGGCGACGGCGTCGCCCACGGCGGTGAACGCTTCGCCCGCGCTGCGCTCGACCAATGCGGTGATCAGCGCTTCCTTGGACGGAAACCAGTGGTAGAAGGCGCCTTTGGAGACCCCGGCGTCGGCGATCAGGTCGTTGAGGCTGACGTTGTCGTAACCGTCGCGCAGGAATAACACGGCCGCCCGGTCGAGCAGCTCCGCCCGGCGGATGTCGGGGTGCTTAACTACCCGCGGCATGCCGGCGATCGTCGGTCGGGTGTTCCGGCTTCCAGCCGACGTAGGTCAGGTAGAGGCCGGCCGAGGCGAGGCAGGCGAACAGCACCCAGATCACGGCCGACGCACCCGAGCTGTAGATGGCGTCGCCGGCCGCGTCGTAGGCCCGGGGAACGGTCAGCAGGAGCAGGCCGCGTATCAGGAAGAACCACCCGATGACCGAAACGATGATCGCCGAAGGGCTGCGCCAATACTGGTGAAACGCGATGATGAAAAGGCCGGCCGCCAAAAGAATGGCGCCGTAGAGCCACGGCCACATCGGGTTGGCCTTGAATTCGTTGAACAGTTCCTCCATGTACTGCCCGCGCACCGCGACGGTGGTCGGCACGATGGTGAGGAACGGTCCCATCACCCGGGCGAACATGCGGGTGCGGATCTGTGACTGCTCTGAGCCGCTCATTGCTCTACCTCCGTGGTCGCCCACGAAGTATAAGCAGACCGGTGGTCGGTATACCAGACCACCGGTCGGTCGCGGCCGGGCCTGTTAGCCGCCGGGCTTGTTGGGACTGTGCTTGCCCGGGCAGTAATCCGCGGTCGCGGCGCCGATGAACGTCTCGGCCTGCGCCTGGGTCAGCTTGTGCGATCCCGTCAGCTGGTCGATCTCGTCCTTCTGGGTGTAGCCGGCTTCGAGGTCCTGACACATCACGTGCGCCATGTTCACGGCCTGGGCCGGCGAACCCAGGTTGATGCCGTGCGACGTGAGGTAGTCGGCGAAGTCCTGGTCCGTCTGGTCGGCGTGCGCGACGGCGGGCACCCACATGACTGCCAGCAGAGCGCCGAAGGCGCACGCGGAGATTTTCTTTTTCATTTCCCCATCACTTTCAAAGCTTCGACGCCCAATATAACGAATGGTCGCGCGCGAACGGGTCGGTGGTCAATAGCCCGCCGGCGCAACGCCCCTCGCAAGCCAAAGTTCAATCCGCCGTTCAGTTTTAGTTCCGAATGAGTTTAATTCCGGGCGCCCGGCCGGCCTCGTTTCCGAAACAAGAGTTCACCTCGAGTTCCGATGGCGTTCACCCCGCGGGCCGCGGCTAGGCTCACTGGAAACGGCAAGGAGGTGCGCCAGTGCGCGCGCGCGACGAGGTGCTGATCACGGCCACCGAGCTGGCCCGCCTGATCGACGCCGGCGACCCGCCGGCGATACTCGACGTCCGTTGGCGGCTCGACGATCCCGACGGCCGCGCGGCCTACCTCGGGGGCCACGTACCGGGCGCGGTGTATGTGTCGCTGGAAGACGAACTGAGCGATCACAGCGTGACCGGGCGCGGGCGTCACCCGCTGCCGTCCGGGCGCAAGCTGCAGGTGGCCGCGCGCCGATGGGGCGTCCGGCAGGCCGATTTGGTCGTGGTGTACGACGACTGGAATCGCGCCGGTTCCGCGCGGGCGTGGTGGGTGCTGACCGCGGCCGGCCTGGAGGAGGTGCGCATCCTGGACGGCGGCCTGCCCGCGTGGCGCTCGAGCGGAGGGAACCTCGAGACGTGCCCGGTCCACCCGCGGGCCGGGAATGTGACTGTGCCGCACGATGATCTGTACACCGGCGCTCGGGCCACGCTGACGGCCGAGCAAACCGGCGATGTGGCGCTGCTGGACGCGCGCGCACCGGAACGCTTCCGCGGCGACGTCGAACCGCTGGACCCCGTCGCCGGTCACATCCCCGGCGCCGAGAACCTGCCCAGCGGCGCCGTTCTGTCGCAGGACGGCACCTTCATCGGCGATAAGGCCCTGAGCCGATTGCTGTCCGACCATGGCGTCGATGGAGACGGCCGCGTGGGCGTCTATTGCGGCTCGGGGGTCACCGCGGCCGTCACCATCGCCGCGCTCGCCGCGACGGGTCGGGAAGCCGCGCTGTATCCGGGGTCGTGGTCGGAGTGGTGTTCGGATCCGACCCGGCCGGTTGGTCGCGGCACCGAATAGCCTGCGCGCGCAGACAACTCAGATGCCGGTGCAGCTCTGCAGGAAGGCCGCGGCCACCCGGGCGGCGTTCTTCGCCGCGATCCGCCTGTAGAAGAAGAACTCGAACGGGAAGCCCGGCAGGTGCAGCGGGTCGCCGGCCCCATCCGAAATGCCGCGGATTCCGAGGAAGGGCACCCCGTGCGCGTCGGCGACCGCCTGCACCGCCGCCGACTCCATGTCCGTCGCGTCGAAGGCGGGGTTCGACATCGACGCGATGTTCAGGTTGCCGATCAGAGCCTTCCGCAGCCAGGGCCCGGCCGCCGCAAAGAAGTTGCCCGTGTAGAACAGTGAGCGATCCGGCGCGCCGCGGGGTTGACATCCGAAAACGTCGCCGCCGTTGGGGATGCACGGAAACGCCTGGCCGTTGTTGTTGTCGGAGCTGACCCCGTCGCCACCGACCACCAGCCGTGGCCGGCGCTTCAGATCGACCAGCTTGACGCGCGGGGCTTTGTTGCGCAGGTAATTAACGCCTTCCAGCTCGACGCTCAGCGCTTGCGCCGCGGCCAGCAAGCCGGGATCGACCGGGTGAAACGTCGCGCCGTTGTCCAGGGACCAGCGGGCCGGCACGGTGACGTCCCCGATGCCGACGCGTGCACCGCCGCCGGCGACACCCGAGAACAGCACCGCGCCAATCGAAACCGATGACGCGCACGTGAAACGGGCGAAGGCGGTCCGGGCGGTCTCGGTCGCGTTCACCAGGCCGATGCCGGTCATCGCCACGATCACCTTCGTGTCGCCGATCGAGCCGAGGTAAAAGCGCCGACGGCCGGCCCGCACCACCGGGTGGCGATCCAGCGTGGCGTAAGACAGCACCGCGTCGGCTTCGGCAGGGAAGGCCGACAGCACCAGCGTCCGCTGTTCGCACGATTTTCTGTCGGTCATGAATCCCGACACTCGCTAACTTATCGACGTGGCCAATGTGATGGCTTGATTTTCGCGCACGCCCTTCAGCTGTAAATATCCGATCCCTTTTCTGCAATTTGGTCTCGCAATTCGCGCTAGTCTCAGCGGCGTGCTCGAAGTGATCGATAAGGGGCCTGCCGGCGATTCCGAGAAAACGCCGTTGGTCTTCGTCCACGGTGCCTGGCATGGAGCCTGGTGCTGGGACGAGCATTTCCTGGACTTTTTCGCCGCAAAGGGCTATCGATCACTGGCGGTGAGCCTGCGCGGCCATGGCAACAGCCCCGCACCAAGCAGCAAGCGGTTCTGTTCGATCGCGGACTTCGTCGACGACGTCGCCTCCGTCGCCGACGGGCTGCCCATGCGACCGATCGTGATTGGGCATTCCATGGGCGGCTTCGTGGTGCAGAAGTACCTGGAGTCGCACGACGCTCCGGCCGCCGCCCTGCTCGCCTCGGTACCCCCGAGCGGGATCGCCCGATTCTTTTTGCACCGGTTCCAGCGGCACCCGTGGCTGACCGCGGGAAGCCTGGCCATGGGCAAGTCGTTGTCGAGCGTTGGCGGCACCCCGGAATTAACCCGCGAAACGTTCTTGTCCGAGGCGGTTCCGCGCGCCGACGTGGCGCGCTACACCGGGCTGCTCGACGAGGAGTACGTGTCGAAATTCGTGCTCGACATGCTGTTGCTGAACCTGCCCAAGCCCCACCTCATCACCACCCCGCTGTTGGTCCTGGGCGCCGAGGACGACATCGTCTTCACTCAGCAGGAAGTTCGCGCGACCGCGGCCGCATACCGAACCGAGGCCGAACTCTTCCCGGGAATGGCCCATGACATGATGCTCGAGCCCGGGTGGGCCGCCGTGGCCGAGCGGATCCACGCCTGGCTCGAAACCCGCTGTCCCACAACGCTGCCGCGATGACGGGCCGGCTCGACGGCAAGGCCGCGATCATCACCGGGGCGAGCAGCGGGCTGGGCCCGGTGATGGGCTCGCTGTTCGTCGCGGAGGGCGCCCGGGTGCTGCTGGCCGCGCGGCGCGAGGAGCTGGTCCGCGACGCCGCTCAGGTGGCCGGTTCTGGAGCGATCGCGATGCGCGCGGACGTGACCAACGAGCATGACGTCGCGGCCATGGTGGCGAGGGCGGTCGACGAGTTCGGCCACGTCGACATCCTGTGCAACAACGCCGCGGCGCCCGGGCAGGACCGTTGGATCTGGGAGCAGACGCTGGACAACTGGAACGCCACCTTCGCCATCGACGTCACCGCGGCCATGCTGTGCACCCGCGAGGTGCTCAACCGGTCGATGCTGCAACGCCGCCGCGGTGTCATCCTCAACTTCTCCTCCACGGCCGGCTACTCCGGCATCGTCCGCAAGACCCACTACGTCACCGCCAAGGCGTCGCTGCGGGCGTTCACCAAAGCCGTTGCGCTCGAGGTCGGCCCGTACGGCATCCGGTGCAACTGCATCGTGCCCGGCGCCATCGACACCGAGCTGTTTCGCAATTGGGTGCAACGCACTGCCGACGAGCAGGGCCTCGACTTCGAGACCGTTCGCGGCAGGTCCCTCAAAGGCGTGCCATTGCAGGACATTTCGACCCCCGAGGACGTCGCCAACCTGGCATTGTTCCTGGCCGGCGACGAGAGCCGAACCATCACCGGGCAATCGATTCCCGTGGACGCCGGCGGGTACATGCAGGGATGAGCCCCGGACACCCGAAACTCTCGGTCGCCACGCCCGTGGTCACCATGTTCCCCCGGGCCAGCGCCGACTGGGAGAAGACCGGCTCCATCGAGGAGCTGGCCCAGATCGCCGAGGCCGCGGACCGACTCGGCTATCACCACCTGACGTGCAGCGAACACATCGCGCTGCCCGCCGCCGAACAGCACCGCCGCGGCGCCCGCTATTGGGATCCGCTGGCCACCTTCGGCTACCTCGCGGCGCGTACCCGACGGATCCGGTTGGCCACCAATGTGCTGGTGCTCGGGTACCACCATCCGCTCGAGATCGCCAAGCGCTACGGCACCCTGGACAAAGTCAGCAACGGCAGGCTCATCCTCGGCGTCGGCGTCGGCAGCCTCAAAGAGGAGTTCGAGCTCATCGGCGCCCCGTTCGACGACCGCGGGCCGCGCGGCGACGACGCCCTGCGGGCGCTGCGCGCCTCGCTGTCGGCGCCCGAACCCTCCTACCACGGCGAGTTCTATTCGTTCGGCGGCGTGGTCGTCGACCCGTGCGCCGTCCAGGAACGCGTTCCCATCTGGATCGGGGGACGCACGCTGCGATCGCTGCGCCGCGCCGCGAGCCTGGCCGACGGCTGGGCGCCCTTCAACGTGGGCCTGCGGCAGGTCCGGGAGTGGTTGGGCCGCTTCGACATCGGGCCGGGATTCGAGGTCGTGCTGCCGCCCCCGGCGCCCCTGGACCCGATCGACGAGCCGGAACAAACCCGGGACATGATCGCCGAGACCGCGGCGCACGGCGCCACCATCCTCGCCGCGATTTTCACGCATACCTCGCTCCGGCATTACCTGGAAAATCTGCATGCGCTCGCCGAGTTGCATCTGTCTTGAGGGAAGGGCTCCCATGTCGAAGGCGCTTCGAGTGCTGTTCATCTTCCTGACGGGTTGTGCGGGCGTTGTGGTCGGCACGACCGTTTCGCCGGTCACCGCCACGAGCACGCCGGCCTGCGTCGGGTTGTCGATATGCCCGCCGCCTCCGCCGGATGCCGAAGGAAATCCCGGCTGCTACTACGCTGACGGCTGGCGCGATGCGTCGGGCGGCGGGATCGAGGTGTGGTACTTCCATGAGCCGCAGAACATTTCGAAGGCCGACACTGTGACGGCCCTGGTGCGCAAGAAGGATGGCACCAGCGAGTCCCAGGACGCCAACATCGAGCCCGGCCAACAAGTCCACCGCTTCGAATTTGCGGCCATCGACAAGTCCGCCGTTCAGGAGGTATTGCTGAGCACGGGCAACGGCCGCTGTTTCGTGATCGGGCCGGGCGCGTAATGCGAGTCAAGGCAGGCTTTTTCAGCCTCACGGCGCCAGCACCCGCCGACGATGACGGCAGCTACCTGCGGTGGCATCTGCTGGATCACATGCCCGAGCAATACCAACTGCCCGGGATCGTGTACGGGCTGCGGTGGATCGCCGACGGCGACTACCTCGAGCACCGCCTGGCGGCCGACGGGCCGTTGGGGCAGGTCGGCAACGCGGTGCACTACCTGGTCGGTGATCCCGTCGAGAAAACCTTCGAGGATTTCGTCGCCCTCGGCCGCACGCTGCGGGAGAACGGCCGCTTTCCGGTCACCCGTCCGTCGCTGCAAGTGGCCGGACTGCGCCTGCTGCAGTGGCGGGCCGCTCCGCACGCGCTCGTCTCCGCCGAGGTGGTGCCGTTTCGGCCGCACCGCGGGATCGTGCTGCTCATCGAGGAACCCACCCACGGCCGCCCGGACGAGTGGCTGCGATGGCTGCATGCCGAGCACTACCCGGCGCTGCTCGGCACGCCCGGCACCGCTGGCGCCTGGACGTTCGGTTCGAGCACCGGCTGGAGCCGCCTGCCCGTCGGCTGGCGGACGGACCACCAGTACATCACCGTCGTCTACCTCGACGGCGACCCGCTCACCACGGCCGACGCCCTGGCCCCCCTCATCGAAGAGCGGTGGCGGTCCGCCGCGGTGCGGCCCGTCTTCGCGGGACCGTTGCGAACCATGGTCAGCTGGGAGGCGTGGCCGTGCGAGCGGGCCCTATAGTCCTTCGTGACGACCTAGCGAAGGAAGTGTGATGACCAATCGACGGCTCGTTCTCGCCGCCGCCGGGCTCGCCTTGTTGGGGGGTGGCCTGCCGGCCTGCTCGAGCAAGGGTGGTCAGCCGTCTTCCGTCACGAGTTCGAGTGCGGTTCCGCCGACGACGACCGTCATGATGGACGGCAACAAGCACACCATGACCGCGGGCGTCGAGTGCAACAACTCCGCGGCGGTGCCGCCGGCCGAGTCGGGCGATCTGACCACCCACGTCAGCGTTCATGACGATTCGGCGTCGATAGCGTTGTCCATTTCGGACGAGAAGCCGCCCAGCGTCGACGGCTTTTCAATTTCGCTCAAGACGGGGTCCGGCCAGTATCAGCTGCCGTGGCAGGCGCCCCAGTCCGCAACCCAGGTACAAGCGACGAAGGACGGGAAGAGTTACACGATTACCGGGACGGGCCAGGGGGCGTCGCCGAATCAGGGGGACGTCCACCAGGTGACGTTCGGAATTCACGTGACGTGCCCGTGAGGGCGAAACTCGTTGCCGTCATGGGGCTTTCCTCTTCTGTCACTTGAGTCACCCGAGGAGAGCACCTGACTTTTTGTCCACCTCATAGCGACAACCGGTAGTCGCTACGAGGTGGACTCAACGGCATATCCACCGCTTCTTGTGACTCCTGGGACCAACCGGCCGGTTGTCGAACCGCGATCCCCTCTGACATGCTGGCAGCTTGGACATCTTCGCGGAGTGGCAAGACGGCGGGACGGAAGTTCGGTGGCGGTCGACCACCGCCGCCAACGACGGACAGCAAGTCACCGTGTTCAGCCGCCGTTGCGGGACACCCGGAACTCCCGCGCTGGTTCTCGTGCACGGCTTCCCGACGTCGAGCATCGACTTTTTCGCCCTCACCCGCGAACTCGGCAGCGAATTCGACATGTTCATGCTGGACTTCCCCGGCTACGGGTTGTCCGACAAGCCGCCGCCCCCCCACGTGTATTCGCTGTACGACGACGCGCGTCTGCTGGTCTACGCGATCACCCAGGTGTGGAAGCTGACCGAATTCCGCATGCTCACCCACGATCGCGGCAGCAGCGTCGGCATGATCGCGTTGGAGATGTTGGCTCCCCAGGACCCGCCCACACTGCCCGTCGACCTCATCCTGACAAACGCCAACATCTATCTTCCGCTGTCGAATCTCACCGTGTTCCAGACCGCCCTGCTCAACCCCGCAACCGGGCGAGACACCGCGGCGGCGACCACCCCGGAGATGCTCGCGGCGGGCCTGGGCGCCAGCACCTTCATGCCGCGGCGGACGTTGCAAGACCCCGAGATCGCGGCGCTGGCGAAGTGCTTCGCCCACAACGACGGAATCCGCGTGCTGCCGGACACGATCCAATATCTCAACGAGCGCGCCGCGGACGAAACCAGTTGGCTGGAGGCGCTTTCCAAGCTCAACGTCAACACCACGGTGGTGTGGGGCCTGCACGACAACGTCTCGCCGGTGCGCGTCCCCAACTACGTGTGGCAGACGTATCTCAAGACCAAGCCCGGCCGGAACCGCTACTGGCTGGTGCCCGGCGCGGATCATTACCTGCAGTGCGACGCCCCCGCGCAGCTGGCCCAGATCGTTCGCCTCACGGCTCGGGGTGGGGACATCCCGCTTCAGACGCTCGGGAACCAGCCCGACGGCGCCGTCCTGGTGGACAGCACCTCATAGGCCGCCGAGCAGTTGGCACTTCAAGGTGTCGGCCAGCCAGTCGCGGTATTTCGGTTGGCTCCACCGGCGGATACCGACCAGCGCGTGGTGCAGGCCGGGGTCGTTATAGACCCAGATGATGTCGCGGGCTGACGCGACGGATAGCCCAGGCCGCAATCCCCCTTTGCGGCCCAGCAGGGTCGCCATCTCCTTCGCCCCGGCCAGGCGCTGCCGGCTGAGTTCGGTCCACAGTTCGCCGACTTCCGGGTCGACTCCGGCGGCCGACCGCACCACCTCGTAGATGGCAGACACCCGCTGCTGGGCGTCGCTGAGCATGCCCGCGTATCCCGTGACGATCTCGGTGGGGTCGGCCATGGCGAATAGCTTGCGCGCTTCGGGACGTTCATGGAACGGGACCTGCTCGTCGTCGCCGACGATGGCCCGGTCGCACGCGGTTTTCAGCAGCCAGGGCTTGCCACCGGCGGCGGCGAACACGGTGGAACGCCCGACTCCCGCCTCCTCGGCGATCGCATCGATCGACGTGCCCCCGTAACCGCGTTCCACGAAGAGACGCGTGGCAGCGTCCAGCACCAGCCGGCGCGTGGCGGCGGCCTGCTCGGCACGCAACCGGGACTGATACGGGCTGCGCGAGGAATTCATCGGACTCCCAGTATGCCCCACCGGGCCGGTCGATCGGGAATTAATCCGATCCATCGTTTATTGAGCATACTATTAGTACGACGAATATAGGGGAAGGAAGCCACCATGCCCGCCAGACCCATCAGGCTCGGATTGACGCTGCCCGGCCGGAACTCCGTACCGGAGATGGCCGAGGAAGCGCCTCGGCACTGCTGGCACGCGACCTCGCCGCCGTGGACTCCGCAACCGGTGGGCGGCTGATCGTCTCCCTGGGCACCGGCTACGCCGAGCAAGAGTTCGACGCGGCCGGCCTACCGTTCCCTAGCCCGGGCCAGCGCGTCCGCATCCTGACCGAACACGCCACCGAAGTCCGCAGGCTACTCTCGAATCCCGGCCACATCCCCCCGCCGGTACAGACTCCGCCGCCGATCATGGTGGCCGGCGCGGGAGACAAACTGCTGACGATGGCGGCGCAGCAGGCCGACATCGTCGCCATCGCCTCCATGGGCACCGACGCCGATCTGGCCGAACGGGTCGGCTTCGTCAAAGACAAAGCCGGGAACCGCGTCGACGACCTCGAATTGAGCTTCTCCTTCTTTCAAGTCTCGATGGACGGCCCCAGCGACCTGTCCCTGTTGCGGCTGCTCGAGCCCGACGCTCCCGAGGCCGAGCTCCGCAAGCTCACCACGCTGCTCGACCTTCCCGTTTTCGGTGCGGTCGAACGCATCCAGAAACTGCACGAGGAACTCGGTATCAGCTACTTCACCTTCAACAAGACCTTCGGAACGTCCTGGGAAACCCTCGAGAAGCTCGTCGCGGCCGTCAAATAGATCAAGGAGAGAACGTTATGTCCCGCAAAGCCGAAACCACCGCTGCCCGCCTCTGCGCCGGAGACCACTTTCCGCAACTGGAACTGACCGGCATCCTCGACGAACCCATCGCTATCCCCGACCCCGGAGGCGCGTTGACCCATCTGCAATTTCGGCGGTTCGCCGGTTGTCCGATCTGCAACCTGCACCTGCGCTCGATCACCGCACGGCTCGACGAGATCACCGCCGCCGGCATCCGGGAGGTCGTCGTATTCCATTCCACCCCTGCCGAACTGCGCAAGTACGAGAAAGACCTGCCCTTCCCGGTCGTCGGCGATCCCGACCGGAAGCTGTACCGCCGCTTCGGTGTCGAGGCCGCGGCCAGGGCAATACTCAACCCCGGCGCCTGGCGGGCGCTGCCCAGCGGGTGGTGGTATGCGCTCCGGAACGCGATCAGTCAGCACCGAGCACCGATGCCGGCCAGTCCGACCAACGGCAATCTCGGCCTGCCCGCGGACCTGTTGATCGACGCCGACGGTGGCGTCGCTGCAGTGAAATACGGCAAGCACGCTTACGACCAGTGGTCGGTCGACGACCTCCTCGCCATGTCGCGGCACTTCACCCGGTGACGACGGGCAAGCGCGCCCAGCCGCGCACGCTCGCGGTGTGCGCCCGTTCGGCGTTGGCGTGGTCGACTTCCCAATCGGGCCAGCGCTTGAGCACCTCTTCCAGCGCCACCCGGGTCTCCATCCGGGCCAGCGCCGAGCCGAGGCAGAAGTGCAGGCCCTGCCCGAAGCTGAGGTGGCCGCCCTCGCGGTGGATGTCGAAGCGGTCGGGATCGGCGAATCGGCGTTCGTCTCGGTTGGCGGAACCGTTGAGCAGCAACATGAATGATCCCTCCGGGACGACGCGGCCGTGGTGCTCGGCGTCGCGGGCGACGTAGCGGGCCTGCACCGGCGACGGGGGTTCGTAGCGCAGGGTTTCCTCGACCGCGCCGGGGATCAGCGACGGATCCGCGACGAGTTCGCGGCGCTGGTTCGGGTGATCCGACAGCAGCTGTCCCATGAAACCGATGAGCCGGGCGGTGGTTTCGTTGCCGGCACCGGCGATCATGGCGGTGTAGGCCAGCACCTCGGTCCGTGACAGGGGGCGCCGCGTGCCGTCGGGTTCATCGATCTCGGCGCGCAGCAGGTCGGTCATCAGGTCATCGGACGGATGACTGGCGCGCCATTCGATGTACTCGGCGAACATAGCGATGGTGTCCGCGAACAGGTTCGGGTTGACCCCACCGGGCTTGCGGCCCTCGGTCATTTCGATGAAGGCCCCGTTGCGATCCCGTATGTTCGCCTGGTCCTCCTCGGGGATGCCCAGCAGGTAGCCGATGGTCCGCATCGGCATCGTCGCCCCGAGGTCGGCGATGAAGTCGAACCCGCCGGCACCGATCAGCGGGTCCAGTTCCCGGACGCAGAATCCCCGCACCATGGACTCGACGTCCAGCATGCGCCGGGGCGTGAAGACTCGGGACAGCAGGCGGCGGTGCAGGTCGTGCAGCGGCGGATCCTCGAATAGCAGGATGCCCGGTGGCACTTCGATGTTGTTGAAGAGGATGTCGGCGGTGGTGCCGCGACCGGATCGGTAGGTCTCCCAGTTCGGCAGTTCGCGTGCCACGTCCTCATACCGACTCAGCGCGTAGAAGTTGAACTTCTCGTTGTAGTACAACGGCGCCTCTTCGCGCATGCGCTTCCACACCGGGTACGGATCGTCGTCGATGTCGACGTCGTATGGGTCGTAATACAACTCGACGGCCCTAGTGCCTGTCATGATCGTGTTCCTTCCGGTGCAGGAAGCCGTGCAGGATCGCCTGGACGAGCTCCTCCACGATGACCTCCCTCGACGGCTGCTTGGTTCCGAAGTACGTGGAACGCAACGCGGCCATGCCGGCGATCATCGCCACCGTCGAATGCGCCGGCAGGTCCGGGTGATCCGACCGCAGCCCGCGCAGATGCATGCCCTCGGCGCTGATCCGGCCGAGCACCGTAAGCGCCCGCCTGACGTCGGCAATGCCCGCGTCGGCCATCTCCTCCTCGGTGAGGGCCTCGGATGCCATCAGCGTCAGCAGGAGACCCTGGTGTTCGACGAACACGTCGTAGAGCTGCCCGACGAAATGCCCGGCGAGCTCCTCCTCCTTGGTCTCCTCGGGGATGACCGACTGCCAGGTCCGGCCGAATTCGTCGACGAAGCTGGTGAACGGCAGGACGAGCGCCTCGCGGAACAGCGCCGCCTTCGATCCGAAGTGGCGAAACAGCAGGTGCTCGGTAACGCCGGCAGCCTGGGCGATTTCACGCGTGGTGGTGCCGCGGTAGTCCTGGCGGGCGAACAGGTCTCGGGCGGCGTCGAGCAGTAATTTGCGCGGTGCGCCACGCGGCCGGCGCGTGGCCGCGGTAGTTGCAGATCGCTGGGCCACGACGTTTAAGATAGCATGCACTATCTTCATGAATCGACCCGTTATGGGAAGGGCGCGGACGTGGGCGCAGTCATCATGCTTGGCACGCTGTTCGGGCTGATCGCCCTGATCTTCGGCTTGGTGCTGCGCTTCGACAAGGGCGACCGATGAGCGCCGGGATGACGCCCTTGATGCAGGCGGCCAGTGGCTTCGCCCTCGTCGGTGGCATCACATTCACCGCAATCGGTGTTTACCTGAGCGTGCGCCGACGCCGGCTGCACCCACTGCTGCTCCTCTGCATCTCGGCGATCTCGTTCTCTTGGATCGAGGCGCCCTATGACTGGGCGATGTACGCCCAGTTCCCGCCCGCTATTCCGCGAATGCCGTCATGGTGGCCGCTCAACGTGACGTGGGGTGGGCTGCCCTCGTTCGTTCCCATCGGCTACATCTCCTACTTCGTGTTTCCGGCGGTGACCGGCGCGGCGCTGGGGAGATGGCTGAGCGCGAAACTCCAGTGGCGCAGAGCGATAACACTGTTGACTGTCGGCCTCGTCGTCGGGTTTTGCTGGGCGCTTCTCTTCAACGGGTTCCTGGGAGCCAAACTCGGCGTCTTTTATTACGGCCGCGTGATCCCCGGGCTTGCGATACGTGAGGGAACCATTCACCAATACCCGCTGTATGACTCCCTCGCGATGGGCATACAAATGATGGTGTTCACCTACCTGCTGGGCCGGACCGATTCGCAAGGACGAAATGTGTTGGAGGCGTGGGCCGAGAAGAGGTCGTCGAGTCGCATTGGAGCGTCGGTCCTGTCCGTTGTCGCGATCGTCGTCTTCGGAAATGTGCTCTACGGAGCAGTTTTCGCGCCCCACCTCGTGACGAAGCTGGGCGGCTGGGTAACTTCGGGGCCGACGGGCCAGTTGTTCCCGGGCGTGCCGAACCAACCCCCTTAGGCAGGCGAGAACTCAGCCGGTGAAGACGGGCAGCTTGGACCAGCCCCGCACGCTGGACGTGTGCGCCTTGGTCGCGTTGGCGTAGTCGACTTCCCAATCCGGCCAGCGCTTGATGACTTCCTCGAGCGCGACCCGCGCCTGCATGCGCGCCAACGCCGACCCCATGCAGAAGTGCAGCCCGTGGCCGAAGCTCAGATGCGTGGCGCCGCGATGGATGTCGAACGTCTCCGCGTCGGGAATCCGGCGTTCGTCCCGGTTGGCGGATCCGTTGATCAGCAACATGATCGACCCCTCGGCGACCCTCGTGCCATGGCATTCGACGTCACGGGCGACGTAGCGCGCCTGTACCGGGGAGGGCGCTTCGTAGCGTAAGACCTCCTCGATGGCCATGGGAATCAGCGACGGGTCGGCCGCGATCTGCCGGCGCTGATTGGGGTGCTCGGCCAACAGTTGGCCGATGAAACCGATGAGTCGCGTGGTCGTTTCGTTGCCCGCGCCGGCGATCATGCTGGTGTACAGCAGGACCTCGGACCGGGCCAGCCGCCGAGTCCCGTCGGCGTCCTCGACCTCGGCGTTGATCAACTGCGTCATCAGGTCGTCGGAGGGGTGGTCCACGCGCCAATCGATGTAGTTCGCGAACATCTCGTGGCTGTGCTCCAGGAAGTCTTGTGGAACCGCCCGGAACGTGCCCTTTTTCAGGGTGAGCTGGCTGCCACCCTTGTCCCGGATCGCTACCTGATCGTCCTCGGGGATGCCCAGCAAGTAGCCGATCGTGCGCATCGGGACCATCGCGCCGAGGTTCTCGACGAAGTCGAACCTGCCCGTGCCGACGAGCGGGTCCAGCGCGCGCACGCAGAACGCCCGGGTGAGCGGCTCGATGGCCTCCATCCGCCGCGGCGTGAAAACTTTTGACAGCACGTGGCGATGAACGTCGTGGATCGGCGGGTCCTCGAAAAGGATGACACCGGGCGGCAACTCGATACCGCTCATGATGATGTCCATGGTGGTGCCGCGACCCGATCGGAACACGTCGAAATTCATCAGTTCGCGGGAAACGTCGTCGTAGCGGCTCAGCGCGTAGAAGTTGTACTTGTCGTTGTGGTAGAGCGGTGCCTCGTCGCGCAGCCTCTTCCAGACCGGGTACGGATCGTCGTCGATGTCGAAATCGAACGGGTCGTAATACACCTGGGCGGTGCTTGCTCCGCTCACAGCGCCGCCTTTCGCTCCGAGAGCGCCTCGGGCAGCACGACGTCGCCCACGCGCTTGAGGTACGGCCACGCGACCTCCGGCGGAAGTCCGCCGCACAGCGGCGAAAGGTTGAGTATCTGGCCGGCGCGGACCCGCGAGATCGCCTCCGGGACAGAGATAATGACGTGCGACGCTGGCGCGGCACGCAGCTCGTCGACGGTCTGCACGTGCGAGAAGCCAGCCGTCGTCTCGTCCCCGGGATTCCACTCCGCATAGGTGCGCACGTCATGCAACAGATGCTCGCCAAGCTCTTGCCAAGCCTGGTCCACGTCATCGGCGACGAAAACGACTGAGGGGGTGTCGCGGCCGGGAAACATCGTCGGGCCAGGCGTATGACCCTGCTCGCGGCAGGCCTCCTCGTATGCCTCCTGCATGCCGGGTGCGTTGGCGTTGCCCAACATGCCCAGGCCATACCTGCCGGCCCGGCGGGCCGCCGCCACGGTGCCGCCGCCCCACATCAAACCGGGGCCGCCGGCGGTGTGCGGGCGCGGCGTCACCATGATCCGTCGTCCGTCTCGGCTGACCGTTTCGTCCGAAAGCAGCGAGCGCAGCAGCTCGAGCTTCTCGTCCGCGAGCCGCCCGCGACCCTTCAGTGCCACGCCGAAGTGCTCGAACTCCTCGGGCCGATACCCCAGGGCCAGGATGTACGACGCCCGCCCGTTGCTGATGATGTCGAGGACCGCCATGTCCTCGGCGAGGCGCACGGGGTCGTAGAACGGGAGAATCAGGATCAGGCTCAGCGCCAGGCGCCGCGTTCTCGCGGCCACGGCCGACGCCAACAAAAGTGGGGACGGCAGGTAGCCGTCCTCGGACCCGTGATGCTCGCAGAACACCGCGGCCAGCCCGTCATGATCCTCGGCCCAGGCACACATTTCGGGTACGGCGCCGTACAGCGCCACTTTCGGCGCCCCCCACGACGGGGCGCGCATGTCGAAGCGCAGTGTGAACACACCCAGCTCCTAGACAACCTAAGATTTGTTGCCCGTACGCTACGTGGCCTCCAAGAGCTGCGTCAACGCCTAGGCAAAGACGTGGCGCGGCAAAGTCGTCGGGATGTCCAGCGAGCTGAGCAGGCCGGGCGCCGCGTCGACCACGTACGGGATCGCATTGACCACCCGCATGGCCGTCGCTGTCATGGCGGCGCGCCCCGCGCCGTGGCCCTCGGCCTCCCCGAGCGTCAATACGCAGTGAACATCCGGATCGCCTTCGATGTCGACGCGATAGGTCGCGTCGCACTCCGAAGTCGGCCAGTCGGAGGCGACGTCGCGGGCCATCCGGATGATGTGCTCGATCACGATCGCCTCGCGGCCGTTGACCACCCCCGCGGCCCGGGTGCGCACCGCGCCGCAGGTGCCCGCCTGGATGGTGCCGAATGCCACCTCGATGTCGCGATCGGTAACCTCCCGGTCGAGGGAGCCGTTGATCCGCTCCACCTCCACATCCAGCCCGCTGGCTATCAGGTATATCGGTGCCTTCCAAGCCATTTCGATGAAGCCGGGTGTGGATAGCATGGGAGAGAAATCCGGTGGGCGGCCGAAGCCCATCCCGTCCATCATCACGTCGGCCACCGGGTAGTGGTCGTTGAGGGCGACCTCGCTGGCCGTGATGGTGCGGATGTTCTTCGACTGCGTCGTCATGAGCAACGCCAGCTGATCGGACGCGAAGCCGGGAAAGATGCCCGAGACGTAGAACGAGGCCCCGCCGGACTTGGCCGCCGTCTCGAGTTGGTCGCGCCAGTCCGGGGCGAAATACGAGGGCGGATACACCAGGCTCGTCGACGATGTCGACACGACGTTGATGCCCGCCCCCAGCAGCCGCAGGTAGTCCGGCACGGCGGCGCCGTCGCGGTCCGGACCGCTCGCGGCGTACACCACGGCGTCGGGGGCCAGCGCGATCAGCGCGTCGGCGTCGTGGGTAGCCCTCACGCCCAACGGCTCGATGCCCGCCAGCTCGCCCGCGTCCTTGCCGACCTTGTCGGGCGAATGAACCCATACGCCAACGAGTTCCAGATCCGGTCGGCGGCGGATGGCATCGATCGCGATCGATCCGACTCCGCCGGTGGACCATACAACGACTCGTGTCACAAGCACTCTCCTTACGCGTGGGCCCGGGCGGCGGCGGCCGCGGCGCGCTCGAGGTAGGGCCACGCCACGTGGGGCGGCACGCCGCCGCACAGCGGGTGCAGCGGGAGGGGCCGCCCGCCGCGCACGAACTCGGTTGCCTCCTCAGGCGTGAGGATGCGGTAGGGGCCGTTCTCCGCGCGAAGTTCGGCCACGCTGTCAGCGCGGGTGATGCTGGCCACCGAGTCGTCGTGGGGCCGGTACGACGCCGCCATCACCGCGTCGTGCAATAGATACGGCCCCAGCGCATCCCAGGCCCCATCGACGTCGTCAGCGACGAAAACCGCTGTGGCAGCGCCTCGGACGGGAAACTGGATCATTCCGAACTCGTGTCCGTGGGCGCGGCACTGTTCTTCGTAGAACTCCTTGAGGCCCGCCAGATCGGTCTGGGAGACGAACCCGAGGCCGAAGCGGCCGGCACGCCGGGCCGCGGCCTTGCTGCCGCCGGCAATCAGCATCATCGGCCCGTCGGACGAGCCGCTCGGCGGCGTGACCCGGACCGTGCGCCCCCGGTATTCGACGGCCTCGCCGCGCACCAGCGGGCCCAGCACGTCGAGGATCTCATCGGCCACCCGGCCGCGGGTGGCCATGGCGATGCCGAAGTGCTCGTATTCCTCGCTTCGATGCCCGACACCGAACACGTAGGACACCCGTCCCCGGCTGATCAGGTCGAGGACGCTCATCTCTTCGGCCAGCCGGACGGGATCCCACAACGGAATCGGCACCGCGGCAAGAAGGATCGCCAACGTGTGGGTCCTGGCCGCGATCGCCGAGGCCAGCATGAGAGGCGCGGGCAGGTGACCGTCGTCGGCCCCGTGATGCTCGGAGAGAACCACCAAAACAGCGCCCCGGGTTTCCGCCCACGCGCACATGTCGATCGCCGCGGCGTAGAGGTCGGCGGCCGGCGCGGCTCGGCCCGGACCTCGCATGTCGAACCTGAGCGTGAACACTCACAGCACCATAACCTAAAATTTGTTCGTTAAGATAGTGCGTGCTTTCTTAAACCATTGACCGCGTGGACCCGCGGCTGTTAGCTTGCGACGTAAGGGCAACGGCCGCCTCGGCTTTCATCGTGTCCGCACCTGAGGAGGAACGAGATGACGGCTCATCGCGTGGTGGTGTGGGCGACGGGCGGTATCGGGTCGATCGCGATCCGCACCATTCAGCATCGCCCCAATCTGGAATTGGTCGGTGTGTGGGTGCACTCGCCGGAAAAGAACGGCAAGGACGCCGGCCAGCTCGCCAACGGCGAGCCCATCGGCCTGGCTGCCACCAATGACGCGGATGCGTTGATTGCGCTGCGGCCCGATTGCGTGATCTACGCGGCCAGCGGCCCGGAACGTGATGCGCTGGCCGTCCCGGACTACGTCAGGCTGCTCGAGGCGGGCATCAACGTCGTCACGACCAGCACCACCCGTCTGGTCAACCCGCACGCCTACGAACCCGCCGAATGGCGCGACCAACTTGTCGCCGCGGCGAAGCGGGGCCAGGTGTCGCTGTACGCGTCAGGGATCGAGCCGGGCTTCGCCGCCGACTACCTGCCCCTGGTCCTGACCACCCAGTCGTCGTCGATCGAAAAGATCCACTCGTTCGAGATCGGCCTGTACGACGACTACGGGGTTCCCGACATCATGAGCGACGCGTTGGGGTTCGGCCGGCCGCTCGAATACCAGCCCTGGATCGGCTTCCCGGGTGCGATCGCCGGCGAATGGCAGGGGCAGATCCGCCTGGTCGCCGACGCGCTGGGCGTCGAAGTCCAGGAGGTTCGCGAGGGTTTCGACCGGGCCGTCACCAACCGGACGCTGGAGGTCGCGATGGGCACCGTCGAGGCGGGGACGTGCGGCGCGCTGCGCATGCGGGCGATCGGGGTGGTCGACGGCCGCGGAGCCATCGTCATCGAGCACGTCACCCGCCTCGCGCACGACGTCGCCCCGGACTGGCCGACCGGGATCGGCGACCTGTCCTACCGCATCACGATCACGGGCGACCCCGACATCGACTGCACCATGGCGGCCACGCTGAAGGATCCCCGCAAGGCCGGAGTCGCGGGCATGACCTCCGGCGCGGGCGCGATGGTCGCCACCGCGATGCGCGTCGTGAATGCCGTGCCGTATGTCGTTGCCGCAGAACCGGGACTGCTGAGTTCGGTCGACCTGCCGCTGACGATTCCAAAGCACGCGTTTGGCACCTAGTCTGCCGGGGTGACGTTTAACCCGCTGGAGGAACTCACGTTGCCCCAACTGCGGCTGCGCACCAGCATGAAGTGGCGCGCGCATCCGCAGGACGTGTTGCCGCTCTGGGTCGCGGAGATGGACGTCAACCTGGCGCCGACGGTGGCCGCCGCGCTGCGCCGGGCCATCGACATCGGCGACACCGGATACCCTTGCGGCACCGCGCTTGCCGAAGCGGTCAGTGAATTCGCCTCGCAGCGTTGGCAATGGCACGACCTGGAGGTCGGCCGCACCGCGATCGTGCCCGACGTCATGCTCGGCGTCGTCGAAATGCTTCGGCTGGTCACCGACCGCGGTGACGCGGTCGTCGTCAACTCACCGGTCTACGCCCCGTTCTACGCGTTCGTCGCACACGACGGCCGGCGGGTGATCGAGGCGCCGCTGGGCACCGACGGCCGAATCGACTTGGCCTCCTTGGAGGAGGCGTTCGCGCGTGCCGGCGCTTCGGGCCGCAGGGTGGCGTACCTGTTGTGCAACCCGCACAACCCGACCGGGTCGGTGCACACGGTCGAAGAACTGCGCCGGGTTGCCGAGCTTGCCCGCCGCTTCGATGTCCGGGTGGTGTCGGATGAGATCCACGCGCCGGTGATCTTGCCGGGATCGCGATTCGTTCCCTACCTGACCGTGCCGGGCGCGGAGAACGGCCTGGCCGTGACGTCTGCCTCGAAGGCGTGGAACCTCTCCGGCCTGAAGGCGGCCCTGGCCATCGCAGGTCCCGAGGCGGCCGCCGACCTTCGCCGGATGCCGGAGGAGGTCAGCCACGGTCCGAGCCACTTCGGCGTCATCGCCCATGCGGAAGCGTTCCGCAGCGGCGGCGACTGGCTCGGCGCACTGCTGGACGGCCTGGACGCGAACCGGACATTGCTTGGCGATCTGGTCGCCGAATATCTCCCAGGTGTGAAATATCAATGGCCGCAAGGCACTTACCTCGCCTGGCTCGATTGCCGAGAACTCGGCTTTACCGAGGAGCCCGCCGATGGGCTGGCCGTGGTCGCCGATCTGGCCGGGCCGGCGCGCTGGTTCCTCGACCACGCCCGCGTCGCGCTCAGCTCCGGACACGTCTTCGGAACCGGCGGCGCCGGGCATGTGCGGTTGAACTTCGCCACCTCCAAAGCCATTCTCGGCGAGGCCCTATCGCGCATGGGCCAAGCGCTCGAAAAGGCGCGGTAGCTACGCGGGGATGTCCTCGGCGCGGTCCAGGTTGCGGAACCCTTCCGCGGGTTTCTTGATGCCCAACAGGAACGGCAGCGAGCTGAACTCGAACTTCGCCGTCGCCCCGAACCGGCCGAAGAAGCCGCGCGCGGGCGGCGCCGGCAGAACAGCCGGCACCTCCGACGTGGTGAGGTCGATGTAGTGCGTCGACGTGTCCCCGATGCCCTCGAAGTGGTGCACCAGCGGCTTGCACAGCCCACGCATCGGGTCGTCGAGGCACGCGGCGACCGGATCGGTCATCAGCACGTACTCGAGCACGGGCACCGAGTTTTTCAGCATCCGGTGGACCAGGATGACGTCGACACCGGCGAGTTCGACGTGCCGCTTCACCCGTTGCTCCGCCACCTCGCCCACGTGGACCACGAACTTCAGCGACAGGTTGTCCAGCTGCGAACAGCTCGCGCACTCGCAGGCGATGTCGCGCTTGAATCGCTCACGCCGCGCAAGAAACGATTGGCGCATCCGTGACAGCCGGTCGCACACCAGCACTTTGGCGTTGCCGTCCGGCTCCCAGAAGAACGCGGCGTCACCCTCCAGCTTGGCCAGTTTCAGACCTTTGCCGGCGTCGATGACGGACTCCAGCAGTCCGGCCACCGTCTGCTGCGCATGCGCGAGATGGGTGCGGTTCCAGTGCATGTAGTGGGTGTATCCGCCGATGTCGGCGATGAGCAGGACCGCGCGCCGGATGGTCATGATGGTGGGCAGTTTAGTGGTTGCCGGTCAGCGTCTCAATGAATCTACTACTGGACGAAATCGCCTCGCCGCGAGAGGCTTGCAAAGGTCTCACCCCGGAGGAGCCGAGTATGGATGTGCTGCGAACCCCAGACTCCCGATTCGAAAACCTGGAGGGCTATCCGTTCGTAGCGAATTACCTCGACGTGGCCGCGAGCGACACCCGGCCGCTGCGCATGCACTTCCTCGATGAGGGACCGGCCGATGGGCCGCCGATCGTGTTGCTGCACGGCGAGCCCACGTGGAGCTACCTGTACCGCACGATGATTCCGCCGCTGGCCGACGCCGGGAACCGCGTCCTGGCGCCCGACCTGATCGGCTTCGGCCGCTCCGACAAGCCCAGCCGGATCGAGGATTACACCTACCAGCGGCACGTCGAGTGGGTAACCGCCTGGTTCGAGCGCCTCAACCTCAAGGACGTCACGCTGTTCATGCAGGACTGGGGTTCGCTCATCGGTCTGCGCATCGCCGCCGAACAGGGCGACCGGATCGCGCGGCTGGTGGTGGCGAACGGCTTCCTGCCCACCGCGGAGCGGCCCATGCCTCCGGCCTTCTACGTCTGGCGGGCCTTCGCCCGCTACTCCCCCGTGCTCCCCGCCGGTCGCATCGTCGCCGTCGGAACCGTCCGCCGGGTGCCGCCCAAGGTCCGGGCCGGCTACGACGCCCCCTTTCCGGACAAGACCTACCAGGCCGGGGCCCGCGCGTTCCCTCAGCTGGTGCCGACGTCACCGTATGATCCCGCGATCCCGGCCAACAGGGCGACGTGGAAGGCCCTGAGCCGCTGGGAGAAGCCCTTCCTGGCCATCTTCGGCGGGCGCGACCCCATCTTCGGGCGAGCGGACCGCCCCCTGATCAGGCACGTCCCCGGCGCGGCGGGCCAGCCGCACGCGCGCATCAACGCCAGCCACTTCATCCAGGAAGACGCCGGACCGGAACTGGCCGACCGCGTCCTGTCCTGGCAGCAGGCCCTGCGCTGAACCCCTTACCGGGTGCTGATCAGTCGCGAGACGCCGCGCATCACCGCCCTGCTGGCGGCGTGGCGTACCTGGTCGAGCGCCGAGCCGGCATCCGGCGGGGGCGCCGCCCCCAGGCGAGGGAACAGCGTCAGCGCGTTGGTGCGCTCGATCGCCGTCCGGGCGCCGGTGTCCAGCCCGCGGTAGGTTTCCAGGCCGGCGGCGAACAGCTTGCCGGCCGCAACGGGCGCGAAGGGCCAGTCGGAGCCGAAGGTGACGTGCCCGGGCCTGGCGAAGGCGAGCAGGGTCGGCAGCGCCGCGGAGCTCGACGACAACGCGGTGTCGAAGTAGAAGCCCGCGAAGTCATCCAGGCTGTCGGTCAGGGCGCGTCCGGTGTCGCCCATGATGGCGACCGCCATGCGGTGCGAGGCGTAGGGCACGAACCCGCCGGCGTGGCTGAGGATGAACTTGATGTTCGGGTACTTGCGCCGGACACCGTTGCGGACCAGCAGATAGGCCGCGCGGGTGGTGTCGAGCAGGAAGTCGGCGGCGAACGGCGCGACACCGTCCACCGCGGGGCCCGGCAGCTCGCCGGGATGGACGAACACCACCGCAGACCGCGCGTCCAGGGCGGCGAACAGGTCATCCTGGCCGGGCTGACCGAGGTAGGTTCCCGCGTTGTTGGCAAGCAGCACAACGCCGTCCGCGCTCAGTTCGTCGAGCGATCTGGCGACCTCGTCGACGGACTCGCGCCGGTGCGGCAACGGTACGGTCGCGAAGAAGCCGAACCGGTCGGGTTGGGCCCGGGCCAGTTCGGCGAGGTAGTCGTTGATGTCGCGCGCGAGCACTGCGGCATCGGTTGCGCCCGGCACGAACGCGGTGCCCGGCGTCGACACGGACAGGATCGCGGTGGCGACGTTCAGTTCGGCCATCGTCTGCAGCGATCCCTCCGGGCTCCACTGCGGCAACTCGCGACCGCCCGCCTTGTCGATCCCCGCCTGTCGCAACAGGTCTCGATAGAACGACGGGATGGCGTGGTGGTGGGTATCGATCCGCGACATCGCTGCTCCTTCCGTCACTGACCGCATTCAGCCGGATCTCGTTCTGTAGCGATCACTACGGTAGTGTACTGAACGCGGGTTTTCCCTGTCGCCACACACGCCCGGATGGAACGATCGGCGCATGGACATGGTGACGATGGGCCTCGTCGGTACGGTCGTGGGTGCATCGGCCATGGGCATAGCGGGCGTCGCGAGGTCGGCCGCCGACAACTTGCTTCCCGGGATGGTGGAAGGCAGCAAGAGCAAGCATCAGATGAAGATGCACCTGCACTCACAGCGTTGTGACGCTATCCAGCGCTGGCGCAGCGGCTTGGCGAATGCGCGCGACGCCTACCAGTACTGGGCCTGCGGCCCCCGCAACGGCGATCCGCCCAACGTCGTCGGTGACGAGTGGTTCGAAGGCTTGCGGCCGTACCTGCCGACCACCGGCGAAGCGGCCAAATTCCGCACCGCGCACGAAGTCCATTGCGACAACCCGACTCTCATGCTGCTGTCGCTCGAGATCGGGCGGGTCGAGAAGGAGTGGACCGAGGAGGCCAAGGGACGCCGGCGCCGCCCGCGCAGCTAAGGTCGAGCAATCACCCGACGCTGGGCGCCGACGTAACCGCGAGGACCGCCTCGGCGAGTTCGGGTCGGCACACCAAAAGATCGGGCAGTTTGGGGTCCGGCTGGTTGTAGGTCAACGCCGATCCGTCGATGCGCGAGGTGTGCAGTCCGGCGGCCCGGGCCACCGCGACCGGAGCCGCCGAGTCCCATTCGAACTGGCCGCCGGCGTGCACGTACACGTCGGACAACCCCTGAACGATCGACGCTACTTTGGCTCCGGCAGAACCCATTTCCACCAGGATGCCGCCCAGCGCGTCGCGAACGGTGAGCGCGATAGCGGGTGGCCGGGTGCGGGAGACGACGATGCGCGGCTGTTCGGGCGCGGCCGGAGGCGCGTCGACGTGTGGCGTCGCCAGCGTGACGGCCTGCGCCGGCAGCGCCACGGCACCGGCCACGAGCTCACCGGCCTGCCAGAGCGCGACGTGCACCGCCCAGTCGTCGCGGCCGAGCTCGGAGAATTCCCGGGTCCCGTCGAGCGGATCGACGATCCACACCCGCTCCGAACGCAATCGCACCGGGTCGTCGGCGCCCTCCTCGGACAACACCGCGTCGTCGGGTCGCGCACCGGCCAGCGCCTCCATCAGGAAGACGTGGGATCGCTTGTCCCCCACCGCTTTCCGCTCGACGGCGTCGGCGCCGGCGAACTCCTCCCGAACCGCGAGCAACAGCCGCCCCGCCTCGGTGGCCAGCCGCGCGGCCAGCGCGTGATCATCGTTCATCCGCAACTCCACAGATCGGTTCAGAAACTTGAATAAGTTGGTAGTGTTGACCAACTTTACCCGCGCCATAATTCTTGCCGCAGACGGCCCCCGGGCCCGACGTTTCTGCCATAACCTGGTGAACGTGAGCGGGGGCAACGTCTCATCATCGAACCGGTTGCGGTTTCCGGGGGGACATCTGGGGATGGTCGGCGCCGTCGTGGGTGTGCTGCTGATCGGCGCGCTCGTCTTCGGCGCGCTGAAGCTGATCGGCGGCCACCAGCGCGCCTCGCCGCAGCCCACGACCCCACCTTCCTCGCCGACGTACTTCGCCATCCCGGGCTGCTACAACCCGTCGGTCCCGCCGGTCGAGCGTCCGAAGAAGCTCAACGTGCTGGGGTGCGCGAGCGTAGCCGTTGCGCTGCAAGACATGTCGTGGACCTCCTGGGGGCCACAGGGCGCCGACGGGACCGGCACCGCCGTCTTCAAGATCTGCGACCCGAACTGTGCCGCCGGGTATCAGCTCACCGACCCCGTCGTCGTACACGCGTGGAATGCGCAGCCCCCCCGGCCCGACGCGATCTGCCAGGCCGGTCTGAAGATCTTCGCCGACCTGGTGTTGGCCTTCCCCAAGGCGACCCCGCCACCGACCGCGCAGAAAATGAACACTCAGTACAACGGAATGCCGGCCGTGCATTACGCCAACTATTCGCCCGCCAATACTCCCGACACGCAATTCATCGGCTATACGTTCTGCAATTAGCCGGGTGGTCAGACCTGGATGACGACGGCCCCGCCCTGGCCGCCGCCCGCGCACATCGCCGCCACGCCGATGCCGCCGCCCCGGCGGGCCAGCTCATAGGTCAGGGTGGTGACCATGCGTGCGCCCGAGGCCGCGATGGGGTGGCCGAGGCTGCACCCGCTGCCGGAGAAATTCACCTTCTCCTCGTCGATGCCGTACGCCCGGCAGGCCGCGATCGGCACTGAGGCGAACGCCTCGTTGATCTCCCACAGCGCCACGTCGCCGACCGAAAGCCCGGCCCGCTGGAGCGCCTTGCCGATCACCTTGACGGCACCGAGGCCGGTGTCCCGGGGCGCCACGCCCACCGCGGCCCACGCCTTGACCGTGCCCATCACGTTGAGCTTCTCGGCGAGGGCGTAGTCGCGGTCGACGAGCGCGACCGCGGCGGCGGCGTCGTTGGTGCCGCTGCTGTTGCCCGCCGTGATCGAGAACCCCTCGATCTCGGGGTGCAGCACTTTGAGCGCCGCGAGCTTCTCGACGGTGGTGTCCCGGCGGGGATGCTCGTCGAGGGAGAACTCGGTGACCGAACCGTCGGCCTGGGTGATCTTGAGCGGGACGATCTCGTCGAGGAACTTCCCCGCATCCATCGCCGCGATGGCGCGCTGATGCGACCGGGCGGCCCAGGCGTCCATCTCCTCGCGGGTGATGCCGACCGCCTGCGCGGTGTTCCATCCGACGGTGATCGACATGTCCTTGGTCGGCGCGTCCGGGGTCTCGACGTGGGTGGGCGGCAGCCACCGCTCCTCGAACTTCAGCTCGGGGCCGGGAATCCGCTGATTCATCAATGGGGTCATCGACAGCGACTGCACGCCGCCGGCGATGAGCACGCGCTCCATCCCGGAGCCGATCTGCGCCGCGGCGTTGCCGATGGCGGTGAGGCTACCCGCGCAGTGCCGGTTCACCGCCTGCCCGGGGATATCCTCCAGGCCCGTCGCGGCGGCCGCATACCGCGCCAAATCGCCTCCGCCGTAATGGGATTCGGCGAAGATGATGTCATCGATCGCCGACGGGTCGACGCCCGACCTGCGCACCACCTCGGGAAGCACCGTGGTGATCAGCGTCTCGGGCGGCGTGTTGACCAGCGTGCCCTTGAAGGAGCGGCCGATCGCCGTCCTGGTGGCTCCGACGATCACGGGTGTAGCCATGTTTTCAACCTCATCACGGTGGGCGGCCAGACGCCGCGAATCGTATCAAATACTGTATGAGCAATAGTAACGCGCTAAGTTCACCGGTGGGGTCCCGCGACGGCCTCGCGCAGGACACAATGAGCCCCATGACCACCCTCGTTGAGCTCGACACGACCAGGACATCCGCATATCGAGTTGCGGCGATGCTGATGGGCATCGGCACCGTCCACTTCCTGTCGCCCGAACCGTTCGACACGATCGTTCCCGCAGAGTTGCCGGGCGACGCGCGGCTCTACACCTACGCATCGGGACTCGCCGAGATAGTCACCGGCGCGTTGCTGGTGCCCCGACGCACCCGGCGGCAGGCCGCGCTGGCGGCCGCCCTGCTGTTCGTCGCCGTGTTCCCGGCCAACGTCAACATGTGCCGGTTGTGGTGGGGCAAGCCCTGGCCGATGCGCATCGCCGCGCTGGCCCGGCTGCCGCTACAGATTCCGATGATCACCACCGCGCTCAAAATCAGGCGCAACAGCTGAGTTTTCACCTCCGCCGCATCGGCCTCGGCTCGGGGAGTGGTGCTTCTGTTGTCCACCTCGGCGCGACAAATCCGGTGATGCAGCGCGACGGCCGCACGTTGTCGCGCTGAGGTGGACGAAAATGTGTGCCCTCGGATGCGGAGACTGTTGTGGCGGATGTGACACCACGACGCAACAGCGCGTTAAAAGGGTTGGTGCGCAAGCTACTATCGCAGCAGTCGTCCAAGGTGGCTGATAGCCTGGCGCTTGTGCCTGAGGCGGCGAAGATTCGCGTCAGTTTGACGGGGGCACCGGAAACGATGCTGGCGACTCTGTACGCAAGGGCATTGGACGCAGGCCGCGACGAGCCGTTTCTCGGTGACAACTTTGCCAAGGACTTGGTGAACCGCATCGACTACGACTGGCGTAAGACCGGTGTCACAGCGCGCAATTCCTCCGCAGGCACGATTCGCACCACCTACTTCGACAGGTCAGCGCGTCAATTCCTCGCTCTGCACGACCGCGCGCTGGTGCTGCATCTTGGGTGCGGGCTGGACGATCGCGTGTTCCGGATCGACCCCGGCCCCGGTGTCGAGTGGTACGACGTTGACTATCCCGAGGTCATCGCGTTGGTGGAGCAGCTATATCCGGCCCGCGAGCACTATCACCCGGTCGCGGCCTCCGTCACGGATCCGGCTTGGTTGAGCGACATCCCAGCCGACCGCCCGGTGCTCGTCATCGCCGAAGGCCTGACCTACTACCTGACCCAGGACGACGGCATCGCATTGCTGCGCCGGGTGGTCGAGCGCTTCCCCTCCGGCGAACTGCACTTCGATGTGTGCAACTGGCTCAGCATCAAGGTGCAGAAGTTCAACCCTGTCGTCCGGCGGTCGGGATCAACGCTGCACTGGGCGGTCAACGAGCCCGGCGACATTCTCCGGGCGGTTCCCGGTGTTCGACTGCTGGAAGCGGTCTCCGTGTTTGAAACCGCTGAGTTCAAGCGTCTGCACAACGGGGTCTACCAGGCCCTCGGAAAACTGATGCGCGCCGTCCCGACCCTGCGAAAGGTCGCGCAATTCCACCGCTATGCCTTTTGAGTGGAATCAGACTGTCGGGACTGACAGGCCAGGTACACGACGATCAGGACCGCAATCGCGCCTCCGATGACACTCTTCACGAAGTCCGGCCCCCTGGACGGATAGATCCCGGTGCGTACCAGGTGAACGCGCCCAAGCAGCTCAAGCAGGACGAAGGCGATGCCCAGGAGCCGGCCGGTTCTGTTCCGCAGCAATAACGACATGCCGGCGGCAACGTAGCAGGCCCCGACGACGGCAGTCCGGAAGGACGGTTTCAGGGGCTTGGACAGCAATCCCAACCAGTTACCGGTGATGCCTACCCATACCTCGGACAACCCCGCGAAGATGCAATAGACAGCGGCGATGTTTATTCCGGTGCGCCTTGCCGGATTCGGTAATGCTGTTGCCCCGCATCGGTTCACGGCACTCATCGAGGACAGCCCGCACTCAGCCGCGGCCATCGACCGAGCGCCCGAGAAAGGCCATGAGCCGGGCCGTCGGCGTCGAACCCGCCGGTGCAGACTGCGCCGGCCCGAAGCCGCCGGGGCGCCGCAACAGGCCCTCCGGCACCGACTCCACCAGCCCACGGCACAGCGCCAGCAGGTCCGCGGGGAGCTCGATGAGCCGGCCTTGTGAGCAATGCACGTCCCAGCTGTGCAGCGCCACGTCCGAGACCGGATAGGTCAGCGCCCGGTGCAACGGAACCTCGCCCTCCGGCGACTTCCGCGTCGCGTCAAAATCGGTGCCGGGCAGGGCTTCTCGCAGCCGGGTGTCCAGCTCGCGCAGCCGTGCCGCCGGGTCGTCACACACCCAGTCGGCCGGCCGAGAGGGAGCGTCCCAGACCTCGCCGTCCTCCACGAGTGTCACGATCTTCGCTGCGCTGCCCGTAGCGTGACCGACCAGGTCACTCAAGCTCCAACCCTCGAGGTTGGACGGCTGGCGCCAGCTCTCCGGTGGTATCTGTCCCACCGCGTCGATGAGCAGGTCCATAGCCTCGGCGGCCAAACCGCCGATCCGCGCGTTGGTGCCATTCATGAGCGCATGGCAATCACCCTGCGGCCGTTTGCCTTTTCGGCGTTCCGGCGCGATGCAGCCACAAGAAGTCGTTCTGTCCGGCGGCACCCGCCAGGAAAGGCCTGACCAGCAGCGGATAAGCCTTCATCGCCGCCTTGCGGGTAATCACCTCGGGCCGTTCCAGCGCATACTCGTTACCGTTCCACGTGAGTGTGCAGTGGCCGGCGGCCAGCACGTTCTCCAGCCAGTCAACGTACGGGTATGCCGCCGCGAGCACGAAGCCATCACCGAGCGGGTAGGCACTCAGCGGCGTCACGTAGGCCCGGCCACTGCGCCGGCCGACGTGGTGCAAGGCGCTGAGGTTGAAATAGAGCATCCCGAGCCGGGTTCCGGCGACCCTGCGCAGATAGGGATTCAATCGCTTGGTGGCTTGCCGCGTCCGATCGCTGATCCGCCTCACGTGCATCAGCATCCCCCAGCCGAGCAACAGCAGATACAACGTAACGACGGCGCCGAGGAGAATAGCGGCCAGCATCACAAGCACATTTAGAAGCCTCCGACGCGTCACGAGCACCGACTTTTCGCCGCACGCCGCCAACGGTCTAGGGTCGCAAGTCCCTACGTCGATCGATCACAAAGGAGGTCCTCGTGGGCCGGACGGGCATCGCGGCACTGCTCGCGCTCGGAGCCGCGTTGATGATCGGCATCGGGGACGTCCTCGAACAGCGATCCGCCCAACAGGTCACCGACAAGCCGGTCGGCACCTTCGCGCTGTTCCGCCGGCTCCTGCACGATCGGCGATGGTGGGCGGGCAGCCTGGTGGCCGCCGCGGGGTTCGGTCTGCAGGCCGCGGCTCTGGGCCTGGGTTCGGTGTTGCTCGTGCAAGCGCTGTCGGTGACCTCGTTACTGTTCGCGTTGCTCATCAGTGCGAGGGTCAACCACCGCAGGATCACTCGCCGGCAAGCGGTTTGGGCCACGCTGCTCGTCGCCGCCGTTGCGGTCGTGGTGACGGTCGGCAACCCGCAGGCCGGGAACCCGCGGGGATCGCCTGAGACATGGACCGTCGTGGGCCTGGTGATGGGCCCATTCCTGATCCTGTGCGTGATCGGCTCTCGCGTGTTCTCCGCGTCGGTCGGCGCGCTCTTGCTCGGGCTGATGTCCGGCTCACTGTTGGGGCGTGTTCTCTGTCTTGACCAAGGGCGTGGTCGACCAGCTCGACCGCGGCATCCCGGCGTTGCTGCGCACCCCAGAGTTGTACGCGTGGGCGGTGCTGGGTATCGCCGCGACGGCCTGGGAGCAGTCGGCGTTTCGGGCCGGACCGCTGACCGCGTCGCTGCCCGCGGTGACCGTCGCCGAGCCCGTGGTGGGATCGGTGCTCGGTGTCACCGTGTTGGGCGAGACGCTGAGGACCAACACCGCCGGCCTGGTCGTACTCGGGATATCCGCCGCCGTCATGGTGGCGGCGGTGATCGCGCTGGCGCACAGCCAGGCCGCCGGGGCACCGCAGTCCGATCCCCCGCGAACCGATCCGCCCTAGCGTGCCGGCCGGATCGACATGAGCGAATTCCCTTGAGCCACGGGCCGTCTCGTCAGGTCCGATCACGCGGCCGTCGAGGATTCCCAGCGCGGCCCATTCCGGGTGCGGCGCGCAGCCGGTGCGCCGGATGCGCGATGGCTATCCGACGTTTACCTGCCGGGTGTGGTCATCCACCGCGGCGGAGGCGTACGCTCTGGCGGCCGAGCCGGTCAAGCCACCATACTTGCGCCATCACCGAACCTGGTTGTAAGCCGCACCCGCGCATGGCATTCTGCGGGCGACTATCGCACAGCGTTGAGGAGGACAAGTGAGCACATCGGAGACCGCCGAGCGCCGCGGCTCGCTGCCGGTAATCCATCTCTCGGAGCTGCTGCGCGCGCCGGTCCTGGCCCGCTCCGGTGAGGCCGTGGGCCGCGTCGAGGACGTCATCGTGCGGCTCCAGGACGCCGATGAATATCCGCCCGTGACCGGGATCGTCGCCGGGGTCGGCGGGCGGCGGGTGTTCGTCGGCAGCAAGTCCATCGACGAGTTCGCGCCGGGACGAATCGTCCTGACGAAGAACAAAGTTGACCTCCGCGGCTTTGAGCGCCGTGACGGCGAGGTGCTGTTGCGCGCCGACGTGTTGGGCCACCGGCTGATCGATGTGGCCGCCGTGGACTTGGTGCGCGCCTATGACGTCGAGCTCGAAGACACCGGCGCCGGGTGGGTGCTCGCGCGCCTGGACACCCGGCGCCCGCCGCGGCTGTTCGGGTTGATCAAGCAGTCCGGCGGGCACGCCGCCCGCGATTGGAAGGCGTTCGAGCCGCTGATCGGCCACGCCCGCTCCGATGCCGTGCGGCGCCTATCGGACCGGTTCGGCGAGTTCAAAGCCGCCGAGATCGCCGATCTTCTCGAGGAAGCGGACAAGGCCGAAGGCGGCGAGATTCTCGACCGCGTGCACAACGACCCCGAACTGGAAGCCGACGTGTTCGAGGAGCTGGACCCCGAAAAGGCCAGTCGCCTCCTCGACGGCATGCCCGACGACGAGGTCGCGGCCCTGCTGGGCCGGATGCGCGCCGACGACGCCGCCGACGCCATCGCCGACCTGCGCCAGTCACGACGCCGGCGCGTGCTGGACCTGATGCCCGCCCCGCAGCGCACCAAGGTGATCACGCTGATGGGGTTCAACCCCGAGAGCGCCGGCGGGTTGATGAACGTCGACTTCGTCTCGTGCGCCGCCAACGCCACCGTCGGCTCGGCGCTGGCGCTCATCGGGGCCGCCCGCACCGTCCAGCCGGAGGCGTTGGTCAAGGTGCACATTCTCGATGAGGGCAAACGCCTCGAGGGTGTGGTGTCGGTGATCACCCTGCTGCAGGCCGAGGCCAGCGAAAGCGTTGGGGCACTGATGGATTCCGATCCCGTGTGCGTCAGCGCCGACGCGGACCTGACCGACATCGCGCTCCTCATGGCCGACTTCAACCTGTACTCCATCCCCGTCGTCGACGAGCAGGACCGCGTGCTCGGCATCGTGACCGTCGACGACGTCCTGGAAGAGACCATCCCCGAGGACTGGCGCCGGCGTGAACCCGCGCCCCGTCCGTTCCGCGAAATCACCCAAGCCGACGGCCACGGCCCCGGTTCCGGAGGCGAGGCACCGTGACCTCGAGCGCCGACAAGACCTCGCAACCCGTGGCGGCCCCCAGCGCGGTGCTCGACTCCGCGCACCTGGGTGATATCGAGGGCGCGTTCGGTCGCATCAAACTCAGCGATGCGGACCATCCCCGGACATGGAAGACGCGGCTGCTGACGCTGCTGGCCATCGTCGGTCCCGGCATCATCGTGATGGTCGGCGACAACGACGCCGGCGGGATAGCCACCTACGCCCAGGCCGGCCAGAACTACGGCTACTCGCTGCTGTGGGTGCTGCTGCTGCTCATCCCGGTGCTCATCGTCAACCAGGAGATGGTGGTCCGCCTGGGCGCGGTCACCGGTGTGGGGCACGCCCGGTTGATCAACGAACGCTTCGGCCGCGGCTGGGGCTGGTTTTCCGTCGGCGACCTGTTCCTGCTCAACTTCCTGACGATCGTCACCGAGTTCATCGGCATCAGCCTGGCGGCCGACTACATCGGCGTCTCCAAATACGTCGCGGTGCCGATCGCGGCGGTCGCGCTGGTCGCCATCATGGCCAGCGGCAGCTTCCGTCGCTGGGAGCGGGCCATGTTCGTCTTCATCGCCGTCACCCTGCTGCAGATCCCGATGCTGTTGATGTCGCACCCACAATGGGCGCAGGCGGCAAAATCGTTTGTGGTGCCAAGCATCTCGGGCGGCGTGAGCTCCGATGCGGTGCTGCTGATCATCGCCATCGTGGGCACGACCGTGGCGCCCTGGCAGCTGTTCTTTCAGCAGTCCAACGTTGTCGACAAACGCATCACGCCCCGGTTCATGGCCTACGAGCGCGCCGACACCGTCATCGGGGCTTTCGTGGTGATCGTCGGCGCGGCGGCGCTGGTGATGACCGGCGAATGGGCCGCCCGGTCCACCAACACCGTGGGTGGCTTCACCGATGCCGGTGCGACCGCCCACCTGCTCGGCCAGCAGAGCAACGTGCTCGGCGCGATCTTCGCCATCGTGCTCATGGACGCGTCGATCATCGGCGCGGCCGCGGTCACGCTGGCCACCAGCTACGCCTTCGGCGACGTGTTCGGCCTCAAGCACTCGCTGCACCGCGGATTCGCCGACGCCAAGCAGTTCTACGTGTCCTACGCGGCGATGGTGGTGCTGGCCGCGGGCATCGTCCTGATCCCCGGTGCGCCCCTGGGGCTGATCACCACCGCGGTGCAGGCTCTCGCCGGCCTGCTCCTGCCCAGCGCCAGCGTGTTCCTGCTGCTGTTGTGCAATGACCGGGAAGTGTTGGGGCCGTGGGTCAATCGACCGTGGCTCAACGGCGTCGCCGGCCTGATCGTCGGCACCCTGCTGCTGTTGTCGGGAATCCTGATGGCCACCACGCTGTTTCCCCACATCGACGTCGTCGCCGTCGCCGGATACCTGACGCTGGCGCTGATCGCGCTTGCGGCGGCCGCGGTGCCGACGCTGCGGTGGATGGCCCGCCGACAGCCCGCGCCGCCGGCCGCCAAACCGCCGGCGCGTCCCGTCGACCGCGACACCTGGCGGATGCCGCCACTGACCCTGCTCGAACCGGTCACCTGGTCCCCCGGCACCCGGCTCGGAATGATCGCCCTGCGCAGCTACCTGGTCGTCGGCGCGCTGTTGCTGGTAGTCAAAGCCGTCCAGCTGGGCCGCTGACCGTCGCTATTGCGGCAGCGCCTCACCCCGGGTCTCGGGAGCCAGCGGGATGACGAAAAGTCCGATGACGAAGGCGACGGCCGTCAGCGCGACGGGCAATCCCAGCGTGTGCGTGTGCAGGACCGCCGCGCCGAGCAGGAAGTTCACGCCCGCGCCGACGAAGCGGCCGAACGAGGTGCAGAACGCGAACGCCGTCGCGCGCACGCGGGTCTCGAACTGCTCGGGCAACCAGAGGCTGAAGATGGCGAAGTTGCCGCCGAAGAACCCGAGTACGAACAGCCACGCGATGAACGGCGCCAGCCCGTTAGGCAGATAGAACGCCCAACCGAAGCTGCCGGCGATCGAAACCGCCATTCCTGCAAAGTAAATCGCGAGCGTCTTCCTGCGCCCGATACGCTCGGACAGCACCGGCACGATCAGACACCCCAGGATCGTGCCGATGGACAACAGGCCCGTGGCCCAGGATGCGGTCCTGGTTGCATCACCCTTGTCGAAGCCCGCGTGCTGCGCCAACTGGATCACGGCCGTCGGTTCGTAGACCGCGCCCGCCCACAGCCCCACGATCGCAATCGTCAGCAGGGCACAGGCCACCCAGGTGCGGCGCCGGTAGCGCCGCCCGAGGATCTCGCGCAACGGCCTCACGCGTGCCGCGGGGTCGGCCTCGAGCTTCTCCCACTTCTCGGTCTCCTGCACCCGGGTGAGGATCAGGATCGCCACGACGACGGGCACCGCACCGGTCAGAAACATTGCGCGCCAACCGAACTGCACACCGATGGTGTAGTTCAGGGCCGCCGCCAGGAAGAATCCGGCGTAGTAGCCGGTCTGCAGATAGCCCGCCCCCATCTTGCGCCGGTCCTCGGGCCACGCCTCGGCCACATAGGTTCCCGCCAGCGCCCACTCGCCGCCGATACCGACGCCCGCGATGAAGCGGAAGGTCGCGAGCTCCCACACGTTTTGCGCCGCGGCCGAAAGCCCGGTGAAGATCGCGAACGTGAAGATGGTCGCGGCCAGCACCTTGGTCCGCCCGAAGCGGTCGGCGATCGGCCACCGTCGCACCGCTGTCGGCCGATGAGGCGCGGGAAGTCTACGAGATCCGCGCCGCGCTCGAGAGTCTCGCCATCGGGCTGGCGATACCGGCCCACACGCCGGCCTCGCTGTGCCGGGCCGAAACACTGTGCAAGGCGGCTTCGGCCGAAACGGAGCCGTCGCTTTATGTCGCGCGCAACGAGGCCTTTCACATGAGCCTCTACGAGCCCGCCGGGCGCCCACAGCTTTCCGCAATGATCGCGATGCTGCACGAGCGCGGCGAACGCTACCTGCGGCTCAAGTTCGGTCTGCCGTCCTTCAAGGGACAGTCCGACCGGGAGCACGCGGCACTGCTCGACGCCGTGCGCCGACGCGACGTGGCGAGCGCGCAATCGCTGGTGAGCAGGCACCTACTCGATACCGGGGAACTGCTTTACCGCGTCCTTTCCGAGGACCCGAATAGCCTTGGGAAACAAGCTTTTTGATGCGGGCCGACCGGTCGCCTAATGCGGAGCGCGGGGGCGGGCAACCGACGCCGGGCGGCGGCTCGCCACGGCGGTAAACCCCTCGGTGTCGTCGAAGAACGCCCACTGCCCGTCGTCGTCGACCTCCATACGCCAGCCCAGTTCGGAACTGCCGATGGAGCCGGTGAACCACGCGTGAGCGTCCTCCGCGCTGTCAAATTTCTTTGTCGCCACGATCTCGCCATGTGGGTCGACAATTCGAAACGTGGCCATGAGATGTGATTATCCCTCGTGCCGCGTTTTCAATCACGTGTGTGTTTGCTGTGACCCTTGTGAACTTTAAATAACGGGCCGGGGGCGCGCTCAGATCGTGCGGGCCAGGCGGTCGGCGAGCAGCTCGGCGAACCGCGCCGGGTCCTCGAGTGCGCCGCCTTCCGCGAGCAGCGCCGTGCCGTAGAGCAGCTCGGCGGTCTCGGCGGCCACGGTGCGGGCGGCGTCGTCGTCCGCCGTCTTGTGCGCGTCCCGCAGGCCGGTGACGAGCGGATGATTCGGGTTGAGTTCGAGGATCCGCTTGCCGATCGGAACGTCCTGCCCGGATGCCCGGTAGAGGCGGGCGAGCGCCGGCGTGATCCCGAAGGCGTCGGTGATCAGGCAGGCCGGCGACTCGGTCAGGCGGGTGGACAGGCGCACCTCCTTGACGTGCTCGCTCAACGTCTCCGTCAACCAGGCCAGCAGGTCGGCGAACTCCTTCTGCTGCTCCTCACGCTCGGCGTCGCTGTGTTCCTTCCCGGAGTCGAGGTCGACCTCGCCCTTGGCCACCGACTGCAGCGGTTTGCCGTCGAACTCGGTCACGGTTCCGACCCAGACCTCGTCGACGGGATCGGTGAGCAGCAGGACCTCGTACCCCTTGGCCTTGAAGGCCTCGAGGTGCGGCGACTTGAGGAGCTGCTGCCGGGTCTCGCCGGTGGCGTAGAAGATCTGCTGCTGGCCGTCCTTCATGCGCTCGACGTACTCGGCCAGGGTGGTGGGTTCCTCGTCGCTGTGCGTCGAGGCGAACGAGGCAACGCGGAGCAGGGCGTCCTGGTTGTCGAAGTCCGACAGCAGGCCCTCCTTGAGGACCCTGCCGAACTGGGTCCAGAAGGTGCGATAGTCGTCCGGCCGCTCCGACTGCAGGTCCTTGATGGTGGAGAGGACCTTCTTGGTCAGCCGGCGCCGGATCGCCTTGATCTGCCGATCCTGCTGCAGAATTTCGCGAGACACGTTGAGCGACAAGTCCTGCGCGTCGACGACGCCCTTGACGAAGCGCAGGTACTCCGGCATCAGCTCGTCGCAGTCGCCCATGATGAACACGCGTTTGACGTACAGCTGGACGCCGGTCTTGGCGTCGCGGTTGAACAGGTCGAACGGGGCGTGGGAGGGGATGAACAGCAAGGCCTGGTATTCGAAGGTGCCCTCGGCCTTCATCGCGATCACCTCGAGCGGGTCGTCCCACGCGTGCGCGATGTGCTTGTAGAACTCCTTGTACTCCTCCTCGGAGACCTCGTCTTTGGGCCTGGCCCACAGCGCCTTCATGGAGTTGAGGGTGTCCGTCTCGACGGTGACGGTCTCCTCGCCACCGTCCTCGGTGGCCGGCGTGCGCTTCTCGACCTCCATCCGGATGGGCCACGCGATGAAGTCGGAGTACCGCTTGACCAGGTTCCTGATCTTCCACTCCGCGGTGTAGTCGTGCAGCTCGTCCTCGGCGTCTTCGGGCTTGAGGTGCAGGGTGACCGCGGTGCCCTGGGGGGCGTCCTCGACGGATTCGATGGTGTAGGTGCCCTCGCCGCTCGATTCCCACCGGGTGGCTTCGCTCTCGCCGGCCTTGCGCGTCAGCAGCTCAACCTTGTCGGCGACCATGAAGCTCGAGTAGAAGCCGATGCCGAACTGGCCGATCAGTTCCTCGGAGGCCCCCGCGTCCTGGGCATTCTTGGCCTCCCTGAGCTGCTGACGCAGCTCGGCCGTGCCGGACTTGGCCAGCGTGCCGATGAGATCCACCACCTCGTCGCGCGTCATCCCGATGCCGTTGTCGCGAACGGTCAGGGTGCGCGCGTCCTTGTCGACATCGATCTCGATATGCAGATCGGAGGTGTCGACATCGAGGTCCTTGTTGCGGAACGCTTCCAGCCGCAGCTTGTCCAGCGCGTCGGAGGCGTTCGAGATCAGCTCCCGCAGAAACGAATCCTTGTTGGAGTAGACCGAGTGGACCATCAGATCCAGCAGTTGGCGAGCCTCTGCCTGAAACTCCAGCTGCTCGACACGTGCGTTCATGGCATTCCCTACATTCCTGTCCTAGGCATGACGTTTCAAATTTACCGAGATGCGCATGGCCCGTGCGCAGGGGCTGGCCCTACCCTGAACGCATGACCGTTGCTCAACGCGAACGTGCCGCCCTGGTCGACACACTACGCGCCGTCGGGCCGGATGCGCCCACCCTGTGCGAAGGCTGGAAGACCCGAGATTTGGCCGCTCACCTGGTGATTCGGGAGTACCGCCCCGACGCCGCGCCGGGCATCCTGATACCGTTTTTCGCCCCTCACACCGCAAAGGTGCAGGACGAGGTGGCCGGGCAGACCGATTGGGACGAGCTGGTGGACAAAATCGCGTCCGGTCCGCCCGCCTACTCACCGTTCAAGCTGCTCGACCCGGTCGCCAACGTCGCCGAAATGTTCATCCACCACGAGGACGTGCGCCGCGCGCAATCGGGCTGGGAGCCGCGCGTGCTCGAACAGGGGCTGTGCCGTGCGCTGCGCCGCACGCTGCCGCTGATGGCCCGGCTGACGCTGGCGAAGGTCCCCGGCCGGGTTGCCTTGCGCATCCCGGAGGGTAAGACGATCCTGACCGCCGGCCGGGGCCCGTCGGTGGTGGTGACCGGCGCACCCGAGGAGCTGCTGCTGTTTTCCGTCGGGCGCGAGGCGCGGGTCGAGTTCGACGGCGATCCGGCGGCGATACAGGCTGTCCGCGAGGCGCCGAAGGGGTTGTAGCCGCCGCGTCACACCGGCCATTTCGGCACCGTGAAAAGGGCATGACCCGAATCGAGAACTTGATGGTGTGGTCGATCGGCTCCGCGTCGCCCGGAAGACGCTGATCCCGAGTTTCCTTATGCATGAGCGTGTTGAATGAGTGATCGCCGAGGTCACCCGAAGGCCTCGCGAAGGTCTTTCTTGATCACCTTTCCGAATTGGTTGCGCGGCAGCGCGTCGACGATCACCAGGCGCTCGGGATGTTTATAGCGGCTCAGCCCTTGCGAACGGCAGTGCCGCACCAGGGATTCCAACGAGACAACGTCATCCGGTGCGGGCACCACCACG
>NZ_DATJPU010000101.1:0-7803 GCF_035506235.1 Mycobacterium sp.
CCGCCGCACGGGATCGACTGGTCACCCAGCGGCAGCGGGAAGTCGGGCAGGGTTCCGCCGTTGGCTTCGGCGAACGCGATCCACTTCTGCACCTCCGGGGACTCCATCGTCATCCCGGACACGCAGGCGTGCTCCCGCAAGCAGAAGTCGTCGTAGCTGGCGGCCGGCGGAAGCGTGACGGGCGCCTTGCCCTCGAGAAGCGCGTTGTAGTTCATCACGATTTCGACATACAGCCCCGCGATCAGCATCGGGTCGCAGTGCAGGTGGTCGACGACCGCGTAGAGCGCGAAGCGGTCCTCGTACTGAATGATGCCGAACCTGAAGCAGTCCCACTGCAGCGGGTCCGGCGTGGCCAGGACGTGGTCCCGCCACTCCAGCTGCGTCATCGGGCCGTACTCCTTGGCGACGAATTGAATGTCGCGCGGGTTCTTCAAGGTGTGCCGGATGATGTTCTTCTCGTCTTGGTATTCGAACCAGCTGTGGTACGTGGCGTGGCGCCGCAGGTGCGCGTTGATGACGTAGGTCATCGCGCGGATGTCGCAGCGGCCGGGCACCTCCCAGGAACCCATGACCGCCCGCGAATAGTCGAGGCCCCGTTCCCCGAACTCGACGAACCCCCGAAGGTGACCCGCCTGCATGGAGCTAGGCGGCACCGGGCTCACCGGCGCCTGCCGAGCCTTCGCGGCGCAGCCGGGCGTGGGTTCCCACGTCACGACGGATCCCGGGCCCGGGTTCCAGTCGTAAGCGTTGCCAACTCGCAGGCTGTCGTGCTCAGAGCCTCCGCCTATGAACACGTTTCCCTCCTTAGTACCGGCCTAGCAGTGCAGTCGACTTTGACGTAGGAACCTCTTTCATGCAGGCGCCGCAGCGTTTTCCTCCTGGGGCGCCAGTTTGTGGAACAGGTGATCCGCCAAGCCTCGCACCGTGGTGATGTCGGCAGAGGTGATGCGTACCCCCGTTTGGGCCTCGATGTGAGTCCGCAATTCGAGGTTGCCCAGCGAGTCCAGGCCGTACTCGGAAAGCGGGTGGTCCACATCGATGTTGCGGCGCAGGATCAGCCCGATCTGCTCGGAGAGCAGACGCCGCAGCCGGGTCGGCCACTCGTCGAGCGGCAGGTCGGCCAGCTCGGCGCGCAGTTTGCTTGAACCCGAGCGCTTTTCGCCCGCGGACTTGAACATCTCGAGGAACTTGCTGCGTTCCGCGAAGGACGCGATCCACGGTGTCCCGATGAGGGGGCTGTAGCCGGTGTACGCGCGGTCGTGGCGCAGCAGCGCCTCGAACGCGTAAGCACCCTCGTCGGGAGCGATCGCGGCGCCGCTGCCCTCCGCGAAGTCCGCGCCGCGGCCGATCTCGCCCCAGGCTCCCCAGGCGATCGCCGTGGCCGGCAGGCCCTGAGCGCGTCGCCAATGGGTGAAGGCATCCAGCCAGCTGTTGGCCGCGGCGTAGGCGCCCTGGCCCGGCGAGCCCAGCAGGGCGGCAGCCGAGGAGAACGAGCAGAACCAGTCAAGGTCCGCAGATGCGGTGGCCTCGTGCAGGTTCCACGCGCCGTACACCTTGGGGGCCCAGTCGCGGTCGATCAGCTCGTCGGTGATGTTGGTCAACGTGGCGTCCTCGACCACCGCGGCGGCGTGCAGCACGCCACGCAACGGCAGTCCGGTTGCCGTCGCCGTGGCCACCAGGCGCTGCGCGACGTCGGCCTGGGCGATGTCACCGCATTCGACGATCACGTCGGAACCTATCGCTCGGACGAGCTCGATCGTTTCAGTCGCCTTCTGCGAAGGCTCGGAACGCGAGGTGAGCACGATCCGGCCCGCGCCGGCGGCGGCCATCTTCTCGGCCAGGAACAGGCCCAGGCCACCCAGACCGCCGGTGATGATGTAGGAGCCGTCCTTGCGGTACACCGGCGCCTGCTCCGGGGGCAGCACCACGCTGCTGCGCCCGGCCTGGGGGATGTCGAGGATGAGCTTGCCGGTGTGTTCGGCCGCGCTCATCACGCGAATCGCGGTGGCCGCCTCGGCGAGCGGGTAGTGCGTGCTCTCGGGCATCGGCAGCACGCCCTCGGCCGTCAATCGGTAGACGGTGCTGAGGATTTCGCTGACCTGCTGCGGGTGGCTGACCGACATCAGGCCCAAATCGACGCCCCAGAACGCGAGGTTGCGGCGGAACGGGAAGAGGCCCAGCTTGGTGTCCCCGTAGATGTCGCGCTTGCCGATCTCGACGAACCGCCCGCCCAGGGCGAGCAGTTTGATCCCGGCCAGCTGCGCCGCGCCCGTCACCGAGTTGAGCACGATGTCCACGCCGTAGCCGTCGGTGTCACGACGGATCTGGTCGGCGAACTCGACGCTCCGCGAGTCGTAGACGTGCTCAATTCCCATGTCACGCAACAGCTGCCGACGCCGCTCGCTGCCGGCCGTGGCGAAGATCTCGGCGCCCGCGGCACGGGCGATGGCAATCGCCGCCTGTCCCACACCGCCGGTGCCGGAGTGGATCAGCACCTTGTCGCCGGCCTTGATGCGGGCCAGGTCGTTCAGTCCGTACCAGGCGGTGGCGTGCGCGGTGGTCACCGCGGCCGCCTGCGCGTCGGTCAGCCCTTGCGGCAGCGTGGTGGCCAGGCGCGCATCGCAGGTGACGAAGGTGGCCCAGCAGCCGTTGGGGGACATGCCGCCGACGTGGTCGCCCACCTGGTGGCTGGTGACGTCGGGCCCGACGGCCGTGACGACGCCGGCGAAGTCGGTGCCCAGCTGGGGCAGGATGTTGTCCAGGCTCTGGTAGCGGCCGAACGCGTTCAGCACATCGGCGAAGTTGATGCTCGACGCGGTGACCGCCACCTCGATCTGCCCGGGACCCGGCGGGACCCGGTCGAACGCCGCGAACTCCATCGTCTGCAGGTCACCCGGCGTGCGGATCTGCATGCGCATCCCGTCGTTCCCGTGATCCGCGATGGTCGAGTGCCGCTCTTCCGGACGCAGGGGGGTGGGGCACAGGCGCGCGATGTACCACTCGTCGTTGCGCCAGGCCGTCTCGTCCTCTCCGGGCCCCGTCGTCAGCAGCTGGCGCACCACCTGGTCGGCGCTGGTCTGCTCGTCGACGTCGATGTGGGTGGTGTGCAGGTGCGGGTGCTCGGCACCGATCACCCGCAGCAGCCCGCGCAACCCGCCCTGGTCGAGGTTGGGCACGTCCTCCGACAACACCTTCTGGGCGTTGCGGGTCACCACGAACAGCCGCGGCGACTCGCCCTGGAGCTCCGGGAGCTCGCGGGCGATGCGGACCATGTGGTGGATGTATTCGCCACCGCGCACGGCGCCTTCGTCGTCCGGGTTGCCGTTCTTGGCCTCGGTGAGCACCACCACGCCGGCGTAGCCGCCCTTTTCGACCTCAGCGCGCAGCCGCTCGGCGATCGCGGGGTGGTCGGCCCGCGAAGGCCAGGACAGCGTGGTGCAGTCCGCCTCGTGCAGCTTCATCGCGTCCGTGAACGCCGTCGCGACGAGGTCCGCGGCATCGGAGGTGCTGACCAGCAGCCAGGCCCCGGTCTCGGCCGCGATGGCCACCTCCGGCAGCTGCCGTTGCTGCCATTCCACGGTCAGCAACCGCTCGGCCATCACCCGGGCCCGCTCGCCGCTCGGCGAGACGCCGGTGCCCATCTGCAGCCCCCGGACGGTCAGCAGCACGGTCCCGTGCTTGTCCAGGATGTCGAGGTCGGCCTCGACGGATCCGCCGGTCGCCGCGGTCACCCGGGAGTAGCAGTAGCGGGCGCTGCTGACGGATCCGTGGACCCGCAACCCGCGAACGCCCAGCGGCAGGAGCAGTCCACCCAGGCTGGCGTTCGCGACGCTCGGGTGCGCCGCGACCGACTGGAAGCAGGCGTCGAGCAGCGCCGGGTGCACGCCGTAATTGGTTTGCTGCGTCCGGATCACGCTGGGCAGCCCGATCTCGGCCAGCACCGTGGTGCCGGTGCCCTCGGCGGTGTGCGCGGCGGCCAGGCCGGTGAAGGCGGGGCCGTACTGGATGCCGCACAGGTCCATCGCGTCGCGAAGGTCGTTGCCCTCCAAGCGGCTCGGGTGCGCGGCCAGCAGTTCCTCGATGTCCACCGCGGCGGGGCGCGCTTTGTTCCCTGCGTCGTTCGCCTCCGTTAGCACCGCCGACGCCCGCCGGGCCTGCACCCCGTCCTCGTCGGTCTCCACGGCGAAGGTGAGCGCGCCGGGCGCCTCGGCGGTCGCGGTGAGGCTGATCTGCGTTTCCTCGTCGAGCATCAGCATCTGCTCGAAGCGGACGTCGCGCACCGCGGAGGCGTCGCCGAACACGGTGCGGGCCGCGGCCAGCGCCATCTCGCAGTAGGCCGCGCCCGGCAGCGTGGCGGTGCCGTGGACCTGGTGGTCGGCCAGCCAGGGCAGCGTCGTGGTGCCGATCTCGGCCTGCCACACGTGGCGCTCCGGCTCCTCTGGCAGGCGCACGTGCTGGCCCATCAGCGGGTGCACCGCGACGCTGGAAGCCAGCGCGCGGGAGCTGTGGCCCTCGCGGCTCAGCAACAGCGAGCGGTGCGTCCAGGCCGCCAGCGGGGCGTCCACCAGGTGCCCGCCGGGGTAGAGCACGGAGAAGTCGACCGTGGCGCCCGTGGTGTACAGGTCTGCCAGCAACCCGAGCAGCCCGTGGGGAAGCGGCTGCTCGCGCCGCATCGCGGCGAGCGCGGCCACCGTCATGTCCAGGCTGCGGGCGGTCTGGTCGACCGCATGGGTCAGCAGCGGGTGCGGCGACAACTCACCGAACACCCGGTAGCCGTCTTCCAGCGCCGCCTGCACCGCCGCGGAGAACCGCACCGTGTGGCGCAGGTTGTCCACCCAGTAGTTGGCGTCGCAGTACGGCTCCTCGCGCGGGTCGAACGAGGTGGCCGAGTAGTACGGGACCTCCGGGGTCAACGGCTCGATCTCGCCCAGCACGTCGTACAGCTCGTCGAGGATCGGGTCGACCTGCGGAGAGTGCGACGCCACGTCGACGGCCACCTCGCGCGCCATCACCTCGCGCTGCTCCCACACCGCCACCAACTCGCGGACCGTGTCCGCCGCGCCGCCGATGACGGTGGACTGCGGAGAGGCCACCACCGCCACCACGGCGTCGTTGACGCCGCGAGCCATCAGCTCCGAAAGCACTTGCTGCGCAGGCAGTTCCACCGACGCCATCGCGCCCGAGCCGGCGATCTTGGTCATCAGTCGCGAGCGGCGGCAGATGACCCGCACCCCGTCCTCGAGCGACAGTGCTCCGGCGACGACGGCCGCCGCCGATTCACCCATCGAGTGGCCGATGACCGCGCCGGGCCGGACCCCGTAAGACCTCATCGTCGTCGCCAGTGCGACCTGCATGGCGAAGCTCGTGGGCTGCACGCGGTCGATGCCCGTCACCTTCTCGGGGGCGGTCAGCGCCTCGGTCACCGAGAAGCCCGACTCGTGGGCGATCAGCGGCTCGATCTCGGCGATGGCCGCCGCGAACGCGGGCTCCTTGGCCAGCAGGTCGGCGCCCATGGTGGCCCACTGCGAACCCTGGCCGGAGAACACCCACACCGGGCCGCGCTGCTCCTGGCCCACCACTTCCTGGAAGAGGGCGTCGCCGCTGGCGACCTCCCGCAACGCCGTCAGCAGCTCCGGGGTGTCGGCGGCCAGCACCGTGGTCCGCACGGAGCGGTGCCCGCGCCTGCGCGCCAGCGTGTAGGCCAGATCCGGCGCCGACACGTCCGTCGCCCGCGCCTCGACCCAGTCGGCCAGCCGGGCGGCGGTCTCCCGCAGCCCGTCGGCCGAGGTGGCCGACAGCGGGAACAGCAGCGTGCCGTCGCGGCGCGGCCGGGTCGCGGCCCCGTTGCGCGAAAGCGGCTCGGGGGCCTGCTCGACGATGGCGTGCACGTTGGTGCCGGAGATGCCGTACGCCGACACCGCCGCGCGTCGCGGCTGGTCGCCGTTCAGCGGCCACGGCGTATTCTCTTGCGGCACAAACAATCCGGTGTCGATCCGGGCCATGTCGTCGGGCAGCGCCTCGAAGTGCAGGTTCTTGGGGACCACACCGTGCTGGACGCTCAGGACCGCCTTCATCACGCCAAGCGCACCCGCGGCGGCCTGGAGGTGCCCGAAGTTGGTCTTCGAGGCGCCGAGCACGCAGGGGTTGCCGAGGCCGTACACCTCGGCGAGGCTGCCGTATTCGATCGGGTCACCGACGGGGGTTCCGGTGCCGTGCGCCTCGACCATGCCGACGGTGCCGGCGTCCACGCCCGCGGCCGCGAGGGTGGCGCGGTACACCGCGGCCTGCGCCTCGCCCGACGGCATCGCGATGTTCATGGTGTGGCCGTCCTGGTTGGCGGCAGTGGCGCGAATCACACCCAAAATCCGGTCGCCGTCACGCTGGGCGTCGTTCAGGCGCTTGAGCAACAGCACCACGCAGCCCTCGCCGGAGACGAAGCCGTCGGCCTTGATGTCGAACGCGTGGCAGTGCCCGGTGCCCGAGAGCATGCCCCCCGCCGACGCGGAGGCTGACCTGCGCGGCTCCATCATCACGTTGACGCCGCCGGCGAACGCGAGTTCGCTCTCGCCGTCGTTCAGGCTGCGGCAGGCCTGGTGGATCGCGAACAGGCCGGACGAGCAGGCGGTGTCGATCGTGACCGCGGGGCCGTGCAGGCCGAGCGCGTAGGAGATCCGCCCGGAGGCCATGCAGGAGATGGTGCCCGGGTTTCCGTAGGGTCCGTCGAAGGCGTCGGTGGCGGCGTGGACGAATTGGTAGTCGCCGTAGTTCAATCCGATGAAAACGCCCGTTTCCCCGGCTATGGTGTCCTTGGTGAGGCCGGCGTGTTCCATGGCCTCCCAGGCGGTTTCCATGAGCAACCGGTGCTGGGGATCCATCGCCGTGGCTTCTTTTTCGGTGATGCCGAAGAACTCGGGGTCGAAGTCGCCGACGTTGTCCAGGAAGGAGCCCCACTTGCACACGGAACGGCCCGGCACGCCCGGCTCGGGGTCGTAATAGTAGTCGACGTCCCAGCGCTCGGCCGGAATTTCCTTGACAAAGTCGTCACCGCGCAACAACGCTTCCCAAAAGAGGTCAGGGGAGTTGATGCCCCCCGGCAGCCGGCACGCCATCCCGATGACGGCAACCGGAGTAACGCCTGCCTTAGCCACTGATCCTCACCTCTCCTTGCCTATCCACAAGTTCCTATCACTGCTGCTCGCTCTTATCAGAGCTTCGAGAAATCTCGCCGAATTTTTTTGCGCGAGCTAGCAACTCCGCAAGCAAGACACAACCAACCCACCGACCCCCGTATCGAAGCCCGCCGTAACAACGTGGCGCGATCAGCAGCGTAGCGGCTCGGCCCGAACCGCGTGGAAAAATCGTGCGAACGTACACAAATTTAACAACGTCCGAACCGCAATCGCTGATGGGGAGCATGGATCACCCGCCGGTCGCATACTTTTCGAACGATAATCGGGCGTGATGGTGGATGCGAGTCGCTGCCAGAGGCGCTGTGCCGCAAGTGCTCCGGCGACGCGGGGTCAATGGGCGGCAAACCAGACCACGCGTGTTGTCACCCACCGCCCCGGCTCGGGGCAGCACAAACCGGCCCGGCCCGGACGGCCGTGGCGGAAACCACAATTGGACGCGCCGACGCGGTGCATCGGGGATGCGTAATCCCGCCATAGTAGGGGCTATTGGGAGAGCCCGCAGGAAAATCGCTGAAATCTTCAAGATTGCAAGTTAAGTCCCGATTAAATGGCCGCCGGATTCGCGCGGTGTGGCGATATGCCGGCGTTCGGCCTTGGCGCCCCGGGCTTTTCA
>NZ_DATJPU010000102.1:0-3016 GCF_035506235.1 Mycobacterium sp.
TCGGTCTTGGTCCAGCGACCGAAGATTGCGTAGCCCGTGTACTTCGGGTTCTGCAAGATCGCGCCAACCGTGCTGCCTTGCCATCCGTCCGCGAGCCGGTGACGATTCTGGTCCGGCCGACGCGCAGAAGGACAAGGAACACCATCACGGTTCAGCCCTTCGGCGATCGCCCGATCGCCTTTGCCGTCGAGGTAATCGGCGAATATCCGACGCACGACATCTGCTGCTTCCTCATCGATTGCGAGTACCCGTAATCGATACCCCTCGGCGGACTTTCGCGGATTCGGATGGCACCCACCGTCTACAACCATGTAACCGAAAGGTGCTCGGCCGCCCTGATGTCGGCCCTCGTTTAGAACCTGTGCATCCATCGCCGCACGGACACGAGCCTGAATATGTTGCCGTTCCGATTCGCTCTTCCCGCCAAGGACGCTCATTAGCATCTTGTGTGACGGATTCTTGGAATCGAACCTACCGCCGAGTTCCGGAATCCAGAGCTGCACACCGTAGTTTGCGAAACGCGGAGCAACCAGGGAGAACTGGTTTCCGAACCAGCACCGTGTTCCCTCGCCTACAACAACCCCATCCCAGCCTCGGTTCGGATCTTTGAGATCACTCAACAATCGACGGGCATCGTCCGGCCGGTCCCAGGGGACCGAGCGAGACTGGCCCACGTCGAAGTACTCGGCAACCACCACGCCGCCCAGCGGCTCGACAAACTTGCTGGCGTTGCCGAGCTGCCACCCTAAGGACGTTTCGGGATCCTGGTTGTCCTCTGTCGAGCATCGGCCGTAGAACGCCAGCGGTCCCAGGCTGTTCTCCGGAAGATCGATTGATTCAACCCCTAATACTTCGTCTAGCGCTGCCCACTCGTCGACCTCGTCCGGCACGCTGTCTATCTTCCCTCACGCCGCAACCGGGCGCTGAATCGCTGCCTCTCGAAGGATTCGTAGGAGAACCTGGGCCGCAGCAGGATTAAGTGCTGGCGGTGCATAGGGGCAACGAACGGTGCCGAAATTCTCGCGTCCGCCAGGTGGAGGCTGGGTCCGGTCTGCGCCAGCATTGACGTTGACATCGCGACTTCCCGTTTCTCCGTTCTCAACCGACCGTCTCCTGTCGGCGCTGGATTTGTCATTCACAGCACAGATCTCTCGCTCGCCGCGCGTCTTGGTGTCCGGTCATGGGCTGGCCTCCGGCGGTGGGGTGTCGGTGAGCGCATCGCGTGCGGCCTGGCGACGCTGGCGAGCGCGGAGGGCGGCGGTGAGTACGAGCAGCCGCTCCCCCGTGGTGGCGTGCCCACAGCCGCGAAACTCCCATAGGACGGGTTCATCGTCGTCGGCTTTGATGTGAGCCAGTTGGTCGAGTTCGGCCGGCAGGTGGTTGCGCATCATCTGCCAACGGAAGCGCCGTGCGCGTAGGGCCTGCAGGGTGGTGGAGTAGCGCCGGGTTTTGGTGGTGATGTGCCCGCGAAATCCCAGGCAATGCAGCCAGGTCAGCATGATCGCCCGGCCGGGTCGGCGGGCCAGCTCGGCGATGGTGTGCAAGATGCGTCGCACATGCTCGGAGACCGGCAGGGTGCCAATGACATGCGGGGAGATGCGATGAGTGCCGAGACCGAAGTCGGCGACGGATTTGGTGACGTATTTCGCCAGGTAGCCCGCCACCCGCCGGCCCGCAATGCCGTCGCGGTCGTCAGTCTCGCCGACGCGGTTGGTGACGGGTTGGGCGTCGATCTGGGTGCCGAACCGCACCACGTCCGTGCCGGCGGGCGTCTCGATGCGCAAGCGGACGGTGGCGGCGGCCTGCACGATCAGCCCGACCAGCTCACCGGCGTCGACGCCGGCCAACGGTGGGGCGGGCGCGTCGGTGGGGCTGGTGGCGTCGTCGAGGCGGATCAGGGCGTGAAAGTGTGGGATGGCGCGGGCCTGCAATTCGGCGACTTTGACATAGGACAGCCGCACCGAATTGGGGTCTGTGTCGAGCTCGCGTAGGCGCCGGGCCAGCTGCCGGCGCAGCGCGATGGTGAATCGGTGCCACAATGCGGGTGCGTGCCAGGAGAATTCAACGTGTCCGCGGTAGTCGTAGCAGTCCGCACATAGTGGTTGGCCCACCAGCGGATCATTGATGTTGTGTATCGTGTTGCAGTTCAACGGTTTACCATGCCGGCATTGTTGTCCGGTGTTGTCGGGGTGGCAGCGACGCGCGGTACCGGCCGCATTCTTGTGGCAGGTGTGCACGGCTCCGAAACTGGGAGCAGTGAGGGTGGCGAACACCATCGGATGCGTCGAAACAGTGGTCGGGACGCCAAGCTCGGACTCACCAGCCGCGCCAGCGTGCACCAGGTGCCAGGTGTCGCCGCGGTAGAGGTCCGAGCATGACGGGCACACCGCGCCGCGGCGGTTCTTGCAGCGGGCCAGCACCGACAGCCGGGTCCTGCCGTAGCCGCGGCCGACAAGGTGAACCGGCTTGCTGCAGTATCCGACCGATCCGACCTTGGCCCACCACTGTGGATAGCCCGCCGAGGCGGCACGAGCAACAATCTCGGCTGTCACTGGAGACGCCCGGTAGTCACCATCGACGGGCGGCCAAGCGGCCCCAAGGATCGCCGGATCAAACGCACGTCTGGCCTCGTTGACCGCCCGCTCTGCGGTATTCATGAGCGGTGCCCCGACTCTGCGTCGCCGTTGACCCGCCGCGGCCGGTAAGTCGCGGCAAGCCAGTCAATATCGGCGTTGGTGACCTCGAAGGCCCGCACGCGGATCATCTCGGCGCTGCCATCTTCGGCGACATATCCGATACCCGGCAGGCTGTCGGGAATCTCGTCACAACGCGCGCCGCGGTCGCGGGCGCCCTGACCCAACACCATCGCGACCTGACTGACACGAAAATTGGGGTGACCACAAGGGGCGACCCGGGTGATGGTGGGTTACGCGGTTTGGGTGAGTGGTTCGAGGATGACCCGGTATCCGAGGGTTTCGAGTTGGCTGATTGCTCGTGCCTTGGTTCGAGCGGGTTG
>NZ_DATJPU010000103.1:0-14600 GCF_035506235.1 Mycobacterium sp.
CAACAGCTCGACCGCCTCGCCGCGACGGCCCGCTGCCACCAACTCCGCAACCGTTTCCACCTTCACCCGGAGGTCTGGGGCGGGTGGCTCGACGTTCGCGACGGTGGTGGTCAGCACCTCGACCAGTTCCCAATCCCGGTAAAGCGCCAGCGAGCGCTCGTTGAACGCAAAGCCGGCCACGGGCTTGCCCCACAGCGTTCCGTGGTAGCGGTAGGGGCCTTCCATGTATTCGATCGGCAGGCCGTGCGCCGGGGCGGGCACCATCGGCTCCCCCACGATGTCGAGCTGCAAGGTGGCGCAGGTGATCCGGTGCCGGTCCGGCATGTATCGCGCCGGGGCAACCGGCCGCACCAGCGGCCGCACCGCGTCCGGCCAGCGGACGTAGCTGCTGATCGTGACCTCGACGTCTTCGGCACACTGCGGTGATATCGCCGGGTCGGGATGGCTGGTCGTCACGCCGGTAAACGGCTGCAGCGCATTGCCTTTCGTGCGGTCGAATTGGCGCCAGATGCTCAGATCGACGCCGTTGTCGAAGTTGATGGTGCGCCATTCGTGAGACCTGGCGCGCGGGTCGCCCCCCGATCCCCCGCCGCCGGCGTACTTCGGGAACCACTGCCGGTCGACGTGCCCGCCGCTGCCGAAGACCTGCTCGACGACGCCTCCCCAGCGCAGGGTCCCGGTCATCGTCATTCCGGTCTGGAAATACGAGTACGTCTCGCTTTGGCCGAAGCAGACGATCTTGCCGTTGTAGGTCGACGCGCCCACCGGTGTCGGTGCGCGCGTAGGGGTTACGGCGAGGTCCAGCCGCATCGGCCGCCCGGAGTGGTCCTTGCCCACCAGGCTGACCCGGTAGGTGAACGGCAGCAGGTTCCCGTCGGCGTCGCGGCAGGTGGTCCAGGACGCGGTGCCGGCGCCGCTGTGGTAGCTGATGTCGAGGTGACCCGACGCCGTCTCGAGCTTGCGCTGGGCGCCCGGTTCCATGTTGGCCGGCGGCATGTCGTAGTCGGTATAGGTGCCGTAGTCGCCGGTGTCCAGGTCGAACAGCGCCATGGTGTAGAAGTCCGCGACCACCGTCCCGCCCGGCCGGTTCTTGTTGAATATGGTCAGGAAGGCAAACGAGCGGTCGCTCTCGGTCGCGTCGAGTCGGCCAGCCAGGAACCAGGTGTCCGATTCCTGGTCGGGATGTTCGCCTTCGGCCGCGGGGAAATCCAGCTGGGAATCACCGGGCACCAATTGAAACGGGTAACTGCGCCAATCGCTGGTCATATCGGGCCTCGCTGCTTTTTTCGCTATGTTAGCGTCAATAGCGAAGTCATGGTCGCGGCCCCCAACCCTCGAGGAAGTGCGCGATGACAGAAAATTCCGGCCATCGCTCCTACAACGAGCTGTTCATTGGCGGGCAGTGGCGCAAACCAGCCAACGCGCAGCAGCTCGCGGTGATCTCGCCCCACTCCGAAGAACCGGTCGGCCACGTCCAGGCGGCCGGGCCCGAGGACGTGGACGCCGCCGTCGCCGCCGCGCGGCACGCTTTCGACCACGGCCCCTGGCCGCGCATGACGCATGCCGACCGGATGGCCAAGGTGGAACAGCTCGCCGCGATCTACGCCGGCCATATGGACGAGATGGCCGACCTGATCACCGACGAGATGGGGTCGCCGCGCAGTTTCAGCCGGCTCGGCCAGGGGGCGGCCGCGGCGTCCCTGATCCACCTCGCGCTGGCCGCCGCCCGCGACTTCCCGTGGACCGAACGCCGCCAGGGCGTGCTGGGCGAGGTGCACCTGAGCAGGGCCCCGGTCGGCGTGGTCGGCGCGATCGTGCCGTGGAACGTGCCGCAGTTTTTGATCATGCCGAAGCTGATCCCGGCCCTGATCGCGGGCTGCACGGTCATTGTCAAGCCCGCACCCGAAACGCCCTTGGACGCTTTGTGGTTGGCGGAGATGATCGAGCAGATCGATCTCCCCGAAGGGGTGGTGTCGGTGCTTCCCGGAGGCACCGACGTCGGCGAGGCGCTGGTGCGCCATCCCGGCGTGGACAAGATCGCGTTCACCGGTTCCAGCGCCGTCGGGCGCCGCATCGCTACCCTCTGCGGCGAGCAGCTGAAACGCTACAGCCTGGAGCTGGGCGGCAAGTCGGCGGCGATCATTCTCGACGACGCCGACATCGGCAAGACGGCGGCCGGGCTGAAGACCGCCGGCCTGATGAACAACGGCCAGGCCTGCGTCGCCCAGACCCGCATCCTCGTCAGCGACCGCCGCCACGACGAGGTCGTCGACGCGCTGGCCGACATGATGTCGGGCCTGAACGTCGGCGACCCGGCCGACGAGGCCACCGACGTCGGACCCCTTGTCGCGCAACGGCAGCAGCGCCGGGTCCAGGATTACATCAAGTCCGGCCAGGCCGAGGGCGCCCGCGTCGTGCTCGGCGGAGACGACAGCCCGTCGGGGCGGGGCTGGTACGTGCGGCCGACGCTGTTCGCCGACGCCACCAACGACATGCGCATCGCCCGCGAGGAGATCTTCGGCCCGGTCCTGACGGTCCTGCGCTACCGCGACGAAGAGGACGCGATCCGGATCGCCAACGAGAGCGACTACGGGCTCGCCGGTTCGGTGTGGACCTCCGACATCGCCCACGGCCTCGAGATCGCGGCCGGTGTCCGCACCGGTACCTACGGCATCAACATGTACACGCTCGACATCGGCGCCCCGTTCGGCGGCTTCAAGCAGTCGGGCATCGGCCGCGAATTCGGTCCGGAGGGCCTGCACGAGTACGTCGAGCTTCAGACGCTGGTATGCAAGGGGAAGCTGCCCCCGCTGTGAAACTTGGCTTGGCTCAAGGTCACACGGGTCGCTCGCGTACCCGCAAGCCGGATATGAACCGGCTTTCAAACACGATATCGAATGCGGTATCACGTTTTGAAATCACTGACCAAGTCGCCGCAGGGACAGGCGCGACTGATGTGACGGGTGCGGGATTCAGGTGGTCGTCGGCGCCGACCGCGCGGGCGAGGTCCCAGGTGTGCACCAAGACATCGCGCGTCTCGTAGGTCAGCCGCCACCGCGCATCCCATTGCCCTTCGCCGATGCGACCGCCCCGCCGAACCGCCGGCACACCGCCGTTCGGCCGCGTCAACCACTTCCGGGCATCTGCAGGGTGAGCTCGACCGGACAGCACAGCTTGCCGTGCTGGTTGGTCACCTCGATTTCGATGTCGACCAGGCAGCGCGGGGGGTCCACCGAGGTGTCGCGCCGCTTGGCCACCGCGCGCCCCCGCCCGATCATCGTGTCGCCGGCGTAGACCGACCCGGCGAGCCGCATCGAGCGCCGCACGACGCGGCTGCCCGGGCCCGCCCAGTCGGTCGCGACGCGGTCTGCGAATCCGGCCAGATGCATGGTGTTGACGTAAATCGTCGGATTGCCCTGGCTCTGGGCGTAGGCCGGATCGAAATGTCCCGGGAAGTAGTCCCAGGTCGCTCCGGCGTTTTCCACGACCCGCTGATAGCTGATGTGGTCGATCACCTCCGGGAGGTCGACGGGAACGGTGATGCCGTTCCAGTCCAGGTCGGTCACGAGGGCGCCCCAGGGGTGAAGCGGAACAAGGTATTTCGGCATGTGGCCACCACCGCGCCGTCTTGACGTCGATAGGTCTCCAACGTCTCGACGAAATGGCCGACCCCCAACCGGGTCCGCTTCTCCGGCGACACCGACACCAGTTCCTCGACGACGGTGAGCAGATCCCCCTCGACGATGGGCTCCAGAAAGGCAACGTCGTTGGCCGCGTTGATGAACGTGGTGCCCGGCAACGGCACCCGCAACACCGCCGACGCCACCGGCGGCCTACCGTCCGGCTCCCACGGCGGAGGTATCAGCCAACCCATCAGCAGGGCCGGCGGGGCCAGCAGCCCTCCCCATCTCTCCCGGGCGAACTCGGCGTCCCAGTACGAACGATTCCCGTCGTGGACCATGGCGGCGAACAGCTGGATGCGCGCTCCGCTGACCGGGGTCGCCGCCGTGCGCGGCTCGCCCTTCGCGCCGACCATCCGCAGCGCGTCTTCGTAGGTGCCGAAGGCCAGTTGGTAGCCGAGGTCCCGATCCACGTAGCGGGGCCGCTCACATGACGAGCGGGTGCCGACTCGGCACCGAATCCCATGCGAGCACACGGGAAGTGAAGTACCAGCCGCCGCGCTCATAGATCAGCGTGTCCCGGAAGGTCCCGGTGGCCCGGAGCGTGGTGTCGCCATACATGGCGGCGAACAGCACCGCGACACAACGCTGGGACGCGTTGATGCCGTCGATGCGGATCTCGTGATCGAGGGTGACGAGGCGCTGCCCGTCGCCGCCGTCAAAAGCCATGCGCAGATCGGTGAACAGGTCGCCATCGCGGGTGTAGCTGGCGCCGGAGTGGCGGAAAGTGGCGATCCAGCGGTCACGGTCGCCGTCGGAGTAGGCCCGGTTGTGGCGGGCGCTCAGGTCCAGGATGGCAGCGCGCCCCGTCGCGGCGTGGAGGAACTGCTCTTGTTGATAGGTCAGCGTCATCGTGGCTCTCCAGCCTCTGTAGCAAAACGACGGGAAAATTGTCTCATGTAACACTAACTTAACTTAGCGACTCACGATATAACCGTGTTCTTCGCGATCCCAAGTGGCCTCATTTAAGCCACGGCTACGCAACAAATCTTTACGTATTCGTCCAATGACGTTCTTCGGGAGTTCATCGACCGCCTCCACGTATCGCGGCACACAGAAGTACGGCATCCGGGCCGCGCAGAAGTCGAGCAACTCGGCGCAATCCAGTGCGGCGCCAGCATGCAACGTCACGAACAACAGGATGTCGTCCTCGCCCAACTCGCTGGGCGTCCCGACCGCGGCGGCTTCGGCCACCGCGGGGTGGCGCGTGACGACGGCCTCCACTTCGACCGACGAGACATTTTCGCCGCGTCTGCGCAGCGAGTCTTTGACGCGGTCCACATATGTCAAATTCTGGTCGGCGTCGAGTCGGCCCAAATCGCCGGTGCGAAACCACTCCGGGTGCGGGTCGGCCCGCAAGCCCTGGCTCACGTAGCCTTCGCTCATCACGTGCGGGTGCCTGGGCCGGCAGGCGATCTCGCCGACGGTGCCGGGCGGAAGCGGGTCGCCGTTCTCGTCGACGATGCGCACGTCGAAATTGGGGTTCGGCCGCCCCGACGTCCCGGGCACCCCCTCGTCGGCCACGCCTTTGACGGCGATCGGAAACGCTTCGGTCATCCCGTACATGGTGACGACCCGGCAGCCGTACCGCTTTTCGATGTCGCGGTACGACTTCGCGTCAATGGGCGCGGCCGAGATGAACCGCAGCGGCAGCTGCGCGTCACGCGGGTCCGCGGGGAGGTTCTGCAGCATCGACACCATCGCCCCGGCGCCGGCGAAACCGACGGCGCCGCGGGCGCGGATGTCGTCCCACACCTCGTTGGGGTGAAAGGCCTTCGCCAACACCGTCGTTCCGCCGACCAGCATCGGCGCCAGCACGCTGGGCGCCGCGCTCAGGTGGAACAGCGGCATGGCCGTCCACAGCGCCTCCCCCGGGCCGAACTCCCAGGCCGAAGCGGCGGTCGCGGCCACCGAGAACAAGTAATGCCATGTGGTGGCCACCGCTTTCGACGGCCCGGTGGTGCCTGACGTGTAGAACAGCACCCCCACGTCCGCCGCGCCGACGGGGCTGTCTGCCACCGGGACGTCGGCGTCGAGGTGCAGCGTGGCGGTAAGCGAATCATCCTGCACCACAACGCCGGTCACGGTGTCCAGTCGGTCGGCGATTTCGTCGACGCGGGGCTGTCGTTCGGCGTCGGTGAGGATCACCCTGGCCCGCGCCAACCGCAGGGTGTGCAGCAGGAAGTCGCCCTTGTTCGCCGCATTCACCGCCGCGCTCACCGCGCCGATGCGCGCCGCGCCCAGCCAGAAGTACACCCATTCCGGGCACGTGGCGGTGAACAACGCGACGCAGTCGCCGCGCCCGACGCCCAGGCCGGCCAGCATGTTCGCCGCCGCGCGGGAGCGCTGCCGCATCTGCTCGAAGGTGATGTCCACGCCCGCGATCGACATCATCACCCGGTCGGGGTGCTGCTCCGCCCGCCGATCCAGCACGGCCGGCACTGTGAAGCTGTCGACACCGAAGTCGGCGGGCCCCGGCATCAGGCCTTCGCGGCCGCCGGGTCGGGCTCACCGTCGGCGGTGTAGCCGAAGTCCGACGGCGAGGGCTCCGTACCCGGGTAGAAGCGGTGGGCCCAGCGGCGAAGGGCGGCGTAGTCGTGCGCCTCTTCGGGCGCCAGGTTCGGCTTCTCGAGGTATTTCATGTTCTCCCAGGTGAAGAAGTCCTGTTTGATGACCTCTTGCTGCAGCGCCAGGAACTTGGCGGCGCGGCCGGTGGGCACGTCGCCGGTGTCACCGGGCTCGCGGATGGAAGCCTGCGTGTAGAAGTAGTCGGTGTAGTCCTCGTCGACCGGCGTCTGCCCCGTCACCTGGACGGTGGCCACCAGCTCGCTCGGGAAGCGAACCAGCCCCAGGCCCAACGAGTAGTTGTCGTAGATGATCTTGGCGTCGACCGGCCCGTTCGGGGTCAGCCAGGTCGACGCGCGGCCGCCGCCGAAATGCGCGTTGACGGTGGCGTGCAGGTGGTAGCCCGACACCTCGAACGACGCGGTGGTGGCGGGATTGGCCGCCTTGTGAACGTATTGAACGTGGTACGGGTCGGCGGCGTTCTCGATGATCATCTGCGGGTGCACCTTGACCCGGTTGAGCATCTGGGTGTGCGGGTGCAGCGGGTAGTACTCATTGGTTTCCAGTTCGGGCAGCACCGGCGGCTGCCAGTACGGCGCGCGGCCGTGTCGCTCGTGCCAGGCGAGGATGAACCCGTACCACTCCATGCTCGGGTAGGTGCGGATCCGGACGTTGTTCTTGCAGCCGATCTTGCTGTACGGGATCAGGGCATTGGTGCCGTCGCCGCGCCAGCGCCAGCCATGCCACGGGCAGACGATGTTCTCGCCTTCCACGGTGCCGCCGACGCCCATGTTGGCCCCGAGGTGCTGGCAGTAGGCGTCCATCACGTGCACCTGGCCGGACTCGGTGCGGAACAGCACGAGCTCCTCGCCGAAGTAGTGCGCGCGCTTGACCTGGCCGGCGGCCAGGTCGGACCCGAACGCGACGATGAACCAGCCCGTCGGGAACCGGTAGGTCGACAACGCGATGCCGGCCTGCCCGAACTCGCGTTCCGAGGGATCCGCGGCCGAATCCGATGCCGAGTCCGAAAATATGTCCGTCACGAGCGCTCCAAGTTCGACGACCAGGTCTATTTTTACTATCTTAAGCATTGAACGTCAACGCGCGCACAGGCATGTCCGGGAAGCAGGTTTCAGATGACGGCTGCGGCAGTCGACCTATCCGATTTCCGCTTGTGGCGCAACGGATTTCCCGACGAGTTGTTCGCCGAGCTGCGACGCAGCAGGCCGCTGTTCCGGCACGACATGACGCCCGGCGTCGCGGAGACCGTCCACCGCGAATTCTGGGTGGCCACCAAGCACCGGCATGCGGTCCGGCTGCATCGCGATGCCGACTCGTTCACCGCGGTCGACGGCCCCCTCATCCAGCCGGTCGGGATGTTCGCGTCGTACCCCACGATCATCAACATGGACCCGCCGGAATTGAACAAACGCCGCAAGCTCATCTCCGGCGCGTTCAATCCGCGCGCGATCGCCAAACTCGAGGACGGCATCCGGGCCCGCGCCGCGCGGATGATCGACCGGCTGCTCGATCGGGGCGGCGGCGACTGGATCGAGGACGTGGCCGACGCCCTGCCGATGACGGTCATCGGCGACATCATCGGCATCCCGGAATCCGACCGGCCGCGAATCTTCGATTCCCTGGACCGGATCCTGAAGGCCAACGCGCCCGGCGCGCGGCCGAGCCGACAGGACTATACCGATCTCTACGCCACCATCTTCGGCTACGCGATGGAGCTCACCGCGGAGAAGCGGCGCAATCCCGCCGATGACATCTGGAGCACGCTGGCGACCGCGGTGATCACGGGTGAGGACGGCGAGGAATTCAGCCTGCCCGCCAACGAACTCGAGTTCTTCTTCTTCGTGTTGGCGTTCGCCGGCAGCGACACCACCAAGAACGCGCTGGCCATCGGGATGCAGGCGTTCGTCGAGAATCCGGAGCAGATCGAGCGTTACCGCCGGCAGGAAGCGCTGCGCCCGAGCGCCATCGAGGAGGTGTTGCGCTGGGCGTCACCGGTCGCGTACTGGACGCGCACCGCGAAGGTCGACGTCGAGATGGATGGCCAGCGCATACCGAAGGGCGACCGCGTGGTATCGATGCTGCGTTCGGCTAACCGCGACGAGGAGGTCTTCGAGTCCCCGTTCACCTTCGACATCGGGCGCCAGCCCAACCCGCAGGTCGCCTTCGGGGGCGGCGGACCTCATCACTGCTTGGGCGCCATGCTGGCCCGCGCGGAGCTCCGCGCGGTGTTCGACGAACTGCTGCTGCGCTGCGACGACATCGCCCTCGGCCCGGCCACCGTCGCTTATCCGAACCTGCTCACCAACATGTCGATCTACGACGAGATGGCGATCTCGCTCACCGAGCGGCGTTGAGTCAATAGGGCGCCGGCGCGTCGCCGAACGCGGCGAACACCGCCAACGGGTCCAGGTAGTCCCGCCAGTGCACGATCTTGCGGTCTTTGATTGCGATCACCGAGATGAACCGGTTGACGTACGGCGCGCCCGTGCGCACCACCGTGCCGTGCATCGTGTACTCGAGGATCACCACCGACTTGTCGGGGTCGTAATAGCGGTACACGTCGCTGCTGCCGCTCTGAACGATCGACTCCCCGTAATCGGAGTACAGCTCGGCCAGCGCTTCGCGGCCGACGATGCGGCGCGGGTAGTCCGGGACTGTGATGACGAACTCGACCACCACGTCCTCGGCGTGCATGTCGAAAAAGTCGGTCCCGCCGACCAATCCGTTCACGGCCTCGGCGACTACCTCGAAGTAGGGCCGCATCGCGGCGTAGCGCGCCATGTCTCGCATGCACGCACCCTAAGTGGTCTCGCTCGTAAGTTCGTCGGGGTCATGCCCAGGCCGGTCGGGTCGCCCAGGTAGAGGCCGCAGGCGGTATCGAGGGCGTCTTCGGGTGCGCCGGCCAGGTCGCCGGTGGGCAGCACCGAATCCTGGTAGCCGTCCTTGCTTGCCAGGTAAGGCCGTTCAAGTGGAAATTCACCACCACCGACCTGACCGACCTACTGGCGAGGCTCGACAACCACGAACGCGAGCCCAAGCACGACCCCGCCCAATCCCGTGCCGCGTGACCCCCGTGTAGGTTCTCACCTTCTGCGACACCTGGAGCGTGCGCTGATGTGAGGCATTCCCAGTTGTCGCACAGCGATTCCGAGAGAATTTGTCTCACGGAACGCTTGATTTCCTGGTCGAGACCCGGTCCCGTACTTATACCTGATCAGGTGGCGCGCACAGGCGGCGTGTTCGGCGTCGAAAACGCGCCTAATGTCCGATCACGACCTGGACCTTCGACCCTATCGGCGCCGGTCGGAGCATGCGACCGTTCAGCACGGAGGTCGAGACTATGAACGCTCATCAACCGCGGTATGTGGTCGACGTGCACCAGCCGCCGTCGCGCTGCTGTCGAAGGAGGCAAGGTGACACAAGGATCAACGCCTGAGGCGCCCGCCATACGCCGGGTGGATGCCCAGGCGACCTGGAAGCCGTACCGAGTCGCCTACGAGGCGATCAAGGCCATGCGAACGATCGACACCGGCGCGGTCGTGGAGATCCTGACCAAGGACAATCCCGGTCTTCTGAACGACCTTTCGACTTGGTGCGACACGACCGGGCACCACCTACTGCTATCGGAGCCGGTCAACGACGGACATGTGCGTTCCGTAGTGCGCAAGGGTGAGCCGCGCACCAACGACCGGTCGATGACTGTCATCGTGTCGACGGCCGGCTTGGAGCAGGTGGTCTTCCCATTGGACAAGGCGCTGGCCGCGGCAGTGCTGGGGATGGATGTGCATGTGGTGTTCGAAGGAGCCGGTGTGCGATTGCTGAAGCACGGCTACCGCTCGAAGCTCTCAGGTCTGGTCGGCGGGGTGTTCACCCCGATGGTAGAGCGGGTGATGAGGCGTGAGATCGGCTGGCCACTGCCCGCCGAGTCGATCGCCATGTTGGGCGATCTTGGCGCTCACTTCTATGTATGCGGCCCATCGATGTTCGGCTACGGCGTCCGTGCTGAGGACCTCATCGTGCAGGACTACACGCTCGCGGCGGTGGTGACGTGGGCGGACCTTCTCAGCCGTACCGACGTTCACGTCTTCTCTAAGGCGCAATTCGAGAAGCCGTAACCACGCTGCGTGTTCCGAGGCACGCCTCCGCCGCCGACGAACTTATGAGCGAGCCCACAAAGAGTCAGTCGATCAGCCGCAGCGCGGCCTTGGGGCACTGGTCCACCGCGGCGCGCACGTCGATCTCCAGCCGCGGCGGCACGGGGCCGTCCGCGATCTGCACCACGTCTTCGTCGCCCAGTTCGAAGATCTCCGGGGCGAGTGATTCGCAGAAGCCGTTGGCCTCGCACAGGTTCTCGTCGACCGTCACGCGCATCGAAGGCCCTCCTCAACGCTCATTTTTCGAGGCCCTTCGGGCGGGTCCCGATCACTCCGCTGCTTGCCAGCCTGACCAGTTCTTCGTCGGTCAGGCCGCATCGATCGCGCAGTACCTCCCCATTGTGCTCGCCCAGCCTCGGCGGCGGCCGAAGTAGCCACCTGTCCTGTCCGGCGAGCTTGGCGAACGGCGGGCAGGGGTACAGGCCCGCGCCGGTGCTCGGGTGGTTCAGGGCCTCGAGGAATCCCCGGTCGCGCAGTTGGGGGTTCTCGGTCACCGACGACGGCGACACCACGGGCGCCGCGGGTACGCCCGCTCCGGCCAGCCGCTCCACCGTCGATTCCAGCGGTTGCCCGGCGAACCACTCCCGCAGCCGGCGATCGATGTCGTCGGCCCGCTCGCGCCGCCCGGCGACGGTGGCGATGCTCTCGTCGCACCAGGCGGGCCGGCCCATCACCTCGACCAGGGCCCGCCATTGCCCGTCGTCGCGCACGGTGACCGCGATCCAGTCGTCCTCGCCGGCACAGCGGTAGAGGTTCTGGATCGAGTCGCGGTGACCGCGGTTGCCCCGCCGGCCCAGCGTCACCCCGAACACCTCGGCTTCGATCGCCTGTATCGCGGTGGCGTTGAGCACCGTTTCCAGCATCGGCAGCTCGACCTGCTGGCCCGATCCGGTGCGTTCGGCGAAGTTCAGCGCGGCCAGGACGGCGAAGGCGGCGTGCACGCCGGCCAGCGGATCGCAGGCCCCGCGCGGTGTCACCGGCGGGTCCTCCGGTAGCCCGGTCACCCAGGCCAGGCCGGCGATCTGTTCCATGGTCGGGGCGAATCCGACCCGGTCACGCCACGGACCGTCCAGCCCGAACGCCGGCATCCGGGCGACCACGAGCCTGGGGTTCACCTTCAACAAGACGTCGGCGGTGAGCCCGAACTGGTCCATCACCCGCGGTGAGAAGTTTTCGATCACGACGTCGGCGCCGGCCGCCAATTTCGTGAAAAGGCGACGGCCCTCGTCAGAGCCCAAATCCAGTGTGACGGAACGCTTGTTGGTGTTCATCGCGTGGAAAACCCAGCCGTACTCCCACCAGTCGTCGACATCGGTGCGCATCGCGCCCGAGTAGCGGATGCCGTCGGGCCGCTGTATCGACTCCACCTTTATGACGTCGGCCCCGAACGCGGCCAGCAGGTGGGTCGCGGCCGGTCCGGCCCAGAACGCGGTCAGATCGACGACGCGCACCCCCTCGAGCGGCAGCCCCCGCGGTGCCGGGTCCCTGGACTCTGTTCTCCCCCAGGGCTGTTCGTCATTGGCCTCACCGGGCGTCGGGGCGATGCCCAGCGGTGCGGGGCCGCACGCCGACATCAGCCACGGCGGGCGGGGTTGGTGAAAGCCGGCGGGGTTGCGGGCGAACACGTTTCGCTGCTTCACGTATTCGAGATCGGGGATCGTGGACCCGTTGCCCAGCGCCGCGATCGGCAGCCGGAACAGTTGCCCGAGTTCGACGATCTCCTCGACGGTCCGTTCGGCCAGCCAGGGCCTGATGTGTTCGCGGATCAGATCCCGATAGGCCCACCGGCCGATTTGGAAACGCAGCTGCTCGATCTCCTCCAGCTGCGGGCACTCGACCATCGCGCAGAAATCGAGCCACTGCTGGCCGGTGACCATCGTGATCCCGACGTAGCCGTCCTTGGCCGGTTCGATGGACGGCACTTCCAGGGTCCGGCGGATCGGCGGAACGCGCAGCAGCTGCGAATGCAGCCATTCGCTGCTCTGCATCGCGGTCATCGCCTCGAGCATGGACAGGTCGAGGTGCTCACCGGGCCCACCGCGCTCGACGCGGCGGCGCACGGCCAGCGCGCCGAATGCCGCGTACACCCCGCCCATGTACTCCCCCAGATCGCCGCCGATCGCGATCGGGGGCCCGGCCGGATCGCCGCGGAAGCCGGGCGAGCCGGCCCAGGCCTGCAGGGTGAACTCGCTGGCGGCGCGCTCGGCAAACGGTCCGTTCCAACCGAAGTCGGAGATCGTGACGACGATCGCGCGCGGCGACTCGGCCAGCAGCCGCCGCGGATCGATGCCCAGCGCCGCGGCCCGCGACGGGCCCGCGGTGACGACCACGACGTCGGCGGCGGCGAGTTCGGTGCGACAGTGCTCGGAGTCCGTGGCGACGGTCAGGCTGCGCTTGCCGGCGTTGAGATAGCCGAAGAACGGCGAGGTCTCACCGTCGGGCACCGGCGAACAGGTAGCCGAGTATCGGCGGAGCCAATCCCCTTGCGGCGGCTCAATTTTGCGCACCTGCGCCCCGGCATCGACCAGCAGCTTTCCGCAGTAGCTTCCGGCTATCCGGTCGCTGATCTCGACGACACGTAATTCGTCAAGCGGTGTCGGCCGGCGGCCGGGCTCGCGCCTCACCCGGCTATTTATACCATTACTGCTAAAATAGCTAAGCCAGCCGAGCACGCGAGGATTGGATGACCACCCTGGGAATTGGCCCCGACGCCCGTCGCCGATTGTCGGCGCCGAGGATCGCCGAGATCGTAGCCGACGAGTTGCGCCGCCAGATCATCGACGGCGAACTCGCCGACGGCGACCTCCTGCCGCGCCAGGAGGTGCTCGTCGAACAGTTCAACGTCAGCCTGGTCTCCCTGCGGGAGGCGCTGCGGATCCTGGAAACCGAGGGGCTCGTCTCGGTCCGGCGGGGCAACCGCGGCGGCGCCGTCGTGCACGCGCCCGCGAAGACCAGCGCGGCCTACATGCTCGGCCTGTTGCTGCAGAGCGAGTCGGTCGAGGTCGCCGACCTCGGCACGGCGTTGCGGGAACTCGAACCGGCCTGCGCCGCGCTGGCGGCCCAGCGACCCGACCGCGCGGACACGCTGGTGCCGGAGCTCAAGCGGGTCAACGATTCGATGGCCGAGCATCTCGAGGACGGGGGGCTGTTCACCGAAATAGGCCGTCAGTTTCACGATCTCGTGGTTCGCGGCTGCGGGAATCACACCATCATCGCGGTCGTCGGCAGCCTGGAGACGCTGTGGACCAGCCACGAGCAACAATGGGCGGACGAGAGCGCCGCGCGCGGCACCTACCCCTCGTTGGCCCAGCGCCGTGCGGTGCTCGCCACGCACGTCAAGCTGACCGAGACCATCGCGGAGGGTGACGTCGACCGCGCGCGCCGCATCGCCGGTCGCCATCTCGCCGACACGCAGACCTACGTGCTCTCCGGTCGGCCCGACCAACGCATCTACGCGCTTTCGCCGCAGGCTCTTTCGCGTTCGGGGGCTCGTCCGCGGGATATCCGGCGTCCGTGACGCCTTGACGTCGATGCGAACGGCATTAGTCACCGGCGGCAGCGGCGGGATCGGAAAGGGCTGCGCCCGCAAGCTGAGTGACCTCGGGTACCACGTGGTGCTCTCGGCACGACGCGAAGCCCCGCTGCGTGCGGCCGCCGAGGAGATCGGCGCCCGCCACATCGTGGCCGACGCCTCCGACCCGGACGGATTCTCTTCCGCGATAAGCGCTTTGGAGCGAATCGACCTGGTCGTGCACGCGGCCGGCACGCTGGGCGGAACCTACGCGCGCAAGCAGACGTTCGAGCAGTGGCGGACCATCCTCTCGGCCAACCTGGATTCGTGCTTCGTGGTGACCGCCGCAGCGCTGCCGCTGATGCGCGCGGGCTCCCGGTTCGTGTTCATCTCGTCGTCGGCGGCGCACGAGCCGATGATGGCCCGGACCGCATACTCCGCATCGAAGGCCGGCATGAACGCGTTCGCCCGCGCCCTGGCGCTCGAGGTCGACCGCGACGGCATCGCCGTGCACATCGTGACGCCCGGCCCAGTGGAAACCGAGATGCTGCAGGACGTTCCCTTCGAGATGTATGCGATCCGGGTGTCCGACGTCGCCGAGGCGGTCGCCTGGCTGGACACGGTCGACCCGTCGGTCGATCTGCCGGAGATCCGCCTGTCCGCCGTGCA
>NZ_DATJPU010000104.1:0-2066 GCF_035506235.1 Mycobacterium sp.
GGCCTTGCAGTCCCTCGAAAATTGCACCCGTCGCGCAAATGTGGGCGCGCCTTGGATATTCGCCTTTGACAACAGTTAATTTGGACGAGTTTCGAAGCTGTTTCACAGCTGGACACGCTATCGTAATCTCATTATCGGCGCCGATGTGCCAATGCCCTCGGCAGCCCATTCAGTAGCGCCTTTCTTCCAAATCAGTCAGTTGGCAGAGGAGATGAAGCTATGAGGGCACAGAGGAAAAACCGTCGATTTATGCGTTCGGCGGCGGTGGGTGGCTCCCTTCTGATCGCCGGCATCGCCTGGGCAGGCCCGGCCGGGGCCGACGCCGCGTCGTACCTCAACGACCTGCACAACGCCGGCATCCACGACGTCGACGGCGGCGACCCCGCGCTGCTTCAGGTGGGCCAGAAGCTGTGCACCCAGGTCTCGTATGGCGTTTCCCCCGCACAGCTGAAGAACATGGCGCTGCAACGCTCCGACGCCCAGCTCGGTGGTCGAGGGCTGACCCCCGCCCAGGCGAACGAACTGGTTAACTACGCGGTGGCCGATCTTTGCCCGAACTACTGAGGAATCGCTTTTGTGCGTCTGATCGTATGAAGTTATCCCCAGTTCGATATTGATCCACAGGGACCGCCTCGGCCATTTGTCGCGTTCGGCGGCAACCCATATCATTCGAACGTGGGTTCGATCGAGTTGCCGCCGGAGTTGGGTGCCGGATTGGACGCGCTCGATGCTGCCCTGAAAGCCATTGGCGAGTTGAATTTCGCTCACTTCGGTCCTGCCGTCCGCCTGCGCGCGCTGGAGCGGATGGAGACGGCTCGACGGCGGCAGATCGCGGTGAGCCACGACGTGATCGCGGGCCTGGAAAAGGAGGATCCCGCCGCCGTCGGCGGTCCCGTCCACAAGGTGGTCGCCGACTGGCTGCGGATCAGCCCTACCGAGGCCTCCCGCCGGCTCCGGGACGCCAAACAGCTTTCCGCGCGTTCGACCCTCACCGGCCAGGAGCTGCCACCGGAGCTGCCGGCCACCGCCCAGGCCTGGCGCGCCGGAATGCTCGACGCTCAGCACCTGCGGGTGATTCAGACGTTCGTCCACGACCTTCCGGAAGAGACACCGGTCGACGCGGTGGAAAGGGCCGAGAGATTCCTCGCCCGGCAAGCGGTGGAGCTGCGTCCCGACCAGCTCGAGAAGGTGGCCCACCGGTGCGCGCTGTGGATCAATCCGGACGGCAAGTTCTCCGACGCCGACCGCGCGCGCCAGCGCGGCTTCACCTGGTGTGGCCAGCGGGCCGACGGGATGAGCCTCGGCAAGCTGGTGGCGTCGCCGGAGTTGCGCGCCAGCCTCGATGCGTGGCTGGCGCGGTTCGCGGCGCCCGGGATGTGCAATCCCGACGACGAAACCGCCTGCGTCACCGGGGAACCCGATGAAGACCGCGCGCGCAGAGATTCGCGCAGCCACGCCCAGCGCCAACACGACGCGCTCAACGCCCTGGTGCGTGGCCAGCTGGGCGATCCGAAATTGGGCCGGCACAACGGATTGCCCGTCACCGTCATCGTCTCCACGACGCTGCAGGAATTGAGCTCCGGCGCGGGCCGGGCCATGACGGGCGGCGGCACGCTGGTGCCGATGCGCGACCTGATCCGGATGGCCAGCCACGCCTATCACTATTTGGCCGTGTTCGACCAGCACTCGAACCGGCCCCTGTATCTCGGGCGCACGCGCCGCATCGCCTCACCGGATCAGCGCATCGTCCTCTACGCGAAGGACCGCGGCTGCACCCACCCGGGCTGCAACGTTCCGGGCTACTGGTGTCAGGTCCACCACATCGACGACTGGGCAATGGGAGGCCGCACTGACGCCGACAAGCTCACCTTCACCTGTCAGCCCAACCACAGGCTCCTGGAAATGGGTTGGACAACAAGGAAACTGCCCGACGGCCGCACCGAGTGGATCCCGCCTCCGCACTTGGACCGCGGCGCGCGCACCAACGACTATCACCACCCGGAGCGCCTCTTCGATGACGACGAGGACCCTTGAGCCGTTTGACCCCTCGCCTACTTCTTGAACCG
>NZ_DATJPU010000105.1:0-12541 GCF_035506235.1 Mycobacterium sp.
GGGCTGGAGCGTGCGGCCGGGGCGATGACGCCGGTCAACCGCGAGCTCGCTCCCCGGTTGAAAGCGGTGATCGCCACCAGCACCGAACTGCAGGAGCGCGATGCGCTCAAACAGGTCGGCCTCGCCGCTGCCATGGCGGGCGCGTTGCGGGCGCGCGGCGTACCGGACCGGGCGGCGGCCCTGGCGGCCGAGTTGGGTGTGCTCGCCTTCAAAGAGGCGTTCGCCGAATGGGTTGCGGCGAAGGGCGACCGGAGCCTGGGCGAAATGGTCCGCGTCGCGCTGGACGACCTGCGCGCCGCGGCGTCCGACATCGGGTGAACACACCCGGCCGGAGAACTCTCGTGTAACCCGAGCTGATACTTATCGGTGAAGGAGGCACGTGGCGGCTCAGAACGAACCCGGCCCGCGTCCGCTGCACGCGGTGCCGGACGACGGCTACGCGGACTGGGAGTCGGTGTACCAGGACAACGCGTCCTGGGTGTACCGCACGCTGTTCGCCCGGGTGGGCAACCGCGCCGACGCCGAGGACCTCACCGCGGAGGTTTTTCTGGCCGCGCTGCGGCCGCTGCGCCTGACCGCGAGCGTCGGCGAGGTGCGCGCCTATCTGCGGGTCACGGCCAGGACGGTCCTGGCCGCGCACTGGCGGGAGACCATGGGCCGGGAGATAACCTCGATCGACGACGTCGAACAACCACCCGATAGCGAGGAAGCGATCAGCACCGCGCCCCAGCGTGTCGCCAAGGTTCTCGACAGCCTGCCGGACCGGTATCGCCGGATTTTGGAAATGCGTTTCTTACACGGCAATTCGATCAAGGAGTCCGCCGCCGAACTTGGAATTAGCGTCGCCAACGCCAAAGTGCTCCAGCACCGGGCCCTGCGGCTGGCGGCACAGGTCAACGATGGAGGTCAGCGATGAACGCGCGGGGGTTGCGGCGCTATGTCGATGACTTGTTGAGGGGTCGCCGGCCCAAGCCGTTTCAGGCCGACGACTTCGAGGCCGCTCAGATCCGGACCGCGATCGAGCTGCGAGCGGCCGGGCTGGGCGATAACGAGCCGCGGCCGGAGTTCCTCGCCGACCTGCACGGTCGGCTCGCCGAGCAGATGAACGGCGCGCCGGCACCGGCGGCGGCCAGGCATCCCACGACGCGCCGCCAGGTCATCGTGGGCACGTCGGCCGCCGCGGCCGCCGCGGCGGCGGCGGTGTCCATCGATCGGGCGCTGATGGCGAGCCCCGCCGAAAGCCCGGCCGCAGCAGGCGAACTCACACCCAACGACGGAAGCTGGCAGCGCGTCGCGTCCAGCTCGGACGTGCCCGACGGCGTCATGCATCCGTTCGATCTCGGCTCGGTGACCGGATTCGTCCGCCGCGTCGACGGCAAACCGGAAGCGATATCCGGTGTCTGCACCCATCAGGGATGCCGGCTGTGGTTCGACGCACCGGAGGGCACCCTGCGCTGCCCCTGCCACACCACGTCGTTCTCGCCCAGCGGGCAGGTGCTCACCCACCAGCTGCCGATCTCTCCAAAGCCCTTGCCCGCGCTGATGGTTCGCGAGGTCAACGGCGTGATCGAGGTGTTCGCCCCGCCGCGTCGCGACGTGTGACCTGACCTTGCACGCCAAGTGGCGCGGGTCGTCCCCGGTCACGCTGGACACATCCGCACCACGCAGGGTGCCCGCACATGTCCCGCAAACTTGGTATCACCGGCGATACCGCTCCCGGGTCGCCTCATGGTCGCGGCGTGTAACCCATGGGCCTATCTCTGGGCATGGACATCGCGAGATTTCGAAAACACTCGATCGGGCTGTTGGCCGTCAGCATGGTCCTGGCCGGCTGCTCGTCTTCGCCGCCGGTCGCGCAGCCGTCGGTCACCTTCGGAGCGGGTGCCAGTGGGACGCCCGGAATGCCGGGCATGAGCGGAATGCCTGCCATGCCGGGCGCACCGGCGGGCCCGCCGTCGGCAACCGGTTCGCCGGCGGCCGCCGCCGGCGACCAGGTCACCATCGACAACTTCGCGTTCGCACCCGCCACCTTGACCGTCAAGGCGGGCGCCACCGTCACGTGGACCAACCGCGACGAAGAACCGCACACGGTGGCCGCGAGCGACGGTTCGTTTCACTCGCCCGGGATGGGCACCGGAGCCACGTATTCGCACACCTTCCCGACGGCGGGAAAGTTCGACTACGTCTGCTCGATTCATCCGATGATGCACGGCACCGTGGTGGTGACGGGATGACCCGCGCCGACGACCCGAACACGATGACCCGCCGCCAGCTCATCCGGCACTCGGCGTGGTTCGGCGCCGCGGTCGGGTTGGCCGTCGTGGGCGGCGAGGTCATCTCGCACGTCGCCGGCACGGCGGCGGCCGAGCGCGCCCAGGCCCGGCCGACGCTGCGCTTCGCCCAGGTGAGCGACAGCCACATCGGCTTCTCCGGTCCGCCGAATCCGGACGTCGCCGGCACGTTCGGCCACGCGATCGATGAGATCAACAACCTCGGCTACACACCGGATTTCGTCATCCACACCGGCGACCTCACACACCTGTCCAGCCCCGAGCAGTTCGACCAGGTGAAGCAGATGATGACCAAGCTGCAAACGCCGCACATCTTCACGGTGCCCGGCGAACACGATTCGGTCGACGACGCGGGACAGAAGTACCGGAGCGTCTTCGGTGCGGGGACCCCCGGCGACGGCTGGTACAGCTTCGACATCGCCGGCGTCCACGTGATCGCCCTGGTGAACACGTTGAACCTGAAGAAGCTTGGGCATCTGGGCACCGATCAGCTGGCGTTCGTCGAGAAGGACGTCGCGGGGCTTTCGAACGATACCCCCATCATCGTGTTCAGCCACATCCCGCTGTTCGCGATGTACCCGGACTGGGGGTGGGGCACCGACGACGCCGCCCAGGCGCTGAGCTACCTGCGCCGCTTCTCGTCGGTCACCTGCCTGAACGGTCATGTGCACCAACTGTTTTCCAAGACGGAGGGCAATGTCACGTTCTACAGCGGCACGACGACCGCCTACCCGCTGCCGCACCCCGGCGACGGACCGGCGCCCAAGCCGGTCACGCTGCCGGCCGGCAAGCTGCGCGACGTCCTGGGGATTCGCGAGGTCAACTACACCAAGGGGCAGACCGCCCTGGCACTGAAAGAGACTACGCTGCAATGAAACTCTTGCTTCGGCTCGGACTGGCCGCCGCACTCGCCGTCAGCGCCTTCAGCCATGCCTACCTGTACATCCACGGCTACCAGCACATTCCGATGATCGGCACCGCCTTCCTGGTCCAGGCCAGCGTATCGTTTTCGCTGGCCCTGCTGATCGCCGCGGGCGGACCCTGGTGGCTATCGTGGGCCGCCGCCGCGATGGCCGGCGGCTCCCTGGTGGCCTTCGTCCTGTCGAGGACCGTCGGGCTCTTCGGCTTCTCCGAACGAGGGTGGGAGCCGTCGCCCCACGCCGCGCTCAGCGTGGTCGCCGAGGTGCTGTGCGTGGCGCTGTGGGCGGCGGCGTTGGCAACCAGTCGGCCGGCTCACGTATCGAAAATCATTGTCCCGGAGCCGCTTGGGCTGTACGAGAGGTAGATCGGATCCTCCAGGAAGGGAGTGATTCCGGTATTGAAGTCGCCGCCGAAAAGGCTCGACACGACCGGGGTCTGTTGCGACCCGGCCGTCGTCGTGTACAGCAGCGTCCCGTTGGTGGTGTAGACCGAAATCGTCGTTCCCGAAGTCACGTATCCGCCGGTATCCGGAGGGTTGAGGGCTGACGGGACGGCCCCGTACAAACCACCGGAATCGATGAACGCGTCGGAAGTCGATTGGAGCGCACCGGTATTGATGCGGACATCCAGGTTGGTAACCGGGGCCCCGGTGACCGAGGCATAGGAGGGTAACGGGTTGGTTCCGAACTGCATGACGCCGTTGGGCTCGTCGATCAGCACACCCTGACCGAAACTGCCCGGCAACGCCGTCACGGGGCTGCTGCTGAGTGGTCCGCCGGGATTGACCCCAACGCCCAGGATGGCCGGTACTTCCGAAGTTGGAACTGAACTCGTAAAGATAAGATCAACGGTTTGGGTTGCGGAAGTGGCCACGGCGACGGTGGTCGGCTGGGTGACGATTCCGTTCCCGAAATTCACCGTGGTCATATAGGTGTTGTAGTTCACGGTCAAGGTATCGCCGGGTTCGCCGTACACGACGCTGCCGCTACCGGTGGGCGCGCCGAGGGTCGCCGTGTTCACATCTTGGGGCGGGAGAATGAGGCCCCGCGACCCGGTGTCGACCACCACGGACACTGTCGGTCCCGCGCCCACCGAGAGGTTGGCCATGATGTCGTTGTTTTGCACCGTGATGGGGATCGTGGCCAGGCCGGGGGCGCCGGTGGCCCCGGCCAAGCCCCCCAACAAGCCGCCCCGGCCGCCGGCGCCGCCAAGCGCGGCGGGCCCACCGGCCCCACCGTCTCCGCCGTTGCCCCACAGCCCGGCGGAACCGCCGGCGCCACCCGGCGCTGCGGCGGCGGTGCTGTTGCCACCGTTGCCACCGTTTCCGGACAGGAGCCCGCCGGCGCCGCCGGGCGTCCCGACCCCTTGGGCGTTGGTTATGCCGTTGGCGCCGTTGCCGATCAGGGGACGGCCCAGCAGCGTGTTGGTCGGCGCGTTGATCAGCCCCAGCACGTCTTGCTCGAGGGTCTGCAGCGGTGTGGCGTTGGCGGCGTCGGTGGCCGCATAGGCGCCCGCACCCGCGTCGAGGGCCCCCACCAAGCGGCTGTGAAACGCCGCGGCCCGCGCGCTCAGCGCCTGATGTGCCGAGGCGTACCGCGAAAACGTCGCCGCGATCGCGGTCGACACCTCATCGCCGGCGGCCGCGAGGACCTCGGTCGTGGGCAGCGCCGCCGCCCCGTGGGCCGCGCGGATCGCGGCGCCTATGCTTGCCAAACTTCTTGCGGCATCGGTCATTGCCTCCGGCACCGCAATGAGAAACGACATCCGACCCTCCGCAATGGCTCACGTGAAGCGGTCGCGGCCCGAACAGCGACAGGCGGATAGTAGCGCTACCTTCTGGCGAAAGTGCTTGTTTTCGAGCGAATTCGGGTATGGCTCGAAGCCATCGCAATCGCAAATGCCTAGGCGGTTGAGTCCATTTCCCGCATGCGCTTGAGCGTCAGCCTCGCAATCCACATCGAGACGGCGGGCGAGAGGCGGTCCAGATACCACAAGGCCCTCCACCAGGCCGGCACGATAATGATCGCGTCGCCACGCGACACGGCGCGAAGGACCCGCTCGGCGAACTTTTCGGGTGCCATCGGCCGCATCGGCTCCCAGAATTTGAGCAGCGCCTCGTCGCTGGCACCGGTCTTCGTCATGCGTCCGTACTTGCCGCCGGTGAGGATCGGGGTCCGGATCGCGCCGGGGCACAGCACCGACACGTTGACCCCGTGGCGCTCGGCCTCCAGCCGCAACGCCCTCGAGATCGCAACGACGGCGTGTTTGGTGGCGGTGTAGCTCACGGCGCCGGGAGAGGGGAGGAGGCCCGCCATCGAGGCCGTGTTCACGATGTGGCCCGAGCGCTGCCGAATCATGACCGGATACACCGCTTGGATGCCGTGCGCCACGCCGTGCAGGTTTACGTCGAAGACGTCGTTCCAGTCGTCGAGCGTGTACGAGTCGACCTCGCCGCCCACCCCGATGCCGGCGTTGTTGAACAGATAGTCGATGCGCCCGGACCGCTGTACCGCCTCGGCGACGGCGCTTTCAAACGCAGCGTAGTCGCGCACATCGAGCTCGATCCCGTGCGCCTTCGCGCCACCGTCGTTCAAGCGTTGCGCCAGCTCCTGTGCCGCCCCGGGTTGGCGATCGGCGATCCAGACCTCGGCGTCCCCGTCGACCAGCTTGGTGGCCAGCGCGGCGCCGATGCCGGACGCGCCGCCGGTGACGAATGCGATCTTGCCCGAGAAGCTCGACGCCATTGGGGAAGGATACTCGCCTACTTGTCGCGCAAGCCGGCCACGAACGCCTGCGTCTCCTCCCAAGTGGGCAGGAGGCCGGAGGCGCGCACCTCGGCCAGGGGGGGCGCCGCGGCGTCGCGGTCGGACAGGCTGGGAGCGGCGCCGTCGACCAGCGGCCAGTCGATCGCCAGCTCCGGATCCGTCGCGCAGATGGTGTGCTCGCGTTGCGGGTTGTATTCCACCGAGCACAGGTACATGACGGTTGAATTGTCTTGCAGCGCAAGGAATGCGTGCCCGAGGCCCTCGGAGATGTAGATGGTCCTGCGGTCCCTTTCGTCGAGCAGAACCGAGTCCCATTGCCCGAAAGTCGGTGAGCCGACGCGGATGTCGACGACCACGTCGAACACCGAACCGGACACGCAGGTCACGTATTTCGCCTGGCTCGGGGGCACCTGGGCGTAGTGCAGGCCGCGCAGCACGCCCGCCGATGACACCGAGCAGTTGGCCTGCCGGACGTCCAGCCGATGGCCGGCGAAGCCGCTGAACCCGCGGTCGGTGAACCATTCGAAAAACAGGCCGCGCGAATCGCCGTGGACGGCCGGGGTGATCTCCCAGGCGCCGGGGACTTTGAGCTCGCGCACCGGCATGTCACTGACCGCGTTCTTCGTAGCGGGCCTCGGCGGCGTCCTTGAGCGGCCGCCACCACGACTCGTTCGCGCGATACCAGTCGACGGTGGCGCGCAGGCCCTCCTCGAAGTTGGCATGCTTTGGCGTCCAACCCAATTCGTTGTACAGCGACGTCGGGTCGATGGCGTACCGTAAGTCGTGGCCGACGCGGTCGGTGACATGGTCGAAGTCGTCGGGGTCGCGTCCCATCATCTTCAGCAGGGTGCGTAGCACGCTGAGGTTGTCGCGCTCGCCCTCGGCGGCGATGAGGTAGGTCCGGCCGTTCTCACCCTTTTCCAGGATTCGCCGGACCGCGCTGTTGTGGTCCTCGACGTGGATCCAGTCCCGAACGTTGGCGCCCGCGCCGTACAGCTTGGGGCGGCGCCCGGTGAGCACGTTGGTGATCTGGCGCGGGATGAACTTCTCGACGTGCTGATACGGCCCGTAGTTGTTGGAGCAGTTGGAGATCGTCGCGCGCACGCCGTAGGACCGCACCCAGGCCCGGACCAGCAGGTCGCTGGCGGCCTTGGTCGCCGAGTAGGGGCTCGACGGGTTGTAGGGAGTGGACTCCGTGAACCGCTGCGGGTCGTCGAGCTCCAGGTCGCCGTAGACCTCGTCGGTGGAGACGTGGTGCAGCCGGACATCGTGCCGCCGCACCGCCTCGAGGATCGCGTAGGTCCCGACCACGTTGGTCTGCAGGGACGTCCACGGGTCTTCCAGGGAGTTGTCCACGTGGGTCTCGGCGGCGAAATGCACCACGGCGTCGGACTCGGCGACCAGGCGGGAGACCAGCGCGGCGTCGGTGATGTCGCCCTCCACCACCCTGATGGCGTCCGCGACGTCGGCCAGCGACTCGCGCCGCCCGGCATAGGTGAAGGCGTCGAGCACCGTCACGGAATCCTCGGGGTGTTCCCGCACCGTGCTGTGCACGAAGTTCGCGCCGATGAAGCCGGCTCCACCGGTGACCAGCAATCGCATGGTCACCCACCCTAACCGAGCGGGGTGATCAGTTTGGGGGAGTTAGACCCAATGGGCCGGCCAGCTCGCGCAGCGCCGACACCAGCGCCTCCCCGTTCGTCGCGCCGAGCACCTGGATCGCCACGTGGTCGGCGCCGGCGTCGCAATGTTCACCGAGTCGTCGCGCGATGGCCTCCGGGGTGCCATGGGCCACGACCGCGTCGATCAGCTTGTCGCTGCCGGGCTTGCGCACGTCATCCTGGGTGAACCCGAGCCGCAGCCAGTTGTTGACGTAGTTGCTCAGCTCCAGGTACCGGTCGGCGGTCTTGCGGCCGATGGCGCGGGCCTCGTTCGCGTCGGTCGTCAGTACCACCTTGTGCTCCGGCGCCAGAAACACCGACTTTCCCACCTGCTCGCGCGCCTTGGTCGTGTGTTCCGGGGTGGTCAGGTACGGGTGGGCGCCGGCGCTGCGTTCCGCGGCCAGCCGCAACACGCGCGGCCCGAGCGCCGCCAGCACCCGCCGGCTGGTCGGCACCATCGCGGCGTCGAGCGCGTCGAGGTAGCCGACCAGGGCGTCGTAGGGCTTGACGTACTCCTCGGTGTGCTCGCGGTGGCCCACCCCGATGCCGAGCAGGAACCGCCCCGGGTGGGCGCTTTCGATGCGCGCGTACGACTCGGCCACCGCCGCCGCCGGCGCCGACCAGATGTTGACGATCCCGGTCGCCAGTTGCAACGAAGTGGTCTGCGCGAGGGCCGGGTCGACCCAGGCCAGTTCCGCGTCCGGCGACCCGCCGATCCACACCGCGCCGTACCCGAGCGATTCGATCTCGGCGGCCAGGCCGGGCGTGATCGAGCGAGTGGGCAGCCAAACGCCGAACCGCCCCAGGTCGGGTTTCAGTGCAACTGCCTCGGTCATCGGTGTCCCCCCATGTCTGTCAGCTCAGTCCGAGCGGCCCCGCCAATTCGGCCAGCGCCGAGACCAGGTTTTCATCCTTGGTGAGGACCTGCACGGGGACGTGGTCGGCGCCCGCGTCGAGGTGCTGTTTCAGCCGCGCCGCGATCTCTTCGGGTGTCCCGTAGGCCACCACCGAGTCGACCAGCCGGTCGCTTCCCGGGCGGGTGACCTCCTCGTCGGAGAAGCCCAGCCGCTTCCAGTTGTTGCGGTAATTGGCCAGGTTGAAATAGATGTCGAGCGCCCTGCGGCCCACCGAACGCGCCTTCTCGGCGTCGGTGGTCAACACCACCTTGTGCTCGGGCGCCAGAAACGCCGACGGTCCGATCAGCTCGCGGGCCTGCGCCGTGTGCTCGGGGGTGGTCAGGTACGGGTGCGCGCCGGCGGCGCGTTCGGCCGACAGCTTCAGCACCCGCGGACCCAGGGCCGCCACCACGCGCCGGTTGGCCGGCACGCCGTACTCGTCGAGCTCGTCCAGGTAACCCACGAGCGCGGCTAGCGCATCAGCGGGTTTGCGGTACTCGCTGTGCGCCTCGGGATGGCCGACGCCGATGCCCAGCAGGAAGCGGCCCGGGTAGGCCTTGTCGATGCGGTGGAACGACTCGGCCACCGGCCCCGCGGCCGCCGTCCAGATGTTCACGATGCCGGTGGCCACCTGCAACGTCGTCGTGGCCTCGAGGAGGGGCTCCACCCAGGCCAGCTCGGCGGGCGGCGAACCGCCCACCCAGACGGCGCCGTAGCCCAGGGATTCGATTTCTTTGGCTTGCTGGGGCGTCACGCCGCGTCCGAACGATCCGAACCGGCCGAGATCGGGTTTGCTCGCTGCATCGCTCATGGTTGTTCCCAACCGACCCGGTGGTGCCGCTATTCCGGGCCGGCGGTCACGTCGGCGGCCGGCGGCATCTCCAGCGGCAGCAACACGATGAACCGCGTATCGCCGGGCGCCGATTCCACACGCAGATCTCCGCGATGCTTCTTGACGACGATGTTGAACGCCAGATCCAGCCCCAGGCCGGTGCCTTCGCCGAACGGTTTGGTGGTGAAGAACGGCTCGAAGATGCGCTCGCGAACGTCCTCGGGCACTCCCGGCCCGGTGTCGCAGATCTCGACGCGCACCATGTTCTCGCCTTCCCGGCGGGTGCGGATGGTCAGCGTGCCGCCCTTTGAACCTGGGCTGTGGCGCATCGCTGCGATGGCGTTGTCGATGATGTTGGTCCACACCTGGTTGAGATCGCCTGGGTAGCAAGGGATTTGGGGAAGTGACCGGTCGAATTCCTTGACCACCCGGATGGCCGTGTCTTTTCTCGCGTTCGGGCCCAACCGATCGGCGAACATCGTGAGCGTGCTGTGCAGCAGTTCGTGCACATCGGCCACCTGGAAGGGGGCCCGGTCCATCTGCGAATACTGTTTGGCATCGGCGACCAGCGCCGAGATCCGCTTGCTGGCCTCGAGGATTTGGTTCAGCAGCAGCTCGCCCTCGACGGTGTAGGTCAGCCAGCGGACGGCTTTCTCCAGCGACGTCGACGCACCGAGGTCCTCCGTCGCCGCGGCAATGCGTTCCAGCCAATCGGTGTCGATGCCGCCCTCGACGAAGGTGGGTGCGAGATCCCAACCGCCCTCGACGCCGTGGTCCTCGAGCCATTCGCCGACCGCGTCCTCCAGGTCGGCCGTCTCGATCGCGGTCATGTTCGCCGAGGCGGACTTGGCGACCCGGGCAGCGACCTCTTCCTGCAGGCGCACCAGCGCCCGCAGCGCCTCCGGGGTGACGGTGCCGTCGGCGAGCATCGCGAGTTTCTGCCGCATCCCGGCGACCCGCTCCCGCAGTTCGGACGCCGCGCGGACGGTGGCCGCGGCGGGATTGTTCAGCTGGTGGGTCAGCCCGGCGGACAACTGGCCCAGCGCGAGCAGCTTCTCGCGGTTGTCGATGATCCGGCGGGTGCGCTCCTGTCCGACCGCCATCCCGTCGAGCAGGTGGACGGCCATCGGGAACTGGTCCTTCATGAACTGGGCGAACGCGGGCGCGTCGAGCACGAAGAAGCGCGACGGCTTCGTGACGGACACCGACGCGTCGTAACTCTGCCGGTGCAGCTGACCGGTGAACGCGCGCCACGCGCCGCAGTAAACCCCGCGCTGCGAGGTCCGATTGGTTTCGATGTCCTGGCCGCCGGAGAGCTTCGACATCGCCAGTTCGCCTTCGATCAGGACGTACAAGCAGGTCGCCGGTTCACCCTCGACGCAGATCGGGCCCGGTTCGTAGTTCTCGATGTGCCCGTTGGCGCACAACACCGCAAGTTGCTCGTCGGTGAGCGCCTCGAAGAGGAACAGGCTGCGCAGCTCGTCGGGCTCGCAGGGGATCTTGGCTGTCATGCTTCGGCGGCTGTCATGCTTCGGCGAGGTAGCGGTGCACCAGCATCACGGCCATCGATCCTTCGCCGACGGCGGCCGCCACGCGTTTGGCGGACTCGGCGCGCACGTCCCCGGTGGCGAACACGCCCGGCACGCTGGTTTCCAGGTGGTGGGGCGGGCGGTCCAGCGTCCAGCCGCACACGTTGCGCAGATGCGGGCCGGTGAGGACGAAGCCGCGGTCGTCGCGGGCGACCACCCCGTCAAGCCACTCGGTGCGCGGCGCGGCGCCGATGAAGATGAACATCCGGGCGCAGGTGACGTCCTCGGTGGCGCCGGTGCGGTTGTCGACCAGCGTCAGCCGTTCCAGGTGGTCGGCGCCGACGGCGCGCTGCACCTCGGTGCAGGTGCGGACGGTGATGTTGGGTCGCTGCTTGATCTGCTCGATCAGGTAGTACGACATCGACGCCTCCAGCGACGGGGCGCGCACCGCGATCGTCACGGACTTCGCCTCGCGGGACAGGTACATCGCGGCCTGGCCGGCCGAGTTGGCCCCGCCGATCACGTACACCTCCTCGCCCGCGCATTCCGTCGCGACGGAGACCGCCGCCCCGTAGTAGACGCCGCGGCCGGTCAGCTCGTTGCATCCGTCCGCGCTCAGCTGGCGATACGCGACGCCGGTGGCCAGGATGACCGCGTGCGCGTCGACGGAGCCGCCGTCGGCGAACCGCACGGTGCGCTTGGAACCGTTGATCTCCAGCGCCGTGGCGGCGCGGGCGGTGATCAGCTCCGCGCCGAACTTCTCGGCCTGCCTGCGCGCGCGTTCGGCCAGCTGGCCGCCGGACACCCCGTCGGGGAAGCCGAGGTAGTTCTCGATGCGCGAGCTCTGGCCGGCCTGACCGCCCGTCGCGGTGCGTTCGATCAGCACCGTGCGCAGCCCCTCCGAGGCGCCGTAGACGGCGGCGGCCAGGCCCGCGGGCCCGCCGCCGATGACGATCAGGTCGTAGAACTCCTGTGACGGCGTGGTGGTGAGGCCCAGGGTGTCGGCCAGCTGCGCGTCGGTCGGTTCGACGAGGGTGTCGCCGCGCTCGGTGACGACGACCGGCAATCGCAGGCAATCCGCGCCGGCGGCCTTCAGCAACCGCTCGCCGTCGGGGTCGTCGGCCATGAACCACGAGTAGTGCAGGCCGTTGCGGGCCAGGAAGTCGCGGACCTGCCACGACCGCGCCGACCACCGGTGCCCGATCACCTTGGTGTGCGGGATGGGGTGTTCCGGCGCCGCCCGCCAGGCGTCCAGCAGCCCGTCGATGACGGGATAGAACTTCTCCTGCGGCGGATCCCATGGTTTAAGCAGGTAGTGGTCGAGGTCGACGACGTTGATCGCATCAATGGCGGCGTGGGTGTCGGCGTAGGCGGTCAGCAGTACGCGCCGGGCCGCCGGGTAGAGGTCCATCGCCTGCTCGAGAAACTCGATGCCGCTCATCTGCGGCATCCGATAGTCGGCGATGAGCACCGCGACCGTCTCACCCCGCAACTTGAGCTCTTTGAGCGTCTCCAGGGCGTCGGGACCCGACTCGGTGCGCACGATCCGGTGCCGGTCACCGTACTGGCGGCGCAGGTCACGGGCGACCGCGCGCGAGACCGAGGGGTCGTCGTCGACGGTCAGCAGGACGGGTTTGCGGGGCTCG
>NZ_DATJPU010000106.1:0-8648 GCF_035506235.1 Mycobacterium sp.
GGCCGTCGACCTACAACGACGTGATCACCGTGCCGCCCCGGCACCGCGAACACCAAACCCCGGCATGACCAGCCAACAAGCTGCTCACGGTCAGTGCCGGATCTCTACCCTTTGGTGCTCAACCTGAGTGCCCCCCAACATCCTGGGGTCGATGGATGAACGTTGAGTACTACCTGCCGAAGGTGCGGTCGAACATGGTGAGCCTGACGACGCACGGTCATCGCATGCAGGATGGGAGGCGTCCGGGGTGTAACTGGTGAGGACCGCGATGCGGCCCCGGGCTTGAGCATCCGCACCATTTCGCGTGCCATGCGGAACGGCTCGGACATGAGGTAAAGCGGCCCAAGCAGCGAACCGCGTCGGATGACGCGTCGGCGAACGACAGCAGGCGAGCGTCGCCGCGGCCATAACAGGGAGCACGTTGTGGTCCAGTACCGCGCGCGTCAGCATGGCTCGGAGATGTCGAACCGGCGGCGAGGCCTCTATCCGGTAGTCGTTCTGCCAACGATCCGGTGAAATTGCCTAGGCCGCAGGCCACCTCGAGCAGTCGTCCCGCTTGGAGCAAGATACGGAGCGACTCACCGGAGCGCCTTCGCGGCCGTAACCCATGGCGCAACTCATCTGTCACCTATGTCGTGAACACTCATATCCTTAGCTCCACCGAAAACCACGTAGGCTAGTGCTCGGCGGCTGGCCGCAGACTTATTTACCTCGGGGCCGTCGGGTTCTGGGGAATCGGAGTTGTTGTTGGCTATTGATGCGCTGTTTCGTCGCTGGCGGATGCCCATGGCATTAGTTCCGCTCGGGCTCGTGTTGGTCTTGACCTGGCTGGCGGTCGGCGTGCACGTCCACGGATGGGTAACGGCGTTCGACGCTCCGACCGCGTCTTGGATCGGAGACAGCGTCCACCGATCTCAGGGCCTTCACGAAGCGTTGTTGATAACCGCGCGGCTCGGCAACCCCCTCACGGTTGCAGCGGCCGCAGTAATCGGCGGAGCAGTGCTGGCCTGGCGTGCTAGTTCAGTAAGGCCGGGCGTCGTTGTGGTTGGCACGGTCGCGGGGGCTGTGCTCGCCAACACCGCGATCAGGGCGGTCATTTACCGCCCATTGACCGAAGCGGAAATCCGGGCATTACCGCGATTCAGTACCGCACATCATCCGTTTCCGTCCGGGCACGTGGCCGGGATCGGCGCGCTGCTCGGAATCATCGCTGCCTGCATCGTGGTCGGACGGGGCCGTATAGTGCAGGCCCTGGCGACGGCCTCGGTGATTGCCGGCGTGGTGGTTGTTGCCTTGAGCCGCTTGGGTCTTGGAGCCCATTGGCTCAGCGACGTCATCGGGGGAGCGCTTCTGGCTGGGGTATTCATGAGCCTCGGCAGCCTCGCCTTGGTGGCTCGCCCGGATCAGTCCGTCAGCGCCAGCGTTGATGTACTTCCGCACGAGAGCACAGGACTCGATGACCGACGCGATATGTCGACTCCGTGCGAACCGCAGTAGCCCGAAGCCTTTCTCAAAGTGCCGACGTGCAGATCTTCTCAGACGCCTGCTTTGGGACGCGCTCCCCGCACCCTTGAGGTTTGCATGCCGACCACCTGCTGAGTCGCTGCGCCGGGGCGGGTCGCAACTGTTTGCCGGATAGCCGGGCCTTGCCTTCTCGTGATTCTTGAGGGTATGGCCGGCTTTATAGCTGCTACGAGACTAGAAGCCCGGCTATACGGGTTCAAATCTATCGATTAGTATGTAAAACACGTTATCAGTGTATTATCGGTATGATGCAACTCTGGCGCTGCCGCCCTAGCCGCGGCCCGCGCCGGCCTGGTAGGAGCGACATGGACCTTAGGCGTACTGCGTCGGCGCTGGTCGGCGAACAATGAGCACAAGGCAGAATCGATCGACAGCGCCCTCCTCGTCGGCGAGGCTGATCGACCCCAAAGATCTTCCGATCAGTCTCATGGACATCGAAGTAAGCCTGTTGCCGACAGAACTCGTCAGGGAAACGACCGTCCCGCGATCCGATCCGTTTCCCCACAACGAGGACGCCGTGCTGGCCCTGGCACGCGCCGTGCGCGACACCGGTTACAGCTTCACTACGGTCACACCCGCCACCCATGCCCACGTCAACGCCCGGCCGTGGAATGCCGAGGCGAAGAGCCTGCGCGACGTGTTCGGCTGGAGCCGGCCGTTCCGGGCCGACCTCCTCCCCAGGCCGATCCTGCGGCTAATGTGGGAGGCCGGCGCCGTCGCCGAGGATGGCCCCCTGCTGCGGCCCACGATCAGGTTCTCGAGCCTTGACGGCGAACTGTTCGCCCACTCCTCCTACCCGCCGAGCGCCGCCGACGCGGTGTTCTTCGGGCCAGACACGATGCGGTTCGTCTCCGCAGTGATCGCGCATCTCGACGGCCGGATGCGGCCGGTGCGCCGTGCGGTCGATATCGGCTGCGGCTCGGGGGCGGCCGGAATCTGCGTCGCAAAGCGCGCACCCGGCGCCGAGGTCGTGCTCGTCGACATCAACCCTGCTGCCATGCGCGCGGCGCGCGTCAACTCCCGGCTCGCCGGGACGGAGGGGGTAGATGTGCGCCACAGCGACATGCTCCGCGACGTCGAGGGCCCGTTCGACCTCATCGTGTCGAACCCGCCCTTCATGATCGATACCGCAGAACGCGCCTACCGGCACGGCGGCGGCCCGCTCGGAGCCGGCCTGTCGCTGGCCGTGGCGGAGCAGGCGGTCGAACGCCTCGCCCTCGGCGGCACCCTCGTCCTGTTCAGCGGCGCGGCGATCGTAGAGGGGGAGGATCCCTTCCGCGACACCGTGGCCGAGCTGTGCAGCCGCGCCGGCCTGGACCTGACCTATCGCGAGTTCGACCCGGACGAGTATGGTGAGGAACTGGCGAATGCCGTCTACGACGAGGTCGAGCGGCTCGCCCTGGTCATCGTCACGGTCACGCGCCCATGAGTGACGAATTTCTCCGCGACGACCTCACGGGTCTGACGACTTTTTTTGCTGCGTCTCGAGCAGCGACCGCCCGCGGCCGTTTTGAAGGCCGCCCGCGGCCCCCTGGGAGCCGCGGAATTGCGCACGCAGCGGTGCGCGCTCGCCGAACTGGCCATTCACCAGGAACTCGACGCAGAATGGCGCCGACTGCGGCCGCGGATCCAGGCCTTCGACAAGCGCACCGACAGGACCATGGCTTTGGAGTCCTTTCGGTCGGGAATGGGCTTGGCGAAGGTGCTGGCGCGCTGCTTGTTGGGGCAGTGGGTCGTCGAACCGCTGGCGGACCTGCCGGACATGTGCAGGCGGCTAGACCGTCGCCGGGTTCCCGCGGTGATCAGGCTCGGAAGGGTGCGGCGGCGGGCCCTTGTCTGGGTGGGATCGCCGGTGAGCTGGACGCACGGTGGCTGAGTGATGACGTGCGATGGGCCGCGCGCGCGAGGAAGACCCGGTAATGCCGACCATCGCGGAACCGAACGTGGATCTGGGACGGCACAGGGGGTGGAACCCACTGGCCGCCGATCCGGTTGCCACCGCGGGCTCGAGCTACTTAGGGTCACGGAATGGCGCGCTCGAGTGCATCCTGGAACCGCCGCGGCCACCGAACCCAGCCGAAGTCGCTGTGCACGATCATCTGCGCGAATGGGTCCTGGGCGAGGGCTACCCGTGTGTCGGCGCGCGGTCGGCGTTCAACCGCCGCCTCTACCGCTTCGGTCTATACCCCGAGCTTGGCGCCGGCACTGTCGCGCGTGCCCTCTGCCACGACCTCTACGAGTTCGCTTACGAAATGGGCTCGCTTGAGACGGTCTTCGTGACCTTTATCGCCGTCTTCAGCCGGCCGAAGGCGATGTCGGAGGTGGAGTTCGAACGCCTGATGTGGGTGCAATTGCAGACGATGCACGATATCGACGGCAAATACTTTCCATGGGACCCTGAGGTCAGTTGTGACCCGGAAAATGAACGGTTCTCGTTCAGCATTGGCGCACGCGCATACTTCGTCGTCGGCATGCACCACCTCGCGTCGCGCAAAGCCCGCCAGTTCCCTTACGCCACACTCGTTTTCAATCTGCACGAGCAATTCGAGCGAATGCGGGAGCGCGGAAAATTCGAGATGTTCAGAGACATGATCCGCGCTCGCGACGTGGCGTTTTCGGGCTCGATCAACCCGGTGTTAACGAATTTCGGCTCGAGCTCGGAGGCCCGGCAGTATTCTGGCCGCGCCGTGGAAGACGACTGGCGCTGCCCGTTCGCGCCCTCAAGTGAAAAGGCAGCCGAGTGAGCGACGGCACAATCATTCGCATCCCGCCGCAAACCGGCCACGGATTCACTCTCGCGCGCGGTCAAACCCTGCGTGTCATCGACCCGGACGGTGAGCAGGTTGCTGACCTATTCGCGTTCGCTGCCGGCGGCGCGTCGGCCTGCCTGTCATCTGGACGATCGATCGACTACGCCGGCAAGATTTACCTGAGCACCGGCGACGTGCTGTACTCCGACGACAGCCGGCCTATGTTCACAATTGGAGAGGACACCGCCGGGCGCCACGACTTCTTGCTCACCCCGTGCAGTCAGGAGATGTTCGAGATCTTGTACCGGCACGAGGGCTATCACCCGAGCTGCTGGGAAAACCTGAAGCTCGCGCTCGAGCCGTTCGGCGTCGACGGACGCCGGATCGGCACTACGTTCAATATCTTCATGAATGTCGCCGTGGATCGCGGCGGCGCCATCACCGTCGGTGTGCCGTCATCAAAAGCAGGAGATCACCTTGATCTGCAAGCCGAAATGGACATGTTTGTCGCATTGACCGCGTGTTCGGCTGAGAAATCGAACAACGGCACGTTCAAACCTATCGACTACGTGGTGTTGGACGGATGACTGGAGCTCCCCGGCCGGCTGACGGTACGGATCGAAGGCGCAGAGACGCCCGACCGGATGCGGCGCTACAACCCCGCGCGCGGTTACGGTCGCAGTCCTCTGCCGGTCCGGCGGCCTGTTAGTCAATGAGATCTTGAGTGAATGGATGCTTCACTTGCGCGGCCGTTAACGGACTGTAAGGCTTGTAATTTGTTTGTTATGATTCCGATTAGTATGTAAACTGCTCTACTAGTGTATCATCGGTATGATCGCACGAGGCGCTGCCGCCCTAACCGCGGCCCGCCTTCCCGCCGGCTGGTAGGAGCGACATGGACCTTAGGCGTGCTGAACTGTTGGTCGGCGAACCATGAGCACACGGCGAATCAGATCCACCGCGCCGCTGTGGTCAGGCCGGCAGCACGACGTCAACGACCTCCCGCTTGGTCTCATCGATATCGAACTAAGTACGCCGCTGGCCGAACTCGTCAGCGACACCGCCGTAGTTTTGCTGCGCTCCGAACAAGGACCGCCCGCTGCGGTTTTGAAGATGGCTCGTGGCCCGCTACGTGGCGCAGAACTGCGCATGCAACGGCGTGTGCTCGCCGAACTGGCCATTCACCACGGACTCGACGAAAAATGGCGCGAATTGCTGCCACGGATTCTGGCCTTCAACGAGCGCGGCGACGCCACCATGTCCATGGAGTCCTACCGCCCGGGCGTTGACCTGGCCGAAGTGCTGGGGCGTCGCCCGGACTGTGCCCAGCAGCTCACCCCTGCGGCTTTGAGTGCCATTGCGCCGCTGCACCGGCGGACCGCCACGTTCGTCGGCGTGGACAATATTTGCTATCTGCGGCGGTGGGTCCTGGAACCATTGGCGGACTTGTCCTACATGTGCCAGCGGCTCGATCCCCGTCTTGTTCCGGAAATCGACCGGGTTGGCGTGATACTGCGCCGGGCACTTTTCGGCCGACGTCTACCGGTGAGCTGGACTCACGGCGACTTCACTCCGGGCAATGTCCGGGTGGCCGGCCCGGAGGGACCGGTTACCGGCATCGTGGACTGGAGCGGGGGCCGTCCAGGCCGGCCGGCGCTGATTGACGAGTACCTGATGGTCCTGTCTGCAAGCTGCCTCGTAGAGCAGGCTGACCTGGGCGCCATCGTCGCTGAGCGGCTACGGGTGGGCGGCCTCTCAGACTGTGAGCGCGATGCGATACGTGCCGCAAAAGATCAATCGGACGCCGAAATCGGCGACCAGGAGCGCGGCGACGCACACGTCGATGAGCGCGTCGCCATCCTGCTGACTTGGCTGCACCGTGCTGTCGACCTCTGGCGCAGGCGCGCCACACACCCTAACCAGCACCTTTGGTGGGCCACCAACGTGGCGCCGGTGCTTGAGGCCGTCGCCGCACGGCACGGGTTCGATATTTCCAACGTGCGGGCTCACGGGAGCCGCGGCGCGAATTTGGGCAATCACGTCGATGGCTGACCATGAAAAACGAAGGACGAACGCTCGCAGCACATGGTCGGCCTATCAGGTTCGACAATGGCAAGGCAGCCGCCGCTCAACGGCAAACTTTGGCGTTCGACGGGCGGGACTCCGGGATGCTTCGGGAGGTCGTCGAGGATGAGCCGAGCGTTGCCGGCCGGCTTGCCTGGCTCGGGGCTCGTGTCACCATCCGGCCCGCCCTGGCAATGGGCAGCCACTTAGCGAACGCGCCGTGGCCATGGGGCCTCGTCGACTTTGCTGCCCGAGCTGTGACGCCTGCGCCGGGCAGCGTACGCGCCACGATTCGGTTGCCGCATTGCACCGGCCGATTGGTCCGTGCAGGCGGCGTATTGCCTGCCGATGGCACCCGCGGCGTCGTGTTGTACATGCACGGTGGTGGCTTTCTGACCTGTGGCGCTAACACCCATGACCGGCTCGTCACCACATTGTCCGCGTACGCCGATACGCCGGTGCTAGTGATGAACTATCGGATGATGCCCAGGCATTCGATCGGTCAGGCGATCGATGATTGTTACGACGGCTATGGGTGGCTGCGTGGCGCAGGTTACCGGCCAGAGCAGATCGTTTTGGCCGGCGACTCCGCGGGAGGCTACTTGTCGCTCGCGTTGGCCCAACGCCTGTGGGGGGAAGGCGAGGACCTCGCGGCCATCGTCTGCATGTCACCGCTGATGCAGATATCCCGGACCCCCAAGCAGGCGCACCCCAACATCCGAAGCGATGCGATGTTCTGCGCGAAGGCGATACGCGCGTTCGCCGAGCTGGCTGCCAAGGCGTCCCAGCGTCGCACCATGGAGGGGCACCCCGAGGAGATTTACGAACCGCTCGACCACATCGAAGCCGGTCTGCCCCCCACGTTGATTCATGTATCCGGTTCGGAGGTGCTGCTACACGATGCTCGGCTGGCCGCGAGCAGGTTGGCTGCGGCTGGGGTAGCGGTGGAGCTGCGAGTGTGGCCGGGACAGATGCACGTTTTCCAGATCGCTGCGCCGATGGTGCCGGAGGCCAACCGCTCGTTGCGCCAGATCGGCAATTACATCCGCGAGGCGACCGACCGAAAAGCCACGCCACAGTTGACTCAGGGTTACCGTACGGCCGCTTGTAGCGCCGCAGCCCTTGCACTGGGATCTCGCGTCGGCGCTTCTCCGGACGTCATTGCTGATTCCCCTTCAAACTCTTTGCGCCCGAAAACAATTCACCGCCGAACGGGAGAAGGCTAGTGATGCGTGCCCTTGTCACCGGTGCCGCCGGATTCATTGGTTCCACCCTGGTCGACCGTCTGCTGGAGGAAGGCCACCAGGTGACAGGAGTCGACAATCTGAGCGCCGGCTATCCCGCCGCCAACCTCGGTTCGGCTCACCGACACAAGGGGCCCGGCCGGTTCACCTTCGTCGCTTTCGACGTTCAGCGCCCCGGCTTGTCCGACATCGTCGCAAACTCTAATCCGGATGTGGTGTTCCATTTGGCTGGACAGGTCGCCGTGCGCAGGTCCGTTGCCGATCCACGGCATGACGCCCGCAACAACGTGCTGGGGACCATCAACCTGCTGGAAGCGAGCCGCCGGGCCGGAGTCCCGCGAATCGTGTACGCTGCCTCGGGTGGCTCCCGCTACGGTGCACCGGCCGCTTTGCCCGCCACCGAGGACACCGCCGTGGACCCGCGGTCTCCACATGCGGCGGCCAAGGTCGCCGGCGAGCTGTACGTACACGCCTACGCCAGCATGTACGGACTAGCGCCCATCTGTCTGGCGCTGGCCAACGTCTACGGGCCGCGTCAAGATCCAAATGGGGAAGCCGGCGTGGTCACAGTGTTTGGCAGTGCGATGATTTCCGATCGTCCCACGACCATCTATGGCGACGGGACCGCCACCCGCGACTACGTTTACGTCGATGACGTAGTGACCGCCTTCCTCTGCGCCGCGGATGCGCCGATCACAACGACCGGCACCTTCAATATCGGTACCGGGATACAGACGTCGGTCATGGAACTGCACCAGTTGATCGCCGCGGCGGTGGGAGTCTCGCGTCCGCCCGATTACGCCGATGCCCGCACCGGCGAGGTTCCTGCGAGCGCGCTGGACTCGACCCTGGCGAGCCGGGTGTTGGGCTGGAAACCCGAGACCGACCTAACCGAAGGTATCGTGCGGACGGTCGGCTGGCTGGAAGCTCTCCTCGATCCCCGCCCGGCTGCCCTCGCACACGCCTAATGGGGCGAAGCGTTTCCCGGACTGCTCGAGGGAGTGGGGTGTACGCTACGTCGGCCAAGTTTGGCTGTTTTGATGATTTAGTGCCCTGAGGTTGCTAC
>NZ_DATJPU010000107.1:0-9954 GCF_035506235.1 Mycobacterium sp.
AGCTGGCAAGCTTGTCGGTCACCAGCACACGCGGCGCGTACCGCAGGCCCTTGAGCAGTTTACGGAAGAACCGCCTGGCTGCTTTGGCGTTTCGCCGCGACTGCACCAACACGTCGAGCACGTTGCCGTGCTGGTCGACCGCACGCCACAAATAGCACCGCTTGCCGTTGATCTTTATGAACACCTCATCAAGGTGCCACTTGTCGCCGGGTCGGGGGCGGCGCCGGCGCAGCTGGTTGGCGTAGGCCTGCGCCGAACTTGGCACCCCAGCGTCGGATCGTCTCATAGCTCACCTGGACACCACGGGCCAGCATCAGCTCCTCAACCTCACGAAAGCTCAGCGGGCACCGAAAGTACAGCCACACGCAATGGTTGATGATCTCCATCGGGTGGCGGTGGCGCTTATACGACGCCGTTGCGGGGCTGCTCACCCGATCGATCCTCCCAGATCACCGACACGCACTTAACGTGACAGTGCCTGTCGATGCCCCAAATGAGGTTGTCGGCAAGTGCGGTGCCGTCCGCGACCGCGATCAGCGGCACGCCCAGCACGTTCTCCGGGGTGGCTTGGGTGACATCGCCGTCCGTCGCCGCCAGCAAGGGTTCGTTGCTGCTCAGGTCGGAGCCGGTGAAGATCTTGATCGAGGACAACGTACCCACCGTTTCCGCGCTGGCGACGAACGATGACGGCTCGGCACCGGCCTTGCGGAGGGCGGTTTTCGCGTCCACCGCCCAGTCGAAGTTGCTGAATGCGCTTCCGGCGTCGATGACCTGGACGCCCGGCACGCTCAGCAAGCCATCGGGTCCGTTCTCTGTGGAGGCAGCGAAGAACGCCTTATCAATCGAGCGGGCGATGGAGCGGGCCAGCGACTCTTGGACGACGGTCGTCGCTTCCGGCGAGGAGTCCTCGGCCAGTTCAGTCGAAACCCGCACCAGGGCAGCAACTTTCAGCGGCGTGACCTGAAGCTCGGTGACGGTCGGGTCGGACAGGGTGATCTCTTGCGCTTCGGGCACCCACTGGCTCGCGGCGTCCTCGTCCACAATCGGGAAGAGGTAGACATGCGACGCGGAGCGCACCACCGTGCACGCTTGCATCGCGACGGATTGCTGGGTGATCGGGCGAACGATCAGTTCGCCGACCTGCTCGGGCGTGAGGATGCCAGCGGCGGCGTCACCTTGGACGTTTACGGCGACCACATACCGGAAGAGGACGGCGGCGCGGCGAACAACCTGCCCGAGCCACCGGCGCCCGAACGTGCAGCTGAGGCGGCTACGAATGTCGTGCCGCTACGACGACGGTCGCGCTGAACGGCTGATATGAGTTGAGTTAGTCCTTCACAAAACGCCTCCGGGGGTGTCAGGAAGGGATTGTCAGTGTCCCTTTCGAGGATCCGAGCGTTGACGCGCTCTGGTTCTTCTGGCACGCCCCGGAGGTGTTGTCGTGTCTGTGCAAGTTGCTCCTGCCGCGTCGTCCACGATCGTTGTTGCCGTTGATGTCGGCAAGGCCTCGGCGATGTTTTCGGTGACTGACGGTGCCCGTCAGCGGTTGTTGGGTCCGGTCGAGTTCGCGATGACGTATGCAGGTTTGTCCTCGACGGTGCACCAGGTGATGGCCATGGTGAAGCCGTCGACGCAGGTGAAGGTAGGTGTTGAAGCGGCCGGTCACTACCACCGCCCAGTGGTTGACTATAGGTGGCCAGCCGGCTGGGAGGTGTTGGAGTTCAGCCCTGCTCACGTCGCTGAGCAGCGTCGGGTAGCAGGCCGCCGGCGGGTCAAGACCGATGCCATCGATCTGGAAGCCATCACCGAACTGGCATTGGCAGGACGAGGACAAGCGGTCACAGCGCGTGAGGCGTGCATCGGTGAATTGACTGCGTGGGCTCATCATCGTTCGCGTCGGGTCGCCACCCGGACCGCGACGAAGAATCAGCTTCTCGGTCAACTCGACCGGGCCTTCCCGGGATTGACGTTGACGCTGCCCGACGTGTTGGGCACCAAGATCGGGAGACTGGTCGCCGCTGAGTTCGCCGATCCGGCCCGGCTGCGCGCCCTGGGGACGAATCGGTTGATCCGCTTCGCCGCGGCCCGTGAGGTGCAACTGCGCCGCCCGCTGGCCCAACGTTTGGTGGCCGCGGCCGCAGACGCCCTGCCCACCCATGACGCGGCCGTGGCGCGTGAGGTGTTGGCCACTGACCTAACACTGCTGGCATACCTGGACGCCCACGTCGAGGCCGCTGAGACTGAACTGGCCGCACTGCTGCCACTGAGCCCGTTTGCCACCCTGACCTCGGTGCCGGGTTGGGCCGTCGGTTCGGGTATCGAATTACGCTGCAGCGCTGGGTGATCCGTGCAGATGGCCCGGCCCTCGGCAGATCTACCGGGCATCGGGGCTCTCGCCGATGCAATATGAGTCAGCCGGTAAGCGTCGTGACGGCAGGATCAGCCGTGAGGGCAGCGTGGCGCTACGTCGAGCCTTGATCGATCTCGGCATCGGCTTATGGCTTACCGAACCCACCGCCAAGGCCTACGCATTGGGTCTCAAGGCACGCGGCAAACGCGGCGGGATCATTGCCTGCGCGCTGGCTCACCGTGCTACCCGTATCGCCTACGCATTCGTTCGCGACCACGCGAGCTACGACCCGACTCGTTGGGGCTAAACCCTTCCCACCCCTGCGAAAGGAAACCACCAGGTCCCTTCACAACTCTGCTCGCCAGTGCCAGGCTGAGAAGACGGGACGAAGGGCCGGATCAGATGCCGGAACGGCTATGGCGGACCCACACGGGTTACGCCGCGTCTAGCTTGGCACCCGGCCCTTCGCCTCCACGGCAGCCCGAACGACGCCAGATGACCCAAATCCCGAGGTCGCATATGTCAGCGTGGGCGCCAGGCACCCATCACCTCGCCACCCGACACGAAACCAATCCGCAACACCCGCACCCACGGATGTCGCCCCACAACACCCAACCTCAAGGTTGACACGACCTACAGCCAGCTAGTAGAAGTAAACCGTCTGCGGTTCCTCGTGCGGCTCACCGTTCTCGATCCACCGCACGGTCACCTTCATCTGCCGGGGCGATTGCATAAACAGAGTGACAGGCCAGTGGGCCTTACCCAACGGGAGCAGGTCGATCGACTCGTCGTCGTAATCGACGATGTATGCGCCTTCTGGAATGTCGAGGGTGAGCTGATCGGCGCGGACCGTCTTGCTGATGTTATCCACCACCAGCCGCTTGTTGAATTCGTCGTATGTAAGGCGCGGCATCGCATGTTCTGGCGGCGACGCGGTCGGCAGCCGAACTACGCCGATGTCCAACTTGACGACGTCGTGTTCGATGGCCTCGCGCACCTGATGTCCGAGGTCGGTCGGATCAGCGTAGACACCCAGCAGGTTGTTCGCTTCCATCTCGGCGCGGAAAGTGTTCAACCGCTGGAGTTCTGCCGGGTCGGCGTTCCGGCTGACCGGCTCGTCGGAGAAGCAGACGTGCACGGGCTTGCCCGCCTCGGCGGTGCGTTCAATCTCGTGCGCGGTACCCGACACTGCGTCGGGGGTGGCCGTTCCGAGGCGGCTGTCGAACACGGCGATCACGATGTCGGCGTCATCCACGAGCTACGAGTCGATGACGCTCTGCGGACCATTCGAACTCATCAGTGGCACCGCGTCCGACTTCCAGTGCCGGGGGAGAAGGACGACGCCCTCGGCCTCGGCGCGGCGGCTATTCCAGCTGTGGAGGCTCTTCATGATCGCCTCGACTTCTTCGGCGGTGTCGCCCGGCGTGGCGATCAACACCTTCAATACTGTTGCAGGGAACACTGGTACTTGAACTTTCATCTTCATGGCGGCGACGGCGTGTGCGCCGTCGGGCTCGACTGTTTGTTCGATCGGGCCGCGTATCAGTTTCGCGTTAGGCACCGACAAAGTTGTGGATAACACGCCGGGTCAAATGCTGAGGAATGGTTAAAGACTCGTGTAAAAGCCTCATCCGTCACACTAGTACCAATTATTACCAAGCCATCATCGCGAACAGCTCGACCTCCTGGTCGAACCGCAAACGCATCCGGTCGTCGCCAGCAGCGCGCCCACCCGGGCCTGCACGTCAGTAGTCCCCGCGGAAAGTGGGGTTGAACTCGGGACTGCCGCGGCCAGGTTTGAGCCGTCGCGCAACACGTTGTAACGCTCCGATTCCGGTTTGTGGTTGCGCAGGTGCACAGTCTGCGCGAAGGTAGCAACCGCTTCGTTCAGTTGGCTGACACTCGTGTGGCGTACTGCGCCGCAACTCCCGGCAAGCCAAGGTGCGCTATACCGTATAGAAGTCGGCGTGGCGCCCGGCTCGGTGTCGTGGCGCCGGAGTGCAAGGGGAGAAGTCCATGACGGCAGCGGCGGGCGGCAAACCGATCGACCTGGTGTTGGCCGGCGGTGGCGTCAAGGGCATCGGCCTGGTCGGCGCGGTTGTCAAACTCATGGACGCCGGCTACCGCCCGTACCGCGTCGCCGGCAGCTCGGCGGGTTCGGTGGTCGGCGCCATCGTGGCGGCCGCAGCCAGAAGCGGTCAGCTCACCGGCGCCGACGTGAAAGACCTCGCGCTGGGATTGAACTATCGCAAATTCCTGGACCCCGGACCCATTGAGAGCGTTCCAGTGCTGGGTCCCTCCTGGGGAATCCTGCAGGGCAGCGGCCTGTACCGGGGTGACTACGCCCACGACTTCATCGCCGGTCAGCTAAAGACGCTGGGCATGCGCACATTCGGTGATCTACGCCTCGACGACGACCAGCTGCCCGAGGAACGCCGCTACCGGCTGGTGGTCACCGCCGCCGATGTGACGACCGGCCAGCTGGTGCGGCTGCCGTGGGACTACCGCCGGGTGTACGGGCGCGACCCCGACGAGCAGCCGGTGGCCGACGCGGTGCGCGCGTCGATGTCGATCCCGTTCTTCTTCCGTCCGGTCACCCTGACGGCCGCTAGTGGCCTGACGTCCACGCTGGTCGACGGGGGGCTGCTGTCGAACTATCCGATCGACTCCTTGGATCGCCTCGACGGCAAGCGGCCGCGGTGGGCGACGTTGGGGGTGACCGTGCTGCCCAACCTGCCCGAAGGCAACGACAAGCTGGTTCCCGCGCTAGCTCCGCTACGGCTGCTGGGCGGAACGCATCTGCTCGAAGACGTCATCACCACCGTGTTGGTGGGCCGCGACCAGGCCTACCTCAACGAGCCGTGGGTCAATGCCCGCACCATCCGGGTGGATTCTACCGACGTCGGGGTCTTGGATTTCGGCATCTCCGCTGCGCAGACCCAGGCGCTCTATGCCAAAGGCTATGCGGCGGCCGAGCAGTTTCTGGCCACCTGGGACGAGGCGGACTACATCAAGCGTTTCCGGTAACGACTTTCGGGCTGGGGGCCGCACTGCGGACTGCAACCGGATGCCGACGACCTGGTTGGAATCGGATTGCAGCGCAGACAATTACCGGCCAGCTCGTCGAAAGGGGAGTGCGGCACGGTGGGCGCCGAAGGGGTCGAGTGCGTGAATTACGTCCGTTGTATCTGCCGCTAGACCGGCGTAGCGCATGACCTATCCGGCTGGCGAGATCGCCCAGTGCGATTTCTGGTTTCCCAATGTGGTGGGTCCAGGTGGGCTTCGGCCGGGTGCGCACTGCGACGGCGTTGCCGGTGTTGACCATGGTCTGTGGGTATTCGCGGTGGGCTTCGGCAGTGTTGATCCCGACCCGTTCTGGGGAAATAAAGCTTGGGGCGGCCGCGATGCCGATGCCTGTTGGCTTAGTATCCTTTCGGCGGCCGGTTGGGATCGAACTGCTGAACGTTTGCGGCCAGGTTCGAGCCGTCGCGGGATACATCGTACCGCGGCCCCATGACGTAATTCATCGCGGCGGCGACGTTGGCGACAGGGTCGTAGATGTTCGTACTCGTGCCCGGCTGGTGGAACCCGGCAAACGTCGAGGAGATGCACTGCATCAGCCCTCGAGAGCACCCGGACCGCCACCCATCGGCCGCCATAGGACCCTGCACCGAATTCGAGTCCACTGTGTTGATCGCCGAGGGACGGTAGGAGGATTCCCGCTGGGCAGCTGTGAGCAGCCCACGCATCCAGTTGTCGCGCGCCGATGGGTCCGTAATGCCCATCAAGTCAAGGGTTTTGTTGACGTACCCGCGGAAAGCGTCGCACCCTTCGGCGAAACCTTCGCGCTCGTAACGGACTTCGCTAACCGGGATCGCCGCTGCCGACGATATCGGCGGCGCCGGCGGTTGGACTGTGCTGGGGTCCCAGCCGGCGGGCAACCGCCAGCCTTCCTTCATCACCGCGTCCCATTCGCCCTGGTGCACGGTCCCGTAGATGCCATTGGTTGTCGGCCAGCCCTTCTGCAGCTGCAAGGTGGTGGCGGCTTTGGGCGTCACGCCGTCGTTCCACTTCTTGGTGACCGTCAGTCCCAGTGCGGCCTGCCAGCGGCCCAACCCATCCTTCCAGGCCTGCAGATCACTTTCGTACTCGCATGAAATCGACTCCTGGGGGCCGTCGATCGGGCCGTAGTAGTAACCGGGTGGCAGCGGAAACTTTTTGGATCGCGACGACGGCGGCGATTGGACCGGGGCGCGGTCCCAGCCCGGAGGTAGGCGCCAGCCCTCTTTCATGACCGCATCCCATTCGCCCTGGTGCACAGTGCCGTAGATGCCGTCAGTGGTCGGCCAGCCCTTCTGCAGCTGCAAGGCGGTGGCGGCTTTGGGCGTCACGCCGTCATTCCACTTCTTGGTGACCGTCAGCCCCAGCGCGGCCTGCCAGCGACCCAACCCATCCTTCCAGACCGGCAGATCACCTGCGTACTCACAAGAAATACTCTCATCCGGGCCATCGATCGGGCCGTAGTAGTAACCGGCTGGCAGCGGGAAGTCGTTCGACTCCTGTGGCAGGGGCGGTTTGACTGTGCCGCTGTCCCAGTTCGGGGGTAGCCGCCAGCCCTCTTTCATGACCGCGTCCCATTCGCTCTGGTGCACGGTGCCGTAGATGCCGTCGGTGCTCGGCCAGCCCTTCTGCAGCTGCAAGGTGGTGGCGGCTTTGGGCGTCATGCCGTCATTCCACTTCTTGGTGATCGGCAGCCCTAGCACGGCCTGCCAGCGGCCCAACCCATCCTTCCAGGCCGGCAGGTCACTGTCATATTCACACGAAATGCAGTGGTCGGGGCCATCGAGCGGACCGTAGTAGTAGCCGACCGGCAAAGGAAATGCTGTGGGGTCTTCGGGTCCGTAGATGTTCAGGTATCCGCTGCGCAAGCGCCGGGCGAAGTCGGCGAACGCCGGGTTGCCGTACATGTTGTACCCGACCTGAAAGTGCATCTCGTCGCATTGCCCCTCACCGCCCCAGTCGCGACCCCAGTAAACCGTGTTCTCGAATAGCTTCAACCCGTGACGAACCCGGCCCACCTGGTCTGGGGGCATGCACAGCTTGTGCCACGGGAAGGCCGTCGCGCACAGATCCGCAGCCGTGCCCGAGCAATGGTTCGAGTCGGGAACACCTTGTTGGGCTTCGTCTTCCGGTGACGCCCAGCCCCAATAGTCCCGCGGCTTGTACACGTCGATTGGTCGGACGGTGCGGTGAAACCAGGACGCCCATGCCGTGAGTACGGTGGCGACAGCGCCGGCGTGCAACTCGATGCGCACATCACTGGTGCCAGGCACCAATAAGTGTTCGCAGTCGCCGCTACCGCACTGAGGCCAGCCGTTTTCGGTAAGCACTTTCCGTTACCTCCAACACAACCTATTCATGTCATTTTCCATTCGACATCGCATCGGGCGCCCGGCGGTAGGGACATAGGTCCCGACATAGCATCCGATTAAGTCACCGGATGCCGGAATTAAAATAGCCGTGGTACCGGAGTGACGTCCGAAGGCGGCAATCCGTCATGGCAGGCCGCGTGTGTAGGTCAAGTCCTGAAACCCTTGGTCGCATGTGCAGTTAGAAGAAAACGATGAGGGACGCGAGCCCAACGCAGTCAACAGATTAGCGGGATTTCCGATCAACTCCAGCAGGGCGCTGCCGACTCGGACGGCCACGGGAGGCCCAAACCAAAACATTACTGACTCGCTGTCCAACGGCGCCCAGATTAGCCGCGAGTTGAGACGCAGCCGGGACCCGGCATTACACGCGGCCCAACCATCGCGCTGTCTCGCCGGGCCAAGGAATCTATCGGCATGTTACGAAAGGCCCTAGTGTCGGCCATGGCAGCCCAGAACTATAGGCCACAGGGATGGGCAGATATAAAGGCAAAGTGCAGACGTTCGCGTAGCACACGTGAGAACGCGGGCTAAGCTTCATAGCAGAGCTTAAGGGACGAAGATGTCGCACACCGCTTACGGGAAAATGATCTCAGCGCACAGCTCGTGTGCTCAAATCCCCGGCACACGAAATGTGCGCTGCTGTAAACGGCTGTCGCGCATAGCTGTCGGATTCGCGACCATAACCAATGCCCGACCGTACGTATTTAGTAGGAAAATTGGTTCAGCGGTCTAAGACCTGCCTGGTTTACGGGGAAAGGGTTCTGGCGAGAGGATGAACGGAGAAGCTCCGCTAGCTGGAAGAAGTGAGGCTATTAGGGTGTACGCCGAGCACCCTCACCGTCACAGCCGGGAAAGCTACAGCGGTACGACCGGAACCACAGCGCACACACCAAGATCGATCGGCGAAGGCGAGATGCCCGCTCACCCACCGGCGCCGAGGATATCATCCCCAGCGCCCCATCCTACTGTGCATCCGTTGCGCCGGACTTGCAAAAAGTTGCGCGAACGCGTTGTTCGGGGACCTCAGTTCAACTTCGCCAAAGCTAGAACTTCGGAAGAGTTCATCGACCAAGCCGAGAGATACGTCCTGCGCGTGCGCGCCTCCTACGATTCTCGGGCAATGTGGCACCGTCGTTTCTACCGCCTCAGCGGAGTTCTGCTCATTGTGTTGGGCGGCGCGCTTCCCTTGCTGGCTAGCAGCGACTTGGTGCATAAGAATGTTGTGATAGCGGTGATCGGTTTCGTGGTTGCCACGGTCACGGCGCTGCGTGGCTTCTACCACTGGGACGCGGGATGGGCATTACTGCGCGAGACGGAATTTGACATCACGAAGCGGTACCTGGACTGGAAGGCGCTACAGTTCGAGCTGTCCGACCCGCATCGACTCCAGAGGGAGACGCACAGGCTGCTCGATGATTTGATCGCTATCCGGAAAAACGAAGCGCGGTCGTTCTTCAAGTCAGTGCCGGATGTAGGGCGTCCTGGTCCGGAGCAAACCACGGCCCCAAGTGCCGCCCGCCCCCGGTGAATAGCGCGGCAGGTGGCGTCGGCGCCGCGCGAAGTCAGACCTCAAAGCGCCCGTCCCGTGGACGCCGATATCGCCTAAGCGGCATTTAAACTGGCTCTTCAACTTTGACCGGGCAATCAGCATGAAGTCTGGGTTGCGGCCCGCTGTTTGCGGGTGCAGTGGAAGCGTATCCGGCGGGTGGAGTTGGTCGGGTTTCGGAATCCGCAGCCGGCGCGTTTGACCCGTTCATGCTCACCGGCCTCGGCTTCAAACCTGGTACTGGGCGAAATGTCCAAAATCAGGCAACCTTCTAACGACCACGGAGCCAGGCTAGAGCAGTCCGAGCAGTTGCAAGTCGGTGACGTATTTGATGATTATCGGCGCCGAGACGTGCGGGATGTCGTGATCGGGTCCGATTTTCGCCTCTCGCACCGCAGCACGGAATCGGTCGGTCGGCGCGAAGGACCCGCGGGTCGGCTCTGGGGGCTGCAGCTGCTCGACAGCGTGCAACATGAACTGCAACACCTCCAGGACCGAGTGCCGGCGCTGTCGCTCGGGCAGGGTACGCAGGGCGCTCTCGAATCGCTGCAACCACTCCCCGAAGTCATCGATCCGCTTGATCGGGTAGCCCGCCTCGATCAGCCAGTCGACGCACTCGTCGAGCC
>NZ_DATJPU010000108.1:0-62938 GCF_035506235.1 Mycobacterium sp.
ATGAGATAGGCTTCACATCGGTCATGAGCGCCAGCGCTAAGCCCCGGCTTGCTGGCCGGCAACCCTCCAACCGCGGTGGGGTGCCCCGGGTGAAAGACCAGGTCTAGTAGCCACAGGCTGCGCGGCAAGCGCGGGTCCGCCATACCGGACCCCTGACTAGAGGGGAAACGTGATGCGCATTCATCAAGCTCATTCGCGCCTCGTTGTGTGTCGGCGTTAAACCCATCGCCTCCGCGTGACGTCATCGTCGATGACGTCACGGAACGCCGCGAGCACTCGATACCAAAATCCTGTCCTTCTCGAGAGAAAGCACTTAAGTCAAGTGAGCTCTGATAACAGCCCGACCAGCGCCGAAGCCGACCCGACGGCGCATTGGTCCTTCGAAACGAAGCAGGTGCACGCCGGACAGCACCCGGACCAGACCACCCACGCCCGCGCCCTGCCGATCTACCAGACCACGTCCTACACCTTCGACGACACCTCGCACGCCGCGGCGCTGTTCGGCCTCGAGGTTCCGGGCAACATCTACACCCGGATCGGCAACCCGACCACCGACGTCGTCGAGCAGCGCATCGCGGCGCTGGAGGGCGGCGTGGCCGCGCTGTTCCTGTCCTCCGGGCAGGCGGCTGAGACATTCGCCATATTGAACCTTGCATGTGCGGGGGATCACATCGTCTCCAGCCCGCGGCTGTACGGCGGCACTTACAACCTGTTCCACTATTCGCTGGCCAAGCTCGGCATCGACGTCAGCTTCGTCGAGGATCCCGACGACCTGGATTCGTGGCAGGCCGCCGTCCGGCCGAACACCAAGGCGTTCTTCGGCGAGACCATCTCCAACCCGCAGATCGATCTGCTGGACATCCCGGGGGTCGCCGGGGTCGCCCACGCCAACGGCGTGCCGCTGATCGTCGACAACACCATCGCCACGCCCTACCTGATCCAGCCGTTCTCCCACGGCGCCGACATCGTGGTGCACTCGGCCACCAAGTACCTGGGCGGGCACGGCTCGGCGATCGCCGGCGTCATCGTCGACGGCGGCACCTTCGACTGGACGCAGGGCCGGTTCCCCGGATTCACCACGCCCGACCCCAGCTACCACGGCGTGGTGTACGCCGAGCTCGGGCCGCCGGCGTACGCGCTCAAGGCGCGCGTGCAACTGCTGCGCGACCTCGGGTCGGCCGCCTCGCCGTTCAACGCGTTCCTGGTGGCCCAGGGCATCGAAACGCTGAGCCTGCGGATGGAACGTCACGTCGCCAACGCCCAACGGGTCGCCGAGTTCTTGGCCGGCCACGACGGCGTGCTGTCCGTGAACTACGCGGGCCTGCCCAGCTCCCCGTGGCACGAGCGGGCAAAGAAGCTGGCGCCCAAGGGAACCGGAGCGGTGCTCGCGTTCGAGCTGGCCGGCGGGGTCGAGGCCGGGAAGGCGTTCGTGAACGCGCTGAAGCTGCACAGTCACGTCGCCAACATCGGGGACGTCCGTTCGCTGGTGATACACCCGGCGTCGACCACCCACGCCCAGCTCACGGCCGAGGAGCAGCTGACCACCGGTGTCAGCCCCGGCCTGGTGCGGCTGGCCGTCGGCATCGAAGGCATCGACGACATTCTGGCCGACCTGGAGCTCGGCTTCGCCGCGGCCCGCAGGTTCGGGGCCGAAGCGGCCGGCGCGGGTCATTCCAGCGGCGACCCGCAGGCCGTGGCGGCGTTCTGAGGGAGCCTGACATGACGATCTTCGACGTCGGAACCCAGACGCTGCCCGCCGAGGGTGAAGTCGGGTTTGTCCACATCGGCGCGCTGACCACCGAAAGCGGTGCGGTGATCGACGATGTCTGCATCGCCATCCAGCGCTGGGGCGAGCTGTCCCCCACGCGTGACAACGTGGTCGTGGTGCTGCACGCGCTGACCGGCGACTCGCACATCACCGGCCCCGCCGGCGCCGGGCATCCCACCCCCGGCTGGTGGGACGGCGTGGCCGGGCCGGGTGCGCCGATCGACACCGACCGCTGGTGCGCGGTGGCCACCAACGTGCTCGGGGGCTGCCGTGGCTCCACCGGCCCGAGCTCGCTCGCCCGCGATGGAAAGCCCTGGGGCTCAAGGTTTCCGTTGATCTCGGTGCGCGACCAGGTGCAGGCCGACGTCGCCGCGCTGGCCGCCCTGGGTATCGACCGGGTGGCCGCGGTGGTCGGCGGATCCATGGGCGGCGCAAGGGCTTTGGAGTGGATCGTCGGGCACCCCGACCGGGCGCGGGCCGGCCTGCTGCTCGCCGTCGGCGCCCGCGCCACCGCCGACCAGATCGGCACCCAGGCCACGCAGGTCGCGGCGATCAAGGCCGACCCGAACTGGCAGGGCGGCGACTACCACGACACCGGGCGAAGACCCGACGCAGGGCTGACGATCGCCCGCCGCTTCGCGCACTTGACCTACCGCGGCGAGGTCGAGCTCGACACCCGGTTCGCCAACGACCCCCAGGGCGACGAGGACCCGGCGACCGGCGGCCGCTATGCGGTGCAGAGCTACCTCGAGCACCAGGGCGACAAGCTGTTGTCCCGCTTCGACGCCGGGAGCTACGTCGTCCTGACCGAGGCGCTGAGCAGCCACGACGTCGGCCGCGGGCGCGGCGGGGTGCGGAAGGCCCTGAGCGGCTGCCGGGTACCCGTGGTGGTCGGCGGCATCACCTCCGACCGGCTCTACCCGCTGCGCCTGCAGGAGGAGCTGGCCGAGCTGCTGCCCGGCTGCACCGAGCTCCACGTCGTCGACTCCCTCTGCGGGCACGACGGCTTCCTGGTGGAATCCGAGGCCGTCGGCGACTTGATCCGCAAGACCCTCGATTTGGCCGATGGGGAAGGCACGTGCCTTAGGTGTCCCCGGTGACCCGCTCCAGGCACGACCGTTCCCTCTCGTTCGGTTCGGCGGCTGCTGCCTACGAGCGTGGCCGCCCCTCCTATCCGCCGGAGGCGATCGACTGGCTGTTGCCGCGCGGCGCGCGCCACGTGCTCGACCTCGGCGCGGGCACCGGCAAGCTGACCACCCGGCTGGTGGAACGCGGCCTGGACGTGGTGGCCGTCGACCCGATTCCCGACATGCTCGAAGTGCTGCGCAGCTCGCTGCCGGAGACCCGTGCCCTGCTGGGGACCGCGGAAGAGATTCCGTTGGAGGACAACAGCGTTGACGCCGTGCTGGTCGCCCAGGCGTGGCACTGGGTGGACCCCGAGCGGGCGATTCCCGAGGTGGCCCGCGTGCTGCGGCCGGGCGGACGGCTCGGCCTGGTGTGGAACACCCGCGACGAACGGCTGGGCTGGGTGCGCGAGCTGGGCGAGATCATCGGCTCCGACGGCGACCGGGGAAGCTTCGACGTGACGCTGTCCGAGTCTTTCACCGAGCCGGAGCGCCATCAGGTCGAGTGGACGAATTACCTTACGGCGCAAGCCCTGATCGACCTGGTGGCCTCGCGCAGCTACTGCATTACGTCGCCGACCGAGGTCCGCAGCCGAACGCTCGACGAGGTGCGCGAGTTGCTCGCAACCCATCCGGCACTGGCGAATTCGGCCGGCCTGGCACTGCCGTATGTCACCGTGTGCATCCGCGCCGCGCTGGCCGGGTAGTTCGCGGCGTCACCCGAAAAGGTCGGAGCCGAAAAGTGGCAGGCCGACCAGTGATCCCTGTGAGAAGTACGGCCCGGCACCGGGTGTCAGGGACGAATAGCCGTAGTTGACGATCGGCTGCAGCAACGAGTTGAGGTTGTTGACGATTGGTTGCGGGACACCGGTGTGCTCGAGCGGCAACAACATCGGAAGAGTGGGCGATGCAATCATGTACGTGGTGACCGTGCCGCCCAGGGAAGTGGTCGCACTGGACACCTGCACCGCGTCCGACTGCGAGGCCAGCGATGCCGGGTCGTGGTAGTACGCCGCCCCGAACAGCGAGTTCACCCATGCTGGGAGATCCCAGGGCCGGTCGGGCGGATTCCCGAAGAAGTCGTACTGGCCGAACACCACGCTGACGTCGTACTGGGTGTCTGGCAGGCCGTGCGCCGTGTAGTCGATCACAGGCACGGTCATCCCGTTCGGTAGGTAGATGTGCGCCAGGCCCAGCTCGGGGCTGGAGAAAATGGCGAACTGCAGGGAGCCAGCCGGCGGAGCCGTCGGATCGGTTGCCAGGTAAGCCAATTCGCGGTCGACGACGAGCGTTCCCTCCGACAGTGCGGCGATGTGCACCGGTGAACCGTTACCGTTGGCCCACGCATTCATGATCTGGTTATTGAGCGTTTGCTGTCCCATGGCGACGGCGGCGTTCACGCGGGGAGCAGCCAGGCTACCGCTGATGATGCCAATGCTGGCCGGGTAGTTATCGACCTGAGCAGTGGTGCCGGGGAACCAGTTCTGCCCGATGGATTGGTTCAGTAGGTCGTAACCCTGCAGGATCGATATGGAGCTCGGTCCCGGAAGGCCGCCCTGAAGATAGTACTGCCCCAGATCAGGCAGCTGAGTGATGAATGTCGGGTAGTAAAGCGGTCCTGCGCCGGGAACCGTGATCCTGGTGCCCGCCGCCGCGCCCGGAATCGGCTGGCTTCCCATCGGCATCTGGGCCGGTGCGTCGACCGCGTCCAGCACATTGATTTCGGCATTGGCGATCTCGGTGGTCAGATACTCGTTCGCGTTCGCCGCCAAGGCGAGCACGAACCGCTCATGCCACTGCGCAGATTGAGCGGTGAGCGCCCGGTACTGCAGGCCGTACGCACCGAAGAACGCCGCGATGCGTGCCGAGACCTCGTCGGCGCCCGCGGCCAGCAACGATGTGGTGGAGCCGGCGGCTGCCGCGTTCGCCGCGTTTACCGCGGACCCGATCCCAGCCAAATCCTTCGCGGCAGTCGCCAACGATTCGGGCGTTGCCAGGACGTACGACACGGTGGCCTCCTTGCGGATCCAACAAGCGCAGCCGTCGGCGCCGTGTTGTCTCGCCGCAATTTGTGGCAGTGAGACTACTCGCAGCCCGGACGCTGCGGTTGGCTTTCGAGGGCGGCCCGCCAAGATCCGGGGCTGCTCGCCGAATGACTTCGAGAAGGCACAACAGAGCCGCCTCCGTTTGGCACAGTGCTCAGCACCTGTTGGTCGGATTAAGCCAGGTGATATGCCAGTCCGCTGAAATACCAACGGTTTTCGTGGAAAACTTGTCGCACTACTGCGTGAGCGTAATACCCTGGCGGAGTGGGTCATAGCCCACTCGGCGCCACCGCGGGCGCCGACCGCCTACCCGGTCAGCTTGGTGGGGCATCGTCGCTTTCGGTCTCGCAGCTGTTCGGTGAAGTAGTGGCTTTTGCCCCGGCCTGTGGTCTTGGCCGCGTACATGGCGGTGTCGGCGTCGCGGAGGATCTGCGCGGCGCTGCGCGAGTCGTTGTTTTCGATCACAACGATTCCGCTGCTGGCTCCGATGCGGAGTGTGATGCCGTCGATGACGATCGGTTCCGACAGGCTCGCGTGAATTCTCTCGGCGAGTGCGTCGAGGTCGGGGCGGGCGATCTCGCTGATCAGCAGGGCGACGAATTCATCGCCACCGAGCCGGGCGACCACGTCGTCGGATCGGAGGGCGCGGCAGAGACGTTGCGCCGCGCTCCTTAGTACGTCGTCGCCCGCGTCGTGGCCGAGCAAATCGTTGATGGTCTTGAGATTGTCCAGATCGATGAACAGGACCGCCGCCAATGCGTCGTGGCCGCCCGATTCGAGCGCTTCGGTAACTCGGGTGACAACGTGGGCGCGGTTGGGCAGCCCGGTCAGCGAGTCATGGGTGGCCTCGTAGGCGAGCCGTTGGCTGGCTGTGCGTTGCGCGGTGATGTCGGTGAGTGAGATGAGCACCGCTGACTGCTGGGGAACATCTGGGTCGAGCAGGCGATAACTTGCGGACACCCATACTCGTTTTCCGTCGACCCGATCGACGCCGAAGATGTAATCACTGATTGGGGCTCCGGTCCGCCGGATCTGAGTGAGCGGATGCCGGTCTGCATTGATGAGGTGGCCGTTGGTGTCGTAGATCGCGAAGTCGAGGGCTCTGTTAGCCGGCCGGTTTTTGAGAACCTCGGGCGCAGTGCCAAATATTCGGTTTGCCGCCGGGTTGGAAGATTCGACACGGCCGTCGCTGCCGATGACCGCGACTCCATAGTCGAGCGTGGCCACCACAGTTTGGAAGTATTGTTCGGTATGGCGCAGGGCGGTCTGGTCGGTGCGGACTAGGACATAGCCGTTGACCGCCTCGCCGGCGGGGAGTGCCAGTGCCCGTGCGGTGGGTCGGCGGTAGATGGCTTCAGCGGCCGGGTTCCAATAGGCGACAGGGCCGGTGGAGGTGGTGATGATCGCGTCGCTGACGTGGTTGGCCAGCGCCGCATTGGTGGCCTTCTGGGCAGACAGATCGCTGAAGATCACCTCATCACCGCCTCCGAGGGTAGAAGTGTGTCCGCCCGTGCCGCAGGAAAGCGAATTGCGCCAGCATCGGGGAACCGGGTCCGGATGGAGGAATTCGGTGATCACATATCCCACCGGCTCAGCGCCGCTTCCTGTCCGTATCTCCACCATCGCCGCCAGGACGTGTACATCAGAGTAGGACCCACGGGCTCGGGGGCCAATTGCTTCCTGGCCGGGAAGCCAATCGCGGCGCCCCGTGGCATCGCCAGTGGCCAAAATCCCATGTTGCGCGATTCATTTGTCATCGCGGTGTTCATGCCGCCCTGGCCCAAGAGCCTGGTGAGCGTGACCGTCGGGTGGCGGCGTTGCGCGCAGGAGGTCATCATCTCCGGCGCTGCCATCACACACGACATGTCGGTCCACCTTCTAGCCAGCCCCTGGTTGTCACTAGCCCGGCGGTCCTCCAGCCGTCAGAACAGTAAGGATTCTAGGCAAGTCTTACGTCGTCGTGAAGTACTGCGTTTCGCCGAAACGGATCAGTGGGCAGCTCCGGCCGCCGTGCCTGCCCTTCGCTTATCACTTCTCTTACGGTGTCGCCATCTGCGACAACCGGGCCCGGCGGCGCGGGCTAACCCTGGGCAACCAAGGTCGCCTTGGCCGCCGATGATGTCGTCGCGGAAGCGGACGCCTGCCGCTTGGACCCACTCGGCTTCGGCGACGATGTCATCGACGCGTCGGTCGCGCCGCGGAGCTCTCGGACCCGGCCGGCAGCTGCAGCGGGCCGCGCACTCCGCGGCAAACGCGGGCGCTATTCGGCCGGCTCGTTCGCCATTCCGCCAGTCCTAGAAGCTCAGTCCCGAGTACATCACCAGGTTCGGATCGTACTTCTGCCGCACGGTCGTCAGCTGCGACAGGTTCGAGCCGAAGTAGCGCGACGCCGAGCTGTTGGCCTCCAGGTAGTTGACGTAGCCGCCGACCGAAAACTGTTGCACCGCTTGGTGTGCCGAGTTCAGCCACTGCGTGGCGGCGGACACCTGGTTGCCGGCGGGCTCGACGTACCACTGCAACAGCGCGGATTGCTTGCGCCAGGGAAAGGCGGTGTCCCCCGGCGCCACGTCGCCGACTGCGCCGTCCAGCGGGTCGACGAGCACCGACGCTTTGCCGCCCGAGGCGGGCCACTGCCCGATCGCCGTCGCAATGGCCTTGGCCGCAGCGGAATTCAGCGTCGACAGCACGTCGGAGCCCGCGACGAATCCGACGGGCGAACCCGTCGAGCTGCCGCCGGCCAGGTACGTCACCAGGTCCATGTGGCTGAGCGTTTTGTTCACAACCGCGGTGGGCGCCACCCCCACCGCGGATTTGATGGCGTCGACGACGCCCGAGCCCGCCCCGGCGGGGCAGGTCGCCAGCACATGGCAGTTCGGCTGGCTGCCGACCGAGAGATCGACTATGCCCCAGGTGTTTCGGTCCGCCGCGCTAAGCCAGGACTGCCAGCCGACGAGCACCTGCACCGCCGACGACGGCGGGAAGTCAAGCCGGACGACGTCGTTGTCACCGGTCGGGAATGTCGCGAAGGTCATCGAGGTCGTCACCCCGAAATTGCCACCGCCGCCACCGCGCAATGCCCAGTACAGATCCGGGTGGTCGTTGGCCGACGCCGTGACCACGTCGCCGCTCGGCAACACCACGGTGGCCGACTGCAGCGCATCACAAGCCAGGCCGGCGTGGCGGCAATCGGCCCCCACCCCGCCGCCGAGGGCCAGTCCCGCGATCCCGATGCTCGGGTAGGTGGCGGTGGGAATCGCGCGCCCGGCGCCGGCCAACGCCTGATGCACCGCGTACACGGTGGTCGCCGGAGTGACCGTGGCGTTGCCGCCGCCGTCGACATTGACCCCGCCGGGAAGCTTGCGCAGGTCGATCACCATCGTGCCGTTGGCGCTCGACGCTCCGATGTACGAATGCCCACCCCCGCGGGGGGCGATCTTGAGCCCGTTCGCCGTCGCGAACGAGACCGCCTTCTGCACATCCGACTGCGACGACACCGTGACCACCGCCGCGGGATTGGAGTTGTTGTAGAAAGAATTGAAAACCTGCTTGCCCGTGGAGAATTGAGCGCCGTTACCGGGCAGGGCGACGCTGCCGCCGATGGAGGAGGCCAGGCCGCCCCAGCCGCCAGCGGGGTCGGCGGCCGCGCGCGCGGCGCCGAACACGGCTCCGGTCGCCAGCATCCCGACGGCGCCGCGCAAAAAGGTCTGGCGCGAGATCTCATGGTCCAGTGGACGGCCGCGATTCGTCGTCATGAGCCGGATTCTGGTCCAATCGCCACCCGAAAATCCGGCCCCCGCGCGAGTGTCAGGTCACAGTGTGGCCTCGATCGGCCGGCGCCGCCGCGGGTGTGCCTCGCCCCCAATAAGCGACGTCACGCGCGAGGCGACCTTACGAAACGCTTATTGTGCAAAGCTTTATCGCACTGTGTTGTAAACGTGACAGTCATAGATCAGAGTTCCTAGCGTGACTGGAGTGCAATCAGAGCATTCCCGAGACAAGTGGGAGGCCGGCATGAAGGCACTATCGGGAACTCAGCGGTGGATCTGGCTGTTTCGTCACCAGCCGCTGACCATTCGCCTTCTGGCCGGTGCCGCCGGCCTCCTCACGGTGGCCGCGGCGTTCGCGGCGCCGGCCGGGGCCGACCCGGCGACCGACGACGCCTTCATCGACGCGCTCAACCACGCCGGCATCGACTTCGGCGAGCCGGGCAACGCGATGAAGGTGGGCGAGTCCATCTGCCCGATGCTGGCCCAGCCGGGCGGCAACTTCGCCGCCGCCGCGGCGAGCGTCACCCACCGCGGCCTGTCGCCGCAGATGGCCAAGATGTTCACCACCATCGCGATTCAGATGTATTGCCCGGAGGAAATGGCCAACATCGCCAGCGGCAACCCGACCGCCGGCCTGCCGGGCATTCCCGGCGGACTGCCCGGCGGGCTGCCAGGTGGCATTCCCGGCGGGCTGCCAGGTGGCATTCCCGGCGGGCTCCGTCAAATCCCGGGCCTGCCGGGGGCTTAGCCGGACTAGCGCGTCCCCAGCGGGTCGATGGTCGACGCGATGTAGACCATCGCCGCCGCGACCGTCGCGGTGGTGAGGAAGTCGGTGCCCTTGCTGCGGACGACCAGCAGGCCGGCCCGGTCGTCGGACAACACCAACCGCAGTATCGCCGCCACGCCCACCCCGATGCCGATCAGCAGGGCACCGCGACGCCAGAAGTTGGCCCCCGCCAGCACAAATGCCGCGGCGAAGATCAGTCCGACCAACAGGATGGGCCACTGGGCCCGCAAGGTCGCGCGCACGTCTTATTGCCGTCCCTCGGCCAATTCGACGACGTTGGTCAGCAGGAACGCGCGGGTGAGCGGGCCCACGCCACCGGGATTCGGTGACACGTGGCCGGCCACCTCCCACACGTCCGGATGCACATCGCCGACGAGGCCGTTGTCGGTGCGGCTGACGCCCACGTCGACGACCGCGGCGCCCGGACGCACCATCTCGGCGGTCAGCAGGTGCGGCACCCCGACGGCGGCCACGATGATGTCCGCCTGCCTGGTCAACGTCGGCAGGTCGCGAGTTCCGGTGTGGCACAACGTCACCGTGGCGTTCTCCGAGCGGCGGGTCAGCAGCAGCCCCAGCGGGCGGCCGACCGTCACGCCGCGGCCGATGATGACCGCGTGCGCCCCTGCGATCTCCACGTCGTAGCGCCGCAGCAGGTGCACGATGCCGCGTGCGGTGCAGGGCAGCGGCGCGGGGGTGGACAGCACCAGGCGGCCCAGGTTGGTCGGGTGCAACCCGTCGGCGTCCTTGGCGGGGTCGACGCGCTCGAGTGCCGCGTTCTCATCCAGGTGCTTGGGGAGCGGCAACTGCACGATGTAGCCGGTGCACTCCGGGTTGGCGTTGAGTTCGTCGATGGTCTCGTCGAGCCGGGCGGCGCTGATGTCGGCCGGCAGGTCACGGCGGATCGACGTGATGCCGACCTTGGCGCAGTCCGCGTGCTTGCCGCGGACGTAGGCCTGCGATCCGGGGTCGTCGCCGACCAGGATGGTGCCCAGCCCGGGTGTGCGCCCCGCCGCCGTCAGTGCGGCCACCCGTTGCTTGAGGTCGACGAAGATCTCGTCCCGGGTGGCCTTGCCGTCCAGCGTGATCGCGCCCACGCCTGACAGTCTGGCACGCGACACGCTGTGCCCGATGATGGCGAACCGCTTCGCCCGGCTACGCCGCGCTCGCGATCGCCATTACGCCGCGGTCGCGATCGCCATTAAGCTCCTCGCATGTCCACCCCTCCAGACGTGTTGTCGCCGGCCAAGTTGGGCCCCATCACGCTGCGCAACCGCATCATCAAGTCCGCCACTTTCGAGGCGCGCACACCCGACGCGCTGGTGACCGATGACCTGATCGAGTACCACCGGCTGCCGGCAGCCGGCGGGGTCGGCATGACGACCGTCGCCTATTGCGCCGTCTCCCCCGGCGGGCGCACCGAGGGCAACGGGATCTGGATGCGCCCCGAGGCGGTGCCCGGGTTTCGCCGGCTCGCCGACGCGATCCACGCCGAGGGCGCGGCGGTGAGCGCGCAGATCGGGCACGCCGGTCCGGTCGCCAACGCCAAGTCCAACAGGGCAACCGCCCTGGCGCCGGTGCGGTTCTTCAACCCGATCGGGATGCGCTTCGCCAAAAAGGCCACCCGCGACGACATCGACGACGTCATCGAGGGGCACGCCAACGCGGCCCGGCTCGCCATCGAAGCCGGCTTCGATGCCGTCGAAATCCACTTGGGCCACAACTATCTGGCGAGCGCTTTCCTGTCTCCGCTGATCAACCGCCGCGACGACGAGTTCGGCGGCTCGCTGGAGAACCGGGCCAAGGTCGCCCGCGGCATCGTGAGGGCCGTGCGGCGCGCGGTGGAGAAAGAGGGCACGCCGATCGCGGTCACCGCCAAGCTCAACATGGCCGACGGTGTGCGCGGCGGCATCAGCACCGAAGAATCGCTGACCACCGCCAAGTGGCTGCAGGACGACGGCGGGCTGGACGCGATCGAGCTCACCGCGGGCAGCTCGCTGGTCAACCCGATGTACCTGTTCCGCGGCGACGCGCCGCTCAAGGAGTTCGCCGGCGCGTTCAAGCCGCCGCTGAGCTGGGGCATGCGCATGACGGGCAAGAAGTTCCTGCGCGAATACCCCTATCGCGAGGCTTATCTGCTGCGCGACGCCAAACTGTTCCGCGCCGAGCTGACGATGCCGCTGATCCTGCTCGGCGGGATCACGAACCGGGAGACGATGGACCTGGCGATGGCGGAGGGATTCGAGTTCGTGGCGATGGCCCGCGCGTTGCTGGCCGAGCCGGACCTGATCAATCGGATCGCCGCCGACGGCGCCGCGCACCGCGTGCATTCGGCGTGCACGCACTGCAATCGCTGCATGCCGACGATCTACACCCGCACCCGCTGCGTGGTCACCGGCGCCCCCGACGCGGTCAATCAGCACACAGGGTGACAACAGGTGCACCCGCTACAGTTGTGGCGATGAGTGCACCAGCCCTGCCAGCGCTGACCGTTCGCCATGACGGGTCGGAGCGCACGTTCGCGGCTGGACACGACGTGGTGGTCGGACGCGATCTGCGGGCCGACATGCGCATCACGCACCCGCTGATCTCGCGCGCCCATTTGTTGCTGCGCTTCGACCAGGGGCGGTGGCTGGCAATCGACAACGGCTCCCTCAACGGCACGTTCGTCAATGGCCGCCGGGTGCCGGTGGTGGACATCCACGACGGCCAGAGCATCAACATCGGGAATCCTGACGGGCCGCAGCTGACCTTCGAAGTGGGTCGCCACCAGGGTATGGCCGGGCGCCCGCCCCGCACCGAATCCATGGGCATCCCCGTGGCCGCACACGCGGGAACAGCCTGGCCGGCCTCGCAGCCGTCGGGTCACCCGGGTCCCCCCGTCGCCGCCCCGCCCGGCCCCCCTGCTCGGGGCCCGAGCTGGGCCCATCACGCGACGCGCAGGCCGCATCCGGCCCCACCCCCGCCGCCGGGGCAACCGGTGTACCCGGTCAGCGGCGGGGGCCGGCCACCCGCCTATCCGACCAGCGCGCCGCCGCCGCCCAATTTCCAGCCGCACCCGCAGATGTCCGCCGTGGGGTCGCCCCCGGCGACGCCGCACACCGAGATGTCGCCGAGCCTCGCCAAGCCGCCGGAGGTGGCCAACCTGGCGACGAAGATGTTCCAGGCGCTGTTGCCGGGCCGGTCGGGGGCGATGCAGATGCCATCCGGCGCGGTCACGATCGGCCGCGCCACCGACAACGACATCGTCATCCAGGACGTCCTGGCGTCGCGCCATCACGCGTTTCTGACCCAGACCCCGCTGGGCACCGAGATCCGCGACGCGCACAGCGTCAACGGCACCTTCGTCAACGGCGTCCGGGTCGGCTCGGCGGTGCTCACCGAGGGCGACGTGGTCACGATCGGCAACGTCGACCTGGTTTTCACCCGCGACACCCTGGTCCGTCGCACCGAGGCCGCGACGCGCACCGGCGGCCTGGAGGTCAACGCCGTCTGCTTCGAGGTCGACCACGGCAAGCAACTGCTCGACCACATCTCGCTGACCGCCCGACCCGGGACGCTGACCGCCATCATCGGCGGGTCGGGCGCCGGGAAGACCACGCTGTCGCGGCTGATCGCGGGGTACACCAGCCCCACCTCCGGCTCGGTGACGTTCGAGGGCCACAACATCCACGCCGAATACGCGTCCATGCGCAGCCGGATCGGGATGGTTCCGCAGGACGACGTCGTGCACCGCCAGCTGACCGTCAGCCAGGCCCTCGGCTACGCCGCCGAGCTGCGGCTGCCCCCGGACACCAGCAAGGCCGACCGCGAACAGGTCGTCGCCCAGGTCCTCGAGGAACTGGAGCTGACCAAGCACGCCGACACCCGCGTCGACAAGCTCTCCGGCGGCCAGCGCAAGCGCGCCTCGGTCGCGCTCGAGCTGCTCACCGGGCCGTCGCTGCTGATCCTCGACGAGCCGACCACCGGCCTGGACCCGGCGCTGGACCGCCAGGTGATGATGATGCTGCGCCAACTCGCAGACGCCGGCCGCGTCGTGCTGGTGGTCACCCACTCGGTGGCCTACCTGGACGTCTGCGATCAGCTGTTGCTGGTGGCGCCGGGCGGCAAGACCGCGTTTCTGGGGCCGCCCAGCCAGATCGGTGCGGCCATGGGCACCACCAACTGGGCCGACATCTTCGCCAAGGTGGGCGCCGACCCCGACGAGGCCAACCGCCGCTTCCTGGCCGAGAACCGGCAGCCCGAGATGCCCGCCCTGTCCGAGTCCAGCCCGGCCGACCTGGGCGAACCGGTGCACACCGCCGTGCTGCGCCAGTTATCCACGGTCGCGCGCCGCCAGGTGCGGCTGGTCATCTCCGACCGGGGCTACACGGTGTTCCTGGCGCTGCTGCCGTTCCTCATCGGCGTCCTGACCCTGACCGTGCGCGGCAAGACCGGGTACGGCATCGGCGACCCGACGAGCAACTCGCCCAACCAGGCCGACCAGATTCTCGTCATGCTCACCGTCGGCGCCGTGTTCATGGGCACCGCGCTGACGATCCGCGACCTCGTGGGCGAGCGGCCGATCTTCAAGCGTGAGCAGGCCGTCGGCCTGTCGACCGCGGCGTACCTCGCCGCCAAGATCGCGGTTTTCAGCGCGTTCGCGGTCATGCAGGCGGGCATCGCGACCCTGATCTCGGTGATCGGCTGGGGCCAGCCCATCTCCAAGGCCGTGGTCCTGGGCAATGTCAGCTTCGAACTGTTCTTCGACGTCGCATTGACCTGCGTGGCCTCGGCGCTACTCGGAATGGCCCTGTCGGCGATCGCGCGCTCCCAGGACCAGATCATGCCGTTCCTCGTGGTCGCCATCATGTCGCAGCTGGTGTTCTGCGGCGGGTTGATCTGGGTGACCAACCGGCCCGTCCTCGACCAGCTGTCCTGGCTCACGCCCGCCCGGTGGGGCTACGCCTCGGCGGCGTCGACGATCGACACCCACCGCCTGGTAGTCGGCCCGACCGACCCGAAGGACCAGCACTTCGACCACAAGGCGAGCGCCTGGCTGTTCGACATCGGGATGCTCCTGGCCTTGTGCGTGGCCTACAGCGCCATCGTGTGGTGGAAGATCCGCCTCAAGCGGCACTGGGGCCCGGCCCGTGCCAATCGCCTGTCGAGGAAACGATCGAAGCGCTGATGAATCAGCCCGTGCAGCCAGTGCTGACGGTGCGATCTCACCGCTCGGAAGGTAACTTCGCGCCAGGTCGCGACGTGGTCGTCGGCAGCGACGTGCGCGCCGACCTGCGCGTCGCGCACCCACTCATCGCCCGCGCGCACCTGCTGCTGCGCTTCGACAACGACCGGTGGGTCGCCGTCGACAACCATTCCCTGAACGGCGTCTTCCTCAACGGCCGGCGGGTGCCGATGGTCGACATCCAGGACGGCCAGAGCGTCAACATCGGCAAGCCCGACGGGCCACTGATCACGTTCCACGTCGGGCAGCACCAGGGCACCGTGGGGTTGCTGCCGCCGACGGAGACGATCCCGACGATCGTCGCACCCAGCGGCCCGCTGCCGATGCGCCCACCGCCGCCCCCGGCCCAGCGACCGCGGCCCGGTCCACCGCGGCCACCCGCCCAGCCCCCGCCGGGCCCACGCCCGCGTGATGAAACGCCGCGCACCACCGCCATTCCGATCGTCCCGCCGGCCGCGGCCACCCAGGATGAGAACCCGCCCACCCAGATCGGGGTCAGCGGCGAGATCGCCGAGTTCCCGACCACCAAGGTCAAGGCCCTGGGCTCGGGGGACCTCGAGGCCCCGGTCACCGGCACGGCGTGGATCGGGCGCTCGCTCGACAACGACATCGTCGTCCACGACGTGCTCGCGTCGCGGCACCACGCGTTCCTGACCGCGACTCCGGTCGGCGCCGAGATCCGCGACGCCCAGAGCATCAACGGCACCTTCGTCAACGGGATCAGGGTGGGGTCCGCGGTGCTCGCCGAGGGCGACGTGGTCACGATCGGCAACGTCGACCTGGTCTTCACCGGCGGCATGCTGGTCCGCCGCCAGGAGGTGGCGGCGCGGACCGGCGGCCTGGAGGTGCGCGAGGTCAGCTTCAGCGTCGGCGAAAAGAACCTGCTGGAACGGGTGTCGCTGACCGCCCGGCCCGGCACCCTGACCGCGATCATCGGCGGGTCCGGCGCCGGCAAGACCACGCTGTCGCGGCTCATCGCCGGATACGCCACCCCGACCATCGGCTCGGTCAGCTTCGAGGGCCACGACATCCACACCGAGTACGGGTCGCTGCGCACCAGGATCGGGATGGTCCCCCAGGACGATGTCGTGCACCGCCAGCTGACCGTCAACCAGGCCCTCGGCTACGCCGCCGAGTTGCGGCTGCCCCCCGACACCAGCAAGGCCGACCGCCAACAGGTCGTGGCCCAGGTGCTCGACGAGTTGGGGCTGACCAGGCACGCCGACACCCGCGTGGACAAGCTCTCCGGCGGCCAGCGCAAACGCGCCTCGGTCGCGCTCGAGCTGCTCACCGGGCCGTCGCTGCTGATCCTCGACGAGCCGACCTCGGGCCTGGACCCGGCGCTGGATCTGCAGGTGATGACGATGCTGCGTCAGCTCGCCGACGCCGGCCGCGTGGTGCTGGTGGTCACCCACTCGCTGACCTACCTCGACGTCTGCGACCAGGTGCTGCTGATGGCGCCGGGCGGCAAGACCGCCTACCTGGGCCCGCCGGCCAAGATCGGCGACGCCATGGGAACCACCAACTGGGCCCAGATCTTCGCCAAGGTGGGCGCCGACCCCGACGAGGCCAACCGCCGTTTCCTGGCCCAGAACAAGCCCCCTCCGCCGCTGCAGTCGGCGCCGGCCGACCTCGGCGCCCCGGCGCACACCAGCGTGCGCCACCAGTTCTCCACCATCGCCCGGCGCCAGGTCCGGTTGGTCGTGTCCGACCGCGCCTACTTTGTGTTCCTGGCGCTGTTGCCCTTCGTCCTCGGCGCGCTGTCGCTGACCGTTCCGGGCGACACCGGGTTCGGCATCGCCCAACCGACCAGCGGAACGCCCGACGAATCCGCCCAGATCCTGACGCTGATGTCCGTGGCCGCCGTGTTCATGGGCACCGCCCTGACGATCCGCGACCTGATCGGCGAGCGCGCCATCTTCCGGCGCGAACAGGCGGTGGGCCTGTCGACGGGCGCCTACCTCGGCGCCAAGCTCACGGTGTTCTGCGTGTTCGCGATCGTCCAGGCCGCCATCGCGACGGCCATCGTCCTGGTCGGCAAGGGCGCGCCCACCCAGCCGGCGGTCCTGCTCGGCTCCTCCGAATTCGCGGCCAGCTTCGAGCTGTTCGTGACCATCGCCGCGATGTGCGTGGCCTCCGCGGTCCTGGGGTTGGTGCTGTCGTCGCTGGCGCGCTCCAGCGAGCAGATCATGCCGCTGCTGGTGGTGTCGCTCATGCTGCAGCTGGTGCTCGCTGGCGGCATGGTCCCGGTGACCGGCCGGATCTTCCTCGACCAGCTGTCCTGGCTGGTGCCCTCCCGCTGGGGCTACGCGGCGTCGGCGTCCACGGTCGACGTGCGGCTGCTGGTACCCGGTTCGCTGGTGCAGCAGGACAGCCACTGGGCGCACACGCCCGGCGCGTGGCTGCTCGACATGGGAATGCTCGCCGCGCTGTCGGTGATCTACGCCGCCGTCGTGCGCTGGCGCATCCGGCTCAAGCGCTAATCCTCCGCGTCGAAACGCAGCCCGTGCGCCAGCGCGAACGCCATCGCCTGGCCGACGTCGACGCGCGCGCCCGCCAGCGTCGCGGTGCGCCATACCGACGGGTCCACGGTGGCGCCGCGCAGGTCGGCGTCGTCCATCCGGGTGCCCGTCGTCCGCGCGCCGGACAGGTCGGCGCCGCGCAGCACGGCCTTGCGCAGGTCGGCCTCCACCAGGCCGGCCTCCCGCAGCCGGCACCCACCCAGGTCGAGGCCGCGCAGGTCGTTGCCGCCGAGCACCGCGAGCGTGAAATCCACCTCGTCGAACGTCACCGGTCGCATCCGGCACTGCACGAAGACCGAGCCCAGCATGCTGCACTGCGCAAACGTGTCCCCCGCAAGCGGGAGGTGCCCCCAGTGCCACAGCAGGGTCCGCTCGAAGGTGCAGTTGCGAAACGCCGACCCGCGGTGGTGTGACTCGGCCAGGTTGACACCGCTGAAGTCGCAGTCGCTGAACACTACCCGCTCGGTGCGCAACCGGCTGAGGTCGTCATCGCGAAAGTCCCGGCCGGTGAATTCGCGGTCGACCCAGTGCGCCAAGAGCGGATCAGCTCGCGGCGAGGGTTTCCAGGGCGTATTCGCTGACGGCGATGAGCGCGTCGGTCGCCGACCGGCGATCCCGGGCGTCGACCGTGATCACCGGGATGTGCCGGGGCAGGGTCAGCGCCTCGCGCACCGCCTCGACGGGATAACGCGGCGCGCCGTCGAACTCGTTGACCGCGATCAGGAACGGCAGGTTGCGGTGCTCGAAGAAGTCGACCGCGGCGAAGCTGTCCTGCAGGCGCCGGCAGTCGACCAGGACGATCGCGCCGATCGCGCCGCGCACCAGGTCGTCCCACATGAACCAGAACCGGCGCTGGCCCGGGGTGCCGAACAGGTAGAGCACCAGCTCCTCGTCCAGGGTGATGCGGCCGAAGTCCATCGCGACGGTGGTGGTCTTTTTGTCCGGGGTGGCTTCCAGCATGTCGACGCCGGTCGAGGCGTCGGTCAGCATCGCCTCGGTGCGCAGCGGCATGATTTCCGAGACTGCCCCGACGAACGTGGTCTTGCCGACACCGAACCCGCCCGCGACGACGATCTTCGTCGAAGCGTGGGCTCCCCCGGGGTGGGGGTCAGAGTGCTTTAAGACCACGCAGCGTCCTTCCTATGAGTTCGTGCCGCTCGTCGCGGGTGGAACGCTCGGACAGCGTCCTGTGCACCCGAAGGTAGCCGGACAGCACCAGATCGCCGACCAGGACGCGCGCGACACCGATCGGTAAATCCAGCCGGGCCGAGATTTCCGCGACCGACGGGCTCTGCACGCACAGTTGGATGATCTTGCCTCTCGCGTCGTCGGGTGGCCACCGGTGGGCCAGGCCGGCCTGCAACGTCTGTATCGGCGCTTCCAGCGGGAGGTCGATTTCGGTGTCGGTCCGGCCCGACGTCAGCGTGTACGGACGGACCAGGTTCGCCTCACGTGGGGCTGACCAGGGCTCGCGTCTGTCCATCGCGGCTCACAGGCTCACGAGTACTGCTCGGACCGGCGGCTGGACTGGACCACGCCGCCCACCCGTTCGACGAGGATCGCCATCTCGTAGCCGATCTGGCCGATGTCGCAGGACGTCAGGGCCAGCGTGGCCAGGTGCGAGCCGTCGCCGACCCGCATCAGCAACAGGTAGCCGTTGGCCATCTCGACCACCGACTGCAGCACCTGACCGCCCTCGAAGAGCTGCGCGGCGCCGGTCGCGAGGCTGGCCAGCCCCGAGGCGACCGCCGCCAACTGGTCGGCCCGTTCGCGTGGGAGATGCTCGCTGGCGGCGACGGGCAACCCGTCGACAGACACCAGCAACGCGTGCGCCACCCCGGGAACCTCGCGCGCGAACTTCGTCACCAGCCAGTCCAGCGAGTTGCCGGCAGACGTCATTCCTGATCCGATCCTTCGCTCGTGTCGCGGGCGTGCGACCGTCCCGTGCGCACGCCACCGAAATGGCTGCTGAACGAGGCCCGCACCGCCTCGGGGTCCCGCGCCGCGGCCGCGTGCTGCGGCTCCCGCCGACCGGCCACGCCGCCGGATCCGACGAGGGATTCCCGGCCCTCATCCGGCTGGTCTTCGTCGGTGCCGCCCGTCCCGCCGGCCGTGCCGGGCACCAGCCGGGCGCCCGGTGTGCGGACCGGCAGCCCGTGCTCGGTCTGCGACTCGACGGGCTTGTCCTCGGCCGCGGCGGCCAGCGACCAGCCGCGGTCCCACACCGACTGCCAATCCAGGTCGGGGCTGTCGACCAGGTCGTGCGGGTCGCCCAGCATCTCCGACAGCATCCGACGGTAGATGACGTCGTCGTCGGCCGGGGCCTCGGGAGCCTTCGCGGCCTTCGGGGCTTCCGGAATGGTCGGGAGCGATGCGGCCGCGGGCTTGGCGGGGGCTTCCGGCGCGCTGCGGGACCGCGCGGCGAAGAACGCCGACGTGTCCGACACCGCCGCCGGTTTGGCCGGCGGCCGTTTCGGGGGCTCCGACGCCGGCTTGGCCTGTTGCCCGGCCTCCCACCAGGGAGTGGCGAGCTCGCGCCTGTGTCGGCGGGGCAGCTTCTCGGTGGGCGGGGCGGGAACCCCGGGCACCTCGGGAACGTGGGTGATGCCACTGGATCCCGGGTTGCGGTGCGGCAGCAAGGTGACCGAGGGTCCCGGCGCCTCGGCGCCGTTCTGGTTCGCCGGCTGCTGCCCGGCCGGGTCCGGCGTCGCGATGGCGTTGGCGAGTTTGGTGCTCGGCGATGCCACCGCCCCGGCCCGTCCGCGCGGCTCGACCGCCCGGGCCGACCCTTCGAGCAGCGTCGGCGGCAGGTAGATCTCGGCGGTCGTGCCGGTGCCCGCCTCGTTGGCCGCCGGGCCACGCAGCCCCACCCGGATGCCGTGCCGGGCGGCGATCCGGCCCACCACGAAAAGGCCCATGTGCCGGGCGTTCTCGGGAGCGGGGTCGGGGGTCGCGTCGCCGCCGGCCTGCAGCCGCATGTTGGCCATGCGCCGGTCGGCGTCGTTCATGCCCAGCCCGGAGTCGGAGATCCGCAGCATGACGCCGCCGCTGAGCCCATTGCCGCCGGCCGCGGCCGAGACCCGGACGGTTGTCGTCGGCGGCGAGTAGCGCAGCGCGTTGTCGATCAGCTCGGCGAACAGGTGGATGGCGGCGCCCGCCGCCGCGCCGATCAGCAGGCAGTCGGGCAGGTCGGTGAGCTCGACCCGCCGATAGTCCTCGACCTCGGACACCGCCGCGTTGATCACCGTCGACAGCGGCACCGGCTCACGCTGGTCGCGCGCGAGCTGCGCGCCCGCCAGCACCAGCAGGTTGGCGCTGTTGCGGCGCAGCCGCGCCGCCAGGTGGTCCAGCCGGAACAGGCTGTCCAGGCGTTCGGGGTCCTCCTCGTTGCGCTCCAGCCGGTCGATCAGCGTCAGCTGCTGGTCGACCAGCGAACGGTTGCGCCGCGACATGGTCTCGAACATGTCGTTGACCAGCAATCGCAGCCGCGCCTCGTCGCCGGCCAGCAGCAGGGCCTGCGTGTGCAGTTCGTCGACCGCGTGGGCGACCTGGCCGATCTCCTCGGTGGTGTAGACCGGCAGCGGCTGCGGGATGGGTTCGGCGCCGCCCGCCCTGACCCGGGCCACCTCGTCCTCGAGGTCTTGGTGGGCGACCTTGAGCGCGCCGTCGCGCAGCACGCGCAGCGGCCGCACCAGCGCGCGCGCCACCAGCAACACCACCAGAAGCGCGATCGCGATGGCGGCCAGCACCAGCACGGTGTCGCGGATCGCGGAATTGCGGCGATCGGTGGCCTCGGCCTGCACCGACTTGGTCACGGACGCGGTGGCGTCGGTGACGACCTGTTCGGCGATCCCGTCGGTGGTCTGGATCGAGCGCAGCAGTTCGGGGTTGTCGACGAGCGCGCTGGCCGGATCGGACATGATCGCCATCCGGGTCACCATTTGCTGCTGCAGCGTCTTGGCTTCCGGCGACCCGGCACCCAGCACCTCGCTCATCCCGAACAGCGTCGACGGTTCGGTGCCGGCCAGGGTGATCATCGAGGTCCGCAGCTGCGGCTCGGGCAGGTCGGACCCGCGGGTCACCAGAATCTCCTGCATCGTCATCTGCCCGCGGGCGCCGACGGCCCGGCTCAGGCCCTGCGCCTCGGCGCGGATCCGCTCGTCGCCGACGCGCACCGACGCGTTGACGACGTCCTCGGCGGTCAACAGGATCGGGGCGTAGGTGGTCACCCGGTCCCGCAAACCGATGCTGTTGTCGGCCACCTTGTCCAGCAGCCCCTGACCGCCATTCAGCAGGGTGCTCACCCCGGAGCGGACGTCTGGGGTGACGTCGGTGTCCGCCAGCCGCTGCTGCAGCTCGTGCTTGCGCGCCTCGTAGTTTTTCTTGGCGCCGTCGACGTCGCGTCCGGTGGAGTCGGCCAGCAGCGCGACGTCCAAGGCCGACATGTATTTGGTGATGGCCGGCAGCACGTCGGCGCGCGCCGCGGCCAGCTTGAGGCCGTCGGCGCTGGCCATCGCGTCCTTGATGCGCAACCCACCGAAAGCGGTCGCCAAAACGAGCGGTACCAGCACGATTGCCAGGACCTTGTAGCGCACGGGCCAGTTGCTCAGCGACCAGGTCGGCGGGCGTTTGGCCGGCGACGCGCCGGCGGCGGGGGCTTCGTCGAATCCTGGTGTGGCCGCCTCGGCCGCGTGGGCCGGGCGGGCGAACATGGTCACGTGCTTGCGGCCGCGCGGCCGGCCGCTGCGCTGATTGTCAGCGCTCGGTGAAACGAGAGACTCATGAGACTTCCTGCTTAATTCCGCCTACCCCACGCAGCCGGCGCCAGCGATAAACGCCTGGCAATCCGACGAGTATGACAGCCCGCGGCCGAGGTCTCCACAATTCCTACTGAGTACGCAGAGCCCTCCAAGGTGCGCCGGTGCGCCGGGACGCAAGTCTGGCAAACAAATTGGCTTTGTCATGATCGGCTGATGTTCCGGCTGCTGTTCCACACTCCGCGCATCGCGCCCAACACCGGCAACGCCATCCGGACGGCGGCCGCCACCGGCGCCGAACTGCATCTGGTCGAGCCGCTGGGCTTCGATCTGTCCGAACCCAAACTGCGGCGGGCCGGACTGGACTATCACGACCTCGCGTCGGTCACCGTGCACGCGTCGCTGCGGGCCGCCTGGGATGCGCTGGCGCCGGCGCGGGTGGTCGCCTTCACCGCGCACGCGAGCACGTCGTTCGCCGACGTCGACTACCGGGCCGGCGACGTGTTGATGTTCGGGCCCGAACCCGACGGGCTGGACGCGGCGACCCTGGCCGACCCGCACATCACCCGGCAGGTGCGCATCCCGATGCTGGCGGGCCGCCGATCGCTGAACCTGTCCAACGCGGCCGCGATAGCCGTCTACGAGGCCTGGCGCCAGCACGGCTACCCCGGCGCGGTCTGAGGGCGATGACTCCCGGGCCCCGCGCGAGTCAGCATTGATATGGCTACCTTCATCACGATCGGCTACGGGGACGCGGCCGGCTACGACCGCGTGAGCGACGAATGCAAGAGGGCCGCGCACGGGCGCGACGACGAATTGCGCGCGGCCGGGGCGCTCATCGGAATCGCCGGAGATCCCGTCGCGGTGCGCAATCCGGACGGCGCCGGGGTGCGGATCGAGCACGGACCCTACCGGCACTCGGCGTTGCCGATCGCCGGGTTCGCCGTGCTGGAGGCCGCCGACCTCGACGCGGCGATCGAGCGCGTCAGCCAAACCCCTTGTGCGGTCGCACACGGTGTCGTCGAGGTGTGGCCGCTGACGACGTGACTTACCAACTGTTCCAGTGCGTCAGTTGCTCGGCGGGCAGCCGCTTGGCCGGCCGGAAGTCGGTGCCCTTGGTGTAGGCGATCGGGAACAGCCCGCCCTGGCTGTACCGGTCGTAGGGGATGCCGAGCACGTCGGCCGCCTGCTTTTCGCCGTCGCGCAGCAGGTGCAGCGTCGTCCAGCAGGAGCCCAGGCCCCGCGAGCGCAGGGCCAGGCAGAAGCTCCAGACCGCCGGGAACAGCGACGCCCAGAACGACACGCCGCCCAGCGGCGTCTTGTCCTCGCGGCCCTCGATGCACGGGATCATCAGCACCGGCGCCTCGTGCATGTGCTCGGCGAGGTACGTCGCGGAGTCCCGGACCTTGCCCATCCGCTCGCCGCGGGCGTCCCCCTCGGCGTATTCGGCCCCGGGCGCGCTGAGGTAGCCCCGGGCGTTGGCCAGGTAGATCTCGCCGATCGCCTTCTTCTTGTCGGCGTCCTCGACGAACACCCACTGCCAGCCCTGCGAGTTGGAGCCGGTCGGCGCCTGCAGCGCCAGGTCGAGGCATTCCATAAGCACCTCGCGGCCCACCGGCCTGTCGAAGTCGAGGCGCTTGCGGACCGATCGGGTGGTGGTCAGTACTTCGTCGACGGACAGGTTGAGGGTCATGTGTGGAGACTACCGTTGGCTGCATGACAGTCGAACTGACGCAAGAGGTTTCCAGCCGGCTCACGTCGGACAACTTCGGGTGGCTGACTACCGTCGCCAAATCGGGACAACCGGTTCCCCGGCTGGTCTGGTTCTACTTCGACGGGGCGAGGCTGACGGTGTACTCCATGCCGCAGGCCGCCAAGGTCGCCCACATCAAGGCACACCCGCAGGTGAGCCTGAACCTGGATTCGGACGGTAACGGCGGCGGCATCATCGTCGTCGGTGGGACCGCGGCGGTCGACGCAACCGGGGTGAATTGCGCGGATGACCAACCCTACTGGGCGAAGTACGGCGAGCTCGCGAAGGAGCTGGAGGCGGCCGAGGGGATCTCAATGGACGCCTTCAGCACCCGGTTGGCGATCACCCCGACCAAAGTCTGGACCACGCCCGCCTAGCGATCGGGCGCGCCGAGCGTGAACCCATTGCGAAGATCCGGCGAAAAATTCGCGCTGCGTTCACGTTCGGCGCGTCAGCGGAAGTCGCGGGACCTCGAGCCGACGGCCAGGGTGATGCGGCCCAGCCGCTCGGCGACGACGGTGACGGCGCCGCTGGCGTTTTGCACCTGACCGCGCACCAGCAGCGCCGGTGCGGTGTTGGCCAGCTTGCGGTGCCGCGCCCACACCCCGGGCGTGCAGAGCACGTTGACCATCCCGGTCTCGTCCTCGAGGTTGAGGAACGTCACCCCCTGGGCCGTCCCGGGCCGCTGCCGGTGGGTCACTGCGCCGGCGATCAGCACGCGGTCGCCGTCGGGCACGTCCAGCAGCTTGTCGGCGGGCACCACGCCCATCGCGTCCAGGTTTTCCCGCAGGAACTGCGTCGGATAACTGTCCGGGGAGATGCCGGTGGCCCACACGTCGGCGGCGGCCAGCTCCAGCTCGCTCATTCCGGGCAGCGCCGGGACGTGCGACGACGACCCTACGCCGGGCAACCGGTCCGGGCGCTGGGTGGCGGCCGCCCCGGCCGCCCACAGCCCCTCGCGCCGGGACATGCCGAAGCAGCCCAGCGCCCCGGCCGTGGCCAGCGCCTCGGTCTGCGGCACGGACAGCTGCAGCCGGGTCGTCAGGTCCAGCAGGGAAACGAACGGGCCGTGGGCCTTTCGCTCCTGCACCAGCCGCTCGGCGAGGTCGTCGCCGATGTGGCGGACGGCCCCCAGACCGAGCCGGACCTCGGTTCCGCCGTTCTCGAGCGTGGCGTGGGCCAGGCTGGCGTTGACGTCCGGGCCGTGCACCGTCACGCCGTGCCGTCGCGCGTCGGCCACCAGCGACTGCGGCGAATAGAAGCCCATCGGCTGCGCGCGCAGCAGCGCGGCGCAGAACGCCGCCGGGTGGTGCAGCTTGAACCACGACGAGTAAAACACCAGCGACGCGAAGGACAGCGCGTGGCTTTCGGGGAAGCCGAAATTGGCGAAGGCTTCCAGCTTTTCGTAGGTTCGGTCGATCACCTCGTCGGTGGCGCCGTGCAGCGCGCGCATGCCGTCGTAGAACCGGCCGCGCAGCCGCCGCATGCGTTCGGTCGAACGCTTGGAGCCCATAGCGCGCCGCAGCTGGTCGGCCTCGGCGGCGGAGAATCCGGCGCAGTCGACCGCGAGCTGCATCAATTGTTCTTGAAAAAGCGGCACCCCCAGCGTCTTTCGCAGCGCCGGTTCCATCGAGGGGTGGTCGTAGACGACCGGGTCGATGCCGTTGCGCCGCCGGATGTAGGGGTGCACCGACCCGCCCTGGATGGGGCCGGGCCGGATCAGCGCGACCTCCACCACCAGGTCGTAGAAGATCCGCGGCTTGAGCCTGGGCAACGTGGCCATCTGCGCCCGCGACTCCACCTGAAACACGCCGACGGAGTCGGCGCGGGACAGCATCTCGTACACCGCCGGCTCGGAGAGGTCGAGGCGGGCCAGGTCAACCTCGATGCCCTTGTGCTCGGCCACCAGGTCGATGGCGTAGTGCAGCGCCGAGAGCATGCCCAGCCCCAGCAGGTCGAACTTCACCAAACCGATTGCCGCGCAGTCGTCCTTGTCCCATTGCAGGACGCTGCGGTTCTCCATGCGCGCCCACTCCACCGGGCACACGTCGGCGATCGGGCGGTCGCAGATCACCATGCCGCCGGAATGAATGCCCATGTGCCGCGGCAGATTCCGGATCTGGTTCGCCAGGTCGATCACCTGCTCCGGAATGCCTTCTGCGTCGGGCGAATCCGCCACCCCGTTCCAGGTGCTGATCTGCTTGCTCCACGCGTCCTGCTGACCCTGCGAGAAGCCCAGGGCGCGGGCCATGTCGCGCACCGCGATCTTTCCCCGGTAGGTGATGACGTTGGCGACCTGGGCGGCGTAGTCGCGGCCGTACTTGTCGTAGACGTACTGGATGACCTTCTCGCGCTGGTCGGACTCGATGTCCATGTCGATGTCGGGGGGCCCGTCGCGGGCCGGCGACAGGAAGCGCTCGAAGAGCAGCTCGTTGGCCACCGGGTCGACGGCGGTGACGCCCAGGGCGTAACAGACCGCGGAATTGGCCGCCGATCCCCTGCCCTGACACAGGACGTTGTTCTCCCGGCAGAACCGGGCGATGTCGTGCACCACCAGGAAGTAGCCCGGAAAGCTCAGGTGCGCAATGACTTTCAGTTCGTGCTCGATCTGGGCGTACGCGCGCGGCGCGGCATCGGCCGGCCCGTAGCGGTCGCGCGCGCCGGCCATCGTCAACTGCCGCAGCCAGCTGTCCTCGGTGTGCCCGTCGGGCACGTCGAACGGCGGCAGCCGGGGGGCGATCAGCGCCAGCCCGAACGCGCACTGCTCGCCGAGTTCGGCGGCGGCCGTCACCGCGTCGGGCCGCCGGCCGAACAGCCGGGCCATCTCCTCGCCGGACCGCAGGTGCGAGCCGCCCAGCGGGGCCAGCCACCCGGCGGCGGAGTCCAGGGACTGCCGGGCCCGGATCGCGCCCATTGCCATGGCCAGCCGGCCGCGCGCCGGGTGGGCGAAATGCGCCCCGGTGGTGGCGACGACCCCGACGCCGAAGCGCGGCGCCAGCGCGGCCAGCGCGGCGTTGCGTTCGTCGTCGAGCGGGTGACCGTGATGGGTCAGCTCGACGCTGACCCGGCGAGCCCCGAACCGGTCCACCAGGCCGGCCAGCGCCCGCTCCGCCGCGTCCGGGCCGCCGTCGGAAAGCGCCTGGCGCACGTGGCCTTTGCGACAACCGGTCAGGATGTGCCAGTGCCCGTCGGCGGCCTCGGTCAGCGCGTCGACGTCGTAGCGCGGCTTGCCCTTCTCCCCGCCGGCCAGGTGCGCCGCGGCCAGTTGCCGCGACAGCCGCCGGTAGCCCTCCGGGCCGCGGGCCAGCACCAGCAGGTGCGGGCCGGGCGGATCCGGCGCCTCGGTGCGGGCGCCCGGTCCCAGCGACAGCTCGGCGCCGAACACGGTGCTCAGGTCGAGTTCGGCGGCCGCCTCGGCGAACCGCACCGCCCCGTACAGGCCGTCGTGGTCGGTGAGCGCCAGGGCGCGCAGGCCCAGCCGGGCAGCCTCTTCGACCAGCTCCTCCGGGGTGCTGGCCCCGTCGAGGAAACTGAACGCCGAATGCGCGTGTAACTCGGCATACGCAAGAGACGAGCGAACCGGCCGGGTGTCGTCGGGCGGCCGGTACGTCCCGCGCTTGCGCGACAAAGGGGCGTCCTCGGGGGGCTGCGCAGGCGCGCCGGCATGGCGCGGCTTGCCGTCGAGCACCCGCTCCATCTCCGCCCAGCTCGGCGGCCCGTTGAACCAGCCCACCCCCTCGAGTCTAGTCGAATACATGTTCGAATATGAGCGTGTCCTGTTAAACGGGTCTAAACATATTCTTAACGCTCCTGGCCTACCGCCCCGCAGGCGCCGCATAGATACTGGTACCAGGGCAAAGAACGACGGTGGGGACTGGGCATGGCGCAAGCGAAGAAACTGGACACGGCTTACCTCAAGGCCCAGGACCCCGAACAGCACGCGAGCCTGGCGATCGGCGCGGTCGCCATCGTCGACGGCCCGGTCCCCGGCTTCGAGCTGCTGAAAGACCTTCTGGCAGAACGGTTTCGGTCGATACCGCGGTGCACGCAGTTGCTGCGGGCGCAGAACCTCGAGTGGATCGACTATCGGGAACTCGACGTCGCCCGTCATGTGCGCCGGGTGGCGATTCCGCGCCCCGGCGACGACACCCAGCTGTCCCAGGCCATCGCCTTGGCCCTGGAGCGTCCCCTGGACTTGAACCGTCCGCCGTGGGAGTGCTGGGTCATCGAGGGCCTGAAGGGGAACCGGTGGGCGATCCTGATGAAGACCCACCACGACGTCGCCGCCGGCAACTCGGCCGCCCACCTACTGGCCAGGCTCTGCGACGACGCCAACGACGATGCCTTCACTAAAGGCGTTGGTGCCGAACATGTTTCGCCGGAGTCACGGCGCGGCTGGGTCGACGCCCTGGGCCGGGCCGTCGCATTGGCCGGGACCGTCGCCGGGGCGATGTGGCCCGCGGAGCGGCTTACGGTCGATTCGGTCATGCGGCGCTACGTAACCCTGCGCGTCCCCGCCGCCGACGTGGACAGGGTGTGCCGCAAATTCGGTGTGACCGTCAACGACGTTGCGCTGGCGGCCATCACCGAGGGCTTCCGGGGGGTTTTGCTGCGGCGCGGCGAGGAGCCGCGCGCGGACTCGTTGCGCACCCTGGTGCCACTGTTTGGGCAGGCGGTCCGTTCGGCCATGCTGCCGTATCTGCCCGTCGAGCACGAGGATCCGGTCCAACAGTTGCGCACGGTGCACAACCGCTGGAAGGCCCAGAAGGTCCAGCAAGCGGGCCGGCGCCAACCCGGCGTCGTCGAGTCGGCGCTCAGCTGCCTGCCGGCGACACTGCGCGGCAACGTATTACAGCTGCTGGCCCGGCTGCCGCACGCCGGCATCGTGACGCTGGGCACCCACACGCCCGGGCCTCGCCACCGGTTGCGGCTGATGGGCCAGACGATCGAGCGCCTGCTGCCGATCCCCCCGACCGCCGTGCGGCTGAGCACGGGGGTCGCGGTGCTCAGCTACCGCGACGACGTGGTGTTCGGCATCACCGCCGAATACGACGCCGCGGCCGACGTCAAGCAGCTGGTCGCCGGCATCGAACTGGGCATGGCGCGGATGGTGGCGCTCAGCCAGGATTCCGTGCTGCTGTTCGGCAAGGACCACCGGCGGAGGCGCACCGTCCGGAGGCACCCGAGCCAGGCGCAACGAGCGCATCCCTCGGCACCGGCCCGTCACTGACCCGGGCCCGGTGCCGCCCGGCACCGTGAGAAGGTTGGGCGTGCGCAATTCGGAGTCGGTCATCATCGACCCGCGCCGGCATGACGCGGTGCTGTTCGACGCGGCGCTGGGCTCCTCGCCGGCGCTGGTCCGGCAACTGCGCGACGCCGGCGTCGGCACCGGCGTCTTCGCGTCGGACAGCGAGCTGGGCCGAGCGGCCGGCGAGCTCTCGGTGCGCCCGGGCCGATGCGCCGTGGTGACCGACGACCCGGCGCGCAGTCAGGCCGCGCGCGACGACGGCTTCGCGTTGATCATCGGCGTCGACCGCACCGGCGCCGCGGACGCGCTCCGCGATTCCGGCGCCGATGCGGTGGTCGCCGACCCGGATGAGATCATGGTGCGCACCGGCGACCGGCGGATGTCCCAGCTGCCCGACGCGCGCGAAGCTCTGGGCGCCCTGGCCGACCACCGGCCGGCCGTGTTCTACGACTTCGACGGCACCCTGTCGGACATCGTCGACGATCCGGACGCCGCCCGGCCCGTTGACGGGGCGGTCGAGGCGCTGCAGAGGCTGGCCGCGCAATGTCCGGTGGCGGTGCTGTCCGGCCGCGACCTCGCCGACGTGACGAAGCGTCTCGGCGTGCCCGGCATCTGGTACGCCGGCAGCCACGGTTTCGAGCTGACCGCGCCCGACGGGACGCACCACCAGAACGCGGACGCGGCGGCGGCCATCCCCGTGCTCGAACAGGCGGCGGCTGAGCTACGCGACCGACTGGGCGCCATTCCGGGAATTGTGGTGGAACACAAGCGTTTTGGTGTCGCCGTGCACTATCGCAACGTCGCCCGGGACCGCGTCGGCGAGGTGGCCGCGGCGGTCCGCGCGGCGGGCCGGCGCGACGGTCTTCGGGTGACCACCGGCCGCGAGGTCATCGAGCTGCGACCGGACATGGACTGGGACAAGGGAAAGACCCTGCGGTGGGTGCTCGAGCACCTGAGCGAGGCCGACTCCGGCCCCTTGGTGCCGATCTATCTCGGAGACGACATCACCGACGAGGACGCGTTCGACGCGATCAGTGCCGACGGCGTGCCGATCCTGGTGCGGCACAACGAAGACGGTGACCGCGCCACCGCCGCGCGGTTCGCGCTGGACAATCCCGCGCAGGCCGCCGAGTTCACCGACCGGCTGGCGCGGCGGCTCAGCGACTCCCGCGCGGATTAACCGCCGGCACCAAAGGCGCCGACGGCACCTGGCAGCTACCCCTCCGCGTACTCGGCCGCGCCGTCGTCCAGCACCACGCGCGCGTCGGCACCGTCGGGCCCGGACGCCTCTGTCCGGAAAACCGCCTTCCCGGTCTCCGTCCGCCAGATCAAGGTGGTCAGTGTCTCGCCGGGGAACACGGGCGAGCTGAACCGCGCGTCGATCGAGGTGACATTGGCGGCCACGCCCTTACCCAGCTCGGCGACCAGCGCGCGCCCCGCGAACCCGTAGCTGCACAGCCCGTGCAGGATCGGCTTGGGGAACCCGGCGAGCTCGCGGGCGAACCAGGGATCGCTGTGCAGCGGGTTGCGGTCGCCGGACAGCCGATAGATCAGCGCCTGATCCTCGCGGGTGGGCAGCGGAATCCGGGCGTCCGGCTCCCGGTCCGGGATCTCCGGCGCGACCGGCCGCTGTCCCGGCGCTCCACCAAACCCGCCCGCGCCCCGGACGACGAAGGTGGTCGACGTTTCGGCGATCAGCGTCCCCGAGTCCGGGTCGGTGCCGCGACCGCGCAGCATCACCACCGCGTTCTTGCCCTCGCCCTTGTCCTGGATGTCGGCTACCTCGGAGACCACCGACAGCTTGCCGGCGGCCGGCAGCGGCGCATGCAACCGGACACCTTGCGATCCGTGCAAGAGCATGGCGTGGTTGAACGTTCCGATCTTGCCGGCCGCGGCGAACGCCGGGGAGCAGATCACCGCGTAGGTGGGCAGTACCTGTTGGGTGATGTCGTGGCTGTTCTCGGTCGTGAACGACAGGTCGTCGGTACCGCATCCGACGCCGAGGGCGTACAGCATCGTGTCGCGGTCGGTCCATTCGAACAGCATCGGTTCGCTCACCGCGCCGACGGCACTCGGATCAATGGCCATGCGGGTCTCCTCTCGACTGTGGAATCGCGCCTTTTCGCCACCTAACCATCGCAAACCCTTCCCCCCGGCACCCTCGGCAGGGCAGGCTATCGACATGCGCAAGGGGAGCGTGATCTCAAAGGGTCTGGCCGTGCTCGCCGCGGCGGTCATCGTCGGCGCCTGCGGCGGCTCGCCGCAGCCGCGCAGCATCACCCTGACGTTCATCCGGCACGCGCAGTCGGAGGCCAACGCCAGCGGGGTCCTCGACACCTCGATCCCCGGCCCGGGCCTCAGCCCCGACGGCAAGGCGGAGGCCGAACAGGTCGCGCACCAGCTCGCCCACAACAAGTACGACGCCGTCTACGCCTCCACGATGGCGCGCGCCCAGCAGACCGCCGAGCCGTTGGCCGCCGAACTGCACGAGCAAGTGCAGGTGCTGCCGGGCGTCCAGGAGATCGACGCCGGCTGGTTCGAGGGCAAACCGGTCTCGATGGATCCCTCGACGTACCTGCTGGCGCCGGCGGACTGGCTCAACGGCGACGTGCAAAACAGCATCCCCGGGTCGATCACCGGCAAAGAGTTCAACGACCGCTTCACCGCGGCCGTCCAGAAGGTCTACGACAGCGGGCACAACAACCCGGTGGTGTTCGCACACCTGTACTCCATCGAGTACTGGACGCTGATGAACGTGAAGAACGCCAAGGACAGCCTCCGGATCACCCATCCGCTGCCGAATACCGGCCGCGTGGTGATCTCGGGCAACCCGATGACGGGCTGGACGCTGCAGGATTGGGACGGCATCCGCGACTTCAGCGGCTGACCGCTACCATGTGCGCATGCGGTATGTCGTTACCGGCGGTACCGGGTTTATCGGTCGCCGCGTCGTGTCCCGAATTCTGGAAACCCGGCCGGACGCGCGGGTGTGGGTGTTGGTGCGCCGCGGATCGCTGGGACGCTTCGAACGCCTCGCGGCCGAGTGGGGTGAGCGGGCGGCGCCGCTGGTCGGCGAGCTGCCCGAGCTGGGCCTGACCGACGAGACCCTGGCCGAGCTGGGTCGGGTCGACCACGTCGTGCACTGCGCGGCGATCTACGACATCACCGCGGGCGAGACCGAGCAACGCGCCACGAACGTCAAGGGCACCCAGGCGGTCATCGAGCTGGCGCGGCGGCTGGACGCGACGCTGCACCACGTGTCGTCGATCGCCGTTGCGGGCGACTTTCCCGGTGAGTACACCGAGGACGACTTCGACGTCGGGCAGCAGCTGCCGACCGCCTACCACCGGACGAAGTTCGAGGCGGAGTCGTTGGTACGGTCGACGTCCGGGCCGCGCTACCGCGTCTACCGCCCCGCCGTCGTGGTGGGCGACTCGGTCACCGGCGAGATGGACAAGGTCGACGGGCCGTACTACTTCTTCGGCGTGCTCGCCAAGCTGGCGGTCCTGCCGTCGCTGACGCCGATGCTGCTGCCCGACACCGGCCGCACCAACATCGTCCCGGTCGACTACGTCGTCGACGCGCTGGTCGCGCTCATGCACGCCGAGGGTTATGACGGGCGAACCTTCCACCTCACGTCACCCAAACCCATCGGGTTGCGCGGCATCTACCGCGGCGTGGCCAAGGCAGCCGGGCTGCCGCCGCTGCGCGGGTCGCTGCCCCGCTCGGTGGCCGCGCCGGTGCTCAGGGTGCGTGGGCGCGCCAGGGTGCTGCGCAACATGGCGGCCACCCAGCTGGGGATCCCCGCCGAGATTTTCGACGTCGTCGACCTGGCGCCGCAGTTCGTCAGCGACGAGACCCGAAAGGCGTTGCAGGGCAGCGGTATCGAAGTCCCCGACTTCGCGAGCTACGCACCGGAGCTGTGGCGGTACTGGGCCGAGCACCTCGACCCCGATCGCGCGCGGCGCGACGACCCCAAGGCGCCGCTGCGGGGCCGGCACGTCATCATCACCGGCGCGTCCAGCGGGATCGGGCGGGCGTCGGCGATCGCCGTCGCCGAAAGGGGCGCAACGGTGTTCGCGCTGGCCCGAAACGCCGACGCGCTGGATGCGCTGGTCGCCGAGATCCGCGCGGGCGGCGGGCAGGCGTACGCGTTCACCTGCGACGTCACCGACTCCACGTCGGTGGAGCACACCGTCAAGGACATCCTGGGGCGCTTCGACCACGTCGACTATTTGGTGAACAACGCCGGCCGGTCGATCCGCCGCTCGGTGGTCAACTCGACCGACCGCCTGCACGACTACGAACGGGTGATGGCGGTCAACTACTTCGGCGCGGTGCGCATGGTGCTGGCGCTGTTGCCGCACTGGCGCGAGCGCCGGTTCGGTCACGTGGTCAACGTCTCCAGCGCCGGCGTGCAGGCCCGCAACCCCAAATACAGCTCCTATCTCCCGACCAAGGCGGCGCTCGACGCGTTCGCCGACGTGGTCGGCTCGGAGACGCTGTCGGACCACATCACGTTCACCAACATCCACATGCCGCTGGTCCGTACGCCCATGATCGCGCCGTCGCACCGGCTCAACCCGGTGCCCGCGATCAGCCCCGAGCGCGCGGCGGCGATGGTGGTGCGCGGCCTCGTCGAGAAGCCGGCGCGCATCGACACCCCGCTGGGCACGCTGGCCGAGATCGGCAACTACTTCGCGCCGCGGACGTCGCGGCGCATCCTGCATCAGCTCTATCTCGGCTATCCCGATTCCGCCGCGGCGCGCGGCGTGCCCACAGAACCGGCCCCGGCCACCCCGGCGCCGCGCAAGCCGAGGCGGCCCGCCCGCGCGGTCACGGGCGGCATACGGACACCGCGCCCGGTCAAGCGGCTGGTGCGACTGGTGCCCGGAGTGCATTGGTGATCCGCGTTTAGCGACACCGAATTGCGGTATCCCGGCGCGATGGTCCTTTGCGAAAAGTGGACGGACGCCGATCCGGTGGCCGCCGCGGCCCGGCGGGTCGCCGCGACGGGCGTCGCCGTGCTGCCCTCGCTCGACGTGACGCGGAGCCTGGAGGTGGGCCGCGAAGTATGGACCCGGTTTGCCCGGCATTGGCGGCAGCTGGCGCCTGACCCCTACGCGGCCGAGCTGGGGGTGCGGCGGCTGCGCCGTTACGGCCAGTACTCGTTTCGCGACGGGGTGCTGCGTCGGATGCCCAGGCTCGCGTTCGTGCAGCCGGAGGACTCCAACCCCTTCTACGTCGGCAGGGACCGCGACTTCGAGCCGCTGACCGACGCGTTCGCCGCGGATCCCTTGCTACACAAGGTGATCAAGCTGCTGGCCCGGGTGGCCGCGGCCCTCGACGACGTCGCCGACTGGAACGTCAAGGTGCATCCGTTCCGCGTCCTATGCTGCGCGGACCAGAACGGTGATCCGACACCCGAGGGCATGCACCGCGACGGCGTCACCCTGGTCACGTCGCTGCTGGTCGGGCGGCGCAACGCCATCGGCGGCGAGAGCACGGTGTGCGACCTGGATGGCTGGCAGTTGCTGGCGACGACGCTGGCCGAGCCGGGGACGCTGATGCTGGGCGACGACCGTCGCACCCTGCACGGCGTCTCGCCGATCCGTCCGATCGACGGCTCCGGCCCGGCGCAGCGCGACGTCTTGGTGATCACCTTCGCCTCGGCCTGGCCGTAGAACCACCCGGTATTGTTGCCGCGGTGAACGCCGTTTTCGTCGATGTCGACACCGGCATCGACGACGCGATGGCGTTGATCTACCTGCTGGCCAGCGCCGACGCCGAGGTGGTCGGCATCGCCTCGACCGGCGGAAATATTCACGTGGGCCAAGTCTGCGCGAACAATCTGGGTTTGCTCGAATTGTGCTGCGCTCCAGCCATTCCCGTGTCCAAGGGCGCCGACGAGCCACTGTGCGGGCGGTGGCCCCATCGCTCGAAATTCCACGGCCCCAAGGGGTTAGGCTATGCCGAACTGCCCAGCACCGACCGCGGGCTCACCGTCCACGACGCCACCGCGGCGTGGGTGGCCGCGGCGCATGCCCATCCCGGCGAGCTGATCGGCCTGGTCACCGGCCCGCTGACCAACCTGGCGCTGGCGTTGCGCGCCGAACCCGCGCTGCCGAGGATGCTGCGACGGCTGGTGATCATGGGCGGCGTTTTCGGCGGCACGAGCATTGAAGCCGACCCGATGGCCGAATGGAACATCCGGGTGGATCCGGAGGCGGCCGGCGAGGTCTTCGCCGGATGGGCCGGGCAGCAACAACTTCCGATCGTCTGCGGGCTGGACCTCACCCGGCGCGTGGCGATGACACCGGACATTCTGGCCCGGCTCGCCGCTGACGCGGGCCCGTCGCCGTTGATAGGCGTGATCGAGGACGCGATGCGGTTCTACTTCGAGTCCCACGAGGACCGCGGGCACGGCTACGTCGCGTTCATGCACGACCCGTTGGCCGCCGCGGCGGCGCTCGACCCGCGGCTGATCACGACCCGGGCGGCGACGGTGGACATCGAGCTGGCGAACACCCCGACCCGGGGTGTGACGGCCGCCGATTGGTCGGGCGGCCGAAAAGCCAACGCCCTGATCGGCGTTGATGTGGACCCCGCGGCGTTCTTCGACCGGTTCATCGAGCGGGTCGGGCCGTTCGCGCGCGGGCTCGGCTAGCGTCCGTTTGGCGGACCGATCGCCGGGTATGCGCGAGCCATGCCTTTCGCCGACTATCAGACCGAGCTGTACGACCAGGGGCAGGCCGGCCGGCAGCCGCCCTACCCCATCAGGTTCTCCGAGTTGGAGGCCAAGGCGGCCGCGGCGATGCCGCCGAAGGTGTTGGGCTACGTCGCCGGTGGCGCCGGCGACGAGCACACCCAGCGGGCCAACTGCGACGCCTTCAAGCGCTGGGGCCTGTTCCCCCGCATGGGGATCGCCCCAGAGCAGCGCGACATGTCCGTCGAGCTGTTCGGGATGACGCTGCCCTCCCCGATCTTCATGGCGCCCATCGGCGTCATCGGCGTGTGCGCCCAGGACGGCCATGGCGACCTGGCCGCGGCACGGGCGTCCGCCCGCACGGGCGTGCCGTTCTTCGTGGGCACGCTCACGTCCGACCCGATGGAAGACCTCGCCCCGGAGCTCGGCGACACCCCCGGCTTCTTCCAGCTGTACACGCCGCCGGACCGCGAGATGGCCGCCAGCCTGGTGCACCGCGCCGAGGCCTGCGGTTTCAAGGCCATCGCGGTCACCCTCGACACCTGGGTCACCGGCTGGCGCCCGCGCGACCTGAGCGCCGGGAACTATCCGCAGGTGCCCAGCGGATGCCTGGCGAACTACACCAGCGATCCGGTCTTTCGCGCCGGCCTGCAACCGGGCGAGGACGCCACCGAGGCGGCGGTGCGCACGTTGCCGATCTTCGGGGGCCCGTTCCGGTGGAGCGACCTGGAGTGGCTGCGGGCGGAGACCAGCCTGCCGCTGATGGTGAAGGGCATCTGCCACCCCGACGACGTGCGCCGCGCCAAAGACATTGGCGTGGATGGCATTTACTGTTCCAACCACGGCGGTCGGCAAGCCAACGGCGGCCTGCCCTGTCTGGATTGCCTGCCCGGTGTGCTCGAGGCCGCCGACGGGATGCCGGTGCTGTTCGACTCGGGGGTCCGCAGCGGCGCCGACGTCATCAAGGCCCTGGCGATGGGCGCGACGGCGGTGGGCATCGGCCGGCCCTACGCCTACGGGCTGGCGCTCGGCGGTGTCGAGGGCATCGTGCACGTGCTGCGCTCGCTGCTGGCCGAGGCGGATCTGATCATGGCCGTCGACGGGTACCCCTCGCTCAAGGACCTGACGCCGGACGCGTTGCGGCCCATCGGATAAGCGCGTCACTCGTAGCTTCCCTCGAGGTACCAGCGCCGCTGGCGGTAGCACAGCAGAAACGCCCGCTCGTCCTCCAGCAAGACCTGGGCGCGGGCGGTGCGACTCCCCCCTTGACCGGCCTCCGGGCGGTCGTCCCACCACCGCTCGTCGACCGGCCAGGGCCCAGCCCACCAGCACAGCGGCTCGTCCCGGCCGCGCACGGTCAGCCGGGCGGGGTCGGCCGAGAACATCCCCCGGCCGGTCACCCGTATCGAATCCCCCTGGGCGTCAAGCAGATCCACCGGATCGTCGAGCAGCACGGCCGGCGACGGCTCCGGCAGTTGCCCGGGCCACGGCAGGCCCGGGTCGGCCCGCGGCACCGGCTCGTCGCCCAGCGGGATCAGCGTGATGCGTTCGGCTGGCCCGCGACCGCCGGACAGCACCGGCACCCGCACCGCCTCCGGGCCGAGCAGGCCCTGGACCCGCACCAGCGCCCTGCGGGCCCGCAGCCGGTCCTCCTCGCCCAAGCCGCCCCATAGCGGCAACTGCAGCGCCTCGGCCGACACCACCTCCACCGCCTGCAGCCGCAACAGGGTCACCGCGGCCGTGGGACGGGCGTCGCGAGTCCGATTGCTCAGCCACCCGTCGAGTTGCCAGCGCACCCGGTCGGCGGTGGCGTCCTCGGTCAACGGCTCGGCGCACCGCCACACCCGGGTCAACTCCTCGCCATTGGCGGTCACGGCGTGAATGGCCAGCCGGGTGCAGCCCACCCCCGCGGCCATCAGCGCCTGGTGCAGCGTGCCGGCCAGCGAGCGCCCGGCGAAGGCCGCGGCATCGACCCGGTCGATCGGTGGGTCGCAGTCCAGCACTGCCTCGAGTTCCGGCGGCGGCTCGCGCCCGGACGGCGCCCGCTCGGGTTCGCCGCGGGCGAACCGGTGCGCGGCCACCCCGTCGGCGCCGAACCTGGAGGCCACGTCGGTGCGCGACAGCGCGGCGAACTGCCCGATGGTGCGAATCCCCATCCGCCACAACAGATCCGTCAGCTCCTCTCGCCCCGGACCGGACAGGCTCGGCTCGGTGGCCAGCTGCCGGATCGACAGCGCCGACAGGAACCTCGCGTCGCCCCCCGGCTGGACGATCCGGCCCGCGCGCGCGGCGAAGACCGCGGTGGACAACTGGTCGGCGACCCCGACCTGAGACTCGGCGCCCGCGGCGGCCACCGCGTCGATCAGCCGCTCGGCGGCCTGCTCCTCGGACCCGAAATAGCGGGCCGCCCCGCGCACCGGCAGCACCAGGAGACCGGGCCGCAGCACCTCGGCGCGGGGCACCAGATCGTCCACCGCGGCGATCACCCCTTCGAAGAAGCGGGCATCGCGGTCGGTGTCGGCGGTCGCGACGTGCAGTTGCGGGCACCGTGCCGCCGCCTCCCGTCGTCGCAGCCCGCGCCGCACTCCCACCGCGCGGGCGGCCGACGAGCAGGCGATCACCCGATTGGCCAACGTGATCGCGATCGGGGCCGTCGCGGGCAGGCCCGCCGCCGCCGCGGCCGCGACCGCGGGCCAGTCCATGCACCAGATCGCCAGCGCGCGTGAGGAAGCCACCCGAATTCACCCGGCTCGCGACCGGCCGATCACCCGCCTGCCGGCGCACACCCCGCTGACCCGCAGCCGCACCCCACCGATGCGGCCGAACCCCGTGCCCGCCGTGAGCTCGTAACCGCAGACCCGCGCCTCCAACCGCGTCGGCGCCCCCTGCCAGTCGCCGTCGGTGACCAGCAGGGTGCACCCCTTGTTGCGGGCCCGCGCCACCACCGCCCGCGCCCGGGTGTGCGGCACCTGACGCCCGCCCAGCCCGAGCACCACCAGGTCCATGCCGTCGACGAGCACCGCGGCCACCTCGACCGGATCGGTTCCGGGGTCCGGTATCACCGCGAGCCGGCTCAGGTCCGCCCCCATCTCCACGGCGGCCAGCAGCCCGATGTCCGGCTGGCCGACGACGGCGACGTTGCCACCGGCCGCCGTCACCGCGGCCACCACGCCCAACAGCAGCGACCGGGCCCCCGACAGCACCGCCACCGTTCCCCGCGGCAACGGCACCGGCAGCGACTCCGCGAGCCACCTCGGGAGCGCCAGCCCGGCTTCCGAATCCGGCAGCAGGCCGACGGCGGGGGCGACGGCCTGACCGGAGATCTTCCCGGAGATCTGAGCCATCCGCCGGCGCAGCGATTCCAGCTGCTCAGCGCGGTGATCGGAGGCGAAAGCCGTGGTCATGACGAGCCTCCTACCAACCCTTTTTTCGAAAGTATGTTCGATACAGCTGGAGTAAACACCCGCCCTCCGACAACGGTCAAGAAACGTGAGAGGCTGCTTTATACGGTCGGTGCTGGTGTGGCTGATGGTGCTTTTTTGCACCACTTTTCCGGCGCCGGCCCAGGCCGTGCCCTGCCAGCCGGCGGAGTTGTTCGCCACCGACACCGATCCCCTGTTCGAGACGCAGGCCGCCGTGACGATCGCCCTGAGCGGCGCGGCGGTGACCGGGTCGACCCCCGGGGTGGATCCGTTACCACGACCGGCCACACCTTGATCCTGGTCGCCGGAGACGGCGATCTCGACCTCGCCCGCAGACTCGTCACCGGGGCCGGCGGGAAGTGGGATGCGGCCACGATCGCCTACGGCAGGCGCGAATTCGTCGAGTAACGTAACGTATCGCGAAAGTGCAACTGGCAACACGTTTCCCGACGAGAAGGGGCGTCGGCAGTTGCACTCTCGCGGCAGTCCTACGAAGCTACTCCCACTCGATGGTGCCCGGCGGCTTGCTGGTGATGTCCAGCACCACGCGGTTGACCTCGGGCACCTCGTTGGTGATCCGGGTCGAGATGCGCTCCAGCACCTCGTAGGGCACCCGGGTCCAGTCGGCGGTCATGGCGTCCTCGCTGGACACCGGGCGCAGCACGATCGGGTGCCCGTAGGTGCGGTTGTCGCCCTGCACGCCGACCGAGCGGACGTCGGCCAGCAGCACCACCGGGCACTGCCAGATCTGGTTGTCCAGGCCCGCGGCGGTGAGCTCCTCGCGCGCGATCGTGTCGGCGCGCCGCAACGTGTCCAGCCGCTGCGCGGTGACCTCGCCGACGATCCGGATCCCCAGCCCCGGCCCCGGAAACGGCTGGCGCCCGACGATTTCCTCCGGCAGGCCCAACTCCCGCCCGACCGCGCGCACCTCGTCCTTGAACAGGAGCCGCAGCGGCTCGACAAGCTTGAACTTCAGGTCGCCGGGCAGGCCGCCGACGTTGTGGTGGCTCTTGATGTTCGCGGTGCCGCTTCCCCCGCCGGACTCCACCACGTCCGGGTACAGCGTGCCCTGCACCAGGAACTCGACCTGAGAATCGGTGTCGCCCACGATGTCCCGCACCGCGCCCTCGAACGCCCGGATGAACTGCCGCCCGATGATCTTGCGCTTGCCCTCGGGGTTGGTCACCCCCGACAGTGCCTGCAGGAAGGTCTCGGCGGCGTCGACGGTGACCAGGTTGGCGCCCGTGGCGGCCACGAAGTCGCGCTGCACCTGATCGCGCTCGCCGGCGCGCAACAACCCATGGTCGACGAAGACACACGTCAGCCTCTCGCCGATGGCGCGCTGCACCAGCGCCGCGGCCACCGCCGAATCCACCCCGCCGGACAGCCCGCAGATCGCGTGGCCGTCGCCGATCTGGGCACGCACCTGCTCGACGAGCGCGTCGGCGATGTTGGCGGCCGTCCACTCCGCGCCGAGCCCGGCGAAGTCGTGCAGGAACCGGCTGAGCACCTGCTGTCCGTACGGGGTGTGCATCACCTCGGGGTGGTACTGCACCCCGGCAAGGCGCCGCCCCCGGTTCTCGAAGGCGGCCACCGCCGCGCCCGCGCTGCTGGCGACCACGTCGAATCCCCCGGGCGCCGCGGTGACGGCGTCGCCGTGGCTCATCCAGACCGGCTGGACGTCGGGAAGGCCCGAATGCAGTTCGCCGCCAAGCACTTTCAGCTCCGTGCGGCCGTACTCACTGGTGCCGGTGTGGGCGACCGTGCCGCCCAGGGCCTGCGCCATGGCCTGAAACCCGTAGCAGATGCCGAACACCGGCACACCGAGGTCGAACAGCGCCGGATCGAGTTGCGGGGCGCCCTCGGTGTAGACGCTGGCCGGTCCGCCGGAGAGCACGACCGCCACCGGGTTGCGGGCCTTGATCTCCTCGACCGTGGCGGTGTGCGGGATGACCTCGGAAAAGACCCGCGCCTCGCGGACCCGCCGGGCGATCAGCTGCGCGTACTGCGCGCCGAAGTCGACGACCAGCACGGGACGCGTTGCCACAACGGGGTCAGCAGGTTCGGCCACGGCCATTGAGTCTAGTGGCGGCCGGCGACCGGCCTCACCGTGCGGACGCGGACTGGATCACCGCGTCGACGACGCGGCGGATTCGGATGGCGGCTTCGTCGGGATCGGGCTGGCCGGCGTCGAGCCAGGCGATAACGGCGTCGATCGTCATGCTGGGCAGTAGTCGCGCCGCCCAGCCCCGCCATCGGTCGTTGGCGATGCCGGCAAGGTGGCGGCGGGTGATCTCGGTTGAACCCTCAAAGGGACTGTCGGCCATGTCGCGAAACTCGGGCTCGCGGGCGGCGTATCGGAACAGCAACCGGAAGGCGTCCGGATCGGCGGCGGCCGCGCGTATGAGAGCGGGAATGGTGGCGTCGTCGAAGTCGCCTGTCCCGGTGGCTTCGCGGAGGCGGTTGTTGGCACTCTCGAGGACTTCCCGGTAGAGGTCGGCCTTCGACGCGAAGTGGCGGTACAGGATCACCTGGGTCACACCGGCTTCCGCGGCGATCGCATCGAGCCCCGTGTTCGCAAAGCCGCCCCGGGCGAACGCGCGAGTGGCGGCCTCGAGGATGTGTTCGCGCCGTTGGGCGCGGGGCATCCGCCGAGTCGACTCGGGCCGGACTGCCGTCATCGGGACCTCCTCTTGTCTAGAGCTGAGTGTACAAGTAGTCTTGTTTAATTGTTCTTATACAAGATTGCCTCTACTTGAGGGGTGCAATGACATCCACCCAACTTCCGGTTCGCCGGGTGCGCACACCGGTAGGTGACGAGGCCTGGCTGGTCACCGAGTACGCACACGTGCGACGGCTGCTCGACGACGATCGCCTCGGCCGTTCCCATCGTGAACCCGAAACCGCCGCGCGCACTGGGGAATCGGCGTTATTCGGTGGTCCTCTCGGGGACTTCGACACCGAGGCGGCCGACCACGCTCGGATGCGGACCCTGCTGCAACCCCATTTCTCGCCCAAGCATTTGCGGTCGCTGGTACCGAGGGTGGAGGCACTCACGACCGGGCTACTGGGCGAACTAGCGGAGCAGGGTCCCCCCGCCGATCTGCACGCGCGGTTGGCACTGCCGCTGCCCATCCTGGTGATCTGCGAGCTGCTCGGAGTGCCTTATTCCGACCGTGAGCAGTTCCGCGCGTGGGCGGAGGACGCCGGCAATGTGCGCGATCACGCCCGCTCCGAGCGGGGGCTGGCGGAGCTGTTCGATTACGGCCGCGCGCTGGTCGAGCGCAAGCGCACCTGCCCCGGCGACGATGTGATGTCGCGGCTGCGTGCGGCTGATGGCGTCTCCGACGAGGAGGCCGCCACGATGTCGATGTTCTTGCTGTTCGCCGGACACGAGACCACGGTGGTCCAGATCGGGCTCGGGGCAACGCTGTTGCTGACGAATCGCGATCAGTGGCAGGCGCTTGTTGATAATCCCGCATTGATCCCCACCGCCGTCGAGGAGCTGCTGCGGGCGGCGGCAACCGGCGCCGGGGTGGGTGGCATTCCTCGCTACGCGCGCACGGACTTCGACATCGACGGTGTCGCCATCCACGCCGGAGACCTCGTACTGCTGGACATCGGATCCGCCAACCACGACCCCTCGACATTCACCGACCCGGAGCGTGTTGACATCGCCCGAAAGGATGCCGGGCACCTCACATTCGGCCACGGCGCACGCTATTGCATCGGCGCCCCTTTGGCGCGTATCGAGCTGAAAGCAGTTTTCGGTCAACTCATTCCACGATTCCCGTCCATGCATCTGACGGTCGACCCGGCAACACTGCCCACCCGTAGCGACGTACTCGCCGGCGGGCTCGTCGAACTTCCGGTGTCGTGGTGACCACGAACTCAGCGATCATCAGGTCCTAGCCAGCTCCTGGTGTGGTTCACCCACGTGCCGGCGGCCCCGTCGGTCTCCGGGACCAGCCGGAACTCGACCGACATGGTGGGCAGCTGCCGGGCGGACTGCACCCAGCACAATCGCCGGCGCGGTTGCAGCGAGGTCACGCGGCACAGTGCGGTGTCGTCGCGGCCGCCGCGGTGCCGGATCAGCCGAAACGACGTGCCCACCTGGAGTCGTTGATCGCCGGCGGCATGTTCGACCGCGTCCCAGGTGTCGTACCACTCCGCAATGCCGGCGACGGTGGTGATCAGGTCCCACACCCGGTCGGGCGGCGCGGCGATGCGAATCGACTCGGACAGCGTCTGGCTTTTGGTGCGGCGGGGGTTCATGGGCGCAGGCCGGACCCAACGTGAGCGCGCCGGCCACCATCGTGAACATCCCGATCGCGCACGGAGCGCCCAGGGTTTGGAAATACGGCAGCCTGGTGAAGCTGAGGCAAAACATCGCGCCGGCGATGGTGAGGCCCGAGCCCAGGACCACGTGGGCGCTGCCGCGAAACATGGTGTAGTAGGCGGCTTCCCGTTCCTCGCCGGCCTGACGGGCCTCCTGATATCGGCCCACGACGAAGATCGCGTAATCGGTGCCCGCGGCGATGGCGAGGATCGGAAGGATTTGCACCGCAAATGTCGAGAGCCCGAGGATTCCGTGGCTTCCGAGGAACGCGATCACCCCTTGCACGGCGGGCAATTCGATGAAGACCATCAGCAGCGTCAGCAGCACGGTGACCAACGAGCGGTACACGATCAGCAGCATGAGCACGATGACCCCGACGGTCACGCCCATCACCTTGCGGGCGCTCTTGTTGCCGAATTCGAGCTCATCGGTGGTCACGGCCGCGGGGCCGGCGACATAGGCCCTGATGCCGTTGGGCGCCTGCACGTTTGACACGATGCGCCGCACGGCGTCGACGGACTCGTTGGCCAGCGTCTCGCCTTGGCGGCCGGCGAGAAAAACCTGAACGTAGGCGGCCTTGCCGTCGGCGCTCTGCGAGCCGGCCGCGGTGAGCGGATCGCCCCAGAAGTCCTGGATGTGCTCGACGTGCTTGTGGTCCTGCGCGAGCTTGCGGATCAGGTCGCCGTAAAACCGTTGCGCCGCATCGCCCAGCGGCGTCTGGCCTTCGAGGACGACCATCACCGCGCTGTCGGAGTCGAATTCTCTGAACACCTGGCCGACGCGCTTCATGGCCTGTACCGCCGGCGCATCCTCGGGGTTCATCGACACCGCGTGCGCCTCTCCGACCGCTTCCAGTTGCGGTACAACGATGTTGGTGACCGCGGCCAGCCCCAGCCAGAAAAGCAGGATGGGCACCGAAAGCCGGCGAACCGTTCGGGCGATCACGCGGACTTCACCAGGCAGAAGGTTTGCGGGTGAATGCCCGCCACGGTTCGTTGGGCCCTGATATCGCCGTTCACGGTGATTCGGCAGCCGATGATCGCGCCGTCGCCCTGCGCGACGACGTTGACGCTGACCGCCGGGGCCGTCGTGGCCACGCTGTACGTCCACGGCAGCCGCATGTCGTCGGCGCGCTGGGGTGCGGCGTCGACGTCGAGATAGTTGATGTCGGCCACGCTTCCCGCCGGCCCGAAGACCTCCATGGTCACGCGCTTGGGATTGAAGGGCTTGATGTCATCTGCGCGGGGGCCGACGGCCGACGCGGCACCCCGAGCAGCGAAGACCCCGTGCAGTCGGTAGACGGCGAAACCCGCGATAGCGACCAGGACCACGACGACCAGCGGAATCCACGCGCGTTTGACGAAAGTCATCCTCGCCCTCGGTTCGAGATCGGGATTAGTAAGTCAGCTGACCAATACCGTAACGCTACCGCGGATGCAGCGCAATCACGCACCGCCTTCTGTTTTGTTGCTTGTAGACGAGTTTCGCCATGGGACTTGCCGATGTCCTGATGTCGGATGTAAGTTGTTCAACTAACTTACTTACGAGTTTCGATCCCGCGAAGCGGCCGGCGAAAGGGTCCAAACACCATGGGTATCAATGCACATCAATTCGGTCCCTGGGCGGTCGTGACCGGTGCGTCGTCTGGGATCGGCCGCGAATTCGCTCACCAGCTCGCCGATGCGGGCATCAAGGTGGTGCTGGTCGCGCGGCGACTGGCCGCGCTGCAGGAACTGGGCGCGGCGCTGGCCCGGGGCTACGGCGTCGACTATCGCGCCGTCGGTGTCGACCTGTCCGACCCGGGCATGCTGACCCCAATCGCGGAGGCCACCAACGACATCGACGTCGGGCTGCTGGTGTCCAACGCCGGCGCGGGCCTCCCCGGCCCCTTCCTGGATTCCGATCTCCAGGCGCAGCGGGCGATCCTGCGGCTCAACACCGCCGCACATCTGGGCCTCACCCATCATTTCGGCGAACGGCTGGCGCGGCGCGGCCGCGGTGGCATCGTGCTGGTCTCCGCCTTGGGGGCGATACATGGTGTGCCGTACCTGGCGCACACCGCGGCGACCAAGGCCTACGTGGCCAGCCTCGGCGTCGGCCTGCACGGCGAGCTGGCCCAGCATGGGGTGCACGTCACGGTGCTGTACCCCGGGCCCACCCGCACGCCGGCAATCGCCGAACTGGGCCTGGACCCCGACAAAATGCCGATACCGCCCATGGCACCGGACGTTTGCGCCCGCGAGGCGCTGCGCGCGCTGCAGCGCAATAGGGCCCGCTGCGTACCGGGCCGAGTCAACCGGGTGACCGCCGCGCTCGTGCCGGCGGCAGTCACCCGCTCGATGATGTCGCGCATGTTGGCGCGGCCCACCCGCGTCAAGACGACCGCCCCGTAGCCGATGGACAAACCGATCTGCCTCATCACCGGGGCCACCGACGGCATCGGCAAGGTCACCGCGACCGCCCTGGCCCGCAAGGGCCACACCGTCGTGCTGGCCGCGCGCAACGGGGCCAAGGCGGCGACCGTCGCATCCGAAATCGTCGCGTCCACCGGCAACCGCGATGTCGACCACCTCACCGCAGACCTCCGGTCGCTCGCGCAGCTGCACCGGCTGGGCGAGACGTTCCTGGCGCGCTACCCGCGGCTGGACGTCCTGATCAACAACGCCGGGGTCATCATGCCGCAACGCGTCCTGACCGAGGACGGCTACGAGACGACGTTTCAGGTCAACTACCTCGCGCAGTTCCACCTCACCCAATTGCTGCGCGGCGCACTGGAAAACAGCCCGCAGGGCAGGGTCATCAACCTGAGCTCGAGCGTCTACCGCGCCGGCAAGTTCGACCCGGACAACCTGCAAAGCGAGCGCCGCTTCTCGACCATTGGCGCATACGCCGCGTCCAAGCTTTGCGTGCTGCTGTTCACCATCGAGCTCGCGCAGCGGCTGGCACCGACACTCGTCACCGCGAACGCCGTGCATCCCGGGATCGTCAGAACGCCGATGATGCGGGGAGCGCAAGGGGTCTTCCGCGCGGTCTCCTATGCGGCGCTGCCCTTTTCGCGCTCTCCCGACAAAGGCGCCGCCACGTCGGTGTTCCTCGCCGACTCACCGGATGCGGCACAGGTGTCCGGGCAGTACTTCGCCAACGCCAGGCCGAAGAAGGTCAAGACGGCCCACAACACGCGGGAGAACCGGGACTACCTGTGGCACCTGAGCATGGACGCGTGCCGTCTATAGTCCGTGAGTGATATGGCTGACTCAATCGACACCGACGAAGCCGCCCCGCCGAAGCCCCCCGGCAAGCGGGAGCGGCTGATCGCCGCCGCGTGCGACCTGTTCTACCGCCAGGGCATCGCGGGCACCACACTCGCGCACATCGCGGAGGCCGCCGAGGTGCCGCTGGGTAACATGTACTACTACTTCAAGACCAAGGACGACATCGTGGCCGCCGTTGTCGAGGCGCGCACCGAGGAAATCCGCTCCGCGACCGCGGCCCTGCAGCGCCGACACGGTAGCCCCAAGGCCCGGCTCAAGGCGCTCGTCGGGATGCTGGCGGAGTCGCGCGACACCATCGCCGACCACGGCTGTCCGTTGGGCACCCTTTGCACCGAGCTCGCGAACCAGCCGGGCCAATCGCCGGAGCTGACCGCGCCAATCATGCAAGCCCTGCTGGACTGGACCGAGCAGCAATTCCACGCCATGGGCCGCCGCGACGCCCGCGACCTGGCGCTCGAACTCGTCATCGCTTACGAGGGCAGCGCGGTCCTCACCAACGCCCTCGCGCGGCCCGAAGTCATGGCCCACCAAGCCCGCCGCCTCGAAAAGTGGATCAACGCGCTGCAGGCGTGAGGCACTACAGCGAAAACGCCCGACGCACCGCCTCGACGGTCTCCCGGTCACCGTCGAAGGTGACGCGCCGCAGCGCCGCCTTGCGCTTGGCGTCGCTTGACCCGAGGCGCGCGGTGACCAGGTCGGCGGCGCTGGCGGTGATGGTCACCGCGGGGTCGCCGCGGCCCCCGGCGAGGCGACCAGCCGTCACGGCGAATTCGAAACGGCGGCCGTCGATCTCGATGCGGCACTTCGCCTCGAGACCGGCCGCCTGACGCGAGTTGAAGCCCAGCAGCAGGCCGGCCAGGAACCCGTTCAGCGGCGTGGCCGGGCCACCGTCGTCGATCGGGTCGAGCCGGTCCAGGCCGAACCATGCGATGCTCTGCAGAATCGGCAACACCCGCTGCCAGCCGAGGTCGCTGAGCGTGTAGACCGTTCGCCCGATCGGGGCCGGCAGGTCGGCGCGGTCGACGAGTCCGGCATCCTGCAGTTCCTTGAGCCGCTCGGCGAGCAGATTGGTTGCGATGCCGGGCAGTTCGTCGCGCAGGTCGCCGTAGCGGCGGGGTCCGCCGACGAGTTCGCGCAGGATCAGCAACGTCCACCGCTCGCCGAGGACGTCGAGACCGCGCGCGATCGGGCAGTTCTGGTTGTAGTTCCTGCGGGAAGCCACCAGGCCAATCTAACTGCGATGGACATCTTTTTCAACTTGTTACTTGATTTATTTGTCTATTGGCTTTAGCGTCTCGTCCATGCGCATCGACCCGATCTTCCGGAACCGCCCGATCGCCGCGCTCGGCGTCATCTGCCTCAGCGTCTTCGTCATCAGCGTCGACGCCACCATCGTCAACGTCGGGCTGCCCACCCTGTCGCGCGAACTCGGCGCCGACACCGCCCAGCTGCAATGGATCGTCGACGCCTACACCCTGGTCATGTCGGGCCTGCTGCTGTCGGCCGGCAGCCTGTCGGACCGCTATGGCCGGCGCGGCGCGCTGAGCCTCGGCCTGGCCCTGTTCGCCCTCACTTCCGGCGTTGCGGCACAGGCCGGTTCGGCCGACGCGCTGATCGCGGCCCGCGCCGCCATGGGCGTGGGCGCGGCGGTCATCTTCCCGACCACGCTGGGCCTGATCACCAACGTCTTCACCGACCCCGTGGCGCGCGCCAAGGCGATCGGGCTGTGGGCGGCGATGGTGGGCGTCGGGGTGGCCGTGGGACCGATCAGCGGCGGCTGGCTGCTGGAGCACTTCTGGTGGGGCTCCATCTTCATGGTTAACATTCCCATCGCGGCACTGGCCATCGTCGGCGGCATCCTGTTCGTTCCGACCTCGCGCGACCCGGCGGCGCCGCGCGTCGACGTCCCGGGACTGATCCTGTCCGCCGCCGGAATCACGACGCTGGTCTACACGGTCATCGAGGCGCCCACCTGGGGATGGACCAACGGCCGGACGGCGGCCGGATTCGCCGTCGCGGCAATCGTTCTCGCCGGGTTCGCGGCGTGGGAGCGGCGCAGCACCCACCCGATGCTGGACGTCTCGGTGTTCCTCAACCGCCGGTTCTCCGGCGGCAGCCTGGCGGTGACCGCCGGTTTCCTGACGCTGTTCGGCTTCATCTTCGTCATCACCCAGTACTTCCAATTCATCAAGGACTACACGGCATTTCAGGCCGGCGTGCGGTTGCTGCCGGTCGCCGGCTCGATCGCGCTGGCCAGCATCCTCGGGCCCCGGCTGGTGGAACGCGTCGGCACCACCGCCGTCGTCGCCGCCGGCCTGGCGGTGTTCGCCGGCGGCCTGGCCTGGGCGTCCACGGCCGACGCCGCCACGCCCTACGACCAGATCGCGGTCCAGATGCTGCTGCTCGGCGGCGGCCTCGGCCTGACCTTTTCGCCGGCCACCGAGGCGATCATGGGATCGCTGCCCGCTGATAAGGCCGGGGTCGGCTCGGCCGTCAACGACACGACGCGTGAACTCGGCGGCACCCTCGGCGTTGCCATCGCGGGCAGCATCTTCGCCTCGGTGTACTCGGGACATCTCGGCGCGAATGCGTTGACCGGGCTGCCCGCCGAAGCCATGCGGCACTCGATGGCCGCGGCGCACACCGTGATCGGACGCCTGCCCGCCCCGCAGGCCGGCCACGTCCGCGCCGTCGTTGACCGCGCCTTCCTCGACGGCCTGCAGGTGAGCTCGCTGGTCTGCGCGGGCATCGCGTTGGGCGCCGCGATCGTCGTCGCCTGGCTCCTGCCGGCCCGCGGGCGGCAGGTGGCGCCGTCCCCCGAGCTGGCCAACGCCTAGACCCCGCACAGAAAGGCACGGAAATAGTGAGTACATCCGACAGCACCTATGTCCTCGGGCACGCCGACGTGGAGGTGCAACGGCTGCTCCTGCAGGGGCGGCTGTACGACGGCTACACCGAGCACGCGCTGCGGCTCGCCGGGCTGGGGCCGGGCATGCGGGTGCTCGACATCGGCTGCGGCCCCGGCGACGTGTCGTTCGTCGCCGCCCGGCTCGTCGGCCCGGCGGGCAGCGTTCTGGGTGTGGACGCCGCGCCCGAGATGGTCGAGCTGGCCCGCGCCCGCGCGGCCGAACGAGGTCTGTCCACGGTGCACTTCACGCAAGCCGCCATCGACGCGATCACCCTGGACGAACCGGTGGACGCGGTGGTCGGGCGGTTGATCCTGATGCACCTGCCCGATCCCGCCGCCACGCTGCGCCGGCTCAGCTCGTTCGTGCGGCCCGGCGGCGTGATCGCGTTCTCCGAGAACGACATCGCCGCGACGCGCAGCACCCCGGACCTTCCGCTGTTCCGGCAGGTGACCGACGGGATCGTGCGCGCCTTCGAGGCCATGGGGCTGAGCCCGCGGTTCGGCACCACGCTGCACACGGTCTTCGCCGACGCCGGCCTGGGCGCACCCCGGCTGACCCTTGGCACGCCGATCGGCACGGCCGCCGACACGGACATCCTGGCCTACGCCGCCGAAGTCTGGCGACTGGTATCCCCCATCGCGGAACAGCACGGCTTCGCCATCGACGACCTCGCCGACATCGACACCTTCGTGCCGCGCTTCCGCGAAGAGGCGCTGGCGGCCGACGCCCTCATCGCGATGCCGTCGATCATCACCGCGTGGGCCGAGGTGCGGCGATGAACGACACAATCTCCGACCAGTACTCGACGGGGCTGTCGCGCAACAACATCGAGCGGGCGCTGCGCTCCGCCGGGAAGGATCTCGACGGCCTCACGCCCGCCGACCTGGGCCTGCTCGAGGACTTCCACACGATGGGCCGCATCGCGACAGCGCAGCTGGTCGACCTGGCGCAGATCACCGGTGAGAGCGAGGTGCTCGACGCGGGCAGCGGGGTCGGCGGCACCGCCCGCTACGTCGCCGACCGTTACGGCTGCCGGGTCACCGCCGTGGACCTCACCGACGAATACTGCGAAACGAACCGCTGGCTCAACCGGCTCGTCGGGCTCGAGGGGCGAATTTCGGTTCGCCGGGCGGACGTCACCGAACTCCCCTTTGCCGACGACAGTTTCGACGTCGCAATCAGCCAGCACGTCCAGATGAACGTGGCGGACAAGGCGCGCCTGTACTCCGAAGCGCGGCGGGTGCTGGAGCATGGCGGGCGGCTTGCCCTGTGGGACATCACGGTCGGCGAGGGCGAACTCAGCTATCCCCTGCCCTGGGCCGACCACCCCGCGCGCAGCCACCTGGTCACACCCGGGGAGCTGCGATCCGTCGTCGAGTCCGCCGGGTTCACCGTCGTGGCGTGGAACGACCTCACCGAGCAGGCGGCCGCGCTCATGCAGGCCCTGCTGGCCCAGCCCGCCAACCCGCTGGGCCTGCACGCCTTCGTCACCGACTTTGCGCGCAAGGCCGAAAACCTCACCCACGCCCTGACCGACGGACGCGTCCGCGCCATCCAGGCGATCGGCGAGGCATGAATACCATGCAGCTCAACGAGATTCCGGACCAGCGCTACACGCTGACCTGGAGCGGCGGCCGCGGCGAGGTCAAGTTCCTCCGGCGGTCTGAGAGCTCCCGGTTGCGCTACTTCACGGTGGGAACCGGCCCGCCGCTGGTGCTGCTCCACACCGTCCGCACGCAGCTGGACTACTTCCAACGGGTGGTTCCCGCGGTCTGGGACGACTTCACGGTGTACGCCCTGGACCTGCCCGGCATGGGCTGGTCGGATGTCGTGCCCGGGCGCGATACGGAGAGCCCGAATTACGCGGCGCCGTCATCGAATTCATCAAGGCACTGGACCTGCGTGACGTCACGTTGGCGGGCGAATCGATGGGCGCCGCGCTGGCGCTGCTGGCCTCGATCCAGCTGAAGGACCGGGTGAGCGACGTGATCGCCATCAACCCCTACGACTACCCGGGCGGCCTGGAACGCGGCAACTGGTTCGCCCGCCTGATCGGAACCAGCGTGCGCCTGCCCGGTTCGGGGCCGGTCTTCGCCCGACTCGAGAATCGCGCGATCCTTCGGGGTGTGCTGGCCGGCGGCTTCGCCGACCACGGCGCGTTGCCGAAGAACTTCCTCACCGAGCTGCGGCGAAGCGGCCGCCGTCCCGGTTACCCGAGGGTGAATCGGGCCATCATGCGCAGCCTGCCCGGTCTCATCGACGCGAAAGGCCGCTACGCGCAGGTGAATACGCCGGTCACGCTGGTCTACAGCGAGCACGATTGGTCGCGCCCGGCGGATCGGGACCAGGTCGCCCGCCTACTCGGTGTGCAGGCCAGCACGTCGCCCCGCGCGGGCCACTTCTCGGCCCTCGAGCGACCCGCGGAGATGGTCCGCATCATCCGGCACGCGCGGCGTCCATAAGCTGCGGCGGTGCAGCCCAACCTGGCTCAAATCAGCGGGTTGCGCACACAAAATGCTTTATGTCCCAACACTAGTCAGCCTAGTTGGTGGTGGGTGGTGGTGGTTGGGGTTGGAAGGGTTCGTACCACCACCAGTCGGCGCGTTCGCCGGTGGGTCCGGGGCAGGGCGGCACCGCGGGTGAGGGTTGGGTGGGTGGACGCGCCAGCGATGCTGGGCTGAGGACTCGCCCGGCGCTGTCGGTGACGGTCAGAGCGGTCGCGGTTCCGGTGATGGTGATCAGGCCGCGGTGGTGTGCCCGGTGGTGATAGGGGCAGACCAGGACCAGGTTGGCCAATTCGGTGGCACCGCCGTCTTCCCAGTGCCAGATGTGGTGGGCGTGCAGGCCGCGGGTGGCCCCGCAGCCAGGGACTGCGCAGCTGGGCTGGCGGTGCTCAAGGGCGCGGCGCAGCCGCCGGTTGATTCCGCGGGTTGTGCGCCCGGCGCCGATGAGCTGTCCGGCGCGTTCGAACCAGACTTCGCAGGTGGCATCACAGCTCAGGTATTGGCGTTCGGCCTCGGACAGCAGCGGACCCCGGTGCAGCGCGGCGGCGCGCCGCTCGACGTCGAGGTGGACCACCACGGTGGTGTGCTGGCCATGGGGGCGCCGGGTGGCCTCGGTGTCCCAGCCGGTCTCGACCAGGCGCCAAAACGCCTCCAGGGTGCCCGGCAGCGGGGGCCGCTGATCCGCACCGCCCTCGCTGTGGTCGTGTTTCCATTCGGTGATCAGCGCCTCCCGATGAGACGCCAAGGCGGCGTCGAACTTCGCCGCACCCAGGTGATCGAGTGTGATCCGGTAGCAGCTGCCCTGCTCGTTGGTGGTCTTGGTGAGCGAAGGCTCGGATTGGGGTCGCGGTTCGGGATCGGGTCGGGGTTCGAGCTTGACCGCGGTGCGCAGCTGGTTGACCGTGGCGACCTGCGCCAGCTGGGCGTAGTGCTCATCGGAGCCCTCCCCGGCGCGCGCGGCGATGACACCGACCTGATCCAGCGACAGCCGACCCTCCCGCAGGCCCGCCGCGCAGCGCGGGAACTCCGCCCGCCGGCGCGCCACGGTGGCAATCGTGTGGGCGTTGGCCGAGGACGCCCCCAGCTTCCAGGCCACCAACGCCGCCACCGAGCGTGCACCCGTCATCCCGCACAGCTCGTCGCGCTCGATCTCGGCCACGATGTCCACGAGGCGCCCATCAATGGCGTTGCGCTGCCCGGCCAACTCCGCCAACTCCTCAAACAACACCCCCAGCCGCTCTTTCGGGCTCACCACCACAGCGCCAGCAGATGCGGTCGAAGACATAACCCCATCATCGCAGCCGGGTACGACAAAAATCGGCCGCCCAATCCACACCCGGGCGCGTCCGTCATCAGGCCAAGCCGGACAGCCCGGCCCCCGACTTCAGTGCGCAGATCCCGCAACCCCAACCGAAGAACAACAGGTCTAGCCACGGAGACGATCCGCATCGTCCGGCGCGCGCGGCCTCCATAAGCTGTGCACCGTGGACCGGTGCGAGGAGTGCGGATACGCCTACGACCTGACCGCCGCAACACGGGCCGGCGACGACATCCTGCTCGGCGTCGCCGAATTGGCCCGGCTGCTTGTCACCACCGAGCCACATACCCTGGCGCGGCGGACCGCGCCGGAGTTGTGGTCCCCGCTGGAGTACGCCTGCCACGTCCGCGACGTCCTGATCACCCAGCGCGAGCGGGTGCTGCTGGCTCGTCGCGTCGACGTACCCGCCGCCGTGCCGATGGGCCGCGACGAACGCGTCGCCCATGAGGGGTACGCCGAGAGCGACCCGACCGAGGTCGCCGAGGAGGTGACGGTCGCCGGGCGGCTGCTGGCGAACGCCCTACGCCGACTCGATACCCGCGACTGGGAGCTCCGCATCGTCTACAACTGGCCGCAGCGCTGCGAACGGACGCTCCGCTGGGTGGCCGTCAACACGCTGCACGACGTGCGGCACCACCTGCTGGACATCCACCGCCAGCTCGCCCGAGCCGAACCGGCAGTTGGCCGCGTCAACTGACGGGCTGTGCTCGCCGAGCCAGACGGCCGACTCGCCCGAATACCGCGGCCGGGCGGGTCGGGGATGCTGCTGGCGACGGTCGAAGCGATCGAGCCGGGGCGTCGGCACCAGCCCGGTCAGCACGAGATTCCCGACCTCGCGCAGCATCCTGCCCGCGGTGCGCCGGGTGTCCGCCGCGTTAACGTAGCGGCGGGCGATGGTGAGAAAGTCTTCCGGCTCGACCCCCGCGACGTCACGCACATCGGTGGTCGGGCCGCCCACCTCCCAGGTGCCCAGGCCGGTCTCGGGCAGGTAATGGCGCAAACCGGACTCGAAGAACATGTCTACGCCGAGCCGCTTGGAGTTCAACCGCACAGCCCGCAGGAACATCCAAGGGGGAATTTCCATAAGGTGGACCCGCCGGCCCAGCGCCTCACCTAGCGCGTCGGCGATGTCTTTGCCGGACAACAGCTTTGGCCCCGTCGGGCGATAGGCCCGACCGTCGTGGCGATGCGGGTCGAGCAATGCGCCAACCGCGACCCGGGCGATGTCTTCGTTGGACGGGGGCGCGTTGCGTCGTGCTCCGGTATTCGGCATCGGCAACACCCCGAGTTGGGCGGCAACCGGCAGCACCTGGAAATAGTTGTCCGCGAAGAAGCCGGGATCGACCGCGACGTGGGCGGTGTCCGGCAGCAGCTGAAACAGCTTGTCGGACAACCATTGCTGGCGCGTCATCAGAGACGGATGCTCGGGGCTGGCAAGCCACTGGCCCAGCGCGACCACCGCCTCGACGCCCGCGCTGCGTGCGGCCACGGCGAAGGTGACGGCACTGTCGAGGGCGTGGGGATGGTACGGGGGGTTGAAGAACAACCGATTCACGCCGTCGACCGCGGCCCGAACCTGTTGAATGTCAAGCATATCCGCCACGACGATTTCGGCGCCCAAGGCGCGCAGCCGGGCACTGCGCCCGTCATCGCGATGCACCAATGCCCTGGTGGCCACGCCCCTTTCCAGCAATTGGGTCGCCACCGCGCCGCCGATTTTTCCCGTGGCCCCGGTGACCAGCACACGTGCGTTTGTCATTGGAGTTCCTTCCGATGTGACCAGTGGTTACATTGGCCAGTATGCGACCGGGATGTGACCGTTGTCAACATTTCGGGCCATGTGAGATCGTGGTGGCATGGGTTCCGTCGGCGCCGGCCCCACCGGCGAAAAGCGCTACCATCACGGCGCGTTGCAGTCGGCGCTGATCGAGGCGAGCATCGCGCTGGCCCGCGAGGGCGGACCCGATCGGGTGATCCTGCGCGAGGCGGCCAGAGCCGCGGGAGTGTCGCATTCGGCCGCCTACCGCCACTTCGCCGATCGCGAGGCGCTGTTGGCCGAGGTGTCGCGCTTTGCGCGCAACGAGCTCGCCACGCAGATGCGCCGACGCGTCAATCGCACCAACGACCCTCGCAAGAGACTGCGCGCCGTCGGCACCGCCTACATCGATTTCGCGATGTCGGAGCCGGGGCTGTTTCGCACCGCGTTCACCTCGCATCCCGCGACGTCCCCCGAGCCAACCGACACCACCGCCGACCCCTTCGGGGTCCTCGGTCAGGTACTCGACGAAGCCCAGGCCGCCGGCTTACTGGACGCTCGCCGCAGGCCGGGAGCCGAGGTTGCGGCGTGGTCCGCCGTGCACGGTCTGGCGGGCCTGCTACTCGATGGACCGCTCCCCGCGAGCCCCGCCGCCATCAGATTCTCGCGGGACCGAGTGCTAGACCTCATCGAGCGCGGCCTGCTGGACGAGTGACGCTGGCGGCACGCATCTCGGCATGGTGGAGTGGGTATCGCACCAAGTATCGCCCGCTAGCCGAGAGAGTGAGGTCCCTGGTGAACACAGCGCTGGGTCTGCCAGAGAAGGTGCGTGCCTGTCTGTTCGACCTCGACGGCGTGCTCACCGATACCGCGAGCGTTCACACCAAGGCCTGGAAGGCCACGTTCGACGCCTACCTGTCCGAACGGGCCAAGCGAACCGGAGAGAAGTTCGTCCCCTTCGACCCCGCCGACGACTACCGCAAATACGTCGACGGCAAGAAGCGCGAGGACGGGGTCCGGTCGTTTCTGAACAGCCGGGGAATCGAGCTGCCCGACGGCAACCCGGACGACCCCGGCGACGCCGAGACGATATACGGCCTGGGCAACCGCAAGAACGAGATGTTCCAGAAGGTGCTGCACGACGACGGCGTCGAGGTTTTCGACGGGTCGCGCCGCTACCTGGAGGCGGTCTCGGCCGCGGGCCTCGGGATCGCCGTGGTCTCCTCGAGTGCCAACACCCGCGACGTCCTCGAGATCACCGGCCTCGACCGCTTCGTTCAGAAGCGGGTGGACGGCGTCACGCTGCGCGAGGAGCACATCCCCGGCAAGCCGGCCCCCGACTCCTACCTGCGCGGGGCCGAGGCCCTCGGCGTCGGCCCCGACGCCGCGGCCGTCTTCGAAGACGCGTTGTCGGGCGTGCAGGCGGGCCGTGCCGGCCACTTCGGCTACGTGGTGGGCGTCGACCGGGTGGGCCAGGCCGAGGATCTGCGCCGTAACGGCGCCGACGTCGTGGTCACCGATCTCGCCGAGCTGCTGTGAGGCATGATCCCCGATGATCACTGAGGAAGCCTTCCCCGTCGAGCCGTGGCAGATCCGGGAGACCCAGCTCGACCTGAACCTGCTGGCCCAGTCCGAATCCCTGTTCGCGTTGTCCAACGGGCACATCGGCCTGCGCGGCAACCTCGACGAGGGCGAGCCGCACGGCCTGCCGGGCACCTACCTGAACTCCTTCTACGAGATCCGCCCGCTGCCGTACGCCGAGGCCGGCTTCGGCTACCCCGAGGCCGGCCAGACGATCGTCGACGTCACCAACGGCAAGATCATCCGGCTGCTGGTCGAGGACGAGCCGTTCGACGTCCGCTACGGCGAGCTCATCTCGCACGAGCGGGTGCTCGACCTGCGCGCCGGGACGCTGACCCGCCGCGCGGACTGGCGCTCGCCCAACGGCAAGCAGGTCAGGGTGGTGTCCACCCGCCTGGTCTCCCTGGCCCAGCGCGGCGTCGCGGCCATCGAGTACGTGGTCGAAGCGGTCGGCGAATTCGTGCGCGTGACCGTGCAGTCCGAACTGGTCACCAACGAGGACCAGCCGGAGACCTCCGACGACCCGCGGGTGTCGGCGATCCTGGAGCGCCCGCTGGAAGCCGTCGACCACGAAAACACCGAGACCGGAGCGCTTCTCATGCACCGGACCCGGGCCAGCGCCCTGATGATGTCCGCGGCGATGGAGCACGAGATCGACGTTCCCGGTCGCGTCGAGTTCAGCACCGACGCCCGCCCCGACCTGGCCCGGACCACCGTGATCTGCGGGCTGCGCGCCGGCCAGAAGCTGCGCATCGTCAAGTACCTGGCGTACGGCTGGTCGAGCATGCGCTCCCGCCCGGCGCTGCGCGACCAGGCCGCCGCCGCCATCCACAGCGCCCGCTACACCGGCTGGCAGGGGCTGGTGGACTCCCAACGGTCCTACCTCGACGACTTCTGGCAAAACGCGGACGTCGAGGTCGAGGGCGACCCCGAATCCCAGCAGGCCGTCCGGTTCGGGATGTTCCACCTGTTGCAGGCCAGCGCCCGCGCCGAACGTCGCGCCATCGCCGCCAAGGGGCTCACCGGAACCGGCTACGACGGCCACGCCTTCTGGGACACCGAGGCCTACGTGTTGCCGGTGCTGACCTACACCGCGCCGCACACCGTCGCCGACGCGCTGCGCTGGCGGGCGTCCACGCTGGAACAAGCCAAGGAGCGGGCGTCCGAACTGGGCCTGGACGGGGCCAGCTTTCCGTGGCGAACCATCCGCGGGCAGGAATGCTCGGCGTACTGGCCGGCCGGCACGGCGGCGTGGCACATCAACGCCGACGTCGCGATGGCCTTCGAGCGCTACCGCACCGTCACGGGCGACCAGGACCTGGAGCGTGAGTGCGGCCTGAAGGTGCTTGTCGAGACCGCCCGGCTGTGGATGTCGCTCGGGCACCACGACCGGCACGGCGTCTGGCACCTCGACGGCGTCACCGGACCCGACGAGTACACGGCGATCGTCCGTGACAATGTCTTCACGAACCTGATGGCGGCGAACAACCTGGTCACCGCCGCCGACGCCTGCAACCGCCACCCCGAGGAGGCGACGGCGCTGGACGTCACCACCGAGGAGGCCGCCTCCTGGCGCGATGCGGCCGACGCCGTCAACATCCCCTACGACGCCGAACTGGGCGTGCATCAGCAGTGCCTGGGGTTCACCAACTTCGCTGAATGGGACTTCGGAAAGAACACCACCTATCCCCTGCTGCTGCACGAGGCCTACGTGCGGCTCTACCCCGCCCAGGTGATCAAGCAGGCCGACCTCGTGCTGGCGATGCAGTGGCAGAGCCACGCCTTCACGCCCGAACAGAAGGCCCGCAACGTCGACTACTACGAGCGGCGCACAGTGCGCGACTCGTCGCTGTCGGCCTGCACGCAGGCGGTGATGTGCGCCGAGGTCGGACACCTGGAGCTGGCACACGACTACGCCTACGAGGCCGCGCTGATCGATCTGCGCGACCTGCACCACAACACGCGCGACGGACTGCACATGGCCTCGCTTGCCGGGGCCTGGATGACGCTGGTCGTGGGGTTCGGCGGCCTGCGCGACGACGAGGGCATCCTATCGCTGGATCCCCAACTGCCCGAAGGCATTTCGCGCCTGCGGTTCCGGCTGCGGTGGCGAGAGTTCCGGCTGACCGTCGACGTCAACCATTCCGAGGTCACGTACCGAGTGGACGACGGGCCCGATCACGAGCTGACCATCCGGCACGCCGGCGAACAACTGACGCTGAAAACCGATTCGCCGACGACCGTCGCCGTGCGCATCCGCAAACCCCTGCTCCCGACGCCGCAGCAGCCGCCGGGCCGCGAGCCACTGCGCCGGCGCGCCCTGGCCCGCACTCAGTGAGGTTCGAAGACCCGGGCCACTTCGGCATCCACCGCCTTGCGGATCTCGGCGTCGGTCAGCTCGTCCAGACCGGTGGCCGAGCGCAGGATGGGCGCGAACAATCGCCAACCAAATTGCAGCGCAAGGGCATTGGCGACGGCCAGCCGCGCGCCGAGCTCGGTGTCATGGCGCGGCCGCACCTTGTCCAGCAGCCCGGCGACGTTGGGGAAGCGCTTCTGTAGCTGCGCGGCCGGATACCCGTCGAGCACGGTGCGCGCCATGACCCGCATCTGCTTGTCAAGCGCCCGTTCGATGTCGGCCGGCGCGCCCGACTCGAGCAGTTCCTTCAGGTTGGCGCCGAGGTGATCGAGCACGGCGCCGACGAGCTGGTCCTTGGTGCCGAAGTGCCGAAACACCAGCCCGTGGTTGACCTTTGACCGGGCGGCGATGTCGCGGATCGACGTCGCGGCCGGGCCGCGCTCGGCGAACAGGTCGGTGGCGGCCTCCAGGATGGCGGCGCCCACCTCTTCCCGACCGGTGGGATTTTTCCGCCTGGCACTTGCCGAACGTGTAGTCATGTGACTACACTAGCGCATGTAGTCGATTGACTACACCTGAACTTGCCGAAGGAACGAAAGAAATGACCGACACCCTCACCGTCACCAAGCTCGGCAGCCGGATCGGCGCCCGACTCGACGGGGTGCGCCTGGGTGGCGACCTCGACCCGGCCACCGTCGGGGAGATCCGCGACGCGCTGCTGGCCCACAAGGTGATTTTCTTTCGCGGGCAGGACCACCTCGACGACGAAGAACAGCTCGCGTTCGCCGGGCTGCTGGGCACCCCGATCGGCCACCCCGCCGCCGCCTTCCTCGCCGGCAAGGACGCGCCGGTCATCACGCCGATCAACTCCGAATACGGCAAGGCCACCCGCTGGCACACCGATGTCACGTTCGCGGCCAACTACCCGGCGGCATCGATCCTGCGCGCGGTCACCCTGCCCAGCTACGGCGGGTCGACCCTGTGGGCGTCGACCGCAGCCGCCTACGAGCAGCTGCCCGAACCGCTGAAGTGCCTCGTGGAAAACCTCTGGGCGCTGCACACCAACCGCCACGACTACGTGAACACCGAGGAGCTGAACGACGCGCAGCGGGCGTTCCGGCAGGCCTTCGAGAAAAAGGAGTTCCAAACCGAGCACCCCGTGGTGCGGGTCCACCCGGAGACGGGTGAGCGGACGCTGGTGCTAGGCGATTTCGTGCGCGGGTTCGTCGGAATGGACAGCTACGAATCGGCCGTGCTGTTCGAATTGCTCCAGCGTCGAATCACCATGCCCGAGAACACCATTCGCTGGAGCTGGAGTTACGGCGACGTCGCCATCTGGGACAACCGGGCGACCCAGCACCGGGCGATCGACGACTACGACGGCCAGCGCCGGCTCATGCACCGGGTCACGCTGATGGGCGACGTGCCCGTCAACGTGCACAGGCAACGCAGCCGGGTCGTCAGCGGCGCCCCGCTCGAAGCGATCGCGAGCTGACTGGAACTGATGGTGACGACCCGCAGCGCCCGGCTACGCCGCGCTCGCGAGCTGAGTTGAGGGGTCAGCCCGCGGTGCTCACCGGGTCGATCGGTAGCCAGTGCAGCGCGCCCGGCGCGTGCGCTGGCACCACCGGGTGCCCGGGCGGGATCGGGGACATCCGGCGGTAGGTGTCGCCCTGCAGCGGCCGCAGGTCGTTCTCGCCCTTGTTCGGCCACAGCGAGGCGGCGCGTTCGGCCTGCGCGGTGATGGACAGCGACGGGTTGACGCCCAGGTTCGCCGAGATCGCCGCGCCGTCCACCACGAACAGCGTGGGATAGCCGTAGACCCGGTGATACGGGTCGATGACGCCGTGTTCGGGGTTGTCGCCGATCACCGCGCCGCCGAGGAAGTGGGCCGTTAGCGGGATGTTGAACAGCTCGCCCCAGGTGCCGCCGGCCACGCCGTCGATCTTGGCGGCGATGCGGCGGGTGACCTCGTTGCCGACCGGGATCCACGACGGGTTCGGTTCGCCGTGCCCCTGCTTGCTGGAGTACCAGCGGATTCCGAGCTTGCCACGCTTGGTGAACGTGGTGATCGAGTTGTCCAGGTGCTGCATCACCAGCGCGATGACCGTGCGCTCGCTCCACTGGCGGACGTTGATCATCCGGAGGAGGCCGCGGGGGTCTTCGCGGCCCTGGTCCAGCAGCTGCTTCCACCGCGGCACGTAGGTTTCATCGGGCCCTGGCCCATCGGTCATCAGCGTCTGCAGCAGCCCCATCGCGTTGGAACCCTTGCCGTAGCGGACGGGCTCGATGTGGGTGTCCGACGTCGGGTGGATCGACGACGTGATCGCCACACCGTGCGTCAGGTCCAGCTCGGGCAGCACCTCCAGCGTCGCGGCGCCGACGATCGACTCGGAGTTCGTCCGGGTCAGCACGCCCAGGCGCTTCGAGAGCCGGGGCAACTTGCCCTTGTCGCGCATGTTGAACAGCAGGTGCTGCGTTCCCCAGGTGCCCGCGGCCAGGATCAGGTTTTCGGCGGTGTAGGTGCGCCGGTCGCGGCGCAGCCAACTTCCGGTGCGAACCGTGTGGACCTCCCACAGCCCGTCGGGGCGCTGCTCGAAGCCCTTCACCGTCGTCATCGGAATGACGTGCGCGCCATGGGCTTCCGCGAGGCCGAGGTAGTTCTTCACCAGGGTGTTCTTGGCGCCGTAGCGGCATCCGGTCATGCAGCAGCCGCATTCCAGGCAGCCGGTGCGGTCGGGACCGGCGCCGCCGAAGTAAGGGTCGGGCACGGTCTTGCCCGGCGCCTTGGTGCCGTCCGGGCCGAAGAACACCCCGACCGGCGTCGGCACCCAGGTGTCGCCGCAGCCCATGTCGTCGGCGACTTCCTTGACGAGGCGGTCGGCGTCGGTGAACGTCGGGTTCTCGACGACGCCCAGCATCCGTTGCGCCTGTTCGTAGTGCGGCATGAGCTCGTCACGCCAGTCGGTGATGTGCGCCCACTGCTGGTCTTTGAAGAACGGCTCCGGCGGCACGTACAAGGTGTTGGCGTAGTTGAGCGAGCCGCCGCCCACGCCGGCGCCGGCCAGGATCATCACGTTGCGCAGCGGGTGGATCCGCTGGATGCCGTAGCAACCCAACTTGGGCGCCCACAGGAACTTGCGCAGGTCCCAGGAGGTCTCGGCGAACTCCTGGTCGGAGAAGCGGCGGCCGGCCTCCAGCACCCCCACGCGGTAGCCCTTTTCCGTCAGCCGCAGCGCGCTGACGCTGCCCCCGAACCCAGAACCGATGATCAGGACGTCGTAATCCGGCTTCATGGCACCAGTATGGCCGTGCCCGCCGGTAATAAACTAGCCAGCCCACGACGGCTCGCACTCCCTCGACGACCGCCACGCTGGCGTGACGCTCGCCGACGACCGTCACTCTGGCGTGACGCTCGGCAGCGGGAGCTCAGCTACCGACCGCCAGGCCGACCTTCTGGAACTCCTTGAGGTCGCAATAACCGGCCTTGGCCATCGACCGGCGCAGTCCGCCGACCAGATTCAGGCTGCCGAACGGGTCGTCGGACGGGCCGTTGAGCACCTGCCGCAGCGGCGGGCGCTCGCCGACGGCGATCTGCAGCAACGCCCCGCGCGGCAACGACGGGTGCGCCGCCGCGGCCGGCCAGAACCAGCCGCCGCCGAGCGCCTCGGCGGACTCGGCCAGCGGCGTGCCCAGCACCACCGCGTCGGCGCCGCAGGCGATGGCCTTGGCCAGCTCGCCGGAGGTGTGGATGTCGCCGTCGGCCAGCACGTGCACGTA
>NZ_DATJPU010000109.1:0-8778 GCF_035506235.1 Mycobacterium sp.
CACCGACCTCGGCCTGAAGTATGTCGGCCCGGTCGACGGGCACGACGAACGCGCGGTGGAGGTCGCGCTGCGCCACGCCCGCGGCTTCGGGCGCCCGGTGATCGTGCACGTCGTCACCCGCAAGGGCATGGGTTACGCGCCAGCCGAGGACGACGAGGCCGAGCAGATGCATTCCTGCGGCGTGATCGACCCGGCCACCGGCCTGGCCACCAAGATCCCGGGCCCGGGCTGGACGGCGACCTTCTCCGAGGCGCTCATCGCCTACGCGAGAAAGCGCCGCGACATCGTGGCCATCACCGCGGCGATGCCCGGCCCCACCGGGCTGACGGCGTTCGGGCAACAGTTCCCGGATCGCCTGTTCGACGTCGGCATCGCCGAGCAACACGCGATGACGTCGGCGGCCGGCCTGGCCATGGGGGGCATGCACCCGGTGGTGGCGATCTATTCGACGTTCCTCAACCGGGCCTTCGACCAGATCATGATGGACGTGGCGCTGCACAGGCTGCCCGTCACGATGGTGCTCGACCGGGCCGGGATCACCGGTCCCGACGGCGCCAGCCACAACGGCATGTGGGACCTGTCGATGCTGAACATCGTGCCCGGCATCCGGGTGGCCGCGCCGCGCGACGCGACCCGGCTGCGCGAGGAACTCGGCGAGGCCCTCGACGTCGACGACGGTCCGACGGCGATCCGGTTCCCCAAAGGCGATGTGGGCGAAGATATTCCGGCCCTGGAGCGACGGTCGGGTGTCGACGTGCTGGCGGTGCCGGCCGGCGGGTTGAACCACGACGTGCTGCTGGTCGGGGTCGGCGCGTTCGCGCCGATGGCCCTGGCGGTGGCCAAGCGGCTGCACAACCAGGGCATCGGGGTGACGGTGATCGACCCGCGCTGGGTGTTGCCGGTGTCCGACGGCGTGGTCGAGATCGCGGCGCAGCACAAGCTGGTCGTCACCCTCGAGGACAATGGCGTCAACGGCGGGGTGGGATCGGCCGTGTCGGCGGCGCTGCGGCGCGCGGAATTCGACACGCCCTGCCGCGACGTCGGGCTGCCGCAGCGGTTCTACGAGCACGCGTCGCGGGGCGAGGTGCTCGCCGATCTCGGCCTGACCGACCAGGACGTGGCGCGCCGCATCACCGGCTGGGCCGCGGCGCTGGGCGCGTCCGTCCCCGAGGCCGAGGTCCGGGAGCGCCTCGACTAAGAGTCGACGTCGAAATCGACGTTAGCGCGCGGTCTACTCGACCTTTTCCACGCCGACGTCGGTTTCGGCGTCGGTGCCCTCCGGCGGCTGCAACGCCCGGACCAGCACCGGGTCCACGAGTTCTCGCTGCCAGGCCCGCGCCTGCCCGGCGCACAGGAAGTCGTCGACGGCCGCGAGGGGGTCGGGGGCCGTCTCCCAGTCCCAGCACAGCCGTCGCACCAGGTCGGGCGAGACCAGGTTCTCCGTGGGGACCCGCACCCGCTCCGACACCTCGCTCAGCGCCGCCCGGGCCGCCTCCAGCCGCGCGGCGGCCTCCGGTTTGCGCCTGCTCCACCGCGCCGGCGGCGGAGGCCCGTTGGGCGGTTCGGCGTCCTCCGGGAGATCCCGGCTTCGCCGGGCCGCTTCCAGCGCTTCCAGCCAGACCTGGGCGCTGCGGCGTTGGTTGCGTCCGCCGAACACCGGCAGCTTGACGAGTTCGTCGACGGTCTTCGGGTCGGCGAGGGCGGCGTCGATGATGGCCGAATCCGGCAGGATGCGGCGCGGGGCGATGTCGCGGCGCTGGGCGATGCGGTCGCGCGCCGCCCAGAGCTCGCGCACCGCGGCGAGGCCGCGCCGGTCGCGCACCCGATGGATTCCCGACGTTCGGCGCCAGCGGTCCCGCCGGGCGACCGACGTGACGTCCGCGGCGGCATCGCCGCCCTTGAACGCCCGCAGGTAGTCGAATTCCTCTGCGGCCCAACCTGTTTTTCCTTGCTCGGCGAGCAGCTCGGAGATCGCCGCGCGCAGCTCGATGAGCAATTCCACGTCCAGGGCCGCGTAGTTGAGCCACTCGGCGGGCAGCGGGCGCTTGGACCAGTCGGCCGCGCCGTGGCCCTTGGCCAACCCGAACCCGAGCAGCCGCTCGACCATGGTGGCCAGGTTCACCCGGTCGAACCCGGCCAGCCGTCCGGCGAGCTCGGTGTCGTACAGCGCCGGCGGCCGCATCCCGACCTCGGCCAGGCACGGCAGGTCCTGATCGGCCGAGTGCAGGATCCATTCGTCGGTGCCCAGCACCTCGGCGACCGGCCGCAGCGCCGTCAGCGGGTCGGTACCGTGGCTGACCGGGTCGATGAGCACGGTGCCCGCCCCCGCCCGCCGGATCTGGATCAGGTAGGCGCGGTTGGAGTAGCGGAAACCCGACGCCCGCTCGGCGTCCACCGCAAACGGTCCGCGCCCGCGTTCCAGCAATCGTGCGGCCGCCTCGATCTCGCGGACGCTCACGGCCAGATCGGGGACCCCGTCGGCCGGGTGCAGCAGCGGGCAGGGTTCGGGCGCGGTGTTGTCAGGCGCGGTGTTGTCGGGCCTAACGGCCCCCGCTTCGCCCATGTCAGGCGCGTGACCGCGAGCTCAGGTCGGTGACCCCGGTCGGCGGGAGGCCCGCGGCGTGCTCCAGCACTTCGCAAAACGCCTCGACGTGCGCCCCGACCTCCGGGGTGGTCGCCGTCCAGGACGCCCGCAGCTCCAGCTGGTGGGCGCGGGGCGGCCCGGAGATGTCGCCGTAGCGCACCGAGGTGGTGGCGGTGACGGTGCCGCCCAGGGCGGTGGTGTGCTCGAGGCGGGATTCCAGCGCGTCGACCAGCCAGCTCCACGCCACCTCCGGCAGCAGAGGATCGACGGCCTCGGTGGGGTCGAGGTCGGCCTGGATGTAGGCGACCAGGCGGAGGGTCCCGTCCCAGGCGTCGGCGCCGTCCGGGTCGTACAGCAGGATCAGCCGGCCGAACGCGTCGCCCTCGGATCGCTCCGGGACGATCTCGAGGTCGGGATGCTTGACCTCGGCCCCCAGGGCGTAGCTGTAGGGCGCCAGGCGCTGCGGCGGGCGGATCGGGCCCAGCTCGATCTCCGACCGCACGGTGACGCGGTTCATCGCCGCCACCGCCTCGCGGAATGGGGCCGGTTCAGCTGAGGTCACTTGGCGCCGCTCCTCCTTGTCGCCGCCGCTGTGCATCGTCGCGGCGCGGCTCACAGCGTTCGACGCTAGACCCCTCACCCGACACGCCGAAACAGGCGCGCCGGGTTCCGGGCCCGTCGCGACCAAGCCGTTACCAGCGCTCATCTGGGCCTCGAGAAGGCCGTATTGGCTGCTCAGGGCGCGGTTCCCCCGCTGAATCGGGCCGGGCGCTTCTCCCGGTGCGCGGCGAGGCCTTCCCGAACGTCGGGGCCGCCGAAACCGACGAATTCCAGGCCCAGCGACGTCTCGAAGGCCGGGCCGAACATGCGGTACCAGTAGTTGAGGCTGTGTTTGGTCCAGCGGATCGCGTTTTGCGCGCCCTGGGCCAGGTTCTCGGCGATGCGGCTGGCCGTCGCCAGCACGTCGTCGTCGTCCACGCAGGTGGAGACCAGCCCGATGCGCTCGGCCTCCTCGCCCAGCAGGGTCTCGCAGGTGAGCAGGTAGTACTTGGCCTTGGCCATGCCGACCAGCAGCGGCCAGCAGATCGCGGCGTGGTCACCCGCGGCCACCCCGAGCTTGGTGTGTCCGTCGATGAACCGCGCGGTGCGGCCGGCGACCGAGATGTCGGCCAGCAGCGCCACCACCAGGCCGGCGCCGACGGCGGGCCCCCGGATCGCCGACACCACGGGCTTGTCGAAGCTGACCATGTTGAGCACCAGGTCGCGGGCCTCCCGCATGATGCGGATCCGGCCCTCGAAGTCGCCAATGGTCTCCTCGATCAGGTCGAAGCTGCCGCCGGAGGAGAAGGCCTTGCCCTCGCCGCGGACCAGCACGACGCGCACGGCGGGATCGCGATCGAGCACCGGCCAGACGTCGGCGAGGTCGCGGTGCATCTGCGGCCCGACCGAGTTGAGCCCGGGGGAGTCCAGGACCAGGGTCAGCACGCCGTTCCCGGCTTGTTCGAATCGGAGGCTGGGGAACTCGTCGTAGCTGATCGGCACCATCGTGATGTTACGCAAGCGCCGATCGGCGCTCGTGGCAGCATTGAGGCCGATGAATAACCCCGGCAACCCCGCGCGTACCCGTCGCGACCTGCCCGAGTCGCCGTATCTGGCCGCCGTCAGCGGGCGCAAGCCCGGCCACGTGCCGGTGTGGTTCATGCGGCAGGCGGGGCGCTCGCTGCCCGAATACCGGGCGCTGCGGGAACGGCACAGCATGCTGGCGGCCTGCTTCGAGCCCGAGGTGGCCTGCGAGATCACGCTGCAGCCGGTGCGTCGCCACGGCGTCGACGCCGCGATCCTGTTCTCCGACATCGTGGTGCCGCTTCGCGCGGCGGGCGTCGAACTGGACATCGTCGCCGACGTCGGGCCGGTCATCGCGCACCCGGTGCGCACCGACGACGACATCGAGGCGATGAAACCCCTTGACCCGCAGGCGATTCAGCCGATACGCGAAGCGGTTTCGCTGCTCGTCGGGGCGCTGGGCGATGTCCCGCTGATCGGTTTCGCCGGCGCCCCGTTCACGCTGGCGTCCTATCTCGTCGAAGGCGGCCCCAGCCGCAACCACGCCCGCACCAAGGCGATGATGCTGGCCGAGCCGCACAGCTGGCACGAGCTGATGTCGAAGCTGACCGACCTCACCGTCGCGTTCCTGCAGGGGCAGATCGAGGCCGGGGTGGACGCGATTCAGGTGTTCGACTCGTGGGCCGGGACGCTGTCGCTGGCCGACTACCGCCACTACGTTCTGCCGCACAGCTCGCGGGTGTTCGCCACGCTGTCGGACCATGGCGTCCCGATGACGCATTTCGGCGTCGGCACGGCCGAACTGCTGGGCGCGATGTCGTCGGCGCTGAAGTGCGGCATGAAGCCCCGCCAGGCGACCGTCGTCGGGGTGGACTGGCGCACGTCGCTGGCCGACGCCGCCGCCCGGGTCGAGCCCGGCACGGCGCTGCAGGGCAACCTGGATCCGGTGGTGCTGCTGGCGGGCTGGCCGGTGGTCGAGCGCGCCGCGCGGGCCGTCATCGACGACGGACGCCGCGCGGTCGACGCCGGCGCCACCGGCCACGTCTTCAACCTCGGCCACGGGGTGCTGCCCGAGACCGATCCCGCCGTCCTGACCGACCTGGTCGCGCTGGTCCATTCGCTATGACGGCACGCTCGTATTGCTGCCCTTCCTACTGCGTTGTGGGCGGCGGTATCTCGGGACTCACCGCGGCATACCGGCTGCGCGCGGCCGCCGACCGGGCGGGTGATGACGCGACGATCACGCTGTTCGAGCCCGCCGACCGGCTCGGCGGCGTGTTGCGCACCGAGCGGGTCGGCGGGCAGGCGATGGACGTGGGCGCCGAGGCGTTCGTGCTGCGCCGGCCCGAGATGCCGGCGCTGCTGGCCGAGCTCGGCCTGTCGGGTCGCCAACTGGCCACCACCGGCGCCCGGCCACTGATCTACAGCCGGCGGCAGTTGCACCCGCTGCCGGCCGGCACGATCGTCGGGATCCCGTCGTCGTCCGCGTCGGTCGCCGGATTGGTGGACGAGGCGACGGTCGCACGCATCGACGCCGAACCCACCCGACCTTTCAGCTGGCGACCGGGCAGCGATCCCGCGGTGGCCGAACTGGTCGGCGACCGGTTCGGCGAGCAGGTCGTGGCCCGCTCGGTGGATCCGCTGCTGAGCGGGGTGTATGCGGGCTCCGCGGCGACCATCGGCCTGCGCGCGGCGGCCCCCAGCGTGGCGGCGGCCCTCGACCGCGGCGCCACCAGCCTGACCGACGCGGTCGTTAAGGGGCTGCCCCCGAACACCGGCGCGCCGGTGTTCGGGGCGATCGACGGCGGCTACCGGGTGCTGGTCGACGAGCTCGTCGCGCGCAGCCGGCCGCGCTGGGTGCGCGCCGCGGTGCAACGGATCGAGCCGGCCGGGCCCGGTTGGGCGCTGCTGGACGACACCGGCGCGCGCTGGCACGCCGACGCGGTGGTCCTGGCCATTCCGGCCCCGCGGCTGGCGGCGCTGGTCGGTGAGGTTGCGCCGCGCACCTCCGCGGCGGCACGCCGGATCGAGAGCGCGTCGTCGGCGGTGGTGGCGCTCGCGGTGCCCGCCGGCACGCCGTTCCCGCACTGCTCGGGCGTGCTGGTGGCCAGCGGGGAACCCTTGCGCGCCAAGGCGATCACGCTGTCTTCCAGAAAATGGGGCACGCGCGCGAACGCCCAGCTGCTGCGGCTGTCGTTCGGGCGGTTCGGTGACGATGTGGCCGCCGGCACCGCCGATGACGAACTGGTGGGATGGGCGTTGAGCGACTTGGTCGACGTGTTCGGGCTGACCGTCGACCCCGTCGACGCCCGCGTCCAGCGTTGGATCGAGGCCATGCCGCAGTACGGCCCCGGCCACGCCGACGTGGTGGCCGAGGTGCGCGCCGGGCTGCCGCCGGGGCTGGCGGTGGCCGGCAGCTACCTCGACGGGATCGGCGTACCCGCCTGCGTCGGGGCGGCCGGCCGCGCGGTCGAGGCGCTCCGGGCGGAAGTGGCACGATAGGTTCCATGGCCAAACTCGATTACGACACCCTGAACTCGCAGCTGCGCTACCTGATGTTCTCGGTGTTCTCCGTGCGGCCCGGTGTGCTGGGCGAGGAGCGGGACGCCGTGATCGACGACGCCGCCACGTTTTTCAAGCAGCAGGAAGACCGCGGCGTCGTGGTGCGCGGCCTCTACGACGTGGCCGGGCTGCGCGCCGACGCCGACTTCATGATCTGGACCCACGCCGAACGCGTCGAGGCGCTGCAGGCGACCTACGCCGACTTCCGGCGCACCACCACGCTGGGCCGGGCCTGCGTGCCGGTGTGGAGCAGCGTGGCGCTGCACCGGCCCGCCGAGTTCAACAAGAGCCACATCCCGGCATTTCTGGCCGGCGAGGAGCCCGGCGCCTACATCTGCGTGTATCCCTTCGTGCGGTCCTACGAGTGGTATCTGCTGCCCGACGAGGAACGCCGCCGCATGCTCGCCGAGCACGGCATGGCCGCGCGCGAGTACAAGGACGTCCGCGCCAACACCGTGCCGGCGTTCGCGCTGGGCGACTACGAGTGGATCCTGGCCTTCGAGGCGCCGGAGTTGGACCGCATCGTCGACCTGATGCGCGAGCTGCGCGCCACCGACGCGCGTCGGCACACCCGCGCCGAGACGCCGTTTTTCACGGGGCCGCGGGTGCCGGTCGAGCAGTTGGTGGCGGCGCTGCCATGACAACAGCACCGTTCGACCCGACCGACCCCACCCGGTTCGAGGAGATGTACCGCGACGACCGGCTGTCGCACGGGCTACCCGCGGCCACGCCCTGGGACATCGGCGGCCCGCAGCCGGTGGTTCAGCGGCTGGTCGCGCTGGGCGCGATCAAGGGTGAGGTGCTCGACCCGGGCACCGGCCCCGGCCACCACGCGATCTACTACGCCTCGAAGGGCTACTCGACAACACTTAGTAAATACTAAGCTGGCCGGGGCCTAGCCGCCGTGCCAAAAGGTGGGTACTGCGGGTCGAAGCGGTCCTGGGGGTCGACGGTTTGACCGCACGCGGGGCAAGTGGTCGGCTTGGGCCCCCAGTCGTCCGACCAGTCGCCGTACGACATGACGTCTCTCGTCCAGCAGCGTCCGTGATTGGGGTGGTTGGCGTGGTACTTGGGCTGGGACCGGCTGTTCCAGCCGTCCGCCTTGGCGTGCCAGTCGTGGACGCGGGCGGTGTACGCCTGGTCGTCGGTGAGCCCCTGCTCTGGGTCGTAGTAGGACGCCTCGAACAACACCGGCTTCTTACCGGGGGGCCCTGCGAGCTGGCCGTCCTTTCGCCAGACCTCAACGGCCACGCGGCGAATCGCGGAAGCCGCGCCCTCGCGGCGCATCTCAGCCGTCCACTCGGCAGCCTGCCGCTCAGCCTGTTCCAGGGTGGCTCCGATCATCGCGTCCGCTCCGCCCCTGTACGACCGGACCGCCTGGTACTCGTCTTTCGGTGTCTTCGCCATGCGATGACGATACCGGCGTTTCGGGTGGTGTCGTCCTCCGTTTCGAGAGCCTCAGAAAGCATGTGCCCGAACGACTCAGCAGTGGATAGCCTCGCTGCATTCATCACAGGCATCACAGGCATAAGCGGTTGGGCTCAACCAGAAATCCGCTCAGAGCAGATGCAGTCGTGTAGGCCGCTGGGGTAGTAAAACCCCTCCTCGAACGACCGAAGTTCGTCCGGGAGACAAGCCGCTAGGGCGGCAGGATCGTAGGGATTGAGCTTGCAGCCTCGGGGGTCGTCAGCGGGGCCACGTACCGCGACATCCTGGTGTCGTCGTCTCGTCGGAGTAACTTCCCCTATGCGAGCCGAGCGGAGGGAAGCAACTGGCACATGGCGACGACGAATGCCAATCTGATCTGGAAGATCGCCGACCTGCTGCGCGGGCCGTATCAGCCCAACCAATACGGCGACGTTATCTTGCCGTTTACGATCCTGCGCCGCCTGGACTGCATTCTGGAGCCGACCAAGGACCAGGTCCTGGCGGAGTGCAAGAAGATCCAGTCGATGAAGATCGACCCCGGAGTCCTGCTCAAGTCCAAGTTCAAACTGCCGTTCTACAACACCTCCCGGTGGACCTTCGCCTCCCTAGTCGGCGATCCGGAGGGCGTCGCCGACAACCTG
>NZ_DATJPU010000110.1:0-2403 GCF_035506235.1 Mycobacterium sp.
GTATGTGCGGCGGTCGCGTTCGCGGTTCTGGGAGGAAGACGTCGATGCCATCGACACCCTGCACACCGTGCTGGAGGTGACCGCTCGGTTGGCGGCGCCGTTGCTTCCGTCGGTCACCGAGATCATCTGGCGGGGGTTGACTTTCGGGCGCTCGGTGCACCTGACCGACTGGCCCGACGCGGAAGCCGTTCCCGCCGATCCCGGTCTGGTCGCCGCGATGGACCAGGTGCGGGAGGTCTGCTCGGCGGCGTCGTCGCTGCGCAAGGCGCACAGGTTGCGGGTGCGCCTGCCGCTACCGAAATTGACCGTGGCGGTGGAGGATCCGCAGCGGCTGGAGCCGTTCGTCGACCTGATCGCCGACGAGCTCAACGTCAAGCGCGTCGAACTCACCGATGCGATCGACACCTACGGCCGGTTCGAGCTCACCGTCAACGCGCGGGTGGCCGGCCCGCGGTTGGGCAAGGATGTGCAGGCCGCCATCAAGTCGGTCAAGGCCGGCGAGGGCGTCGTCAACGCCGACGGCACCCTGACCGCGGGTCCCGCGGTGCTGCAGCCCGACGAGTACAGCTCCCGCCTGGTGGCGGCGGACCCGGACTATACCGCGGCCCTGCCCGACGGGTCCGGCTTGGTGGTGCTGGACGGCACGGTGACCCCGGAGCTGGAGGCCGAGGGCTGGGCCAAGGACCGGATCCGCGAGCTGCAGGAGCTGCGCAAGTCGACCGGGCTGGACGTGTCCGACCGCATCAGCGTGGTGATGTCGGTACCCGCCGAGCGGGCCGACTGGGCGCGCACCCACCGTGATCTCATCGCGGGGGAGATACTCGCGACCAGCTTCGAGTTCGGCGAGCCGGCCGACGGCACCGAGATCGGCGACGGCGTGCGGGTGACGATCGCGAAAGCCTAACCGCGAGAGTGCAACTAGCAACACGTTTCCCGAGTAGGGACGTCGGTGGTGGCACCTTTGCGGCTAAATGTCGGAGGGCCATGGCAGTCTGCGGCGATGGGGAAGGGGACGCCATTCGTCGGCACGCAAGCGATCGACGCCGGCGTTCACGGCGCGTGAGCTGCGGCGGTCGTGCACGCGGATCTATCGCAATGTCTACCAACGCCGCGACGGCGCGCTGACCGCGAAAGACAGGGCGGTGGCCGCCTGGCTGTGGTCGGGGAAGAAGGCGGTTGTCGCAGGCAATTCCGCGGCCGCGCTGCTCGGCGCGGAGTGGGTTCACTTTCAGGCGCCGGCCGAGCTCATCAGCGCACTCTCGGGACAGAAAGTTCCGGAAAAAGTGTCCGAGCCGGCGGGGGTGGCTGCTCCTACCTGTGACGGCGGCCCAACGGGGGTCGCGACCACAGTTAAGGAACACACCATGAGCACCATCGAAGACTTCCAGTCGACAACCTTCGCCGCCCTCCCGCACGATGACCTGACTGTCGCCGAGGCGTGGGCATCGAGCCCGCTGGGCGACCCGGCGATCGAAGACGGGTCCCTGTCCGAGCCGGCGAAATTTGAGGACTTTCCGCCTACGACCGTGACCGCGAGGCCGCGGTCGAGGGGAACGAACGCCCTGGTGGCGGGTGCCGTGATCGCCGCGCTCGGAGCGGTCGCCGGGCTCGGCATGATGCTCTTCGATGGGACGGGCGCAAAGGAGCAGAAGCCGGCCGTCGTGGTTCCCAATTCAAGCGTCGGTTCGGTGACACCCCAGGCGCCCAGTGTGGTTGCGCCGCCGCCCGTTGCGCCGGCACCGCCCGCGGCGACTCCTCCCGACACCGGGCAGGTCTCGCCCGCTCCCGCGAGCGGCGGGGATGCGCCCGTTGTGACCCTGCCCGCGCCCGCCCCGGCGCCTGTTGCGGCCCCGGCCGAGCCCGCTGCCCCGGCCGATCCGGGCACGCCGCCGCCCCCGCCGTCGGTGACCGTCAACATCCCGCCGGTGATCCCCGTGCCCATACCGATCCCGGTGCCGCCGCAGCAGGGTGGCGGCGCTCAGCAGGGCGGTGGTGGTCAGCAGGGTGGCGGCGCTCAGCAAGGTGGCGGCGCCCAGCAGGGCGGTGGCCACCCGCCGATCCAGTGCCTCGCCTGCCAGCAACACCCGATCCAGCAACAGCCGATCCACCCGCAGCCGGTTCACCCGCAGCCGATCCAGCAGCAGCCGGTTCACCCCCAGCCGATCCAGCCGCTCCCCGGGAAGAAGTGAGCCAGGCTGCTCAACCCCCGAAAGTGCAACTGCCGACACGTTTCCCGAGGGGCGGTCGGCAGTTGCACTTTCGCGGCCGGGCTAGGTGCGTGACCGCAGCGCGCGGTGGGCGTGCGGCCAGAACGGCATGCCGGCCACGACGGTCGCACCGGTGGCGATGACACCGACGGCGACGTCGACGCTCTCACGCCCGTCCTGCGCCCAGTAGACGTCC
>NZ_DATJPU010000111.1:0-39836 GCF_035506235.1 Mycobacterium sp.
CCCGCCTCGAGCAGCAACCGCTCGAAGGCCGCCGCGGCCTGCGGGACGTTGGAGGCGTGCTTGACCATGACGACGTTGCCCGCCATCAGGTTCGGGGCCGCCACGCGCGCCAGCTGATAGAAGGGGAAGTTCCACGGCTGCACGCCCAGGATCACCCCGAGCGGTTGGCTGACGAGCATCGCGTTGTCGTTGACGCTGAGCGTGTTGATCCGCTCGGGCGCCAGGAACTTCTCGGCGTTGTCCGCGTAGTACGCGAAGATGTGCGCGCTCAGCGCCACCTCGCCCAGGGCCTCCTGGTACAGCTTGCCCATCTCCAGCGTCAGCAGGCGGGCGAACTCGTCGGGCCGCTCGGTGAGGACGGCGGCGGCGCGCTTGCACAGCGCGGCGCGCTCGGCGTAGGACGTCTGGCTCCAGGACTCAAAGGTCTTCTGTGCCTGGGCGAGAAGGTTCATCGCCTCCGCGTCGGTCAGGTCGTCGAAGGTGGCGACGACCTCGTTGTTGTACGGGTTGACAGTCCGGTATGCCATGGTTGTTCCTCCATTTTCTGGCACCCGCTCTTGGCCGGTGCTTTGGACGTTGTTGCCTAGCTCTGAAACATCGCTTGACGCAAGCGCTTACGCGCAGCTCCTTGCATGCGCGGTGCTGTAATCAGCATGCTGACCGGGTAGGGGCGTGTCGTTACGGCCACCGGCAAACGGGCATACCTGCCAGCAGGTGTCTTGGCCGGGCCCGCGAGGCTCTGACGAATCGTCAGAAATGTACTGGACTACAACGGCATTCAGTGCGCTTCGGACCGGGAGGTTGGCCCGAACGCCGACGAATTGGCGCTACCCGGTAGGCGGGTTTCCGGCTGGCATGAAGCTGTGCCTCGCCGCAGATGGAGACACTCGGGGAAGAAGGGTTCCGCCCGGCGTTGATCAGGGCGGGCAACCGCAGTTCGAGAGAAAGGTAGGTCAGCGAGATGAAGAATTTCATAATCGCGCTGTCGGCGGCCTGGCTCGCCGCGCCGGTTATTGCTCTGGCACAGCCGTTGCCGACGGCCGCGACGGCAAATCTTGCCGACTGTCCCCAGGGCTGGTACTGGGACAACTATCGGCAGAACTGCCTGCCGCCGGGCCTGCCGAAGGATCCACCGAACGGATGCCTTACCGGCGACGGCACGCACCTCAACGGCACCATCTGCGTCAACTGACCTTCGGGTGGGTACGGCGCAATGCTCTTCTGCACGTGCGACTTTCACTGATACGCTACGGCGCGGGCACTAGTCGCGACGCTCGCGTCATCGGGCCAGCCGTGGCAGTAACCTGTGCGCGTTCTCGGTCGTCAGCGCCTGCCAGCTGGCGGTGCCGGCTGGTCCGGGCATGTTCGTGAAGACGGCCGTGTGGAGCTCGGCGATCGGCGCTGGCGTCCACGGGTAATCGCTGCCGTAGAGGAGGCGGTCGCCCTCGACCAGGCTCAGCAGCGCGGGGATCTGGCGTGGGAACGCAGTGCCGGCCGTGTCGTAGTACAGCCGGCGCAGGAGCGTGATCGCGTCGGTCGCGCCGTCGTCGACGTGTCCGGCCAGCTTCATGAACCCGTTGACCCTGTCGGCGATCACCGGTAGCGCGCCGCCGCAGTGGGGAACGATCACCTGAACGCGAGGGTGGCGCTCGAAGGTACCGGCAAACAACAGGTCCGTGATGGTTCGCGCGGTGTCGAAGATGAACTCGATCATCGGGCGCGGTCGCCCGAGGGCGCTCTGCTGCCAGCACACCGGCGAGGTGGGATGGATCAAGACAACGGCGGCGCGGCGGTCGAGTTCTGCAAAGATGGGGTTCAGTCGCGAGTCACCGAGGTAGACGCCCTGAAAGTTGGTTTCGAGGATGATGCCGTCTGCGCCCAAAGAGTCGAAGGCGTAGTCGATTTCGGCCAGGGCGCTGTCGACGTCGGGCAACGGAAGGGTGGCGAACCAGCCGAAGCGGCGTGGATGCTCGCGCACGATGTCGGCGGCGAACTCGTTGAGCCGGCGCGCCAACAGCCGCGCCGCGTCGTCGTCACCGAAGTGGACACCTGGCGAAGAGACGGACAGCACCGCGGCGTCGATGCCGGAACCGTCCATCAGTTCCAGATGCGTAGCCGCCGACCACGTGGGCCAGGTCGGCATGCCATCGGGCAAGCGGTGTCCGGCGGCGCCGGCCTGGGCCGCGTACCAGTCGGTCACGAAGTGGGTGTGGACGTCGACGAAGCCGGGGTCTCGGGAGTCACTCATGCACGGTCCTCGGCTCGAGCCGCTCGCCTGAGCCGAGTTGTTGTCGCTGAGCTGCTGTACTCAGCTGTGGGGTCGCCTTTTCCGGCTCCCCGTGCTTGTAGCCCGGCCACGACCATGTCCGCGACGAACTCGGCATGCGCGCGCACCGCTTTGGGATCCAGCGGGTCCATCGGGTGGAGCATGCGTGCGAACGGCACCAGGCTGAAGGGCGCGGTGGCGCCGTGCGCGATCAAGAAGTGCAGGCTTCGCACGTCAACTTCGCGCAGCAGGCCGCGATCCACCAGCGGGTTCAACGGGGCCGTGAGCCGAGCGTGCAGCGGTGCGATGTGGGCCTCGTACAGGTACGTCAGCCGCGGGCCGGGGGCGGCTCCCTCCACGGCGACGAGCCGAAGGATTTCCGGGTGCCTGGCATGGACTTCCAGAAACCGCACCACCATGGCGTGCACCGCAACCAGGACGTCCGGCGCGCTCAACTCGTCCTCGGCGCGAAGTTCGTCGGCGAGCTGCCCGAACGCCCAGTCCACCGTGGAATGCCAGAGCGCCTCTTTCGACCCGAAGCGCCGATGCATCAGGTTGTGGCTCACCCCGAGCTCCCGGTTGAGCGCGCCGACCGACGCGCCGTCAAAACCCTTCTCCGAGAAAAGCTTTAATGCAGCCGAGTAGATCGCGGTGAGGGACGCGGGCGCCTCCGCCGCCGACGCCCGTCCCGTTGGCTTCCTGCCGGGCATGACGTAACGCTAACCCATATGTTGACAACCATCAACATCTGTGGTTGGTTGATGACCGTCAACATCGCCGGCGGGAGGCCGAGGAGTGCCCGGCCCATGACGACTTCCGGGAGTTCGTGATGCACGTTGCAACGATCGTCTTGTCGGCACTGCTGGCCGCGGAGCTTGCGGCGACGGGGGGCATGAAGGTCCTCGGAACCGGCACGGCGCGGGCGAACGCCCACACCTGGGCGTCAGTGCCCGGCTCAGCCGCCTGATCGGTGTCGCCGAACTGGCAGCGGCAGCCGGCCTGCTGGCGGGAATCATGCTCAAGCCGTTCGCCATCGTGACTGCCGTCGCCGTCGTCCTGTTGATGGTCGGGGCGATCGGCTACCACCTCAAGGCCCGCGACAAGGTCACCGCCCTGCTACCCGCGGTGATCACCGGCGTCGCTGCCGTCGCCCTGCTCTCCCTGACGGTGGCGGCCTGAGCCACACCCTGGGCGTCGCCAATCCTTCCCGGGACGCCTCCTGCCCGGTACAGCAAAGCCGATCACGCTGGTCGCAGACAGCGCTCACGGGGTCTACAATCCACGGTGTTCAGGCGCTCGGCCCGGTGAGGACGGTGATGCTGGATGCGCGGTCGCCGAGTTAACGGAGATTCAGCGGCGCCGTTGTGCGGGCGGCAAACCGAGTGTGCGGCGCTGGACGGGCTGCTGGAGCGGGTGCGTGGCGGCCGGAGCGCGGTGCTCGTCCTGCGCGGCGAGGCTGGGATCGGCAAGACGGCGCTGCTGCGGTACGTGGCCGATCGGGCGACCGGTTTCCAGGTGGCCCGGTGCATGGGCGTGGAGTCCGAGATGGAGCTGGCCTTCACCGGCCTGCACGACGTGTGCGCGCCGCAGCTGTCGCATGTCGATGCGCTGATCGAGCCGCAGCGTGAGGCGCTCGGGGTCGCGCTGGGATTGAAGTCGGGCGAGCCGCCGGAGCCGTTCCTGGTGGCCGTGGCCGCGTTGAACCTCTTCGCGGTGGCCGGCGAGGCGCGGCCGCTGCTGTGCGTGGTCGATGACGTGCAATGGCTGGACCACGCCAGCGCCCAGGTACTCGGGTTCGTGGCGCGGCGGCTGCTCGCCGAGCCGGTGGCGCTGGTGTTCGCTGCTCGGACGTCGGCCGGCGACGATTCCCTGGCGGGCCTGCCCGATCTGCGACTGTCGGGTCTGGCCGAGCCGTCGGCCCGGGCGCTGCTGGCGTCGGTGAGCACCGCGCTTCTGGACGAGAGCGTGCGCCACCGCATCATGGAGGAGGCGCACGGAAACCCCTTGGCGCTGTTGGAACTTGGCTCTGTCGATTTCGCGGGCGGGTTTGCGATGCCGGATGCCGTTGATGTCCCGCGGCGTATCCAGGATCAGTATTTGACGCGGCTGCGGGGCTTGCCGGAGCAAACTCAACGGCTGATGTTGGTCGCCGCCGCCGACCCGGTGGGGGACCCGGGCCTGCTGCAGCGCGCGGCGCACGTCTTGGGGCTCGACATCGAGGCGGCCGAGCCGGCCGCCGAGGCCGGGCTGTTGGATCTCGGTGCGGCGGTGAGGTTTCGGCATCCGTTGCTGCGCTCGGCGGTGTATCGGGGCGCCGATACCCAGGAGCGGCGGGCGGCCCATGCCGCGCTGGCCGAGGCGAGCGACCCGGGGCTGGATCCGGATCGGCAGGCCTGGCATCGGGCCTACGCGGCCGGAGCCGCCGATGAGGAGGTGGCCGCCGAGCTGATCGGGTCGGCCGGCCGCGCGGCGCGCCGGGGCGGTGTGGCCGCGGCGGCCGCGTTTTGGGAGCGCGCGGTGGCGTTGACTCCCGATCCGGCCCGGCGGGCCGAGCGCGCACTGGCCGCCGCCGAGGCAAAGTTCGCTGCCGGGAATCTCGTGGCCGCGCAAGACCTGTTGTCGGCCGCCGACGTTGGCGCGTTCGATGAGCTGGGCCGCGCACGGGTCGAGCTCATGCGCGCGCGAATCGCCTTCAAGCTCAACCGGGGCGCCGACGCCCCGGCACTGCTGCTGCACACGGCGCACCGGCTGCGGCCGCTCGATGACGACCTGACGCGGCAGACCCTTCTCGAAGCACTTCTGGCCGCCGTCTACGTCGGGCAGCTGGCGAGTGGGGGTGGCCTGAGGGAGGTGGCGCGAAGCGCCAAGGCCGCCCCCTTTGGACCCGATCCGCTGCCGCATCCCCAGCTGATGCTGCGCGGGCTTGCGGTGCGGGTGATCGACGGATATTCGGCAGCCGTACCGCTTCTCAAAGAGGCGCTGCGCCAGTATCTTTCGGATCCCGCGGAGCTCGACATGCTCTGCCACTCGTATACCTTCGTGGCCACCGACCTGTGGGACGGCGACGCCTGGCTCGAGATTGCCCGCCGGCAGATGCAGCTGGCCCGCCCGACCGGCACCCTGAGCCGAGTCGTCGAAGCCCTGAGCGTACTGGCATTGGTGAGCATCCATGAGGGTGACCTGACCCGAGCCGAAGCGCTGATAGCCGAGGAGGAGCACATCCAACTCGGCATCACCCAACCCCTCATCTCCTACAGCAAGGTGCTGCTGGCGGCGTGGCGCGGAGACCCGGAACGCGCATTGGACCTCATGAATCAGATGGCTGCCAGTGGGTCGGACAGGGGTGAGGGCCTGGCGTTGGTCGGCGTGGAATACGCCACGGCGGTGCTCTACAACGGCCTGGCCGACTATGAGCCGGCCTTGGAGGCGGCGCACCGCGCCAGCAGCGCGGACACGCTGGGCATACCGGACTGGGCGTTGTATGAGCTCGTCGAAGCCGCCGTCAAGAGCGGCCAGCCGAGTCATGGTTCCGCGGCGTGCGACCGGTTGTCGCAGATCGCGGAGGCCAGCGGTGCCGAGTGGGCCCGCGGCACGGCAACGCTGGCGCGGGCGCTGATGGCCGACGCCGGCGGCGCTGAGGAGGCCGACGACCTCTATCGCGAGGCGATCGAGTTGTTCGGCCGCACCCGAATGGCGTCCGCCCTGCCGCGCGCGCGGCTGTGCTATGGCGAGTGGCTGCGCAGCAATAACCGGGCGTCGGAGGCCAGCACTCAGCTGAGGGCCGCGTTCGACACCTTCACCGCGATGGGAGCCAAGGGTTTTGCGGAACGGGCCCGCCGTGAACTCGAGGCGAATGGAGAGAAGGTGCGCGCGTCCCGGCGGGACCCGAGCGCCGACCTGACGCCGCAGGAGCATCAGATCGCCCAGCTGGCGCGGACACGGCGAACCAACGCCGAGATCGGCGCGCTGGTATTCCTCGGCGTCCGCACCGTCGAATGGCATCTCCACAACATCTTCGCCAAGCTCGGCATCGGCGCGCGTTACGAGCTCGACGCCGCACTGAGCGGCCGCGAGCGCCAGACGACATCGGCTACATCGGACCCGTAACGCGTGGGCCGGCGACGCGGCGGGCGGCGTTACGATCCGCGTGTTCGGGCGCTTGGAGGACGGTGGTGCGGGTGGACGATCGTCATCGCGACGCGGCCCCTATGTCGCCGCTGTATGGGCGGCAAGCCGAGTGCGCGGCGCTGGACGGCCTGTTGCATCGGGTGCGGGGTGGTCGCAGCGCGGTGCTGGTCCTGCGCGGTGAGGCGGGCATCGGCAAGACCGCGCTGCTGCGCTACGTGACCGACCAGGCCGCCGGCTTCAGCGTGACGCGCTGCACGGGCGTTGAGTCCGAGATGGAGTTGGCCTTCGCCGGCCTGCACGATCTGTGCACGCCGATGCTGTCCGGCCGGGACGCGTTGATCGCGCCTCAGCGCGAGGCGCTCAACGTGGCGCTGGGTCTGGCGTCGGGGGAGCGCCCCGAGACCTTCCTGGTGGCGCTGGCCGCGCTGAACCTGTTGGCACAGGCCGCCGAGGAGCGCCCCCTGCTCTGCGTGGTCGACGACGTGCAGTGGCTTGATCAGGCCACCGCTGCCGTGCTCGGTTTTGTCGGGCGCAGGCTGCTGGCCGAGCGGGTGGGGGTGGTATTCGCCACCCGGACCGCCGGGCCCTCGAGTATGGCCTCCGCGGAGGACCCGCTGGCGGGTCTGCCCAATCTGCGGCTGTCCGGGCTCGCCGAGCAACCGGCCCGCGCGCTGCTGGCCTCGGTGACCACGGCGCGCGTCGACGAGAGCGTCCGACGGCGCCTCGTCGAAGAGGCCCACGGAAACCCCTTGGCACTAATGGAACTCGGCGCGGTGGACTTCGCCGGCGGCTTTGCGATGCCCGACAAGGCGAGCGTCCCACGCCGCATCCAAGACCAGTACCTGACGAGGCTGCGCCGGTTGCCGCGGCACGCCCAACGGCTGGTGCTGCTGGCGGCGGCCGACCCGGTCGGGGATCCGGCGCTGTTGCAGCGCGCCGCCGCGTCGCTGGGCCTGGACATCAGCGCGGCGGATGCGGCCGTGGATGCCGGCCTGCTGGACATGGGTGCGGGGGTGTGGTTCCGGCACCCGCTGCTGCGCTCGGCGGTGTACCAGGCCGCCCGCGTCGAGGAGCGTCGGGCGGCCCATGCCTCGCTCGCCGAAGCGACCGACCCGAAACTCGACCCCGACCGGCGGGCCTGGCATCGCGCCTGCGCGGCCGGTGCGGCCGACGAGGAAGTCGCCGCCGAGCTGATCGGGTCGGCCGACCGCGCCCAGCGCCGCGGCGGGATCGCCGCGGCCGCCGCCTTCTACGAACGGGCGGTGGCACTCACGCCCGACCCGAACCTGAGGGGCGAGCGAGCGCTGGTCGCGGCCGAAGCCAAGTACGCCGCCGGGGACTTCGTGGCGACCGAGAAGATGTTGGCCGCCGCCGACATCGGCGCACTCGACCCGGAGGGCCACGCGCGGCTGGAGCGGCTGCGGGCGCAGATCGAGTGCGGCCTGCAGGTCGTGTTCGTGCTCAACCGGGGTCGCGACGCCCCGACTCTCTTGCTGCAGGCGGCGGGGCGGCTGCAGCCGCTGAACGTCATCCTGGCGCTGGAGACCTTGCTGGAAGCGATGGTGGCCGGCCTGTACGCCGGGCGCCTCGCCGTCGACGGAGGCCTGACCGCCGTGGCGCGGGCCGTCGAGGCTCTGCCGCTGGGCGACGGGCCGCTGCCGCATCCGCTGCTGTTGATGCGCGGGCTGGCGGTGCGGGCGCTCGACGGCTACGTGGCCGCGGCCCCGATGCTCAGGGAAGCGCTGCGTCTGTACCGCGCCGAACCCCGAAAGATGGACGCCGTGTGCCACCCGTACTACTTCGTGGCCGCCGAACTCTGGGACGACGAGGCGTGTTTCGAGATCGCCAACGCCCAGGTCCAGCTGGCGCGCGCGAGCGGCACGCTGAGCTGGCTCCCGGTCTGCATCGGGTGGCTCTCCGGATTCCACGTCTGGGTCGGTGAGTTCGCCCAGGCCGAGGCCCTGATCTCCGAGCACGAAAGCATCGACCCCGGCATCAGCGAGCGCATCCTGGACTACGGTTCGGTGCTGCTGGCGGCCTGGCGGGGGGATACGGCGCGGGCGACCGAGTTGATGGACAAGATGGTCGCCAGCGCCTACCGCAGGGGCGAGGGCTGGGCACTGACCTATGTCGACTACGCCAGATCGGTGCTCTACAACGGTCTTTCGGACTTCGACCGGGCCGTCGAGGCGGCACACAACGCCGCCGGCGCCGACGACATCGCCCACTCGGGCTGGGCACTGAGCGAACTCGTGGAGGCTGCCGCGGGAAGCTGCCGGCCCGAGCGCGCCGCGGCGGCGTCCGAGCGGTTGTCCGCCGTCGCCGCGGCCAGCGGAACCGCCGGGGCCCGCGGCGCGGCGGCGCTCGCGCGGGCGCTCGTGACGGACGGAGACGCCGCGGAAAGCCATTACCGCGAAGCCATTCGGCTGCTCAGTGGCACCCGGATGGCGTCTCGCCTCGCGCGAGCGCGGCTCTGCTACGGGGAGTGGCTCCGCCGAGCGGACCGGTGCGCCGAGGCCGCCCCCGAGTTGCGCGTCGCGTTCGAGGCGTTTACGACGATGGGCGCCAAGGCCTTCGCCGAACGGGCCCGCCGCGAGCTGGAGGCCACCGGGAAGGAGGTGCGCGACGACCTGGGCGGCCCGGACGCCGACTTGACGCCGCAGGAACACCAGATCGCCCAGCTGGCCCGCACACGGCGCACCAACCCCGAGATCGGCGCCGAGCTGTACCTGAGCGCCCGCACCGTGGAGTGGCACTTGCGGAACGTCTTCGCCAAGCTGGGCATCCGCTCACGCCACGAACTCGACGCCGCCCTCAGCCGCCGGGGTAACCCGGCCACACCCGACGGATGACGCTCGCGGCTTGCTAAGCGGCTACCAGGGGGCGCACCTGGAGCCGGGCGGGGCTGCGGCCCAGGACGCGCCGCCACGGAATGTCCGCCGGGTCCTCCGCGAGTTGCAGTGTGGGACTGGCGGCCAGCACCGCCCGCAGGTACTCCTCCACCGCGAGTTTCGCGAGCGCGGTTCCAAGGCAGTAGTGGGCGCCCGCGCCGAAGGTCAGCACCCTGGGTGTTGGGCCATTGAACCGGTCGGGGTCGAATACGTCTGGGTCGTCCCACGCCGATGGGTCCCGGTTGGCGGCGGCGGTGCACAGGTAAAGGATCGAACCGGCCGGGATCACGGTGCCGTGCAGTTCGACGGGCTCGACGGTGGTGCGGGGGAGCACCGGGATGCTGGGCTCCAGGCGCATCGTTTCGGCGACCGCGTTGGCCAGGCGGGTGTGGTCGTGTTCCACCCCGGCGAGTCGGTCGCGATGCTGCAGAGCCACCAGGACGCTGCAAGGAATTTGGCTTCCGGTCGTGTCGTGCCCAGCGACAAGCAAATTGGCGATCATGGCCATGGTTTCGTCGCGATTCAAGCGGTCGCCGTCCAACTCCGCGGTCAATAACGCGCTGATGAGATCGGATCCCGGGTTCTGGCGCCGGCGCGTGATGAGCTCGTCGATGTAGCTGAGGAATTCGGTGATCGCTGCCGTCGCGGCCGTGATCTGCTCGGGCGCCATGACGTTGAAAACCGGGCTCAACGAATTTGCCCAGCATTCAAACACTTTCACGTCTTCGTCGGGGACGCCGAGCAGGCGGCAGGTGAGGCCGGTCGCGATTGTCGAACACGTGCCGATGAGATCGTCGCCCTCCCGGCCGACGGCGCCGACGGCTTCGGCGGCCATATCGGCGGCCGTCGCGCGCAGCCCCTCGACAGACTTCGGCGTAAAGGCATGGGACACCAGCTTGCGCATGCGGTGGTGGTATTCGCCCTCAGTCGTGATCATCAGGCGGCCGTACCAGTCACGTAGGGGGCCGTCGGTGATGCCCAGCAGATCGAACACCAGCAGCCCGATGCCTTGCAGCCGCGGGTCGCGCGAAAGGGCTTCGACGTCTTGCTGACGAAGCACTATGACCGCGCCGGTCAACGTGTCCGTTGCCAGGGGGCCTCGCCGCGCCGCGTCTCGCAGGACGCCGTGCATCTCACCGGTCACGCTCGTGAACAAGTCGAACGAGTGGCTCGCCGTCACACAATGCAGTATGGGCGCCCGAATGCCCGGATTCCACAAGTAGGAGAGCAAATCCTCGAGAAGGCGACCGGCGGGCAGAAAATTGCGATCAGGGGCTTTGCCCGACGACCGAAAGATAGATACTGACACCATGCCGCTCCCACGCCGGCGATCTTTTGGGTGGCGATCGACGGCCGCGCGCCTGCGGGTGTTGCTGACGCCGACGGCCCGTTTGGCGCCCGCGGTAGCGATCACCGTCGCGTTTGGTCTTTTGATCGTCGAGGGCGTGCTCGTGGTTCTCCTCAAGCAGGTCGATCCCCGCGCCCCGATTGGCATCCTCTACGCCGCCCTGATGGGTCTCGCACTGGTCGCCAACTTCTGGGCCGGTGTCGCGGCAGTCAACGCGGCCGCCGCCGACCGGCGGCGCGAGACGGAGTTGGCGGCCGAACTCGCTCACCTGATGCTGCGGGTGGGCGACCTGCGGTCCTCCGCCGACGTGGCGGCGCGAGAGCTCGCCATCGCTCTAAACCTGCGGTTCGCGCGGGTTGAGCTGGGCGCCGACACCAGGGCGGCCGGTGAACAGGGGCGCGGCGCCATCCCGTTGCGCGACGGCGACGAGGTGCTCGGCATCCTGAAGGTGCCTGACGATCTGCGCCGCCACACGCGCCAACGGCTGCTCCGGGTGGTGCCGACATTCGAAGCCCTACTCGCCGCCGCCCGGGAACGGGAAAACATTCACCGCAGACTGAACGAGAGCCGCGAAACGATAGAACGGTTCTTCGAGTTGTCCTCCGACTTGATGGTGATTTCCGACCAGGGCAACTTGCTCAGGGTCAACCCTGCCTTCGAACGGACTCTGGGGTACACGGCGAACGATCTGGCGCCGGCGCCATTCGACCTGGTCCCCACCGAGGACAGGGACCGGCTCCGCGAACCGATTAAGGAACTGACTGGTGGCCGTGGGCCCGTTCGCTTCGAAAACCGCGCCACCAGCCGCGACGGCTCACAGCGGTGGATCGAATGGAGCGTGGCGCCACACCAGGGGCTGTTCTATGCCGTCGGCCGCGACGTCACCGAGCAGCGCAGAGAACAGGAGCAATTGCGCCAAACCCAGATCATGCTCGAAGCCAGCCGAGACGCCCTCGTCACGCTCGCCGACCAGCAGACCGGACTGCGGCGAATCGCGACGCTGGTGGCCCAGGGCGTGAGCGCGGACGACGTGTTCTGCGCGGTCGCGGAGGAAATCGGCCGATGCTTGCACGTTGCCGGCGCCGCAGTGTCCCGCTATGACGACGACGGCATCGTCGTGCTCGCGCTGGCGCCCGTTCCCTCCGACGTCAAAGAAGCGGTGCCCCTGCGGGTGCGCTTTCCGCTCGAGGGCGACAACGTCGCGACACGGGTCGTCAACACCGGGCGTCCGGCGCGGATGGACAGCCACGACGACGCGACCGGCGCCATCGCCGACCTGATGCGGGAGCTGGGCGTTCGATCCATCGTCGCCGTTCCGATCGTCGTCGCTGACCGCGTGTGGGGCATGGTCAGCGCCGGCACGACCGGGAACGAACCGATGCCGACGGACATCGAGGCACGCATCGCGGATTTCACCGACCTGGTCGGGACCGCGATCGCGAGTGCCGCCGGGCGCGAGGAATTGCAGGCCAGCCGCGACACGCTGGGGGAACTCGCCGAGCATCAGGCCGGGCTGCGGCGGGTGGCAACGCTTGTCGCACACGGGGCCGGGCCTGTCGAGGTGTTCGAAGCCGTCTACTACGAGATGGCGCGCTGCGTGCACGCGACGAGCGCCGCACTGTGCCGCTACGAAGAAGACCGGACCGCCACCGTCCTCGCCGCCCGGCACGACCCGGGCATGCAGACCCTCGCCGTGGGCACCCCGGTGACGTTGGACGACGACCGCATCCTGGCGGCGGTGTGCAGCACCGGCCAGCCCGCGCGCGAAGACGATACGGAGGCGGGCGTCGGCACGGCACTCGGTGTTCCGGTTGTCGTCGACGGGCGGGTGTGGGGCGCGATCAGAGCCGCCTCCTCGGGATCCCACCTGCTGCCGTCCGACACCGAGACGCGCATCGCGGACTTCGCCGACCTGGTGGCGACCGCGGTCGCCAACACGGCCGCCCGCCAACAGCTCGACGCCAGCCGGGACCGCCTACGGCAGCTCGTACGCCAGCAGACGGGGTTGCGCAGGGTTGCGGAACTGGTCGCCCGCGAGGCCGATCCCACCGAGGTGTTCAACGCGGTGGCCGAGGAGATGGCCGGCTGTCTGGACGCCTACAACGCTACGGTGGCCCGCTTCGACGGCGATGACATCGTGATGGTGGCGCTGGGCCGCCCGGAGGTCGACCTGCCCAACCCGCCGGCGGTGGGTGAGCGGTACCCGGTGGACGGCGACCATGTCGCCGTGCTGGTTCGGCGCACCGGCCGCGCCGCGCGGATGGACAGCCACGAGGGCGCGGCGGGAGCGGCGGCAGCCCGGATCCGCGGCATCGGCATCCAATCCATGGTCGCGGCGCCGATCATGGTCGGCCGGGACATGTGGGGCGTGGCCGCCGTGGCGTCACGGACCGGCCCGCTGCCCGCGGACACCGAGGCGCGCATCGCCGACTTCGCCGACCTGGTGGCGACATCGATCGCCAACGCCGCCACCAGGGAGCAGCTGCAGGCCAGCCGCGACAACCTGCGCGACCTCGCCCGCCACCAGACGGCGCTGCGCCGGGTGGCCGAGCTGGTCGCGCGCGAGGCCGAGCCTCGCCAAGTATTCAAGGCGGTGGCCGAGGAGACGGCCGGCTGCCTAGACGTTCACAACGCGTCGGTCGGCCGGTTCGACGACGACGCCATCGTCATCGAGGCACTCGGGCACGCCGAGCCGGAACTGCCCAATCCGCCCGTCATCGGTGAGCGGTTCCCCCTCACCGGCGACCACATCGCTCCCGTCATCCGGCGCACCGGCCGGCTCGCCCGAATGGACAGCCACGACCAAGCGGCAGGCGCCTCGGCTGCCCGCATCCGCAACATCGGTGTGCGATGCATGGTTGGCGCGCCCATCGTCGTTGGGTCACACATGTGGGGCATCCTGGCCGTGGCGTCGCGGAACGACCCCCTACCGCCCGACACCGAGGCGCGCATGGCTGACTTCGCAGACTTGGTCGGCACCTCCCTTGCGAACGCCGCCACCCGGGCCGAACTGCAGGCCAGCCGCGACAGCCTGCGTCAGCTGGCCCAACAGCAGACGGCGTTGCGCCGGGTGGCCGAACTCGTGGCCCGCGAGGCGGAGCCCGCCGAGGTCTTCAATGCGGTGGCAGAGCAGCTGGGGGAATGCCTCGACGTCTACAACACGACCGTGATCCGTTTCGACGGTGATGACCTCGTCATGGAGGCCGTCGGGCGCGCGGAGGAATTGAACGCCAACACGCCGACGGCCGGCCAGCGTTTCTCGCTGGGCGGTGACCACGTCGCGCCGATGGTTTTGCGCACCGGCCGGCCCGCCCGCATGGACACGCACGAAGGCGCGGTCGGCTCGACGGCCGCGTTCATCCGCGAGCTGGGCATTCAATCGATGGTCGCGGTTCCCATCGTTGTCGGGGGACATGCCTGGGGTGCGGTCGGTGTTGCGTCGACGACGGGACCGCTGCCGCCCGACACCGAGCTGCGCATGGCGGACTTCGCAGATTTGGTGGGCACCTCAATTGCCAACGCCGCCACCAGATCCGAACTGCAGGCCAGCCGCGACAACTTGCGGGAGCTCGCGGACAACCTCAGCGTGCTGGCCAGGCAGCAAGCCGCGCTGCGACGGGTCGCGACCCTGGTCGCGCGCGGGGTCAGTCAGTCGGAGGTGTTCTCCGCGGTGGCCGAGGAGATGGCGGATTGCCTGGGTGTCGGCAACGCCGCCGTGAACCGCTACGAGGACGAGGGAGCGACGGTCGTCGTCGTCGCCTCCTACTCCGCACGGGGCATGCCGCGTCTTTCAGTCGGCGAACGCATCCCCACCGCGGGTGACAATATCTCCGGCGCGGTATTCCGCACGGGCAAGACGGTGCGAAAGGACGGCTACGAGGATGCCATGGGCACCCTCGCGGAACGCATTCGCGGGTTGGGTGTGCGGTCTTGCGTCGGTGCTCCGATCGTGGTGAACGAGCAGGTGTGGGGAGTGGCCCTCGCCGCCACCGATCGAGCCCACCCGCTGCCGCCGGATATCGAGTCACGAACAGCCGAGTTCGCGGAACTGGTTGCGACCGCGGTTGCGGCCGCAACCACCCGCGAGGAGTTGATCGCGTCGCGGGCCCGAATCGTGGCCGCCGCCGATGACGCCCGCCGCCGCCTCGAGCGCGACATTCACGACGGGGCCCAGCAACGGCTCGTCTCGCTCGGACTGAAGCTGCGTTTGGTCGAGGAGTCGGTGCCACCCGAGGCCGATGGCCTGAAACACGATCTCTCCGAAGCGGTTTCGGGTTTGACCGACGTATTCACCGAGCTGCAGGAAATCTCCCGCGGCATCCACCCGGCGATCCTGTCAACCGGCGGCCTGTCCGCGGCCTTCAAGACGCTGGCGCGTCGCTCGGCGGTGCCCGTTAGCCTCGACCTCGGGATCGGGCGCAGGTTGCCCGAATCCGTCGAGGTCGCCGCCTACTACGTGGTCGCCGAGGCGTTGGCCAACGCCGCCAAGCACGCCCGCGCCTCCGAGGTCATGGTGCGGGCCCACACCGCCGAGGAGAGCCTCCACCTCTTCATCTCCGACGACGGCATCGGCGGGGCTGACTCGACCAAGGGCTCCGGACTTATCGGGCTCAAGGACCGTATCGAGGTGCTCGGCGGCCGGATGCGTGTCGCGAGCCCGGCGGGGGAGGGGACGGTTTTCGACATCACCATCCCGTACCATGCCAACGGCCGATGAGTGTGGAGGCGGCGCGAAAACTACTGCCGAGCCGGCCGCGCTTCAATTGAAAAATCAAGGGATTGGCTGGTTTTCGCACGCTCGGTGTCTTGGTGGTGAGCAGTTCGTTCTCGGGGCTGAACGGTGTCATCTCGACGATGAAGTCACGCGGGAACCTCGTAAGATTGCAATCCGGCTTCGCCCGCGACGCTCCGCAGCGACTCAGCCAGCACCGACTTCATCGACGCCGCATCGCCGCCCGCACGCGCCACGGCGTCGTCGGTCGGGACCACAACGGCCAGAAGATGCGAACGAACGCTGCTTCCCTTGGGTGTGCCGGTGCTGCCGGAGGTGTAGATCAGCAACGCCAGCGGGTCTGCCGAGTCTGTCCGGCCGGCGCCGCGCACCGGGGCCGGCGGTGAGACGCGGCCGCGGTTAAGCACGCCGGCGAGCGTTTCGATGACAACCGCGCTGTCGGCCTCGATCAGCTTGGCCGCCGCGGTGTGGAAGGCGTCGCGCTGGTCGTCGTCTTGCGGGTGGTAGTCGAACACGATCAGCCGCTTCGGGGGCGGGCCGGCGAGCACCAGCTCGACGGCGTCGGGCAGGCATTCGATGCTCGACGCCAGCACGGCCGGTTGCGTCTCGGCGACGACGTGCTGCAGTTGGGCGGCCGGTACGCCGGTTTGCAGCGGAACCGCGACCGCGCGAAGCCGCATCAGCGCCAGATCAATGGTGGTGTAATCCGCGCTGGTGAAGCCGAGGACGGCCACCCGATCGCCGGGTTGCAGCCGATCGTGCGACAGGGCAAGGGCAACCGCGCCGGCGCTTTCCCACAACTGGCGGTAAGTGATGGTCTCGAAGCGGGGTAACAGCCGCAGCGAAGTGCGCCCGCTGCGCGGATCCGCGCCAAACTCGACCGCCCGTTGCCCCAGGGCCGGCCGATCCGCGTAGCCCTCCATCACCGTTTCCACGGTCTGCAGCAGCCCCAAGCGCGGGGTCTTCGATCGCGGCACTGATCGCCTCGTCGGGCCGGGCGGCCGCGAATTGCGGGTCGCGGGAGTAGAACTCGGCAATCCACGCCGCGAGCCGCTCTTCCGGAGCGCCTACCACTTGGGCACCAGGTCCCCGGGGATTCCGAGCGCGTCGGCCAGCAGCGGGTTGACCTTCTCGGGCGCTTGGACGTTGGCGAAATGGCCTTCGCCGCTCAAGACGTGCAGTGTGGCGCCCGGGATCCCCTTGGCGATTTCCTCGCCGCGGGCGACGGGCACGGTAGCGTCCTTGTCGCCGTGGATGATCGTTGTCGGCGCGGCGATCTCGCCGAGACGACCGCGGACGTCGAAGGCGAACGTGGTTTCGGCCTGGCTTTGGTAGCCCTCCTTGTCGCCGCCGGCGATCATGTCCACCATCCAGGCCCGCACGCCCCGATCGGCGCTCACGGTGAACGCCGCCCCCACTCGCTCCTCGGCGATCTCGCGGAGGGTATGCGACTTGATGTAGGTGCTCTGGTCGGCGACGGTGTGGGCCATCTCCTCGGGCAGGCCGGCGAACGAGGCCAGAACGACCAGCCGGCTCAGGTCGGTGGGATAGTCCAGCGCATATTGCAGCGCGATCGTCCCACCCATGCTACAGCCGACGACCGCGGGGCGGTGCAGGCCCAATTGGGTTACCACGGAATAGATGTCGGCCGCCATGTTGGCCGTGGTCCAGCCCGGGCGGGTCCAGCGCGTCTTGCCTCCGCCGCCGCGCACATCCACGGCCACCACTCGCCGGGCATGCGCGATCCAGCCGATCTGGCGTGACCAGTGGTGCCAGCTGCACCCGAGGCCGTGAATGAGCACGACGGGGTCATTCACCTCGGTGCGCAAGGCGTCCGAATGCAGGTCCAGTTCGACGAAGTGCACCAGCGTCCCGTCGGACGCCGCTACGAATCCCGATGGTTCCGATTTCGGCTTGTGCATAGCAGCTCCCCTGATGTGTGCGGCGTTGCGCGCTTTGCCGCGTCTTTCAGAATCGCCTGCCAGCGAACGACTTTCATTGCTGCTAGCCCGACGCGGGCCCCCCGGCCACCTGTAACCCGGAACGCGCGGCGCCCCTCACGCCCGGGTGAGGTGTTCGAGAGGACCCGTCGGCACGCCGTTGCGGATAGGGACGCAAGAGTCGGGGAATTCCTGGAGGATCTCGGCCCCGAGGGTGTCGAGTCCGTCAAGCAGCTCCGGCAGGTGCGACATCGCTCCCGTGGGAAGGTCGTGCACAACCACGACGCTCCAGGGCTGGGTGGCGACTTCGGACAGGCAGCGCTGCACCCAGGTGTCGGGCTGGTCCCAGTCGTGTGGCACGCAGCTCCATAGCACACAGGTGTATCTGTTTTTCTGAAGGTACTCGATCGCCGCTGGACTGAATAGGCGTCTGTCAAGAATTCCACCGCCGCCGGCGGGCCGAAAGAGCTTGTCCGCGTGGCCCAGTCCGCCAATGAGCTCCTGAGTATCACCGATTTCGCGGGCGGCCACCTCGGCGTCGTCCTGATCGCCGAACTGAATCGAATGGGTCAGGGTGTGGTTGCCGATCCAATGCCCCTCGGCGACAGCATGTTCCGCCAACGCGCGCGCCCCGGGTTGCATCAGTTGCTGCCCGACCACGAAGAAGGTGGACCGAATGCCGTAGGCGTTCAGCACATCGAGCACCTCGCTCGTGGTGGCACTGGGGCCGTTGTCGAAGCTGAGAGTGACTCGCATCGCTATCCGTTCCCGGCTCCGCGGGCGCGCAGCCCGGCAACGACCAGGTCGGCGACGAACTCGGCGTGCGCGCGCACCGCTTTGGGATCCAGCGGGCCCGTCGGGTCGAGCATGCGGGCGAACGGCACCAGGCTGAACGGCGCGGTGGCGCCGTGCGCGATCAAGAAGTGCAGGCTTCGCACATCGACCTCGCTCAGCACCCCTTGGTCGACCAGGGGCTTCAAGGGGGCGGTCAACCGGGCATGCAGCGGCGCGATATGGGCTTCGTACAGATACGTCAGCCGCGGGCTGTGGGCGGCTCCTTCCACGGCGACGAGGCGAAGGATCTCCGGGTGTTTGGCATGCACCTCCAGGAAGCGCAGCACCATGGCCCGCACGGCGGCCAGGGCGTCCGGCGCGGCCAGCCCGTCATATTCGCTTAGTTCGTCCGCGATCTGGCCGAAAGCCCAGTCCACAGTGGCATACCAAAGCGCCTCCTTGGATCCGAAGCGCCGATGCACCAGGTTATGGCTGCCCCCGAGTTCGCGGTTGAGCGAGCCGACGGACGTGCCGTCGAATCCCTTCTCCGAGAACACCCGTAGTGCCGCCGAGAAAATGTCAGTGAGGGAGGCGGGTGCCTCCGCGGCGGGCGGGCGGCCCGGCCGCTTGTTGCCAGTCACGCCTCCACCGTAGCGCACATGTTGACAACCATCAACATATGTGGTTGATTGTCATCAACATCCCGGAGCCGAACGAAGGAGTTCCCGCGCTATGACCGCTGCGATCCATCCCAGCGGTGTGGATCACCTGGCCATTGCCACCCGCGACATGAAAAGCCAGATCGCTTTCTTCACTGATGTTTTGGGTTGCCCGCTGCGCGCGCTGTACCGGATGCACGGGGCGGAAGGGGTCTGGCACGCCTTCGTCGAACTCAACCCGTCGTGCTACATCGCGTTCGTGTTTCACCCTGGCAACCCGGACGCCCGGGAACTAGGCATCACTCACGCGGCCGATCCCACCGGCCCGGTTGCCTCAGGCGCCATGCAGCACGTGGCGCTGCACGTCGGCAGCTTCGACGAATTGCTGGCGATGCGTGACCGCATTCGTAGTCGCGAAGTCCCCGCCATCGGTCCGATCGACCACGGCTTCTGCCAGTCTCTGTATCTCGCCGGGCCCGAAGGGCTCCTGTTGGAGTTGGCCACCGGCGCGGCGATCGATCCGCGCGCCTGGATCGACCCCGAGGTGGTCGAGATCAACGGCATCAGCGCCGGAGAGCTCGAAAAATACTGCAATCCAGCGCCTTTCAGTCGGCAGGAGACAACAGCGGTTCCTCAGCCGGCATACGATCCGGCCAAGCCGCACATTCCCTACCCCGACGAGGTTTATCAACAGATTCTGGCCACTGCCGACGACGTGGTGTGGAAGATGGCCAGCCAACCCGACCCGCCGGTCCGACTCGACTAGCGCGCGACACCCAGGAGTCACCCGATGCACATTGCCACTGTCATGTTGTCCGTTCTGCTGGCCGCGTTGTTCGCGGTCACCGGGATCATGAAGATCCTCGACTCGGCCACCGCACGCAGCAATGCCGAACATCTAGGGATCAGTCCCCGGCTCAGCCACCTCATCGGTATCGCCGAAATCTTCGCCGCGGTGGGTCTGCTGGCCGGAATCGTGGTCAAGCCGCTCACCATCGTGACGGCCACGGCAGTGTGCCTGCTGATGGTCGGCGCCCTCGGCGCCCACCTCAGGGCTCGGGACAAAGCCGCCGCCCTTCCGGCGATGATCACCGGACTGGCGGCCATCGCCCTGCTGCCGCTCGCCCTGGTCCGGTAGACATGTTGCGGCCACTCGTGGCCCAGCCGTTTACCGATCCACGATCGCGACATGTCGCCTTCCGCGAAGGGCATTCCAGGTTCCAAGACCAATGCCCGTCCGGCTACCCGGCGTCACTTTGTGATTGTCGGTATTCCGCACGGCTCGACGGGTGTAAGCGTGTTGCGGCTCAACGTATTCGGTTCATTTGCGGTCGACACCCGGGGTCAGCCGAGCCACCCCGCGCAGGATCCACGGTGTCCGCCTCGCCACGACCTCCACGGCGTGGTCCGACCGGCGCATCGCGGTGCGAGGGCCGGGGGTAGGCATTGACGCCAGTGCAGCCTCAGCCGTTCCCGCCCGCGCACCGCGCCGGTCGACCGCCAGCAGTTGCCAAGTGCCGGGCACGCCTCGCAGCTCCACGCTGCCGCGGTCGTCAAACCCCGTGCCCGAGCCGATGACAAGGTCACGCACGGTGCGTGAGACGAGGATTTCGCCGGCGCCGGCCTGCTCGAGGATCCGCGCGGCGACATGTACCGCCATTCCGGCTATGTCCCCGTCGAGCAGTTCGCACTCGCCCGTGTGGATGCCGCAGCGGATTCGGATGCCCAGTGTCTCGGCGTCAACGCGCAACGCCTCGGCGCAGCGGATGGCCTGCGTCGGGCCGTCGAACGTGGCGAGGTGGCCGTCACCGGTGCTCTTGACGACGGTGCCGTCGAACCGCTGGGTGAGTTCGCGCATGACCTCATCGAAGCGCTGCAGGACCGCACGCCACTGTTCGTCGCCCGCCGCCGCGGCGTGCTGTGTCGAGGCGACCATGTCGGTGAACAACACGGTGCGCAGGGCGCGACGTGACCGTGGCGGCGCTGCATGGCTGCCGGTGAGGAACTCCTCGATCGCCGTCGTGGTCCGTTCGGGCTCGGTGAACCACGGCGCATGGTCCACGCCCCCGACCTCGAGCAGCTGCGCCCCGGAGATGTGGTCGGCGAGGTATCGGCCATCCTGCACGGGAACCCCGGGGTCTCCGCGGGCGTGGATGATGAGCGTTGGGACGGCGAGGGTCGGCAGGATCGGCCGCACGTCGATGCCGAACGACGCTTCGACGGTCGCCCGTGCCATTCCCGGGCTCGCGCACATCCGCTCCATCATTCCGAGCTGGCGAATTGACCGAACCGACGGCACCAGACACTTGACCGCTCTACCGTCGCCCCAATCCGAGCGCGCAGCGTCGCCGAATTCCTGCCAGCGTTCGATCTGCTGCGTCGACGGCGTGTACTTCTCACCCAGCTCGTGGAGGATACGCGCCCGGACTTCAGCCGGGCTGCGATCTAGGTCGTCCCATTCGATACCGCCCAAGTAGGCGTACGTGCCATGAAGGATCAACGCCCGGGTTCGCTCCGGTCGGCGTGCCGCCCAGACGATCGCGGCCGGGCCGCCCTCGCTCAAAGCGAGGAGGGCGGCCTTTTCGAAGCCAACGGCGTCCATGACGGCCCCAATTTCTGCCGCTCGATCGTCCACCGAGCGAACCTTCGGGACCGGGTCGGACAAACCGACCCCGGCCTTATCGAACATCGCGACGCGGCAGAAGGTGCCGAGACGCTCGAAGAACGCCTTGTATTCGGGCAGCGTCCAGAACAGCTCGACGTGGCTGACGAACGGCGGGATGAAGACGAGCTCGATGGGCCCGTCGCCGAACACTTGATACGCAAGGCTCAAATCGCCGCAGGGTGCGTACGACGTTTCCGCCACCGGATGAGCGTACTGCTGCCGGGCGGTAGCCGTCACCACATCTCCGGCATCGCGCGCGGGCATACGACGCCGCCAATTCCGTCGCCGCGCGATATCCCGAGTTCAAAAAAGCAACGGTGGGGGCTTTGCTGAACGTACGAACGATACATACTGAACAGATGTCGCCCAGGCGTCGGCGCCCTTCCCGCACGTCAAAGGTTGCGCCCCTAACCGCGTTGGTTTGGCCCCGGGCACTTCCGGCGCCCGGGTTTTCGCTCACCCTCGCGGCTGGGTTTCTGATGGTCGAGGCCGTGCTGGTCGTTCTCCTCAAGCAAGTGGAACCCGAGGACCCGATCGGCATTGTCTACGCGGTTCTGATGTGCGTGGCCCTGGTGGGCAACTTCGTGGCCGGCGTGGCGGCCACCGCCGCCCGCGACCGCGAGAAAGTCGCCAACACCGCGACGGGCGAGCAACTGGAGGCCAGCCAGGAGCGTCTGCGTGCCAGCCGCGATCGCCTGCGTCAGCTCGCCCGGCATCAGACCGCGTTGCGCCGGGTGGCGGAACTGGTCGCCCGCGAGGCGGAGCCCGCCGAGGTGTTCAACGCGGTGGCCGAGGAGATGGCCAATATCCTGGACGTCTACAACGCGACGGTCGGTCGCTATGAAGGCGACGACATCGTCATTGCGGCGCTCGGGCGTCCGGAGACTGACCTGCCGAATCCGCCGGTGGTCGGTGAGCGGTTCCCGCTGGACGGCGACCACGCCGCTGCGATCGTTCGGCGCACCGGGCGGCCCGCTCGGATCGACAGCCACGAGCACGCGGCGGGTGCTTCGGCCGCACGTCTCCGCGAGATGGGCGTGAAATCCATGGTCGCCGTACCGATCACGGTCGGGGAACAGCTTTGGGGCGTGGCCGCGGTGGCCTCCCGGGGGGACCCCCTGCCGGCCGATACCGAGGTGGGCATCGCCGACTTCGCCGATCTCGTGGCGACCGCGATCGCCAATGCGGCGGCCCGTGAACAGCTGAATTCCAGCCGCGACAGCTTGCGCGAGCTCGCCCGACACCAGACGGCGTTGCGCCACGTCGCGGAACTCGTTGCGCGCGAAGCGGAGCCGGGGGACGTGTTCAACGCGGTGGCGCAAGAGATGGCAGACTGCTTGGACATCTTCAACGCGCTGGTTATCCGCTACGAAGATGACGCGATGGCCGTCGAGGCGGTTGCTCGACTGGACCCCGACATGCCGAACAAGCCGGCGGTCGGGGAGCGGTTCCCCATGGAGGGCGACCACGTTGTCGGGATGGTTCGAAGCACCGGCCGTCCAGCAAGGATGGACACCTTCGAGGATGCGACCGGTTCGGCGACTGCCCGTGCGCGCGAGGTCGGTGCGCAAGCCGCGGTCGGTGTCCCCATCGTCGTCGGCGCACACCTGTGGGGGGCTGTTGTCGTGCTTTCGCGCACCGGTCCATTGCCCGCAGACACCGAGGGGCGCATCGCGGACTTCGCCGATCTGGTGGGGACCTCAATCGCCAACGCCGCCACCAGGTTTGCACTCCAGACCAGCCGGGACGGCCTGAGCGAGCTGGCTCGACGGCAGTCGGCATTGCGCCGGGTGGCAGAACTGGTCGCGCGTGAGGCGCAGCCTGCCGAAGTGTTCCACGCGGTCGCGGAGGAGATGGCCGGCATCCTCGATGTCGACAACGCGACCGTGGTCCGCTACGAGGCCGATGCGACGATCGTCGAGGCCATCGCGCGCGCTGACCCCGAGATGCCGAACCTTCCGGTGGTGGGGGAGCGGTTCGTGATGGACGGGGACAACATCGCGGCGATGGTTCGGCAGGAGGGTCGGCCGGCGCGAATCGATGGCTACGAGAACGCTTCGGGCACATGGGCCGCACGCATCCGTGAAGGCGGACTGGAATCCGTCGTTGGTGTCCCCATCGTTGTCGGCTCACATCTATGGGGCGTGCTTGCGGTCGCGTCGCGGGCGAACCCCCTGCCGCCTGAGACCGAAGGGCGCATGGCCGATTTCGCCGACCTGGTGGCCACCTCGATCGCGAACGCCGTAACCCGAGCCGAACTGCAGACCAGCCGCGACAGCCTGAGCCAGCTCGCTCGCCAGCAAACGGCGCTGCGTCGGGTGGCGGAACTGGTTGCGCGCGAGGCGGAGCCCGCGACTGTGTTCAACGCGGTGGCCGAGGAGATGGCCGGCTGTCTAGATGCCTTCAACGCAACAGTGATCCGCTTCGAGGGGGATTCCCTCGTCATCGAGGCCATCGGAAGCGTCGAGCAAGACCTGCCGACTCCACCGCCCGTGGGCACGCGGTTACCCATGGCGGGCGACCACGTGGCCCCGATGATCCAGCGCACCGGCCGGCCGGCTCGCATGGACAGCCACGAGCACGCGGCCGGGGAGACGGCCGCGCTGATCCGAGCACTCGGCATCCAATCCCTGGTCGGCGTGCCCATTTTCGTCGGGGGCCACGTCTGGGGCTCGGCCGGCGTGGCGTCGCGAACCGGTCCGCTGCCGCCCGACACCGAAGCGCGCATGGCCGATTTCGCCGACCTGGTGGGAACCTCGATCGCTAACGCTGCCACCAGATCCGAGTTGCAGGCGAGTCGCGACAGCCTGCGTGAGCTCGCCGACAACCTCAGCGTGCTGGCCAGGCAGCAAGCCGCGTTGCGGCGTGTTGCCACCCTGGTCGCGCGCGGGGTCAGCCAGTCGGAGGTGTTCTCGGCGGTAGCCGAGGAGATGGCCGGTTGTCTGGACGTGGGCAGCGCCGAGGTGCTCCGTTTCGAGGACGACGGTGCCTACATCGTCGTCGTCGCTTCGCACGGGGCACGCGGGGTGCCGCACCTGGTGGTCGGTGAACGCCTCTCCACCGAGGGCGACGACGTCTCTGCCATGGTGTTACGCACCCGAAGTGCGGCGCGGATGGACAGCTGGGAGGGCGCCACGGGCTCGATCGCCGAGCGCGTTCGCGAATTGGGTTTCCGGTCGCGCATCGGGGCCCCCATCGTGGTGGACGAGCGGTTATGGGGAATAGCCGTTGTCGCCGCCGGCCAAGCCGACCCCCTGCCGCCGGATACCGAGGGACGCATCGCCGAGTTCGCCGAGCTGGTCGCGTCCGCGATCGCAGCCGCCACCACCCGCGAGGAGCTGATCGCCTCGCGCGCACGGATCGTCGCCGCCGCCGACGACGCCCGCCGTCGGCTGGAACGCGACATTCACGACGGGGCCCAGCAGCGTCTGGTCTCGCTGGGACTAAAGCTTCGCATCGCCGAGGACTTGGTGCCACCGGACTGCGCTGACCTGAAAAATGAACTGTCGCAGTCTGTTTCGGGATTGACTGAAGTGTTCCAGGAGCTTCAGGAGATCGCGCGCGGCATTCACCCGGCAATCCTCTCGACAGGGGGGCTGGCCGCCGGGTTCAAGACGCTGGCCCGGCGGTCGTCCGTCCCAGTCAGCCTGGACGTCGCCATCGAGCACCCGTTACCCGACTCCGTGGAGGTCGCTGCCTACTACGTCGTCGCCGAGGCACTCACCAACGCCGCCAAGCACGCTCAGGCCTCCGAGGTGAAGGTGTTGGCTTACACGACCGACGAAGACCTGGTCCTGCTCATCTCGGACGACGGAATCGGTGGGGCCAACTCGCGCAAGGGCTCCGGGCTCATCGGCCTCAAGGACCGCATCGAAGTGCTGGGCGGGCGGATGCGGGTCGCCAGTCCCCCCGGAGGCGGGACCACGTTCGACATCACTATCCCGAACAGCACCGTCGGCCGATGAGCGTGGACGCCGAGGGGCTTACCCACTCACGATTCGAGCCATTGCGGCTTCGAGGAACCGCGCGGCGCCATGACCATTCGGTACGACTCCTTGGTCCGTGACATGACCACCTGGTCCGTCATCCCCTGGTAGGTGCCGAGCGGAGTCTCGGCCGTGAACAGGTCGGGAGCGACATAGGTGTGCTTTTCGCAGGATCCGGCGGTAGCTGCGGCATACGCCTTATCGAAAATGCCGAGCGAAAGCAGCCAGAGCACGGTCCGGGTCAGAGAGACGACGACTCGATAGCTGCCGCCCTCCTGCGCGCGCCGGCGCAGAGCCTCGAGCACACCGACCGTGCCGAGCCAGCCCACCACGTTGTCGCAAATGGGAATGATCGCAGGTGTTTTGGGGGTGGCGGGCGTGCCTTCGATGCAGAAGACGCCCGATACCGCGGCACCGATCTCATCGAAGCCGGGGCGGTTGGACCACGGGCCAGTTTCGCCATGGAGGACGACCTTCGCATGGACCAGTCCCGGCCGCATCGCGCATAGCTCTTCGGCAGTAAGACCGTGTCGTTCCAGATAACCGGGGCGCTTGTTAGCAAAGAAAACGTCTGCGTGTTTCAGCAGGTGGTCGAACCTGGCGCGATCTTGCGTGGAGTTGTCCAAGATGGTGGAGCGCATGCCGACCTGCACGTCCCAGGCGAAGGCATCGAGCTCGGTGTCGTTTGGCCGCCAGATGTTGAGGACGTCCGCGCCGTACATGGCGAGATCCCGGCCGATCGCCCCTCCCGCAATCACATGGCCCAATCCGAAAGCGCGGATGCCGTCCAACGGGTTCTTTGCGCCCTTCTTGAAGGGCATGGGATCGCTTTCACCGATCTTTTCCACGGTGATCAAAGGCATCGTCGAGAGGACTTCTATGTATTGCGGCTCATTGAGAAACTCGTCGAGAGTTCGCACCATCCCAAGCACCAGACCGTGTTCGGCCGCTGCCGCCTCCAAATCCGCTGCCCGCCATTGCAGGATCGCGTTCTCGATCGATTCAAGGCTGTCGGTGCATCTGAGGAACTTAAGCGTGTCCGTCTTCAACTTGGGATAGAAGTCCAACGCCATCACGTGCCGGCCATCGCGGGTTTTACGGAAGGGCGGAATTTCGAGGAATGCGTTGTTGGCAAATCCGCCCATCGAAGGGGGACGTCCGTTTATCGTCTCCCATTTCCCCTCGAAGAAACCGGCGAAGCGGCGGAGCGCTTTGCGGACGTCGACGTGGATGTCCTGTCCTTCCCCGGTGCTCTCTCGCCACAGGGCCGCGGCGGCGACGGACTTCGCGGCCAGGCCGATCGCGGCCATTGCGCCGAACCGATGCGGGCTGGGGACGATGGGGTCTTGCCCATAGAACGACAGGCGCCCTCCGCTGTCCGCGGCACTCAATCCGACGTCGCTGAGCACGTCGTTGGTGTGCGCCAGCAAATCGAACTCCGGTGAAGTCGCGGGGTTCTTGAGCACCGATTCGAGTGCTGTTGTCAAACGAGACTTGCCGGCATTCCCTCGAATACGGGCGGCTCCATTCGTGATTGCGGTACTCACGCCGGTTTCCTTCTTTTAGTGGTTGCCGTTTTGGCCTGCACGGTCGCCTTACGCGGCGCCGGCTTTCTTCTCCGTCCTGCTCGCGGCATTCGCTCGCAACTTGAGAAGCCCGATGATTACCTCGTTCTCTTCTCGGGCGAGCTCGTCGACGGGGCGTCCCGCGGCTTCGCGCAGCACGCCGTCAACGATGATTTGCTTGAGTTCGGGAGTCACTGCGGGGTCACCGAGGTTCTTCATTCCTGCGGTAAGCGGCTCCATGAGATGTTCCATGAAGTGTTCGATGCCGGCCGGTCCACCGCCCAAATGCCATTGCAGGCTTTGGCCCATGACGCCCCACCGAAGCCCGGGTCCGTAGTTGACCGCGATGTCGGTGTCCTCGACGCTGAGCACGTCTTGTTCGATGAGATAGAGCATCTCTTTGTAAAGCGCCGCTTGCAGCCGGTTGGCCACGTGCCCGGGAATCTCCTTGTGCAGATGGATCGGCTTCTTCCCGATCGACGCGTAGAAACGGATGGCTCGCCGGACGGCCTCGGGCGACGTCTTGGTACCGCCCACCACTTCCACCAGTGGAATGATGTGCGGCGGATTGAACGGGTGGCCGACGATGACGCGTTCGGGGTGCTTGCAGGCCGATTGCATGACGCTCGGCGTTATGCCGGACGAGCTCGAGGCGATGATCGAATCGACGGGCGCCGCCTCATCCAAGTCCGCGAAGAACTTCACTTTGAAGTCGGGTCGCTCGGGTCCGTTTTCCTGGACGAAGTCGGCGTTTGCCAGCGCCTGCTTCGAGTCTTCCGTGAAGCTGAGACGGTCGCGCGATGCGCCAGGCGACAGGCCGATTTCTTCCAGCTGTTCCCACGCCGCGTCGACATACTTGCGCAGATTGGCCTCCGCGTTCGGAGCGGGGTCGGTCGCCACGACCTCCAGCCCGCGTGCCAGATATTGCGCTGCCCAGCTTGCGCCGATCACTCCGGTCCCGACGACGGCAACACGGCGAATTTCTTTATCGAATGACATGATTTTGGTTCCTTTAGGCGGTTTCCGAATAGGCGACGCCGCTGAGGTTTCCCTGTGCGACGAGCAGGACCTTCTGATCCGATCCGTCGAGCTTGGCCGAAACGAGACTGCCTCCGAGGTCGGTGATGAACATGCGGTCGCCCTTCAAGTCGAGGGCGATGCCGATGCCTTCCATCAAGTGCGTGAAGAGGATCTCCGGAGCGGGGCGGCCGTTCGCGCCCGAATCCATCGGCGCGCGGTTCACCGTGTTGCCACGCGGCGGGTCACCCCTATCGGTCCAGTACATGACGCGATTGTCGAGATCGAGCTCCAGATCGATCGGCTCGGGAAGCCCGTCGTACAGAACTTCGATGTCTGTTCGATCAGCCGCCGTCTGTCCCGGGGGAATGTCGATGCCGGCGCGGTAAAGGCGGCCCTCGCCTGCGTTGTCGGAACCTTTTTGCGTCCAGTAGACCTTGTCGCCCTCGACATCGACGGCCACGCCCACGCACCATTTCGTGGCATCGGGCCCCGGCCGTGGGTCGCCCTGGCTCGTGTCCACAATGGTCTCGATGTTCGAACCGTCGAGATTGGCGCGCATCAGGCGCATGCCCTCGCGGTCACACCAGTAGAGCTTTCCGCTCTTTTCTTCAAGCTGGATTTGCTTGGGCGTGAACGTGGCGCCACGGGGAACGATCGTCTGGCGGTTCTGTCCGTCGAGGTCGGCTCGCTCGATGGAGCCGTCGTTCGTCGTCGGGTCCCCCATATTTGTCCAGTAGATGTGTCCCGCCGCGACGTCGACCGCGATGCCATCGGGGTGTCTGCAGTCGGTGACGATGACCTTGCGGTCGGAACCGTCCGAGTTCATCGAGACCACATGGTTGTTGCTGAGCACGAGAAGGAATAAATGGCCCACTGTGGGCTTTTCGGCGGGCACGGCTTCTGGTGCCTGCATTTGTGCACTGTCCATGTGCGCTAACTCCAATACTGAGTGGGTTGACATGGCGGCCGTCGGATGCCGCTCTGAGCCGCGCGATTGCATCCCGTCCTCCTCAAGCTCGACGTCCGTACTCAAAAATTCCTCAACGCTGGCGCCCATCCTCGATTGCCGGAAACCGCCAACGGGCACTCCTGCTAGCGGGAAGCCAATAGCGGCGCAGGGCTTTTCGTATCTCGCCACCTGTTCGCGTTACGACGCGGCAACGATCTCCTCCAACTGTTCAACACTGATACTGGCGGTGGCCTGCTGCTCGGTGATCGTGAGCTGGCCGCGATGCGTGCTCAGGAACGTCACGATCCACGAGATCAGCGTGGTGGTCCTGCTTTTGAAACCCACCAGGTACACCAAGTGCAGGAGCAGCCAGGCCAGCCAGGCGATGAACCCGCCGAACTCAACCGGGCCGATCTTGGCAACTGCCGAGAACCGCGACACCGTCGACATCGATCCCTTGTCGAAGTACTTGAACGGCTTGCGTTCGGCGGGATCGGCGCCCTTGAGCTCTGCCTTGATCGCCTTAGCCACGTACTTGGCACCCTGGATCGCGCCTTGGGCCATGCCGGGCACCCCGTCCACGTACGCCATGTCGCCGATCACGAACACGTTCGGATAGCCCGGAATCGACAAATCCGGCAACACCTTGACGCGGCCGGCACGGTCGACCTCAACCGCGGACTGGTCGGCGAGGTCTTTGCCCAACGGGCTGGCCGACACGCCCGCGGACCACACCTTGCATTGCGATTCAATGCGTCGGGTATTCCCGTCAGAGTCCTTGACTGTCAGACCATTTGCGTCAACGTCCCTGACCATCGTGCCCAGCTGAATCTCGACGCCCATCTTCTCCAGCCGGTTCTGGGCCTTCTTGCCGAGCGCGGGGCCCATCGGCGACAGCACCGCAGGGGAGGCGTCGAGCAGGATAACCCGCGACTCGGCGGAGTCGATGTTGCGAAACGAGCCTTTCAGCGTGTCGTGGGCCAATTCGGCGATCTGGCCCGCCATCTCCACACCTGTAGGACCCGCACCCACGACGGTGAAGGTCAACAGCTTCTGTCGGAGCGCGGGATCGCTGGTGAGCTCGGCCTGCTCGAAGGCCCCGAGGATGCGGCCACGCAACTCCAGCGCATCGTCGATGGTCTTCATGCCGGGCGCGAACTCGGCGAAATGGTCGTTGCCGAAATAGGATTGGCCCGCCCCTGCCGCGACGATCAACGTGTCGTACTCGATCGTGTAGCGATGGCCGAGCACCTCAGAGTCCACATAGCGGCCTTCGAGGTCGATGCGCACGACGTCGCCCAGCAACACCTTGGCGTTCTTCTGCTTCCGCAGGATCACCCGGGTGGCAGGGGCGATTTCGCCCTCGGAGATGATGCCCGTCGCGACTTGGTACAGCAGCGGCTGGAACAGGTGGTGCTGGGTCCGGGCGATCATTGTGACGTCGACGGGCGCGTGCTTCAACGCCTTGACAGCGGTCAGCCCGCCGAACCCGGAACCGATCACGACAACGCGATGCCATTGTTCCTCTGCCACTTCGCCTCCTCTTGCTGCCATTAGGCGCACCCGTCGTGGAACAGACCAAGGGCGCACGCCGGACGAACTCGTCCGCACTCGCTAACCGCAGTCCATGCTTTCAAGCATCGAGTGCCTTAGGCGTAAACGCCTCACCGCTGACACCCATATCCGCCTACGGAAAACCGCCCGACGGGCGTACCGCTAACGGGAAGTGGATGGTGATTTCAGAGCATGAAGCTGCCTAGGCGTCGGCACGGGTGAGTGGACGCCGTGGTCGGTGTCATGGATCAGCGGCCGGTCGTGCACGCCGCCCGACAAGATCACGTAGTGAAGAGCGATACGACGGCTCCGGATCACCCTTCGTTGCGCCAGGTCAACAGATCAACGGCTTGCTCGGAAGTGTGTTGGGACAACGGCGTTTTTCTTACTCTGCCGCCTTAGTCGGCGAAGCTAGAGCCACAGCTGTGGCATAGAGGTCACCCGCTGTGGCTTAGCTCTTGCGGCGTTGTGGAAGTTAGTGTAGCGCAGCAAATTTAGCCGGCAGATACAGGTAGTTCTCAAAAATGGCGAATCCGAGTAGTGTGTCTTCGTCGAGTGTGAAAGATTCAGAAATACGCCCTTTCGCGAAAGAGGCCGTCATTATGTCCGCTCCGCACTCCGCGTCATCACCGCAGTCCGATCAGTCGTCGCCACAACCGTTGATTGGAAGGGCATGGCTTCAAGGTGTCGCCTTGGTGATGATCTTCGGTTTTCTGGTAATGGGTGTCCTGGCCTACCGCACCTACTCGGCATCGATGCCGTTGCCGGACAGGGTCGTCAACGAAGCGGGGCAGACGCTATTCACCGGCGACGACATCAGTCGCGGCCAAGAGCTTTACCAGGCCCGCGGACTCATGGAGTATGGGTCGGTGCTGGGCCACGGCGCCTACCTGGGACCCGACTACACCGCCGAATACCTGCGGATGGCCACCGATGACGTTGCCGGTCAATTGCGAGCGCTGGGCGTAGCCGACCCGCACGGCCGGGTCGTCACCGAGTTCCGCACCAACCGGTTTGACCCCGCCACCCGGACCCTGGTCTTCACTGACCGGCAAGCCGCGGCTTTCGACCACATCCAGGACTATTACGCCGCCTACTTCGGTGAGAACTCCACCAAATACGGTCTGCTGCCGCACATGATCACCGACAAGGTACAGATCCGCGACTTGACGGCGTTCTTCGCTTGGACGGCCTGGGCTGGGGCGGCCGAACGCCCCGGGCACAAATACAGTTACACCAATAACTGGCCGGCCGAGCCGCGAGTCGACAACGGTCCGACCGCACCCGTGATCGTGTGGTCGGCGCTGTCGCTTATCGCGCTGCTGGGTGGTATCGGGGTCATGTTCGCGGTTTATGGGCGCTGGAGCCAAAAGATCGGGTGGCATGGCGCCGAGACGTCGACGCTGTCGTTCCGCCAGCCCGGCGAAGTTAGCTTGACGCCGGCGCAGCGGGCCACGATCTGGTTCTTTGCGATCGTGTCTGTGCTGTTTCTGGCGCAAACGCTTTTGGGCGCTGCCGCCGAGCACTACCGGGCCGATTTGTCGAACTTCTTTGGCCTTGACCTGGCCAGGGTGCTTCCGTACAACTTGGCCCGTACGTGGCACCTTCAGCTGGCGCTGTTTTGGACCGTGGCGGCGTTTCTGGGGGGCGGCATCTTCCTCGTCCCGTTCATCTCCCGTCGCGAGCCGCGCCGTCAGGCGCTGCTGGCGTACGTGCTGTTGGGTGCGGTCGCGGTGGTGGTGTTTGGCTCCCTGATTTGCGAGGCGCTGTCCATTTACGGCGTGATCCCCCAGCACACGCTGCTGTCCCAGCAGTGGGAGTACCTCGACCTGCCCCGGCTGTGGCAGGTCCTGCTGATCGTCGGCTTGTTTGTGTGGATCGCCATAATCTGGCGCGGGATGCGCGCCAGGCTCAAAGGCGAACCGAAGATGAACATGCCATGGGTGTTCTTCTTTTCAGGACTGGCGATTCCGGCCTTCTACGCAGTCGGTCTGCTGGCCGGCAGCGGCACCCACTACACCGTCGCCGACTTCTGGCGGTTCTGGGTGGTGCACTTGTGGGTGGAGGACTTCCTCGAACTGTTCACCACCGTCATGGTGGCCTACATGTTCGTGCTGCTAGGCGTGGTGCGCGAACGAGTCGCGCTGGGTGTGATCTTCCTGGACATCATCCTCTACTCCGCGGGCGGCGTCATCGGCACCATGCATCACTTGTACTTTTCGGGCACCCCGGTGGAGCACATGGCGTTGGGGGCGTTCTTCTCGGCGGCCGAAGTCATTCCGCTCACCTTCCTGACCGTCGAGGCGTGGGCTTTCTTGCAGCTGGGGTCGCGCCAACAGTCCGGAACCAGCAAGCCCTTCCCGCATCGCTGGGCGGTGATGTTTCTCGTCGCCGTGGGGTTCTGGAACTTCCTAGGCGCAGGCATCTTCGGGTTCCTGATCAACCTGCCGGTGGTGTCCTACTACCAGATCGGGACCGCACTGACCGCCAACCACGCGCACGGCGCGATGATGGGCGTATACGGCATGCTCGCCGTCGGCTTGGCCATGTTCGCGTTCCGCTACGTGATCCCGGCCGACAAATGGCCGGAGAAATGGGCGCGAATATCCTTCTGGTGCATGAACATCGGCCTCGCATGGATGGTGTTCGTCTCCCTGCTGCCTCTGGGTGTGCTCCAGCTCTACCACTCGGTCAGCGACGGCTACTTCGAGGCGCGGTCGCTGGGCTACATCACCAAGCCCGGCAACGCGGTGATCGAATGGTTGCGGATGCCCGGTGATCTGATTCTCATCGTCGGCGGTGTGTTGCCGTTCGTCTGGATCGCCTGGACCGCGTTGCGAAATTTCCGCTCGGGTTCCACCGTTCAGGAGATGCCAGACCATCCGCTCTACACCGAGTCCGTCACCCCGGGTCGGCCGGAGGCGACGGCCGATTCCGTCGCGGAGAACTGACCGATGGCGCCGCCGGCTGCATCGGTCTGGCTGATCGCAGGATATAGTTTGGCCCTGCTGCTCATTGGGTGGTGTTTCGATGTGATGGCACGCCATGCCTCGGTGCGTGCCGCACGGTGGCGCACTGGACAATTCGTCTATCGGCCCGATCATGACGCCTGGGTGTGCCCACAGGATCACTGGCTATGGCCGACCTCTTTCGACCCCAAGCATCGTGTGATGCGATATCGCGCATCGCCCGTAGTGTGCAACAGCTGCCCGGTCAAAGCCCAGTGCACGACATCGGAGCACGGCCGCGAGATCAGCCGCGAGGTCGACCCGTGGCCACATTCGGATGCCGGGCGGTTCCACCGCGGGATCGCCTGCTGTGTCGCCGCTTTCGGGGTTGTGCTGCCATTGGCCACACTGATCGCCAGTCACTCGGTAACCGAGGTACTGGTGCTGTCCGGCACCGCGCTGATCGTCGTCCTGCTCGGACTGCCCCTCGCGCGGCACCTGTGGAACACCCCGTCCAATGCGCCGGACCACCTGCCGCACCGCACAGCGGTCGAAGACCAAGTGGCCGCCGCGATCGACCGCTATTCCACTCGGTGGGGAGGTTGGCAAGATAAGGAAGGCGAGTAGGGGACGACAGTCATGGCCGGAGTGCTAATCGGCATCGTCGCAGTGGTGACTGTGGCGCTCGTGGTGCTGGCATTTGTATCGCTGGCGGTATTGCGCGAATATGAACGCGGAGTGGTGTTTCGGATGGGCCATGTGCGCCCGCTGTATCATCCCGGGCTCTGCGTCCTGATCCCGCTGGCAGACAAGATGGTTCGGGTCGACCAGCGGCTGGTGACGCTGACCATTCCGCCACAGGAGGTGATAACCCGTGACAACGTGCCGGCTCGCGTGAACGCGGTCGTCATGTTCCAGGTGATGGACCCGCTGAAAGCGATCCTGGCGGTAGAAAACTACGCGATCGCGACCTCCCAGATCGCGCAGACGACGCTGCGTTCACTGCTCGGCCGGGCCGACCTTGACACGTTGCTGGCACACCGCGAAGACCTCAACAGCGATCTGCGCACGATCATCGAAAAACAGACCGAACCTTGGGGTATCCGTGTGCAGGTTGTCGAGATCAAAGATGTCGAGATCCCAGAGTCGATGCAGCGAGCGATGGCCCGCGAAGCCGAAGCCGAACGGGAACGCCGAGCCAAAGTCATCAACGCCCGTGGCGAGCTACAAGCATCCGAGGAGCTGCGGGAAGCCGCTGAGACCCTGTCGAAGAGCCCGGCATCACTGCAATTACGCTATCTGCAAACACTTCTAGAGTTAGGAGCGGATCAGAATTCGACGGTGGTGTTCCCCCTACCGGTCGACATCATCACACCGTTCTTGAGGCACCCAGAGGTGTTGCGAGACATCGCCGGCACGATGAGCGACGGACGCTGAGGCCACTCAGATCGGTCTGTCAAGATGTGCGGGCGCTCGGGCACGCCCGGCGACGATCCTGATGTGATCAATGATGGTGGGCCACAGCGGTTTTGCAAGGCCCGTCGGGATGCAGCGCCGATCCCGTCCCGAAGGGTGGATCGAACCGAATTCCCTCTTCCCGCGTTGCGTGCACATCGATACCTGCGTCAACGCAGTCCGCTGAACGTTCGTCATTTTGTTCGCTGGCTGGCCACACGGAACAACACCATCGATGAGATGTTCCGGGGCCCGATTGCTGAGCGCGCGAAAATTCAAGGTGCCCGCATTGCCTGGGCCATGCAGTAACATCAGCCGCCGGGCAGTTGCACGGATGCCAGGTCTCGGGCGAGTACGCACCCTATGCGGCCACCAGAACCACGGGCCCAGCGACCGGGCGAGTGGCATCACCAATCACAGCCGCATGACGAGCATGGTGAAAACCAGCCCGATGGCGATGGTGGACCCGGCCCGCCCAATGTCTTACACGTCGCTACACGCCAACGGCGGCTGAGTGGCCACCCGATCCCGGCCGGCACCGCGCTGCCGTGATGGGCGAATTGGCAAGCTAGACAAGCGATGACGCGGCCGGTGAACTCGACCGAGACAGCCCCGCGCCGTGCCTTGGAGCAGGTGGACGGAACCGTCTTGCCCGCGCGAAATGATTCCTGCTCCGCGATTACCCCGGGCGTCGGAGGGTATACGGGCCGGCATGACCGCGCGCGGCGAGACCCGTGACCACGAGACGGCGGACGCCGTCACGCCGTCGTTCGAGGCGGTGGTGTCGTCGTGGGGCGAGCCGGTGCGTCGTGAAAGCACGTACGGCTGTCAGCGGCCGGCGAGCTGGCTCGCGCCGCGCCACAAGCCCTGCGGTGGTCATCAGTCGGTGTGCACACTCCACTACCGCAAGTGGGTGCGGGCCGCGGTGGTCAGGATCGCCCGCTCCGGCCGCATGCGGTGCATCTACTGCGGCCAGAATTTCAAGTCGATCGAACAGTGCATGTGTTTCCGGCCCCTCTGAGCCGTTGACCCGGCGGTTGCGTCACAGCGGCGGAACGGCGGCCGGGGCAACACCGGCCGTGGACCTGTCGGCTCGAGGTCGGCTGAGCACTCGTTGTGGCCACCAGAACCAGGGGCCGAGCAACCGGGCAAGCGGCATCACCAGGCACAGCCGCATGATGAACATGTCGAAGACCAACCCGATGGCGATGGTCGACCCGGCCTGACCGATGTTCTTCACGTCGCTGGACAGAAGCGCGAGCATCGTGCCGGCAAGGACCAGGGCGGCCGTGACCGCCACGCTCAGCGAACCCGCTATCGCACGGATCATCCCGGTCTTGACGCCGGCGTCGAGCTCTTCCCGGTACCGGGAAAGCAGCAGCAGGTTGTAGTCGCAACCCACCCCCACGAGCACGATGAACGCGATGGGAATGTTCAGCCAGTGCAGTTGTATGCCCAGGAACGTCTCCCAGATCAGCGATGCCAATCCCAGTGAACCGGCGAACGAGAGCACGACGATGAAGAGCACCAATATGGACCCGACGAGTGCCCTGGTGATGACCAGGACGATGACGAACACCAGGCCGAACGTCGCCAGCATCATGAGGATGAGGTCGTTGTGGGAGAAGTCTTCGACGTCACGGTAGGTCGGCGCGGCGCCGGCCATGTCCAATTTCGCATTCGACAGCGCCGTTTGTTTGATGGCTTCGTGCGCGGCGGCCGTTGCATTCCTCGTCTGCTGAATGCCTGCCGGGCTCATGGCCTCGCCATCGTGGAAAACCATGAAACGCGCGCCTTTTCCGTCAGGAGTCATGAAGAAGTCGAGACCGACCTTGAAATTCTCCGTTTCGAGCGACTCTGGCGGCAGAAAGAAGAAGTCGTCGTTTTTCGCATTGTCGAATGCCTGCGCCATGTCGATCATCGGATGAATCATGACTTCCATCTGCGGAATCATGGCGTGCAGCGTGCTTTGCGTCGCCAACGTCAGCGACTGCATCGCTCGCATTTCCTTGACCATCGTTCCCATGTGTTCGGCCATGGCGTGCATCGCGGGCACCATCTGGGGAGTGACCGTGTCGATGATGGCCAGACCCTTCACCAGGTTGCCAAGCTGTTCGCTCACCTGGTCGACGTTGTCGATCGTTTCGTTCAGCGACCGGAGGGCCCAGCAGATCGGGATGTCATAGCAGTGCCTCTCCCAATAGAGGTAGCTGCGCAGCGGCCTGAAGAAGTCGTCGACGTTCGCGAGATTGTCTCGCGCTTCGTCGGTGATCGCGCGCATTCGCTCCGTCGCCTCGCGCGACAGGTGGGTGCCGACGGTCAGCTGGCTGGTGAGATCTTCCAGCCGGCCGGTGAGCTGTTCCAGCTGGGTGGTCTCCTCGATCAGTCTGCCCATGTGGTCGGCCGTCGTGTCGATCTCGGCGACCCGATCCTTGAAGAACGCGAGGTTCTCACCGATCTTCGTTCCCATCGAGCCCATGGAGAAGGGAAGCGAGGCGTGCTCCAGGGGCCGGGCGTTGGGCCGGGTGATGCCCTGCACCATCGAGATACCCGGAACCCGCAGCACGGTCTTGGCGATCCGGTCCAAGGTGATCAGGTCCGTCGTATTGCGCATGTCGTGATCCGCGCTGACGTAGAGGCTGTCGACGGACAACTGGCTCTTCGGGAAGTGCCGGTCCGAGGCCGCGTAGCCTTCGACGGACTCGACGGTCGCGGGCGCGAAGTCTCGGTCGTTGTAGCTCACCTTGTAGGTGGCGAGATTCATGACGCAGAATGGGACGACGAGGAGAGCGATGAAGATGAACGCGGCCGGCCACCGTGTGATGGCGGTGCCCAGCCTGCGCCACATCGGGCTCGTCGGGCTGATCCGCTGCAACCATTTGATGTGGCCGCCCAGTGCGAGCATTGCGGGGCCGAGGGTGAGGGCGGCGACGACGGCGACGACCATCCCCACGAAGCAGGGCGGCCCCAGGGTGCGGAAGTAGTTCAGTTTCGTCAGGCTCAGGCAAAGGGTCGACCCGGAGATCGCCAGGCCCGAGCCCAGGATGACGTGCGACGTGTTGGCGACCGATTCGTAGTAGGCGGATTCCTTGTCGTGTCCCGCCCGGCGCGCTTCGTTGTATCGGCCGATGAAGAAGATGCCGTAGTCGGTGGCCACGCCCAGGACCAGAGCTACGAGCATGTTCATCGCGAAGGACGAGATGCCGAGGACGTGCAGCCCGACGAGGAACGAGACGACGCCGCGCGCCGTCGCCAGGATGAGGAGCACACCAACCAGCGGGATGAGGGCTCGGGCGACCGAGCGGTAGGCGAGCAGCAGCATGACGATGATGACGATCACCGACACGATGGTCAGCGTGAACATGCTGTCATCGGCCGCGGCGAGCGTATCGGTGTTGAGTGCGGCCGGTCCGCTGACATAAGTGGTGAGGCCGTGCGGCTTCGGCACCTTCGCCACGATGTCGCGGATGGCCTCGATCGACCGGCTCGAGGTGGCGTCACCGGTGTCTCCCGTGGGGCGGACGGTCAGCGTGGCGGCCTCGGCGTCGGCGCTCTGCTGACCCGATTTCGTCACCGGCTTGCCCCAGAGGTCCAGCAGCGACTGCACGTGCTGTTTGTCGTTGCGAAGGCGGCGGACCACCTCGTTGTAGTACTTGTGGTCCTGGTCGTCGAGCTTGCGGCCCTGCGTTTCGAACAGGATGACGACCGCACTGGTGTAGTCGGATTCGCGGAACGCGCTGCCCTGGACGAGCGCGGCCTGCGACGACGGGGAATCCCGCGGCACCAGTGCCTTCGCGTTGGCCTTGGTGTTCTCCTCGATGGAGGGCACGAACACGTTCACCGCGATACCCAGCAGCACCCAGAACACGACGATCGGCACCGCGAACTGGCGGATCAGCCTCGCGGCGCGGGGACGCTTGACTTCTTCCTCCGTCTTGATGGGGACGGTCGGCGGCTCCGGCGCTTGCTCGTTCATGCCGCGGTCACCGTGCACGCGACGGCGGCGCTCTGGTGGGAGACGACGTGCTCGTCGCGCACCTGGCCGTCGACGAGGATGCGACACCCGGCCGAATCCCCGTCAACCTGCATCACGAGGCTCAACGTCGCCGAGGGCGACATCGTCGTCTCTGAAACTGACCAGGGCAGCGCGGTCAGCCGGACTTCGATCGGCTGGCTGTCCAAGTTGGCGTAGACCACCTTGCCGCCGCCGCCGAGGGTGCCGTACGCCTCGTAGGTGACGTTCTTGGGATTGATCTGGACGACGGTGGCCGGAAGGGAGCTTGTCGTGGCCGGATGGCTGATGCTCTCGTTGTTGCCCCGGACGGTGTTGACGCCGTAGGCGACGACCGCGAGGACGGCGAGAATGACGATGGGCCGCCAAAGCTTACCAAGGACCCGTTTGTTACCTCGTCTCGTGGGTCTGGCGCTCATGCCGATCCTCCTCCGGACCGTTCACCGTCTGCGCAAAATTGGAGGCAAGCGTCCAAGGCGGGTCCCTGGACCCTTCCTGGATCTTCAGGATTCGGTTGTGTGTGCATAGTAAACCGCTAAAAAGCAATTGGCAGCAACAAGTCGACGCTCGTCGAGAAGTGAATTCCACTGTCATCCAACACAACGGTGACGATTCGTCAGCACCGCGAATACCCGCTAGCAGGGTATGCCGATTGCCGTCAGCGGCAACGACAGGCCCTCGCGCCGGCGGCATGCTTAGTGGCGAATGCGGTCCGCTAAGCGCGTGCTGCGAAAAGCCTTGTCATCAAACCCTTTCAGGGAAGGAGCATCATGCCGTCCATCGAGTCTGTACTAGGAGCGAGCAATGACTGACCAACTGATCGGCTCGCACAACGGGCTGCACAGCGAGCAGGGCGCGCTGCCGGGTGAGCACCCGGGCCGCTCGGCCAACCCGGTGATCAAGGTCCACGACGTCGTCTGGCTGGAATTCGAGAAGCCGGACCT
>NZ_DATJPU010000112.1:0-31419 GCF_035506235.1 Mycobacterium sp.
CCTCGGCAGAGTGTGGTGACGTCGCGGGTGTCCTGGCTGACCCCTTGGAACCCGGCGACCAACACGATGCGCCCCTCGTCGAGCGCGTCCCGCAGGCGCCCCGGCGTCACCTCGATGATCTTGGCGTTGCCGTGGGTGCCGGTGGTGATCACCCCGGCCTGCGAACCGGTGAACGAGCGGGCCTGCGCGCCGAGCGATTCGATCGCCATGGCCACCAGGGCGTTGGAGATGCGCTCACCGGCGGTCAGCAGCATGTCGAGTTCGCGCGGCGGCGGGGCCGGGCAGACCTGCTGGGCCAGATCCAGCAGGTCGTCAGTGGTGTCGCCCATTGCCGACACCACGACGACGACGTCGTTGCCCTGCTTCTTGGTCGCGACGATGCGCTCGGCGACGCGGCGGATCCGGTCGGCATCCGCCACGGATGATCCGCCGTACTTCTGCACGACGAGCGCCACTGTTGTTCGTTCCTGTCTTCGGAGTGTCTGCGCCGATTGCGCGTTAAGTCCACAACAGAATACGTGCCCGCGCATCCGCGTTACCGGCGCGATGCCGCCCTGCGGTAGAGTGCAGACCGTGCAGCGGGTGCTCCTCCTCGGACGCCGCGACGGGGTCTGATCCAGACCGGCTTCCCGTCGCGGGCGTTCGCGATGCGCCGGTCTGAGGTTCCTTCTGACACCCCGGAGCAACTACCGTGAACAGCTTTCCTGAGTCTTCCAGTACCGACGCCTATACCGAGTCATTCAAGGCGCGCACCATCGTCAAACCCTGCGGCCCGCCGCAGCCCGGCCAGCCCGGGTGGAATCCCCAGCGCGGGTCGTCGATGCCGATCAACCGGTATCGGCCCTTCGCCGATGAGGTCGAGCCCGTCCGCGTGGCCGACCGCGCCTGGCCCGACCGGGTTATCACGCGCGCCCCGCTGTGGTGCGCGGTGGACCTGCGCGACGGCAACCAGGCGCTGATCGACCCGATGAGCCCGGCGCGCAAGCGCCGCATGTTCGACCTGCTGGTGCGCATGGGCTACAAGGAGATCGAGGTCGGGTTCCCGTCGGCCAGCCAGACCGACTTCGACTTCGTCCGCGCGATCATCACCGACGGCGCCATTCCCGACGACGTCACGATCCAGGTGCTGACCCAGTGCCGGCCGGAGCTGATCGAGCGCACTTTCGAGGCGTGCCATGGCGCGCCTCGGGCAATCGTGCACTTCTACAACTCGACGTCGATCCTGCAGCGCCGCGTGGTGTTCCGCGCCGACCGTGCCGCGGTTCGGGCGATCGCGACCGACGGCGCGCGCAAGTGCGTCGAGGAGGCGGTCAAGCACCCCGGCACGCAGTGGCGGTTCGAGTACTCGCCGGAGTCCTACACGGGGACGGAACTGGACTACGCCAAGCAGGTGTGCGACGCCGTCGGCGAAATCATCCAGCCCACGCCGGAAAACCCGATCATCTTCAACCTGCCCGCCACCGTGGAGATGGCCACCCCCAACGTCTACGCCGACTCGATCGAGTGGATGAGCCGCAACCTGGCCAACCGGGAATCCGTCATCCTGAGCCTGCATCCGCACAACGACCGCGGAACCGCCGTCGCCGCAGCCGAATTGGGCTACCAGGCAGGCGCGGACCGGATCGAGGGCTGCCTGTTCGGCAACGGGGAGCGCACCGGCAACGTGTGCCTGGTGACCCTGGGGCTAAATCTGTTCTCCCGCGGCGTGGACCCGCAGATCGACTTCTCCAACGTCGACGAGATCCGCCGCACCGTCGAGTACTGCAACCAGCTGCCGGTGCACGAGCGGCACCCCTACGGCGGCGACCTGGTCTACACCGCGTTCTCCGGCAGCCATCAGGACGCCATCAACAAGGGCCTCGACCAGATGAAGATCGACGCGGACGCCGCCGACACCGACGTCGAGAACATGCTCTGGCAGGTGCCCTATCTGCCGATCGACCCCAAGGACGTCGGGCGGACCTACGAAGCGGTGATCCGGGTCAACTCGCAGTCCGGCAAGGGCGGGGTGGCTTACATCATGAAGGCCGATCACGGCCTGGCGCTGCCGCGGCGACTGCAGATCGAGTTTTCCCAGGTGATCCAGAAGATCGCGGACGGCGAGGGTGGCGAGGTCTCGCCGAAGGAGATGTGGGAGGCGTTCTCCGAGGAGTACCTGGCCCCGGTGCGGCCGCTGGAGCGGATCAAGCAGCGGGTCGACGCCTCCGACGAGGACGGCGGCGCGACGACGATCCAGGCCACCGTCAAGATCGATGGTGTGGAGACCGAGATCAGCGGCACCGGCAACGGCCCGCTTGCCGCCTTCGTGCATGCGCTGGGGACCGTCGGCTTCGACGTGGCCGTGCTGGATTATTCCGAGCACGCGATGAGCTCGGGTGACGACGCGCAGGCTGCGGCATATGTCGAGGCGTCGGTGTCGATCGCGAGCGCGGCGCAGCCGGGCGAAGCGGGTCGGCACCCATCAGGGCCGGTGTCGATCGCGAGCGCGGCGCAGCCGGGCGAAGCGGGTCGGCACCCATCAGGGCCCGTCGCCGGGCGAACGGTATGGGGCGTCGGGATCGCGCCGTCGATCACCACCGCGTCGCTGCGTGCTGTGGTGTCGGCGGTCAACCGCGCTTCGCGAGGTTAACGGCGCTACGCGCGCTGCGTCGGGGGACGGCGGAGCGGGCCGGTCGGGCACGCATGTGGTCGCGGGCGCGACTCATGATGTCGCCAAGGGTGCGCACGTCCTGGTCTGAGAGCGAGTCGAACAGCAGGTCGCGAACGACCTGGATGTGGCCGGGTAGCACCTTGGCCACCCGGGCTCGGCCCGCCGCAGTGATGTCGACGAGCGTGGCTCGCTGGTCATGAGGGCTGGCTCGGCGGGTGATCAGCCCCGCCTTCTCCAGCAGGCCGGCCTGATGGGTCAGGCCGCTGCGGCTGTAGACCACCCCGTCGGCGAGGTCGGTCATGGTGAGTTGCCCGGTGGCGTCGGCGAGTTGGGCCAAGATCTCGAACTGCACGTAGCTGAGATCGCCTTCGGCCTGTAGTTGCTGTCGCACGGCGTACTGCAGCAGGCTGACTCCCTCGGTGAGCGCGAAGTACGTGCGCATCTGCTCAGGTTCGAGGGCTTCGACCACGGCGCCATCGTACTGCTTCGACATCGAAGCAGCCGACGAGTGAAGGACATCTGTCTGCAGGCGGGCGCCGGAGAGATTCTGGTGAGGTGGCTGCGACCTCTTTCAACTCGGTCGCGGCGGCGATGGACGTCGTGGGGATCGGCGCGGCGGTCACGGACTGGACCGTCGGCGACGCCGTCGTGGCGTTTCTCCCGATGGAAGCCGGCGGCGCTGCCGCCGACTACGTGCTCGCGCCGGCCGAGGTGCCGGCCGCCGCGTGGGTCAGAACAGCGCTAGCTGCGCGGCGGCCGCGGTGACGTCGGCGAATTCCTCCATGCTGGTACCGCCGGCGACCGCACCGACGCTGTCCATGAACTGCGCGTCGGACACCACCGGCACCCCCAGCTGCAGGGCGTGATAGCCCTTGCCCTGCTCGGGGGCGGCGTCATTGCACACCACCAGCGAGGTCTCCCCATCCACGACGTCGCGGTAGGCGAGCCCGGCGTGCAGGATCCGCTCGACGAGCTCCTCGTGGGTGCGCCTCACCTCCGCCGCCAGCGCCACCCGCATGCCCTGGACCAGCGGCCTGCCCCGCACGAAGGGGCCCGGGTTGAGGTAGCGGCACGGCATCCGCGAAGCCAGCACCTTCAGCGGGCGCAGCTCGTCGTGGGTCACCCGGCCGTTCGGCCATTGCCGCCGGGTCACCGGGCGCACCGGCAGCCAGACGTCGCGTTCGCGTGCCCGCTCGAGCGCCGACTCCAGCACGCCGGTCAACACCAGCGCGTCGTCGAAGGCATCGTGCGGCCGCTCCTGGACCACGCCCCAGTGCGCCGCCAATGTCTCCAGCCGCAGGTTGTCGACCCCCAGGTCCAGCCGCCGCGCCAACTCGACCGTGCACATGACGTTGTCGACGGGCAGCTCGGCCTCGGCGAGCTCGGCCTCCGCGGTCAGGAACGCGTAGTCGAAGGCGACATTGTGGGCCACCAGCGTGCGGCCGCGCAGCACTGCGACCAGATCACCGACGATGTCGGCGAACTGCGGCTGGTCCTCGAGCATCGCGGCGGTCAGGCCGTGCACGTGGGTGGGACCCGGGTCCACCCCGGGGTTGAGCAGGCTGACCACGGACTGCTCCACTCGGCCGTCGGCGTCGAGCCCGAGCGCGGCGACGCTGATGATCCGCGCCTGACCCGGCCGAAAGCCCGAGGTCTCGACGTCGACGACGGCCCAGCCCCCGCCCGACTCGCTGGCCGGCCGCCCCCAGGACACCCGGTTCATGAGCTGAGCATGGCACGTGCGACCGACATCGCCGGTTCGCTGTGGTTCGTGTCGCGCCCTAGTAGTACGCGCGGGCGACCCGCTACGCCCGGCGCAAGCGCCGCGCTTGCGATCGCCCTAAATCCACGCGGGCCACCCGCTACGCCCGGCGCAAGCGCCGCGCTTGCGATCGCCCTAAACTGCCCGGGTGGTTACCGCCCGTGCACGCCTGGCCCTCGCCGCGGGAGCGAGCGCGCGGTGGGCATCGCGGGTAACCGGGCGTGGCGCCGGGGCGATGATCGGCGGACTGGTCGCGATGACGCTGGACCCTTCGGTGCTGCGCCAGCTCGGGGCCGGGCGGCGCACCGTCATCGTCACCGGCACCAACGGCAAGTCGACGACCACGCGGATGACGGCGGCCGCGCTGGGAACGCTGGGCCCGATGGCCACCAACGCCGAGGGCGCCAACATGGACGCCGGGCTGGTGGCCGCGCTGGCCGCCAACCGGCACGCCCAATTGGCGGCCCTGGAGGTCGACGAGATGCACGTCCCGCACGTGTCCGATGCCGTCGAACCCAGCGTCATCGTGCTGCTCAACCTGTCACGCGACCAACTGGACCGGGTTGGCGAGATCAACGTGATCGAACGCACGCTGCGGGCCGGCCTGGCACGGCACCCAAAGGCGGTCGTCGTCGCCAACTGCGACGATGTCCTGATGACGTCGGCGGCCTACGACAGCCCGAATGTGGTGTGGGTGGCCGCGGGCGGCGCCTGGGCGAACGACTCGGTCAGCTGTCCGCGCAGCGGCGAGGTCATCGTCCGCGACAAGGGCCACTGGTATTCCACCGGCGCCGACTTCAAGCGGCCCAGCCCCCAGTGGTGGTTCGACGACCACACCCTGTACGGGCCCGACGGCCTGGCCCTGCCGATGCGGCTGGCGCTGCCGGGCGCGGTGAACCGGGGCAACGCCGCCCAGGCGGTGGCCGCCGCCGTCGCGCTGGGCGCCGACCCGGTTGCGGCGGTAGCCGCTGTCTCTCAGGTCGACGAGGTCGCCGGGCGCTACCGTAGCGTCCGCGTCGGCGACCACGAGGCGCGGATCCTGCTGGCCAAGAACCCGGCCGGCTGGCAGGAGGCGCTGTCGATGGTGGACAAGCACGCGGCCGGGGTGGTGATCTCGGTCAACGGGCAGGTGCCCGACGGCGAGGACCTGTCGTGGCTGTGGGACGTGCGCTTCGAGCACTTCGAAGAGACAGCCGTCGTCGCCGCCGGGGAACGCGGCACCGACCTGGCGGTGCGTCTGGGCTACGCGGGGGTCGAGCACACGCTGATGCACGACACCGTGGCGGCCATCGCGTCGTGCCCACCCGGAAGGGTGGAGGTCATCGCCAACTACACGGCCTTCCTGCAGCTGCAGCGAGCGTTGGCGCGCCATGGCTGACTCCACCGTGCGGATCGGCCTGGTGCTGCCCGACGTGATGGGCACCTACGGCGACGGCGGCAACGCGCTGGTGCTGCGCCAGCGGCTGCGGTGGCGGGGCATCGCGGCCGAGATCGTCGAGATCACGCTGGCCGATCCGGTGCCGGAGTCGCTGGACCTGTACACGCTGGGCGGGGCGGAGGACTACGCGCAGCGGCTGGCCACCAGGCACCTGCTGCGCTACCCGGGCCTGCAACGCGCGGCCGAGCGGGGCGCGCCCGTGCTGGCGATCTGCGCGGCGGTCCAGGTGCTGGGGCATTGGTATGCGACCTCGTCAGGGGAGCGGGTCGACGGCGTGGGCATGCTGGACGCGACGACGTCGCCGCAGGACGCGCGCACCATCGGCGAGCTGGTCAGCAAGCCGTTGCTGGCCGGCCTGACCCAACGGCTCACCGGCTTCGAGAACCACCGGGGCGGTACCGTCCTGGGGTCCGCCGCGTCGCCGCTGGGCGCGGTGGTCAAGGGTGCGGGAAACCGGGCCGGTGACGGCTTCGACGGCGCGGTGCAGGGCAGCGTCGTCGCGACCTACATGCACGGGCCGTGCCTGGCCCGCAACCCGGAGCTGGCCGACCTGTTGCTCGGCAAAGTGGTGGGCGGGCTCTCGCCGCTCGAGCTGCCCGAGGTGGACCTGCTGCGTCGCGAACGACTGGCGGCCCGCTAGGCCGCCTACCTGCGCTGCAAGTTTTCGTCAAGGATCCGTGCAGCGGCATCACCCAGCCTTTTCTCGACCCACCGACCGAGAAAAGGAAGCCATGAGCAACCCCAGAACCACCGTCGCCAAGGTGGCCCGCATCGTCGGGCTCGCGGCCGTGTTGAGCGCGGCCACCGGCTCGATGGTGGCGTTCGCCGCCACGGCCGACGCCGCCCAGGACGGGATGCACGGCGACCCGGCCGCCGCCGCGCCCTACTGGCGCTACCAACAACAAGACCACGACTGCGGGGAGATGGCGGTGGCAGACGTGGTCGGTCAGATCACCGGCCGCGAGCCCACCGAGGACGAGATCACCGCCGCGGCGGGCACTATCCCCAGCGTGAGCCACCCGGGACCGGTCTACCGCCCCTCGGGGAACACCAAGAACTCGGACCTGCCGGTGCTGCTGGCGCACTACGGCATCCACGCCGCCGCGGTCCACACCAACGTCGACTCGCTGGCGCAGGAGCTGGATCAGGGGCACAAGGTGATCGTCGGGCTCAACGACAGGACCATCTGGAACAAGCCCGGCGACCGCACCCAGGAAAACCACTTCGTGGTCGTCACCGGCATCGACACCAAAGCCGGCGTGGTGCACCTCAACGACAGCGGCGTCAAGGCGGGCCGCGACGAACAGGTTCCCATCGGCGCCTTCCAGGCGGCGTGGAACACCAGCGATAACTTCGCCGTCGTGACCAAGTGACGGGTGGCTTTCCCGCGAAGCGGCACTGCAGGCATGTGACTGACTCCGGATTTGGTAGCGCATGCGCTACCAAATCCGGCAGTCGCCTATCCCCCCGAAGAGCTCTGCGGCTTCAGACCATGGCCCGGCGGCCGGTGAGCGCGCGGCCCAGCGTCAGCTCGTCGGCGAACTCCAAGTCGCCGCCCATCGGCAGCCCCGACGCGATCCGCGTCACGGTCAGGCCCGGGATGTCGCGCAGCATCCGAACCAGGTAGGTGGCCGTCGCCTCGCCCTCAGTGTTGGGGTCGGTGGCGATGATCACCTCGGTGATGTCGACGTCGTCGACGCGCTCACCGATGCGGGTCAGCAGCTCGCGGATGCGCAGCTGGTCGGGACCCACGCCGGACAGCGGATCGAGCGCGCCGCCCAGCACGTGGTAGCGGCCCCGGAATTCGCGGGTGCGCTCGACGGCCTGGACGTCCTTCGGCTCCTCGACGACACAGACCTGCGAGCCGTCCCGGCGCGGGTCGGCGCAGATGCGGCAGCGGTCCTCGTCGGAGACGTTGCCGCACACCGCGCAGAACCGCACGCCCTCGCGGACCTTGCCCAGCACCGCGGTCAGCCGGTCGATCTCCGGCGGTTCCACCGACAACAGGTGGAACGCGATGCGCTGCGCGCTCTTCGGGCCGATGCCCGGCAGCTTGCCGAGCTCGTCGATCAGATCCTGGACGGGTCCCTCAAACATGTCGGTGCAGCGTCACAGCCCCGGCATCTGAGTCGGTGGCGGCCCCGCCGGTGGGGCCGGCGGCGCGCCCATGCCGCCGGCCAGGGCGCCCAGCCGCTCCTGCGCCATCTTGGTGACCTGCTGGGAAGCGTCGCGCATGGCGCCGACGATCAAGTCCTGCAGGGTCTCGATGTCGTTAGGGTCGACGACCTTGGGGTCGATCTCCACGGCGACCACCTCGCCGCTGCCTTTGACAACGACCTTGACCAGGTCCCCGCCGGCCTGCCCGTGGATCTCGGCGTTGGCGAGCTGGTGCTGGGCCTCCAGTAGCTTTTGCTGCATCTGCTGCGCCTGGGCGAGCAGCGCCGACATGTCGCCTCCGGGTTGCATGACAATCCCCTCGCATCTTGGTCTCGAGTTGGTTTCGCCTGTGGGTGGCGGGCGATTCGAAACACCCAGCGTAGACCGCGCGACGTTACCTTTGCGCCGTGGACCTAAGTGTGAGCAGGCGTGTCGGAATCAAACTGGTCGTCGGTGTGCTGATCGCCGCTTCAACGGCGATCATGCCGACGTTGACCCCGGCTGCCCGGGGGGTCCCGTCCAATATCGCCGGCATGGTCGTTTTCATCGACCCCGGCCACAACGGCTCAAATGACGCGTCCATCAACCGCCAGGTGCCCACCGGGCGCGGCGGCACGAAGGACTGCCAGACCAGCGGGACGTCGACCAACACCGGGTACCAGGAGCACACGTTCACCTGGGACACCGCGCTGCGGGTGCGCGCCGAACTCAACGCGCTGGGCGTCCGCACAGCCCTGTCGCGCGGTGACGACACCGGGCTGGGACCGTGCGTCGACGCGCGCGCCGCCGCGGCCAACTCCTTGCGGCCCAACGCGATCCTGAGCATCCACGCCGACGGCGGCCCACCGTCCGGCCGGGGCTTTCACGTCAACTACTCGGCGCCCCCGCTCAACCAGGCGCAGGCCGGCCCCTCGGTGCAGTACGCCCGGATCATGCGGGACCAAATGCAGGCGTCGGGCATCCCGCCCGCGAACTACATCGGGCAGGACGGTTTGTACGGGCGCTCGGACCTCGCCGGCCTGAACCTGGCGCAGTATCCGTCGATCCTGGTCGAATGCGGCAACATGAAGAACCCCGTGGATTCGGCGCTGATGGAGTCCACCGACGGACGGCAGAAGTACGCCGACGCGCTCGTCCGCGGCGTTGCGGGCTTCCTGGCCACCCAGGGCCAGGCGCGCTGACGACGCTAGCCTTCCAGTTCTTTCTTCAGGTTGGCCAGCACCTCGCCCTGAATCCTCTTCAGCCCCAAGGGCGCAAAGGTCTTCTCGAAGAAGCCTTTGACGCCGCCGGCGCCGGTCCAGCTGGTCTTCACCGTGACGCTGGACCCCGGTCCGGCGGGGGCCACCGTCCAGTTGGTGATCATCGACGAGTTCGCATCCTTCTCGATGACGGTGTGGCCGGCCACGTCGACGTTCACCTGCACATCGCGAACGCGTGATTTGGTGGCCTGGAGCTTCCATTTGGCGACCGTGCCCGCCCCCTGCCCGCCCTGCAGCACCTGGTACTGGCTGTACCGCGGGGACAGGATCTTCGGACGCATCTTCTGATAGTCCGCGACCGCGGCGAGGGTGGCCCCGGGCTCGACGTTGATCAAGATCGTGCTGGCTGCGCTCACCTGGCCCATCGGGCGCGACTCCTTCTTTTCGATTCTTTTCGATGACGTTGTGATGCTTGTGATCCCCCGCGCGCGGGTGCACGGGCTGTTTCCGAAGACTAGGGTATATGTGATGCCTGTCCCAGGATCTGCACTCTCGGCTCACGCAGCGGGCGTCGACCGGTTGATGGCGAGTTATCGGTCCATCCCCGCGACGTCCGCCGTCAGGCTCGCCAAGCCCACCTCAAACCTGTTCCGCGCCCGCGCCAAACGCGATGCGCGCGGCCTGGACACGTCGGGTTTGACCGGCGTTCTCTCGGTCGATCCCGAGACCCGCACCGCCGACGTCGCCGGCATGTGCACCTACGAGGACCTGGTGGCCACGACCCTGCCGTACGGCCTTTCGCCACTGGTGGTTCCGCAGCTGAAGACCATCACCCTCGGCGGCGCGGTCAGCGGCCTGGGTATCGAGTCGGCGTCGTTTCGCAACGGCCTGCCCCACGAGTCGGTGCTGGAGATGGACATCCTCACCGGCGCCGGCGAATTACTCACCGCATCCCGCAGCCAGCACCCGGAACTGTTCCGTGCGTTTCCCAATTCCTATGGCACACTAGGGTATTCGACGAGGCTGCGAATCGAGCTGGAGCCCGTCGCCCCGTTTGTGGCCCTGCGGCATGTCCGATTCCGCTCGCTGCCCGAGATGGTCGCGGCGATGGAACGCATCATCGACACCGGCGGCCAGGGCGGCACCCCGGTGGACTATCTGGACGGCGTGGTTTTCAGCACGGACGAAAGCTACCTGTGCGTGGGCCGGCGGACCGCCACCCCGGGACCGGTCAGTGACTACACCGGGAAAAACATTTACTACCAATCGATTCGGCATCACTCGGTTGGGGTGGAAGCCACCAAGGACGACCGGCTGACAATTCACGACTACTTCTGGCGCTGGGACACCGACTGGTTCTGGTGCTCGCGCGCGTTCGGTGTCCAGAACCCGCGGGTGCGACGCTGGTGGCCCCGCCGCTACCGGCGCAGCAGCTTCTATTGGAAGCTCGTCGCGCTGGACCAGCGTTTCGGCATCGCCGACCGCATCGAGAAGCGCAATGGCCGCCCGCCCCGCGAGCGGGTGGTCCAGGACGTCGAGGTGCCGGTGGAGCGGACCTGCGAGTTTTTGGAGTGGTTCGCCGACAACGTGCCCATCACGCCGGTCTGGCTGTGCCCACTGCGACTCCGCGACCGCGACGGCTGGCCGCTGTATCCGATGCGCCCGGACCACACCTACGTCAACATCGGATTTTGGTCGTCGGTGCCGGCCGGCGCGACCAACGGCGCCACCAATCGGGCGATCGAGGCGAAGGTCAGCGAACTCGACGGGCACAAGTCGCTGTACTCCGACTCCTTTTACACCCGCGAGGAGTTTGATGAGCTCTACGGCGGGGAGGCTTACAAGACGGTCAAGAAAACCTACGACCCCGATTCGCGTCTTTTGGACCTGTACGCAAAGGCGGTGCAACGGCGATGACAGCAACTTCTGAGACCCGAGAACCCCGTCACATCACGACCGGGAAGCTCAGCATGGCCGAGATCCTGGAGCTCTTCGCCGCGACCGGGCGGCACCCGATGAAGTTCACCGCGTACGACGGCAGCACGGCCGGCAGCGAGGACGCGGTGCTGGGCCTGGACCTGCGGTCGCCCCGCGGCGCCACCTACCTCGCCACGGCCCCCGGCGAACTGGGCCTGGCCCGCGCGTACGTATCGGGTGACCTGCAGACCTATGGCGTGCACCCCGGCGACCCGTACCAGTTGCTCAAGACCCTGACCGACCGCGTCCAATTCAAGCGGCCGTCGGCGCGGACCCTCGCCAACGTCGTGCGTTCCATGGGCGTCGAGCATTTGCTGCCCGTCGCCCCACCGCCGGAGGAGGCGCCGCCGCGGTGGCGGCGGGTCGCGGCGGGCGTCATGCACAGCAAGACCCGCGACGCCGAGGCCATCCACCACCACTACGACGTCTCCAACACCTTCTACGAATGGGTGCTGGGTCCCTCGATGACCTACACCTGCGCGGTCTATCCCCACGCCGACGCGACGCTGGCAGAAGCTCAGGACAACAAGTACCGGCTGATCTTCGACAAGCTGCGGCTGCAGCCGGGCGACCGGCTGCTCGACGTCGGCTGCGGCTGGGGAGGCATGGTGCGCTACGCGGCGCGACACGGTGTCCGCGCGATCGGCGCCACCCTGTCGGCCGAGCAGGCGAAATGGGCACAGAAGGCGATCGAAGACGAGGGTCTCGCGGACCTGGCCGAAGTGCGGCACTCCGACTACCGCGACGTCGGCGAGGCGGGATTCGACGCCGTCTCGTCCATCGGCCTGACCGAGCACATCGGCGTCAAGAATTACCCGGCATACTTCGCCTTCCTGAAGTCCAAGCTACGCACCGGGGGCCTGCTGCTCAATCACTGCATCACCCGCCACGACAACAAATCGACCTCCTTCGCGGGCGGGTTCACCGACCGCTACGTCTTCCCGGACGGGGAGCTCACCGGCTCCGGCCGCATCGTCACCGAGGTCCAGGACGCCGGCTTGGAGGTGCTGCACGAGGAGAACTTCCGGCATCACTACGCGATGACCCTGCGCGACTGGTGCCGCAACCTCGTCGAGCACTGGGACGAGGCGGTCGAAGAGGTCGGCCTGGCGACCGCCAAGGTGTGGGGCCTGTACATGGCGGCCTCGCGGGTGGCCTTCGAGCAGAACAACCTTCAGCTGCACCACGTGCTGGCTGCAAACGTGGCCCCCCGCGGCGACGACAGCCTGCCGCTGCGGCCGTGGTGGACGCCCTAAGTGTTATGGTGGCGACCCGTCGCCGCCCGGCTACGCCGCGCTTACGGTCGCCACTAAGCGTTTATGGCGGCGACCCGTCGCCGCCCGGCTACGCCGCGCTTACGGTCGCCACTAAGCGTTATCGATTCGGCGGGCGCCCAACTCGTTCTGCAGCAATTCGAGTGCGACCTCTTCGGGGTCGCGGCGCGGTGCCGACGGCTCACTGCGGCCGGCCTCGGCGAGCATGTGTTCCTCTTCGTCGCGCTGAGCCGAATCCGCGCCGGCCGGCTCGTCGACGGGCGCTTGCCGCGTGACCGGCTCCGGGGCGCTCGCGGCGGGCGCTCCCGCGTCGACCTCACACCGCACCCGCCAGCTCACCCCCAGCGCGTCTTTGAGCGCTTCGGCGATGACGTCGGCGTTGCGCTGCTCGGACAGCCGCTTGGCCAGCGGCGCCGACGCGTGGGTCAGCACCAGCGTGTTGTCCTCCACGGCCCGGACCGTGGCGCCCGCCAGCATCACCTCGGTGGTGCGGCTGCGCTGGCGCACCTTGTCGCGCACCGTCGGCCACATCGATCGCAGCGCCGCCGCGTTGAGTTCGCCTAAGGCAGAGGCTGATTCGGGCTCAGGCGGGGGCGGCGGGGCCGGTTCGGGCGGCGGTGTCGGCTTCGGCTCGGGTTTCGGCTCGGGTTTCGGCTCGGCCTTTGCGACAGGAGCCCGCTTGGGCGGCGGGCCGGGCGTCGCGGCGCTCTCGGAGGCGGGCAGGGACACGCCCAGCCGGGTCTCGATCCGCTCGACGCGTTGCAGCAGCGCCGACTCGGCGTCGCTGGCCGAGGGCAACAGCAGTCGCGCGCAGACCACCTCGAGCAGCAGCCGCGGCGCCGTCGCACCGCGCATCTCCCCCAGCCCGGCCTGCACGACCTCGGCGTAGCGGGTCAGGGTCGCCGGGCCGATCCGCACCGCTTGCTCGCGCATCCGGTCCAGCACGTCCTCGGGCGCGTCCACCACGCCGCGGCTCACGGCATCTGGAACCGCTTGCAGCACAAGGAGATCGCGGAACCGCTCCAGCAGATCAGTCGCGAAGCGCCGTGGGTCATGGCCCGCGTCGATCACCGATTCGACCGCGCCGAATAACGCGGCCGCGTCCGAGGCGGCTAGGGCGTCCACGGCGTCGTCGATCAGCGCGACGTCGGTGGCGCCCAGCAGCCCCAGCGCGCGCTGGTAGGTCACGTGGTTGCCCTCGGCCCCGGCCACCAGCTGGTCCAGCACCGACAGGGTGTCGCGGGGCGAGCCACCGCCGGCACGGATCACCAGCGGGTACACCGCGTCGTCGACGACGACGCCCTCCTGCTCGCAGATCCGCCCGATCAGCGCCCGCATGGTCTTCGGCGGCAGCAGCCGGAACGGGTAGTGATGGGTGCGCGAGCGAATCGTCGGCAGCACCTTCTCCGGTTCGGTGGTGGCGAAGATGAAGATGAGGTGCTCGGGCGGCTCCTCGACGATCTTGAGCAGCGCGTTGAACCCCGCAGTGGTCACCATGTGCGCTTCGTCGACGATGAACACCCGGTAGCGCGACTGCGCGGGGGCATAGAAGGCGCGGTCCCGCAGTTCGCGCGTGTCGTCCACGCCGCCGTGGCTGGCGGCGTCGAGCTCCACCACGTCGATGCTGCCGGGCGCGTTGGGCGCCAACGCCGTGCACGACTCGCAGACGCCGCACGGGTTGGCCGTCGGCCCCTGCGCGCAGTTCAGCGACCGGGCCAGGATGCGCGCCGACGACGTTTTTCCGCAGCCCCGCGGCCCGGAAAACAGGTAGGCGTGGTTGATCCGGCCGGCTTCCAGGGCAATGGACAGCGGTTCGGTGACGTGCTCCTGCCCCACCACTTCGGCGAAAGTTGCCGGTCGATACTTGCGGTAGAGGGCCACGCTCAGCAGGCTACCGACGCTCGGTGACGATGCCGACCCGGAGGGTCTGAGTGGGATGCCACAGGCTTCGGTCGACCGGGCCAACGATCAGGTCGCTGATAGGCGAAGCGCCGCAGGCGCGTTTTTGGGCACGATCGGATTGTGCGGCCGAACCGGCGCGACTCGCTGATAGGCCGAGCCGAGCGGAGGGCGTGGGTCCGAATCACCTTTGTTGGGCCAGAGCGCGACCGCCCGTTCCGATAGCGCTGTGATGGTGAGTGCCGGATTGACGCCCAAGTTGGCTGTGATCGTCGAACCATCGATGATGTGCAGGCCGAGATACCCGTATAGCCGCTGGTATGGGTCAACGACGCCCGTTGCCGGTGAATCTCCGATGGGGCAGCCGCCGATGAAATGCGCGGTCGTCGGCCGGTTGACGACGTCGAAGTAATAGCCGCGGGGGTCACCATCGATCTTTGCGGCAGCACGTCGGACTACGTCATTGCCGACCGGATTCCAGTTCGGATTGGGCGCGCCCACTCCTTGTCGGGAGGTCATCTTCGCGCCGAAAAGGCCGCGTTTGAGGTAGGTGGTCAGCGAATTGTTCAAATCCTGCATGACAAGCAGGGATATCGATCTATCGGAGGCTCTCCGAGCATTGAACGATCGGGCGAATGCAGCCGGGTGGCGCAGGTTTGTCAGCATCCATCTGGCGACGCGGTGTTGGTCGCCGTCGACCAGGGTGGTGGTCAGGAGAAATCCCCAGTTGCTGCCCTTGCCGAGGCGGAAGGCTTCGATGTGCGTGTTCGCATCGGGGTGGATTGACGACGTGCCGGCCACACCCTGAGCCAGATCCGTGCGGGTTCGCGAGGTCGCGAGCAGGCTGACCTCTGAGTTGGTCCGCGCAAGCTCACCCAACCGCGCCGAGATCCGGGGTAAGGAACCGTTGGCCCGCAGTCTATGCAGCAATTTTTGCGTGCCGAGCGCGGCGGCGGAGAACACCACCTGATCGGCGCACCAGGTCCGGTGTCGCTTACGAACCCACCGTCCAGTTTCGACGGTTTCAACCTGGTAGCCGCCGGCGGGCGATTCACGGACGTCGACGACGGTTGTCATCGGGTGAACCTGCGCGCCCACCTTTTCCGCCAGGTACAAGTAGTTTTGTTCAAGGGTGTTCTTGGCATTGTGCGCGCATCCATTGATGCAGCGCCCACAGAAGACGCAGCCGGCACGCTCTGGTCCGATGCCACCGAAGTACGGGTCGGAAACCGTCTTGCCGGGCTGGCCGAAGAACACGCCCACCTGGGTCGGGTGAAACGTGTCGGCAATACCCAAATCGTCTGCGATCGCCTTGAACACGTCGTCTGCAGGGGTCAATCTCGGATTCGTCGCGACGCCGAGCATTCGTTTGGCCTGCTCGTAATACGGCGCTAATTCGACCTCCCAGTCCGTGATCGAGGCCCATTGCGGGTCGTTGTAGAACTGCGCCGGCGGTTCGTAGAGAACGTTGCCGTAGATCAGTGAACCGCCGCCGACGCCAACGGCCGACTGGATAGCGACGTTCTTCAAAACGGTGATTCGCAGCGGGCCTGTGAGGCCGAAATAGGGCTGCCACAGGGTCTTTCGCATAGGTACACCATCGGGCGGGTAGTCCTGCGGCCGCCAGCGCGCTCCCTGCTCGAGCACGCCGACGCGGTATCCCTTCTCGCTGAGGCGAAGAGCGGTAACCGAGCCACCGAAACCCGATCCGATCACGATCACGTCATAGTCGGGACTCATCAAAGTCCTCTCGCGTCTGGATGGGGCCCATCGATCGAGGGCAACCAAACTGTGCGTAGTTTGCTGATCGACGCTTGAGAATATCTATTCCGGGCGTTAGATGGCTCGAATCGAGCAACTAGATCTGCTAACTCACCTCGTCGAAGCGGCGTAGTTGGCCAGCTAAAACCCACTTGTCCATCCACCAAGCAGTGTGCATCAGTGGCTTCCAGTGAGGTGGGGCGGGATTTCCGGCTTTTCCCGCCGTCAGCGCGTATTCGACGCGGACGGCGCCAAGTTCAGCAACGACTCCGTAGCCGCCAGCAGCGCGCACGTCGCCAGCCCGTCGACCGCGTCGCGCAGGTCCGGCAGCGACGGGAACGTGGGCGCGATCCGGATGTTCTTGTCATCCGGGTCCTTTCGGTACGGGAACGACGCGCCCGCCTCGGTCACCGCGATGCCGGCGTCCTTGGCCAGGGCGACGGTGCGCCGCGCCGTGCCGGGCAACACGTCGAGGCTGATGAAGTAGCCGCCCGTGGGCTCGGTCCACGAGGCGATCTTCGATTCGCTCAGCCGGTTGTCGAGAATCTCGAGCGCCAGTGTGAACTTCGGCGCCAGGATCTGCTGGTGACGCAGCATCTGCAGGCGCACCCCGTCGGCGTCGCCGAAGAAGCGCGCGTGCCGCAGCTGGTTGACCTTGTCCGGGCCGATCGACTTCTTCGCCGCGTACTGCAGGTACCAGGCGATGTTGCCCAGCGACCCGCCCAGGAAGCTGACCCCGGCGCCGGCGAAGGTGATCTTCGAGGTCGACGCGAAAACGTAGGGCCGGTTGGGGTTGCCGGCCGTGGCCGCCAGCCCGAGCACGTCCACCTGGCGGACGAACTCGTGCGTCAGGGTGTGCACCGCGTAAGCGTTGTCCCAGAACAGCCGGAAGTCGGGTGCTGCCGTGCGCATCTGCACGAGCCGGCGAACCGTCTCCCAGGAGTAGGTGATGCCGGTGGGGTTGCCGAACACGGGTACCGCCCACATCCCCTTGATCGCGGGGTCGACGGCGACCAACTCCTCGATCAGGTCGACATCCGGCCCGTCCTGCAACATCGGGACGGCGATCATCTCGATGCCCATCGTCTCGGTGATGGCGAAGTGGCGATCGTAGCCGGGGACCGGGCAGAGGAACTTGACGGCCGCCTCGTCCTTCCAGGGCCGCGGCGAGTCCACCCCACCGTAGAGCAGCGAGAAGGCGACGAGATCGTGCATCAGCTCCAGGCTGGAGTTGTTGCCGGCGATCAGGTTTTGCACCGGGATGCCCAGCAGCTCCCCGAAGATGGCCCGCAGCTCAGGCAGGCCGTGCAGGCCGCCGTAGTTGCGGGTATCGGTGCCCTCGGAATCGCGGTAATCGTCTCCGGGCAGGCTCAGCAGCTGGTTGGACAGGTCGAGCTGCTCGGGCGACGGTTTGCCGCGGGTCAGGTCCAAAGCCAGCTTCTTGGCCTGCAGCTCCGCGTAGTCCTGCCGGTTGCGCGCGTGCACCGCAGTCAGCTCGTCAGGGCTGAGGGACTCGAACGACACCGTGGGCCCTTTCGCCGTCGAACGCTTTGCCTAGGCGATCGCAAGCGCGGCGGAGCCGGGCGCAGCGGGTCGCCACTCATCACACACAGGGGACCCCGCGCACCCGACAGAGCCCATTGACCCTTGCTGCCTTCCGGCCCTGGGGGAGTTCACAGGATAGACGCCGCGCGGGGTCCATGGCGAGTGTAATACCTGCCTTTGACCCGACCCGCGGCGACCGGCGGCGACCTTGCAAGACGGGCTGGCACACTCGGTTACCATGGCCCACGGAGGATTCGCCTAGTGGCCTATGGCGCTCGCCTGGAACGCGGGTTGGGTTAACAGCCCTCGCGGGTTCAAATCCCGCATCCTCCGCCATCGGTCGTACTCGGTTGGGGCGCGACCACGCACGGGGGGTTGTTGGAATCGGTTTGACCGGCCTTTAGGCTGGCTTACCGGCCAGCAAGGCTCACCGGCAGCATGAGGAGGCGTATGGGGCGCAAGGTCGCCATACCGTGGCACGCGGCGTTTACGATCGCTGCCGGCGTCCTCTACTTCTTTTTCGTGTTGCCCCGCTGGCCTGAGCTGATGGGCGAGACCACGCATTCGCTGGGGACGACGCTGCGGATCGTGACCGGCGCGCTGGTCGCCCTCGCCGCGTTGCCCGTGGTTTTCACCCAGTTGCGGACCCGCAAGCCGGAGTTGGGCACGCCGCAGCTGGCGCTGACCATCAGGGTGTGGTCGATCGTGGCCCACGTGCTGGCCGGCGGGCTGATCATCGGAGCCGCGATCAGCGAGATCTGGCTCAGCCTCGACGCCGCCGGGCGGTGGCTGTTCGGCGTTTATGGCGCCGCCGCCGCGATCGCGCTGCTCGGTGTCTTCGCGTTTTATCTGTCATTTATCGCCGAGCTGCCGCCGCCCCCGCCGAAGCCGCTCAAGCCCAAGAAGGAAAAGCAGCGCAAGAAGCGGGGCCGCGGTGAGAAGGGCGACGAGACCGAAGAGGCGAAGGGCGCAGAGCCCGAGGCCGAAGAGGCCGCAGAAACCGACGAAGCCGAAGCGCCGGAGCAGGCTGAAGAGGCCGAAGAGGCCGCAGAAACCGAGGTAACGGCCAGCGAGCCCTCCGAAGACACCCAAGCAGCACCGGCCGCGCAAGACACCGAGGAAGGCGAGGCCGCCGAAGAGACCCAGGCTGGGTTGCGCAACCGCCGCCCGACGGGCAAGGGCTCCCACCGGATGCGGCGCCGGCGCACCCGCGGCGGCGTCGCGCTCGACGAATGACGCAGCCTTAACGGCGCTTGAGGCCCTCGACGTAGGCGGCGATGCGTCGCTGCGTCTGGTCGGCGCCCCACAGCTGGCGGACCTCGCTGTCGATCAGGCCGCCCTCGCGCATCCGTGCCAGCGCGGGGGCGCGCAGCTGCGCTTTGGTGTGGCGATAGGCGTCGGCCGGGATGCCACCGCGGTCGGCGGCCTCCGCCACCGCCGCCCCGACGAGATCGTCGGCGACGACGCGGTGGGCGAGTCCGTTGGCGATGACCTCGTCACCCCGATAGACGCGGCCGCCAAGCAACACGTCCTCGGCGCGGTCCCCGCACGCGTGGCGCATCACTTCGAGCGCCGTGACCGGAAACGGCACCCCGACGCGGACCTCGGACGCGCCGATCTGCGCGTCCGGGCCGATCAGCCGGCGGTCGCAGGCGCACGCCAGCACGCAGCCGCCCGCGATGGCGGCGCCGTTGATCGCGGCCACGGTCGGGCCGGGGTAGCAGAACAACGCCTCGAACGCCTCGGACAGCGCCGGGATCAGCCGGCCGGCGTAGTCGGCACCGCCGTCGACCACGCGGTTGAGGTCGACCCCGGCGCTGAATGCGCGGCCAGCGCCGGTGACGACCAGCGCTCCGGCGCCCGAGTGCTGCAGTTCGCCCAGCGCGTCGGTCAGCTCTTTCAGCAGCTCGACATCGAGGGCGTTGACGGGCCCGGAGCAAAGGGTCAGCACCCGGACCGCACCGACGGCTTCGATCTCGATCACGATGACGCTCCCCTCCGTCAGCCGGCCGAGACGATAATGACCGGGATGTCGGTGTTCTCGTCGGTGTGGTAGCTCGCGCACACGCGGTGGTAGCCGTCGGCGATCTGCAGCGGGACGCCCGTCGTGAGGTCGCCGCGCACGAGCAGGATGGGCGACAACGCCTCGCCCTTCTTGATCCTGGAGAGATCGGCGGCGACGTGCGGATTGTCTTCGGGTAACAGCCCCAGCCGCGCCGCACGCAGAATGTCCTTGGCCTTCTTCCGGCTGACGATTCCGGCCTTCAGCTTTTCCGACAGCTGATTGGCGGTGCCCGGATCCGCGAGCAAGGCGAGGTAGTCGGCTGCCGCCGGAAAGTCGTGGGACTCAGGCTCTTCCAGCCATTTCACGCCTGCCATCGCGCATCTCCCTTCGTCGGGCCGTGACCGCGTGGGTTCTGGCAGCCTACCGGGCCGGCGCCGAAATTGGGATCGGTAGCAGGCCCGCCCGTCTGTACTTGCGCCCATGGCGGCGCCAACGGGGCGGCGCATGAAGGAAGGAAAACCAGTGAAACGTCTTATCGCGGGAGCGATTGGAACCCTCGGCGTCGCGTCGGCGCTGGTGGGCTGCTCGAGCGGGGGCCACACGGCCAGCCCGGCGTCGAGCGCGGCGCCCGGCGCCGCCACCACCGGCACCAACGCGCAAGTCAAGGTGGGCGGCACCGACCTGGCCGGCCTGAACCCGGCGTCAGTGACCTGCGTCAGGACGGGCGGAAAGATCGACATCGGCAGCGGCAACAGCGGCGCCCAGCAGGCGCTGGCGGTGGTCATGACCGACGAGGCCACCCCGAAGGTCGAGTCGCTGGCCCTCTTTGTCGACGGCAGCGCCCTGTCCGTCAGCAACGGGATGGGCGCGAAGGTCGGTTCGGCCAACGTGGCGGTGGACGGCAAGACCTACACCATCACCGGCCAGGCGCAGGGCGCTGACATGAAGAACCCGATGGCCGGAATGGTCACCAGGGACTTCAACATCAAGGTGACTTGCGGTTGATCGATCGAACCCCGGGGCGGCGGGCGTGCCTTCACTCTCGCGTCCGCCGCCCCGGATCCTCGCCACGCCCACGACGGCGGACTTATGATGCAGCCGTGTCGATCCCCGCCGAATTGGCGAATGCCCGTCGGCTGGCGTTTGCCGCCGACGAGACGCGGGCCCGGGATCTGCTGTTGTCACTGGTGCCGCAGATCGAGCGGGAAGATCGAGACGATCTCATGCTGGAAGTCTTTGCGCAGCTTGGTGAGATCTACCTGGTGCGCGGAGTGAATGACGGGGTGCGCGAGTCCATCCGGCGCATCCGCGACTGCTTGGGCATTTATTCGGGAATCGCCACCGGCGCGATGCCGGAAGCCGCGCACCTGATCTCTCGGTATTCCCGACGGGCGCAGTTCCTGGAAACGGGCCTGGCCGCGGCCGTTGGCGACCATGAGGGCGCCGCGTCGGCGCTGAGCGAGTTGAGCGACACCACATCCGATGGGAACGTCGCCGACCTCGCCGATGAACGCACCTACCTGCGCACCTACGCCCAAGTCTTGTGCGCCACGGCGCTCTGCGACGACGACCTGCATGTGCGATCAGTCCCCTTGTGGGAACGGGTGCTTGATGGCGTGGACCACCTCCGAGATGGCGGCGAGTTCGCCGACCATCTCCTGATCGCCGCGGGCACCGCATACGGCAGATTCTGCGTGGAGACGGGCCGGTTGGCCGAAGCCGAACCCTGGTTGCGTCGCGCGGGGGCCAGGGCAGAGGCGCGGGGATGGGAACTGGCAAGCGCCAGAACGAAATTGGAGCGCGCGGCGGCGTGCTGGTCGGTGGGCGACCACGCGACGACCGAGCAGCTGGTGTCCGAGGCCCAGCCCGTCATCGCTCGATACGCCCGGGCGCACGACGTCGCCCGTTGCTGGCTGTATCTGGGCCTCACCCGGCTGGGATCGGGTGCCCTGGAGGCCGCCGACGAGTGCTGGGAGCATGCCGAGCGGCACTGGCGCGACCTGGGGAAGCCCCTGCACCTGCACCGTATCTTGTTGCAGCGCAGCTGGATCGCAATCTTTTGGAGCCGTTTTGCCGACGCGGTCGAGCTGATCGCCCAGGCCCGGGAACTACTCGACTCGTCCCCCCGCAGCAGTTGGTTGCAGTATGCCCAGCTCGACAGTCATCTCGGCACCGTGTGGCGCGCGGATGCCCTGGCCGACCTCGGTTTCGACAGTTCGGGCGATCCCGACGAGACGCTGCAGGAAACCGAGGCGCGGCAGGCGCAGGGACTCGGCATCCTCACAGGCGAAGTCGGCACGCCGGCTTACTGGCGTGCGATGGCCAAGCTCGAACGGGCCGCGGAGCTCAAGGTTCCGGCCGCGCTGGCGGTCGATTCGGTGCGGTATTCGATCGCCGACGCCGACGCGAGATCGCGCTGGGCCACCAGCATTTCGGCCCCCATCCTGGCGGGCGCCTTCGCCGTCGCGTGGGAGTGGGAAAACACCCAGTTGGTCAGCGAGTTGGTCGAATACCACAGCGCGCGCGGCACTTTCGACACCGACGCGCAGCGGCCGAAGATCGGCGAATGGGCATCGACGGCCACTGCGACGGTGGTCATCGACACCGACTCGGACTTGGCGCTGGCCGCGGCCGGCCCGTCGGCGGCGGGTGCCGGCGGCTCGCTGACGCGGCTCGGCCCGTTGCCGCCGCTGCGGATGCAGCCCGACAGCCTGCCGATCATGAGCCATTATCGCGCACTGGCTTTCGAACGCTACGGTCGCGACGTCACCGCCGCCGAGCCGGCCTGGTCGACCTGGCCATGAGCGATTTGGGCCGGCTGACTCTGGTGCTGCGGTTCGCCGATGTCGGGATCGCCACCTACGGCAGTTTGCGGGTCGTGGGGCAGCCGTCGAGGACCGTCAATTGGGTGGTGGAAGACCCGATCCTGCTCGCGGCGTTGCAAGAGCTGACCGATGCCCTACCCGAGCCGCACGGGGCCGAGAGCCGGCGCGACGCCATCGAGCGGGCACTGACCACGGGCCCTTTCGCGACGCCGGACACCGAACTCACGGTGGCCTACATCCTCGGGGTGCTGCTGATCGGCTCCGCGGGGTGGGAGCTGTTGGCGGAGTGCGTGGCATCGCCGCGGGCGGTGCTGTTCGTCTCGCCCAGCGCGCGGCTGGCACGCGTTCCCTGGGGGCTGCTGGCGGTGCCGAAGTCGGGACCAAGCAAGGAAGAGCTGGTGCGGGCCCGCCAGGATGCCATTACCCGCAGCGGCAGAGTGGCCGCCCGAATCCCTTGGCAGCTGGCAGATATCGGCGCCCACACCGACGGCCACCGGCTGATGGAACTGGTCGACGTGCTGATGGCGGTGCCGCCCAACATCGTTCACTCGCCGCGCGTGCCGGCCGGCTGGGACGCCAGGCGGGACGGTCCGCCGGTGCTGCTCCTCGATCCCCGGGTGCCGGGACAGCGCCCCGACTCCGCGCTGGGCTCGGTGCTCGGCAGGCCGTCGCCGGAAACGCCATTGGCGCAGCACTTCGCCGAGCTGATGGGTCGCCGCCCGGTGCTGCCCGAGGTCGGCGAGGCGGTCGGGCTGTTCCGCCGTCAAGACGCCGACCGGATCTGGCTGGCCAAGCAGCTGGCACTGGCCCCGAGCCGGCTCATGTACGTCGGCCACGCCAGTTCGGCGCACGGCCGGGCCGACCGGGCCGCGCTGCACCTAGCCTGCACGGCCGGGATCCCCGGAGACGCCGAGGTAGTCGGCGATCATCGCCCGCTGACCGCATCGGACCTGATGTCGCTGCAACTGCCGATCCCACCGCGGGTTGCCCTGCTGGCCTGTGGATCGGGCGGCGATTATCAATTCGACGAGGCGACGGGGCTGGTCGCGGCGATGATCCTCGGCGGGGCCGAGCTGGTGACCGCCACCTTGTGGTCGCTGCCCACCTCCTCGGCCTATCGACAATTCGCGAACCACGACCCGGCCGACCCGATGGCCGATGTCGTTGTCGCCGTGGACGACGCGCACGACGGCGCCGACGCGGGGTGTGCGGTGAACCGTTGGCAGCGTGAGCAGCTGCGGCGCTGGCGTGACGGCGACGTCTGCGCCGGCCCGCTGTACTGGGGTGCCCTGGCGACCTTCGCCGTCGACGGCGCACGATAAAAGCTCAGACCGACGCCGGCCAGGACGCGTGCACGGCCAGCACCGCCTCCACGTCAGTCGGCAGCGAAAGCCTTTCGCGGGCAGCGGGATCGAACACCACCAGCACGACCAGCCCGGGCCGCAGCATCGACACGTCCGGATCGCCCTTGCCGCGTGCCAACTTGCCGATGAACGTCTCGCCGGAAACCGCCACCACCTCGATGAGAACCTGGCGCTCGTCGCCGACCTTGCGCACGGTGCCGACCCCGACGGTGGGGCCCGCCGCGCCCCGACGCGGCGCGACCGGCAACCGGCCCGTCCCCGACAGCAGCATGAGTAGCTTCTTCATGCCATCAGGCTCCAACGGCCGGGCGGCTACCGAACCCAACTTTTCGGCTGCCGATATTTTCCGAATGCCCCTATCCTGTGTCGATGAGCGCGGATTCGCAGGTGGCGGCCGACGTCGCCGTGGGCCACCCACGCCGGTCGGTGATCGAGGCGGCGTGGCGCGAGATCGGCCCCGGTGTCGAGGTGCTCAGCAGCGACGACGGCGGACCGTTGAGCCGGACCGTCAAACGCATCCTCGACCCCTTGGTGCTCCGGTTACGATCAAATCCGCAGTACTCGGCCCCGGTCGTCCCGCCGGAAACCGCGGCCGCGATGCACGACCTGATCGTCGGGAACGCGCGTGAACTGCGTTATGCCGCAGCATGGTTCGATACCCTCAAGCTCGAGCGCCGCAGGCAGCGGATCCGCACCGGCAACGCCCAGGAACTGTACTTCCCAATCTGCTTCGAGCTCGCAGTGACGAAAGGCGCACCGGCGCCGCAGGATCGAGAAACGGCGGCGACCCTGCTCGCCGACATCCACCAGGGCCGCGACCGCACCGCGATCGAGACGCTGCGCCAATACGTGGCGAGCCCCGATGTCGTCGGCAGGCTGGCCGACCAGCTCGACCGCAGCTGGCGTGACGTGCGGCCCGCGCAAGCCGCCACCGGTCCGTTCCTGGCAGAGCTCGGCACGGTGCTGGGCCCCGCCAACAGTTATCGCGCCGCGGCGGCCCGGCAGCGCGCCTGGTCGGCCGCGATCGCCGACGCCACCCCGTACAACCTGGGGGCGCTGGCCCGGGTGGAAGAGGCCGAGCTGCCGTGGTCGATCGTCGAGCTCGGCTTGAGTTCGACTGTGCCACAACGACAACCCCGGATCGCGGGCGAATCCGACAGCGATCGTCCGCTGGATCGCAGCGTGGTGGTTCGGGTGCGCGCGACGTTGCGGCGCGCCCTGGACCGCGACGCGCTGCCCGACATCCCGCTGCTGTGCGAGGAGGAGGTCGACCGGGCGTCCGCGCCGTGGGGGCTGTTGTCCGAGGACAAGCAGGCCACGCTGGTGGCCGGCATCGAGGTGGCCGTCGAACTGGCGCCCCTGAGCCCCTCCGTCCCGAGCCGCTACGCGCTGGCGGCGCAGATCCAGGCCCGGCTGCGCAAGGAGGCCTACGTGTTGCACGCCCGGCGCTACCTCGCCGAGGGCGGCCCGATCCATCCCCGCCAACGGCAGGTGGTGGACGACCTCGGGGCCTACGCCCAGCCCTACCTGAGCCGGCTCTGGGCACGTCTGCACGGACGCGACGTCTGGCAGGAGCCCTGCGACGACGTCGACGAGGTGCGGTCCCTGCTGGAGGGCGTCGCCCGGTCGGTCAGCCTGGACCACCGGCAGCGGATCAAGGCGATGCTGGAATTGCGGGTGGCCGGATGAGATTGGTGGCCGACGCCGGCCTGTGGACGACGGGAACCGCGCCCGTCGAGACGCCGCTCACCGCGGTGCTGGAAGTCAGTGGCGCGGTGCTGTCCTGGATGATCGACGATCCTGCCGGCGATGCGGGCATCCGGATTACCTTCACGGATTTGTCACGCGCCGACTGGCTTTGGCGCGTCCTCGGCGAGTCCGGGCACGTCGCCCTGGTATCGGCGGTCGGCAGCGCGGCCGATCAACCGCACGGCATCGAGCTCGCCGGCGTCGAGATCGTGCCCGGATCGGTCGCCGCGCTCAGGCGGCTGGCCGTGGGCCATTGGCTGCGGCGCTGGTGGCCCGTCAGCCGCCTGGACGGTATCGCCGGACTCGACCGCGCGCTGCTCGACGTGGAGGTCGCGCTGCTGACCTCCGGCGCGCAGGGCTTCTTCACCGACGACACCCTGGATTCGGATGTGGTGGAGTTGCTGGCGCCGCACGCCCCCGCCCTGATCACCCACGTGTTGGGTGGCGATCCGAGGATCCGCGATTTGGTGCGGGCCGGCGCCGGGGTGGCCGACGAGGTGGGAGTGGACGGCGCCGGGTGGGCGGAACTATATGCGGCGCTGGATGATTCGGGCATGGCACTGGCCGGGGAGCCGATCCAGCCCGGTGGACGTCGGCACGACTACGCGCTGGCCGCCGGCGCCGGGGCGGGCCCGCGGGATACGGCCCCGATCGCCGGCGGTGTCGCGTCCATCAAGTGGAGTGCGGTGCCGCCCGGGATTTTCGACGCGGGCGAGAACACCGTCGAGTGGAGCGTTGAGGTGGCCGGCGCCGGTGTGGTCGCCGTCGTGCGCGCGGCCGTCATCGGGCCCGGCCGGGCCACCGGGATCGCGGTGCGACTGCGGTCCGGGGCCATCAACGGCAGCGGCGCCCTGGACGCCGACGGCGAGGCCACCTTGCCCCTGGTCGACGGCGAGCAGCGACTGGTGACGGAATCGGCTGCCTGGAACCATGATTGGTCGGCCACGTCGGTGATCATCGGCGCCGAGGTGCCGGGCGGGGCCGAGACGCGCGACACCCGAGACAGGGTCCGCCGGTGGGCGAGGACACGGTTGGACCGGCCACCGAACGACGCGTTCCTGGCCGAGATCCTGGCCGCCGAGTCCGATTACTGATCGTCTCGCCCGGCCGGGCGTCATTCCCTATGCTGAGCGAGTGCCAAACAACTATCGGGTCGTCCAGTGGAACACCGGGAACGTCGGAACGAGCTCGCTGCAATCGATCGCCGACAATCCCGCGCTTGAACTCGTGGGGTGTTATGCCTGGTCACAGGATAAGGTGGGCCGCGATGCCGGCGAGCTGGTCGGCATCGCGCCGCTGGGCGTCGCGGCCACCGACGACGTGGACGCGCTGCTTGCCCTGAAGCCGGACTGCGTCGTCTACAACCCCATGTGGATCGATGTGGACGAATTGGTCCGCATCCTGTCCACGGGCGTCAACGTGGTGATGACGGCGTCTTTCATCACCGGGGCCAACCTGGGCGAGGGCCGCGACCGAATCGTCGAAGCCTGCCAGAAGGGCGGGTCGACGATATTCGGTTCCGGCGTCAGCCCCGGCTTCGCCGAGCTGTTGGCCATCGTGTCGGCGATGGTGTGCAACAGGATCGACAAGGTCAGCGTGATCGAGGCCGCCGACACCACGTTCTATGACTCGCCCGCGACCGAGAAGCCGGTCGGCTTCGGCCAGCCGATCGACCACCCCGACCTGCAGGAGATGGCGCGCAAGGGGACGGCCATTTTCGGCGAGGCCGTCCGGCTGGTGGGCGACGCGCTCGGGGTCGAGCTCGACGAGGTGCGTTGCGTCGCCGAATTTGGCCAAACCACAGCCGATCTCGAAATGGCGTCCTGGACGATCGCCGCGGGATGTGTTGCGGGCGTCTACATCAGCTGGCAGGGCATCGTCGCCGGCAGAACCCTGATCGACCTCAACGTCCGGTGGCGCAAGGGGCAGACGCTCGAGCCCGATTGGAAGATCGACCAGGATGGCTGGGTCATCCAGATCGACGGCCAGCCGACGGTGACCACCAAGGTCGGCTTCCTGCCGCCCCCGTACTTCCAGGCCGAAACGATCGCCGACTTCATGGCGCTCGGGCACATCATGACGGCGATGCCCGTCATCAACGCGATCCCCGCCGTTGTCGCCGCGCCGCCGGGCATCGTCACCTACGCCGACCTGCCGCTCACGCTTCCGCGGGGCTACGTGCCTACGAGCTGACCCTCGCCCGACACCGCCCTCCGACGCGCGGGTTTGGTGTAGGCCGCGCCGAGCCGCGGCACCTCGAGCGGGCCCTGGTGGCGGGCGGCCTCGATGGCGTTGCGCAGCGGGCCGGCCAAGCCGGCGAACGACCCCATGTCGAACAGCAACGGCGTCAGCAAACGGTTGTGGACGAACGCGAAGGCGCTGCCGGATTCGGGGTCGGCCCAGCCGAGGGTTCCGCCCAGACCCACGTGGCCGAAGCCCTTGAGCAGGCCGGGCACCGGCGACTCGTGGTAGCCCAGGTGAAAAGGCATGGGCACCACCATGTTCGCGTCGGGCCACTTGCGCTGCGGCCGGCCCGTCAGGCCGCGCACCAAATCCTCGGACAGATACTTCTTGCCGTCGATGCGGCCGTCGTTGGCCAGCGCCGCATACATCTTGGCCAAACCGCGGCCGGTCACCACGCCGTTGGCCGCCGGCACCTCGCCGTCCAGGAACGCGGTCTCCCCCTTGATGAGGGATATGACGCCGGGGAAGTACATCGCCCCGAGGGCACCCGAGAACGGCAGGCCGGCCAGTTTCGGTGCGATGAAGTTGAACACCGGGGCGCGTAGCCTGCCCTGCGGTATCAGGACCTGAGCCGCCTTGGTCGGCGCGCCTTGGGGCGGGCGACCGAGGTGCAGCCCGTCGGTGTTGAGCGGACGTGCGATCTCCTGGCGGATGAGCTCTCGCATGCCTTTGCCCGTCACCGCACGGGCCAGACCCGACAGCAGCCACCCGTAGGTCAGCGCGTGATAGGCCTGCACGCCGCGCAGATGATCGACGGGCGCGGCGGCCAGGCGCTCCTCCATCAGGAGGTGGTCCATCAGCTCCGCCTTGGTGACACCCCTCAGGTGCGACAGCCCGGACCGGTGCCGCAACACATCGCGCACCGTGATGTCGCCCTTTCCGTTCGCCGCGAAGTCGGGCCAGTAGGCGGCGACGGGATCGTCATAGGACAGCAGGCCCCGGTCGGCCAGCCGGTGAATCACCGTCGACGCGACGCCCTTGGTCGCCGAGAACACCATCGCGCCGGTGTCAGCGGTCCAGCGCTCGGTGCCCGCCCGGTCCGACCAGCCCGTCCAGACGTCGACGACGGGCGCGCCGTCGATGTAGACGGCCAGCGCTCCTCCGCCGAACCGGCGGCCGGGGAACAGCCGGGCGAACAGTCCGACGACGCTGGTGAAATGGGGGTCGGCGGCGCCGGACACGCCGCGCGGCAGGCCGTCGTCGGTCACCAGCAGGGTTGCTCCCCGACGCGGTGTCATCACGCGAATGAAGCTATCAGCCTGGCAAAGCGCTGGACATAAGCCCGAACCGCAGGTCGATCACTCCGGCGGACGGGGGGCCTCGTCGCCGGGCGGCTGCTTCGGGGGCGAGGCGTTCAACCACTTTCTGAGCCGGAACAGTTGGTTGACCACCATGCCGATGCCCAGCAGCATCAACACCGCCACTATTCCCACCACAACTGCGGTGCTCACGACGTCCATGATGAGCGGATTGCCGTTCGGGTTTCAAGGTCGCCCGCCGCCGGGTAGCCACAACCAGCACAACGACACGATCAGGAGGGTGGAGCACATGAGCGGCACGGATAAGATGAAGAACAAAATCGAGGACTTGGGCGGCCGGGCCAAAGAGGCCGTCGGCAAGGCCACCGGGGACCACGACACCAGGGACGAGGGCCGGGCGGACCAGGCAAAGTCCAGCCTGAAAGACGCGGGCGAAAAAGTGAAGGACGCGTTCAAGAAGTAATGATGTTCGACGGATTGCCCCGGCTCGCTATGGGAGTCGCAGGGGCGGCGGCGGTGAGCGCCGCCGCCCTGCTGGGTGCGCCCGTTCCCTCGGCGGCCGGCGACCCGTGTCCGGACGTCGAGGTCGTCTTCGCCCGCGGCTCCGGCGAACCGCCCGGTGTCGGCGGCGTCGGTGGGTCATTCGTCGACGCTCTGCGCGGGCAGATCGGCGGCCGGTCGCTCGGTGTCTATCCGGTCAATTACCCCGCCAGCACCGACTTTTCCAACAGCGATTTCCCGATGACCGTCATCGACGGCATCCGTGACGCCGGTACGCACATCGAGTCGATGGCGGCGAACTGCCCCAAGACCAGAGAGGTCCTCGGCGGGTATTCCCAGGGCGCCGCCGTAGCCGGTTTCGTCACCTCTGCGGCCGTGCCGCCGGGCGTACCGGCGTCGATGGTGCCCCAGCCCATGCCGCCGGAGATCGCGAACCATGTCGCCGCGGTCACGCTGTTCGGGACGCCGTCGGGTCCGTGGCTGCAGAAGTACGGCGCACCGGTGATTGTCATCGGCCCGCTGTATCAGCCCAAGACCCTTGAGTTGTGCGCCCCGGGCGACGGAATCTGCGGTGACGGCACCGACGCCTTCGCGCATGTGTCCTATCCGCTGAACGGTATGACGGGCCAGGCCGCGACCTACGCGGCGGGTCACCTGTAGCGCGGTGCAGAATCGCACCATGCACGTTCTGGTCACGGGCGGCACGGGGTTCGTCGGCGGGTGGACCGCCAAGGCCATCGCCGACGCCGGGCACTCCATCCGGTTCCTGGTGCGAAACCCCGACCGGCTGCAGACCTCCGTCGCCAAACTCGGCGTCGACGTGTCGGACTTCGCCGTCGGCGACATCACCGATCGCGTATCGGTGCGCGAAGCCCTGCGGGGCTGCGACGCCGTCGTGCACAGCGCCGCCCTGGTGGCCGTCGACCCCCGTCAGACCAACGAGATGCTGACCACGAACATGCAGGGCGCGCAGAACGTCCTCGGCCAGTCCGTCGAGCTGGGCCTGGACCCGATCATTCACGTGTCGAGCTTCACCGCGCTGTTTCACCCGGGCTTGGAGACACTGACGGCGGACCTGCCGGTCGTGGGCGGGGCGGACGGCTACGGGACGTCCAAGGCGCAGGTCGAAATCTACGCTCGCGGACTGCAGGACGCCGGCGCGCCGGTGGACATCACCTACCCCGGCATGGTCCTCGGCCCACCTGCCGGCGACCAATTCGGCGAGGCCGGCGAGGGCGTCAAGGCGGCGGTGCAGATGCACGCGATCCCCGGGCGCAGCGCGGCGTGGTTGATCGTCGATGTCCGCGATCTGGCCGCGCTGCACGCGGCACTGCTGGAGCCGGGGCGCGGGCCGCGCCGCTACACCGCGGGCGGTCACCGGGTTCCCGCGGCGGAGCTCGCGACCATGCTGGGCCAGATTGCCGGCACCCCGATGGTGGCGGTCCCCATCCCCGACACCGCGCTGCGCGTGGCCGGGGCGGTGATGGATCGAGCGGGCCGGTTTCTGCCCTTCGACACCCCGTTCACGTCGGCGGGTATGCAGTACTACACGCAGATGCCAGCGTCGGACGATTCGCCCAGCGAGCGCGAACTCGGCATCACCTATCGGGATCCGAAAGAAACCGTCGCCGACACATTCGCGGCCCTGCGCGCTGCGGGCAGCTAGCCGCGAAAGTGCAACTACCGACGTCCCTTCTCGGTAAACGTGTTACCAGCCCCAACTTTCGAGAGGGACTTTCGGCTGTAATAGCGGGGGCCTAATCCTCTCGCCGGCTGCGGTCCGAGGAGGGAACATCGCCGTACGCTCGGA
>NZ_DATJPU010000113.1:0-5363 GCF_035506235.1 Mycobacterium sp.
GGCGGTGACGACAGGAGGCGGCCCGGATGCTGTTGGAGTTCGATGCCGATCAGCGGCTGTGGCAGAAGACCGTTCGCGACGTCGTCGCCAAGCAGTGCCCGCCGTCGCTGGTGCGCAGCGTGGCCGAGGACGGCGTCGACCCGAGCCCGTTGTGGAAGTCGTATGTCGACCAGGGCTGGACCGAGCTGAACGATCCGGCCGGCGCCGTGGAGCTGGCCATCGTGCTCGAGGAGTTGGGGCACGCGACCGATCCCACCCCGTTCCTGGCGACGATGAGCCAGTTCGCCCCGCTGGCCGCCGATCGGTTCGACCCGCACGAGGCCGGAGCCGCCGTATACGGCGGGGTCTGGGCGCACCGGCACGCCGACGGCTGGGTGTTGGACGGCACCGCCCGCCACGTCCTCGACGGTGATCGTGTCGACCGGTTGGCCGTGGTGACCGACGCCGGGGTGTTCGTCGTCGCGGCCAATCAGGTGTCGGCCCGCCGCTCGGCGGTTTTCGACCCCGTCCTGCACGTCGCCGATCTGTCGTTCGGCGAAGTCCGGGTGCCCGACAGTGCCCGGCTCACCGTGGACGCGGAGCGCGCGCGCCATGTCGCGTTGACGGGCATGGCGATCACGATGGTCGGCGCCTGCCAGCGCATCCTCGACATGGTCCTCGACCACGTCCGCAACCGGCAGCAATTCGGTGTGCCGATCGGTTCCTTCCAGGCCGTCCAGCACAAGGCCGTCGACATGCACGTCGCGGTGGAACGCGCCCGGGCGCTGGCCTACTTCGCCGCGCTGACGATCGCGGCCGACGATCCCCGCCGCCGGCTGGCGGCCGCCATGGCCAAGGCGTCGGCGGGGGAGTGCCAGTCGCTCGTATTCCGGCACGGCCTACAGCTTTTCGGTGCGATGGGCTTCACCTGGGAGAACGACCTGCAGTTCGCGCTCAAGCGGGCCAAGGCCGGCGAGCTCATGCTCGGCGGCGCCGCGGAACACCGGGCGCGGATCGCGGAGGAGTACCGTGCAGCTGAATTTTGATCCCGACGTCGAGGCGTTTCGGGCGGAGTTCGCGGCGTTCCTGGACGAAAACCTGCCGGACGCAAGCGAAACGCTGGAGCGCCCCCGATCGGTCTCCCACATGCCGCAGTGGGCCCGTCGCTGGCAGCGGCTGTTGTTCGACAACGGCTGGCTGCTGCCAAGTCAGCCGCCGGAGTTCGGCGGGCGCAACGCGACCGTGCTGCAGCAGTTCGTTTACCTGGAGGAGCTCAGCCGCCGCCGGATCTATCACAGCTTCAATCCGCAAGGCGTGAATATCGTTGCGGCATCGCTGTTGTCGTTTGGCAGCGACGAACAAAAACTTCGGTGGGCGGTACCCATCCTGCGTGCCGAGATCACCGCGTCGCTGGGGATGAGCGAGCCCGGTGCCGGCTCCGATCTGGCGTCGCTGCGCACCCGCGCCGTTCTCGACGGCGATCACTTCGTGGTCAACGGTCAGAAGGTGTGGACCTCCGGGGCCCACGACGCCGACGTCTTGCTGACCTTCGTCCGGACGAATCCAGATGCGCCCAAGCACAAGGGAATTAGCGCGCTGGTGATTCCCACCGGCACCCCCGGCGTCGTGCGCAGGCCCTTCCCGTCGATCTGTTCGATCGACGACCTGGACTTCAACGAGGTGTTCTTCACCGATGTGCGGGTACCGGCGGAGAACCTGGTCGGTGAGCTCGACCAGGGCTGGCGGGTGGCCAACGGATCGCTGGGCCACGAGCGCACCATGATGTGGCTGGGCTTCGCCGATCGTCTCGACAACATGATCGCCGACTTCCATCCCGGCACCGAGGTCGAGCGCGACGAATACGCCTCGACGATCATGGACAAACAGGCGCTGCGCCTGCTGGGTTCGGCGGCTCTGGCCCGCGCCGCCCGCGGCGAAGACGACGTGGCCGCGATCTCGGTGCTCAAGCTCCTGGGTTCGGAAGCGGAGCTGCGCGGGATGGATCTCGCGCTGACGTCCGCCGGGGCCGGCGGGCTGATTCATCCGGGCCAGACCGGGCCGTATGCGCACATGAATCTGGACCACTATTTCGCCAGCTGGTTCGAGCGTTATGCCCGAAGCTTTTCCGGGACGATCGCCGGTGGCACCTCGGAGATCCAGCGCAACATCATCGCCCAGCGGGTGCTCGGCCTACCGCGCGGCTGAGGCCTCTTTAATCCCCGGCCGTCACGCTGGTGTGTCCCCGCAAGCGGGCGGTGGGGGGAGTTCCTAGGCGACCAGACACAAAAGCCCCCGACACGCCGATGTCATGGGGGCTTTTGTGTCTGCTCGCGCTAGTCAATGACGGCGGCTTCCTTGCGCTCGGTGATCGGCCTGGCCAGCTCCTGCTCATCGCAGGCGCGTTGCAGCTTGTCGAGCGTCTCGTCGAGGCCCGCGCCCAGCCTGGGGCCGGGTGTGAAGGTGGCCGGCAGCCTGCGCATGCCCTGGATGACGCCGATGGTCTCGTAGTGCACGGTGCCCTCGGGGTCACATCGGTAGTCGGGCATCCGGTCGAGAACCGCCGTGAGCATGGACTTGAACACGGTGCGCGCCACGTTCGATCCGATGCAGCGGTGCACTCCAAGGCCAAAGCTGAAGTGCCGGTTGCCTTTGCGGTCGAGGATGACCTCGTCCGGGTCGTGGAAGACCGACGGGTCGCGGTTGGCCATGGCCCACGAGATCCACAGCCGGTCACCCTCTTTGAAGCGCACCCCGTCGAGTTCGACATCGTCGGAGAATGTCCTGCCATCGCCGGGTGCCGGGGTGAAGTAGCGCAGGAACTCTTCGGTCGCGGGGTCGAGCAGCGTGTCGCGTTGCCGGCCGAGCAGCTCGCGCTGGTCGGGGTTTTCCGAAAGCCATTCCAGGGAATGAGCCGTCAGTGCCGTCGTGGTGTCGAAGCCGCCGCCGATCACCAGGCCGAGATTGCCGAGGATCTCCAGATCGGGCGCGGGCTGCCCGTCAATCCGCATCTCGACCAGAGCGTTCACGATTCCGGGCCGCGGCTTTTCGCGAATCTCGATCATGTTGTTGACCAGGTCGAGCCCCATCTGCCGGTGCATCTCGGTGACTCGCTGGATGTCGGGGGAGTGCTCGGGCGTGTAGATCGCGGCATGCGTCGGCTCGCTGTACATCTTCCAGTTCCGCAGCGGGATGCCCAGCAACGCCAGCGTCAGAACCGCGGGCACAACGTTGGCCAGGTCCTCGACGAAGTCGATGCGCCCTTCCTCGATCTTCTCGTCGAGGCAGGCGCGCGTCACGTCATCGATGAACGGCGCCCACCGCTTGACCGCGGCCGGTGACAGGTAGGGGTTCAACACATTTCGGTAGATGCGGTGTTCGGGGTCGTCCATCTCCAGGATGCCGCCCCGCACGCCGTTGATGCGGCTGGCCGTCGGGATCGAAATGCCCTTGTAGCCGCGGCGTTCGTTGTTGACGTCGTGGTCGTTGGAGACCGCCGGGCAGCGGGCGAGTTCGAAGACCTCGCGGCTGCCGGCCGCCACCCAGTGCCCGCCGTAGGTGTCGCTCCAGGCCATCGGGCAGCGGGCCTGCATCTCCTCGGTGATCGCCTTGAACTGCGAGCGGTACTCCGCGGAGTGCCGATCGAAGTGATACCGGTTCCGCTCGCGATCGCTGTCACCGACTTTGTCATCAACACTGTCGTCGACACTCAAGGCGCTGTCTCCCTTTATGTTTCATCCGTGATGATGATCGCCTGCTCCGGGCAGGATCGCGCGGCCTCGCGGACCTGATCCTCGCGATCGTCCGGCACCACTTCGTCGATCGCCGACGAGCTGCCGTCGATGTCGCTGAGCTGGAAGGAATTTGGAGCGATCATCGAGCACAGGGTGTGGCCCTGACAGCGTTCCGGATCAACCCAGACCTTCACGATTACTCCCTTTGAGGATCAAGTTGTCTTCAGGAATTAGTAGTGGTACCGATGATGTCGCCGTCTGCCACTGTCTCTCCTCGTCGATGCTCAGGTGTTTCGGCCACCGTTGACGCCCAATATCTGACCGGTGATGTAGCCGGCCTCCTCGGAAATCAGAAAGGCGCACGCCGCCGCGATGTCTTCCGGCTTGCCCATCCGGCGCACCGGGGTCCGGGCGATGGTCGCCTCGATGTCGCCGAGGAACCCGTTCTGTTCGGCGGCGCGCAACATCGGGGTGTCGATGAACCCCGGCGGCACGGCGTTGACGGTGATGCCGCTGGGCCCGTACTCGAGCGCCAGCGACTTGGTGAGGCCGTTGACGGCGGACTTGGCCGCCACGTAGTGGCTCATGTAGGGCGCGCCGGAATGCGTGCTCGACGACGAGATGTTGACGATCCGCCCCCACCCGGCCTCGACCATGTCGGGCAGCACCGCCTGAATCATGTGGAAGACCCCGTTGAGGTTGACATCGATCACGCGGTGCCAGTCCTCGAAGGTGATGTTGCTGAAGCGCTTGAAGCCGTCCAGGCCCGCGGCGTTGACCAGAACCGTCACCGGCCCGAGCCGGGCGCGGATGGCCGCGAGCGCGGCATCCACTTGCGATCGGTCGGTGACGTCGGCGGTAAAGGCGAAATCGGTTTCCGATGGCCTGAGGTCGACCGTGGCGACGTCGAGACCGTCGGCGCGCAGGCGTTGCGCGACCGCTTGACCGATGCCGGAGCCGCCACCGGTGACGACCGCGGTCTTCACGTTCCCGACACCAAGCTGGCCTCGGCGCCAAATGTCGCCGTCTCAGTCACAAAGAATCTCCCTTGCAATTATGAGAACCTTACTCTCGCCGCAGAGCGCCATGCAACACGGGTCTAAAACCATCTTCGGCCTGCGCCGAGACGCCCGCTGCCGCAACGCTTCAGCGTTGACGCCGCTGGTCGGCGGCCCTGTCCTATTCCTGAGAGTTTCTTGAATTATCGAGACCCGAATGTAAGATTCGCCGGAGACGAGAATGAAATTATCGTGACCGTCACCACACAAGGAAGTAGGGATGCCAGTGCAGGACACGGCAGACACCGCCTTGGGGACCACCTCGGTGACCATCGCGGATGCCGCGCCCGAGCCACGGGTCGACCGCCGGCTGCTGATCGACGGCCGGCTCGTCGCCACCGACGCAACGTTCCCCTCGATCAATCCCGCCGCCGGTGCCGTCATCGGACATGCTCCCGACGCCGGCGCGGAGCAGGCCGCGGCGGCGATCGCGGCGGCCCGGCGTGCGTTCGATACGACCAGGTGGTCGACCGACGTCGAGCTGCGGGCGCGCTGCCTCGACCAGTTGCACCGTGCGCTGGTCGGGCATGCCGAGGAGCTTCGTGAGCTGACCATCGCGGAAGTCGGCGCCACGCGCGCCCTCACGCACGGCGCC
>NZ_DATJPU010000114.1:0-2898 GCF_035506235.1 Mycobacterium sp.
CGCCAAGGGCTTCTTCCCGGAAGACCACCCGCAATACGCCGGGATCTACTGGGGCGAGGTGAGCAGCCCGCAGTGCCAGGCCATCGTGGACTGGTCCGACTTGATCGTGGCCGCCGGTCCGGTGTTCAACGACTACACCACGGTCGGCTACAGCGCGTTGCCGCCGCGGAAGCGGATGATCAACGCCGAACCGCGGGTGGTGCGGTTCCCCGACGCCGAGTTCACCGGAGTCGCGCTGGCAGACTTCCTGTCCGACCTCGCGAAGAAGGTGCAAGCCGACGACGCCACCCTGACGCAGTACAAGCGCCTGCGGGGGACGGCATCGGCGGCGCCCCGGCCGACGGCCGACGACCCCTCCGCACCGCTGAGCCGGGTCGAGATGTGGCGCCAGATCGAGGAGGAACTGGACTCCAACACCACCCTGTTGGTGGAGACCGGTGACTCCTGGCTCAATGGCATGTACACGCGGCTGCCCGGTGGCGCGCGGTTCGAGATCGAGATGCAGTGGGGCTCGATCGGCTGGTCCGTACCCGCCAGCTTCGGCTACGCGATGGGCCTGGAGGACGACCGCCGGCTGGTCTCGGTCATCGGCGACGGGTCGTTTCAGCTGACGGCCCAAGAGGTCTCGAACATGATCCGCCACCGCCAGGAGATCCTCATCTTCCTGGTCAACAACCGCGGGTACGTGATCGAGTCGGCGATCCACGACGGTCCCTACAACTACTACAAGAACTGGGATTACGCGGGGCTGGTCGACGTGTTCAACGCCGAGGACGGCGGCGGGCTGGGGCTGAAGGCAACCACCGCAGCGGAATTGGCCGAGGCGATCGAGAAGGCCCGCGCCCACACGGGCGGTCCGGTCCTGATCGAGTGCGAGATACCGAACGACGACGCCAGCCCCGAGCTGATCTCCTGGGGATCGAAGGTGGCCCGTGTCAATTCCCGCCCGGACCCTCGGTTCTGAGCGGACCCCGGCTATAGCCGGCCGGCCGGTAGTGCAGAAGATGCGCACTACCGGCCGGCTCACCAGTGCCGTCGGGCTTATCCGTCGATGAGCCTGCCGGATCGGCCGATTCCCGTGCCACGCTCGCCGTTTGAGGTGATGAGCACCCGTGCACGGAGTATGCGTAGCACACGCGCTACACTCTGGTGTGGCTAAACAGATCACTCAGCGCGAGCTGCGCAACAACAGCGGCGAGATTATGCGCCGGCTCGACCGAGGCGAGTCATTCGTCGTGACCAGGAATGGAATCCCAGTCGGCGAGCTTTCGCCGCTGCGTCGGCATCGATTCATCAGCGCCGAGGCGGCCGTCGCCGCGTTCAGCGGGGCTCCGCCGGTCGACTTCGATCGGTTCCGAGCAGATCTCGATCAGGCCGCGAGCCAGGAGATCGCGCCCCGTGGCTGATGCTCCTCGTCCGTCGCAGGGGCTCATTGACACCTCGGTCGTGACCGAACTGGATCATATCGACGCCGAGCAGCTCCCAATGGAACTCGCCATCAGCGCCCTTACCATGGCTGAACTCGCCGCCGGCCCGCACGCGGCGGCCGACGCCGGCGAGCGAGCGCGACGTCAAGATCGCCTACAACGAGCCGAGGCCAGCTTCGATGCACTGCCATTCGATGGCGACTCGGCGAGGGCCTACGGACGCATCTACGCTGCGATCGTCGCGACGGGGCGCAAGGCGCGTGGCCCGCGAGCCGTCGATCTGTTGATCGCCGCCACCGCCGTGGCTGCCAACCTCCCGCTCTATACGCGCAATGTCGATGACTTCCGAGGGCTCGAACACCTCCTCACCATCGTCGGCGTCTGATCCACCGCGGGTTCAGCCGAACACAACAATGGAAACCAGCCGTAGCCGATCGACCTTGTCCGCATTTCGTCGGCAGCCGGCCCAATCTACTTCGGCCACCGGCAGGGATGGTGATGCCCAGCGATGTGCCGCTGTCTGGAAGACTGGTGACCTGCATGTGGCTGCGTCACCTATCCGACGCTCCCCTCGTCTCCCGGCGAGACGATCGGCAGCCCTTGTGATTCTGCCGCATCGAGAAGCCGGCGATCGTAGGCGCAGAACGCTGTCAGACCGCGTCGGTGGGCGTGCGCGGTGGCCAGGTGTATCGCATCGAGAGTGCACAGCTCGGCGGGCGGGATGGTGGCCGCCACGGCCGCGATCGCGTCGGTCAACACGAGGGTGTCAATCGAGGCGGCGACATTTCGCGCCCTGGCCAGAGCATCGGGCCCGATCCGCGCGACCGCGCGAATCAGTTCGATGTGACCGATGGCGCTCGTGGCCAGGGCGTCTTCCAGACGGGCGTTGAGCCAGTCGACCAGTGCTGCTGACTCCTCCTCAGCGGCAATAAGTTTCACGGTGGCCGACGTATCAAGGTAGATCATCGGTCGGCGCGCTGCTCCTCCAGTATCGAACTGAGCGAACGGCCTTCAACGAGGTCGGCCATGCTGAGTGGAAGGCGTGGCGCTGTCGCGGGGATCAACTGCCCTTCGGCGATCAGCTTGTCACGCACCTGCTCGGCGGGGGTGAGGGGCACCAGGCGGGCCACGGGCCGGCCGCGCTCGGTGATTTGGATGATTGCGCCAGCCTTCGCCTTCGCCACCCAGACGCTGGCATTCTGGCGTAGTTCACGAATCCCGATTACTTCCATCGACCAAGCGTAGCACTTGATGTGCTACATGCACCTGCGCCGCCCACTGGGCCCGTCGCAGGTCGTCGGCGCGATGTTCGCGCTGGTTACGAATTGACGCTCAGCGCACCGCTGAGCACGCGCTGCTCGATCAGGTCGACGCCGCGAGCGACCCCGCCGGTCGCCGCGAAGCCCGCCGCCACCCGCCGCGCACCGGCCGTCATGGTCATCGCCTGCTGGACCTTGGCCGAAAGCCGTTT
>NZ_DATJPU010000115.1:0-14605 GCF_035506235.1 Mycobacterium sp.
TCATCGGCACCGCCTCGGTGGCCAAGCTGTTCATCGCCGACGACCTGCTGCTGGCCGAGTCCCAGGGAAGGACCACCCTGTCCCCGGACGACCGCCATGCCCTGGATGCCATGTTGCAGTCATCCGACGACGGCGCGGCCGAGAAGTTCTGGGGTCAGGGCGGTGGCGACACCATCATCAGCCAGATCGCGACCCGCTACGGCCTGTCATCCACCACCCCGCCCAGCGACGGGCGCTGGTGGAACACGATGAGCTCACTGACCGACCTGGTCCGCTACTACGACATGCTGCTCGACGGGTCGGGCGGGCTGCCGGCCGAGCGGGCCATGATCATCGTCAACGACCTGGCCCAGTCCACCCCCACCGGGATCGATGGCTACCCACAGCGGTTCGGCATCCCGGATGGGCTGTTCGCCGAGCCGGTGGCCGTCAAGCAAGGCTGGATGTGCTGCATCGGCAGCGACTGGGTGCACCTGTCCACCGGCGTGATCGGCCCGGACCACCGCTACGTCATGGTGGTGCAGTCGCTGCAGTCCTCCGACGACGCCACCGCACGGCAGACGATCACCCAGGCCGTCAGGACGATCTTCCCCAGCGGCAAGATCTGACCTGCGCGAGCTGGGGGCACTCAGTCCAACAGGTCGGGCCGGCGTTCCCGCGTGCGCTGCAGCGACACCTCGCGGCGCCAGGCGGCGATTCGCGCGTGATCACCGGACAACAGCACCTCGGGGACGTCGAGCCCCCGCCAGCTCGGGGGCCGGGTGTAGCTGGGGCCCTCCAGCAGCCGGTCCAGGGCCGGCGAGTGCGAATCCTCGTGCAGCGACGCGGGATTGCCCAGGACGCCGGTCAGGAGCCGCAGCACCGCCTCGATCATCACCACGGCCGCCGACTCCCCGCCCGGCAACACGTAGTCGCCGATCGAGACCTCCTCGACCCGCATCCGTCGGGCGGCGTCCTCGATGACCCGCTGGTCGATGCCCTCGTAGCGCCCGCAGGCGAACACCAAATGGCGCTCCGCGCTCCAGCGCTGCGCGGTCGCCTGCGTGAAGAGCGAGCCCGCGGGCGTGGGAACCACCAGAAGCGTTTCGCCGGAACACGTTTCGTCCAGCGCCTCCCCCCACACCGGGGCCTTCATCACCATTCCCGGGCCGCCGCCGTACGGCGCATCGTCCACCGAGTGGTGGACGTCGTAGGTCCACCGGCGCAGGTCGTGCACCTGCAGATCGACCAACCCTGAGGCAATCGCCTTGCCCGGCAACGATTCTCGCAGGGGGACGAGGTAGGCCGGGAAGATGGTGACGACGTCGATCCTCATGCCAGATCCAGCAGGCCCTCGGGCGGGTCGATCTCGATGACGCCATCGTCCAGCGACACCGACGTCACGATCGCGGCGACGAAGGGCACCAGGGCTTCGCCCTTGTCCGCACCGTCGGCGCCGCGCCGCACCGCCAGCAGCTCGCCGGCCGCGGTGTGCAGCACCTCGGCGACGACGCCGACGTCCTGTCCGCCGGTGGTGCGGACGCGCAGGCCCTCGAGCTGGTGGTCGTAGTAGGTGTCCGGCTCGTCGATCGGCGGCAGCTCCGCGGAGTCCACCAGGAACAGGCTGCCGCGCAACGCGTCGGCCGCGTCGCGGTCGTCCACCCCCGCCAAGCGCACCAGCAGCCGCGCGCCGTGCTCGCGCACCTGGTCGACGACGACGCTGCGTTCGTCACCGGTCCGAGAGTTCCTGGCGCGCAACGTATTACCCGGGGCGAAGCGGGCGGCGGGATCGTCGGTGCGGACTTCCACGACCAGCTCGCCACCGATGCCGTGCGCCTTGACCACACGCCCGACCGTTAACTCCAAAGGAGGCGCCCCGCTACTGGTCGGTGTCCACCACGTCGACGCGGATGCCGCGGCCGCCGATCCCGGCGACCAGTGTGCGCAACGCGGTCGCGGTGCGTCCGCCGCGACCGATCACCTTGCCGAGGTCGTCGGGGTGGACGTGCACCTCCACGGTGCGCCCACGCCGACTGGTCACCATGTCGACCCTGACATCGTCGGGATTGTCGACGATCCCGCGGACCAGGTGCTCGACAGCGTCAACGACGACCGTGCTCACGCCGGTCAGCCTTCCGTGGTCTCGGCCGGCTGGGCCGGCTCGGCCTGCTCGCCGCCCTCGGCCGCCGGCTCCTCAGCGGCCTCGGCCGCCGCCGGCTGTTCGGCGGCTTCGGGGGCCGCTTCCTCGGCGGCCTTGGCGGCCTTCTTGGCGGGGGCCTTCTTCTTCGGCTTGGCGGCCTCGGTGGTGGGAGCGCCGTCGGCCTCGGCCAGCGCGGCGTTGAACAGCTCCAGCTTCGTGGGCTTGGCCGCGGCGGCCTTCAGGCTGCCTTCGACGCCGGGCAGCCCCTTGAACTTCTGCCAGTCACCGGTGATTTTCAGCAGCTTGAGCACGGGCTCGGTCGGCTGGGCGCCCACCGAAAGCCAGTATTGGGCGCGCTCGGAATTGATCTCGATGAGGCTCGGCTCCTCCTTCGGGTGATACCGGCCGATGACCTCGATCGAGCGGCCGTCGCGGCGGGTGCGCGCGTCAGCGACGGCGATGCGGTACTGGGGATTGCGGATCTTTCCAAGCCGGGTGAGCTTGATCTTCACAGCCATGGTTGAGCGATTTCTCCTGTGGGTGTCACGCGGCAATTCGGCGATCCGGGCGGGATGCCAGGATCCGGTTTTGCCTCGCGTGTATGACCACCGCGCGGCCATAACCGCGCGGCGGACAGCCGCCCATTGTGCCAGACCGCGGCTCACCGGCGGAAATCCGGCAACCTGTCACATCAACTTCTGGAAGACCTTCGTTTCGACGCGCTTGGTCATCCGCCAGCCCTCCGGGGTGCGCACGAACTCGTCGTCGTACCAGAGCCCGCAGAACAGCGCCTGGTCGCTGTCGCCGGGCAGCACCATCGGGTTGAAGCAGATCACCCGTGATGCCGCGGTATCCCCGTCGATGCGCACGGAGAAGTTGCCGAGCATGTGCGCGTACACCGGGAAGGTCGGCAACACCTCGGCCAGCCACTTCTTCACCTCGGGGTAACGGCCGTCGATGCCGCCCAGCGCCCGGTAGTCGATGTAGGCGTCCGGTGTGAAAACCCGGTCCAAGTCATCGAACCGGCGGTTGTCGATGGCGGTGGAGTAGTCCACCAGCAGCTGCTGGATCTCAAGGCGGTCGGATATTTCGGCCAGGCTCAACATGCATCGATTCAACACCGCCGCAGGTCGGTTATTGGGATCGGTAGCCGCACTGGCGTTGTCCACTTGCTTCGCGACCGCCAGCAACGAGGGAGCCCCACATGAACCTAACGCTGCGATTTTCCCGTTTTCCCAGTACACGCGCGGCGACCGAGGTGGATAATCCCAGGTTTATGAGGGCAGCAATCGCGGGACTGGCAACGACGCTGTTGATGTTCGGCGGCTCGGGACTGGCCGCGCCCTCGGCCGGGGCCGCCCCGTGCCCCGCCGGAAAGTCCTGCCAGCACTGGTGCCCCGGCGACGTCCTTCCGGCGGGCCGGCCCGTCCCGTGGGACGGCAACGTCTGCCACGACTACTACTGGGACTACTACGGCGTCCACGACATCGGCACAGGGGCGTTCTACTCCTGGCGCGACATGCCCTGGCACTAGCCCGATGGTCGCTCGACGACCGCTGCGCAAGCTCGGGCGTTAAACTGTGCGCTCATGCGCAAGCTCATGGCCGCGGTCGGCGCCGTGCTCACGGTTGGCGCATGCGGTGCCACCGTCAGTGTGGCCACCGCCACCACGTCCCGGGCCGACCAGGCGCAGCCGATCGGCTCGGTTCCCATCCCCGCGGGCCCGGCGCAGACCTGGATCGTCGCCGACCTCGACAGCGGCCGGGTGCTGGCCGGCCGCGACCAGGATGTCGCCCACCCACCCGCGAGCACCATCAAGGTGCTGTTGGCGCTGGTGGCGCTGGACCAGGTGGGCCTGGACTCGACCGTCGTCGCCGACGTCGCCGACACCCAGGTCGAGTGCAACTGCGTCGGCATCAAGCCGGGTCGCACCTACACTGCGCGCCAATTGCTGGACGCGCTGCTGCTGGTCTCGGGCAACGACGCCGCCAACACGCTGGCGCACCTGATGGGCGGGGCCGACGCGACGGTCGCCAAGATGAACGCCAAAGCCGCGTCGCTGGGCGCAACCAACACCCATGCGGCCACCCCGTCGGGCCTGGACGGGCCGGGCGGCTCCGGCGCGTCGACGGCGCACGACCTGGCCGTCATCTTCCGCGCCGCGATGGCCAACCCGGTGTTCGCCCAGATCACCGCCGAGCCGTCGGCGATGTTCCCCGGCGATCACGGCGATGAACCGATCACCAACCAGGACGAGCTGTTACAGCGCTATCCCGGCGCCATCGGCGGCAAGACCGGCTTCACCGACGCCGCACGCAAGACGTTCGTCGGCGCCGCCGCGCGCGGGGGCCGCCGGTTGGTGATCGCGATGATGTACGGGCTGGTGAGGGCTGGCGGTCCGACGTATTGGGATCAGGCCGCCGGCCTGTTCGACTGGGGTTTCGCGCTCAACCCCGAGACCGGCGTGGGCTCGCTCTAGGAGCCGGCGTCCGGCAGCGCCGCGGTCAGCAGCGCCGTCAGCACTCCGATCCGCTGCTGCGCGATCGCCGGCTGCGGCAGCACCCCCTCCACCACGGCCGCGCCGTCGAAAACGTTCGTCATCAGCGCCACGACGACCGGGAACGTCTCCGCCGGGAAGCCCTCGGCGCCGGGCAGGGCCCGGGCGGCCTCGACGATCTTGGCGGAGTACTGCCCGAGCTCGTGTTGCAAAGTCTCCCTGAGCTTCTCGTCGGTGCGCGCGGCGATCAAGAGCTCGTAAACCACCGCATTGGTCGGGCCGCCGGTGATGTCGCGCAGTATCGCCAGCGCGGCTTCGAGCGCCGGCTGGTCGGCCGGTATCTCGGCCACCCCCTTGGTGAACGACTCCAGCTGACGGCGCATTACCTCGGACGCGGTGGCCGCCATGAAATCGCCCATGGTTTCGAAGTGGCGGAACAGCGCACCGACGGACACCCCGGCGCGCTTGGTGATCACGGCGGCCGATGCGCGGGCGTAGCCGACCTCGATGATGGTGGCGATGCATGCGTCGATGAGCCGCCCGACGGTCTCCTCCCGCCGCTGCTGCTGGGTCCTGGCCATGTCAGGCACTCGCAATCAGGGCGCGGTTTTCCCGGCGAGCGCGCTCACCGGCCCGCAGGTAGCGGCCCGACTTCGCGGTCTGGCCGTAGCCGCCGCGGAACTCACCCTTGCCGAAGACGACGGTGCCGCCCACGCCGGTCGCGACCACGGCGTCGTCGTTGCGGTTGACCATGCGCCGCAAGCCGCCGTAGAACGGCACGGCCTCCTCGTGATAGCCGTCCACCGACTCGTTGAGCCCGGCGGGGTCGATCACGACGAAGTCCGCGCGGTCGCCCTCGCGCAGGGTGCCGGCGTCGATGCCGAACCACTCGGCCAATTCGCCGGTCAGCCGATGCACCGCCCGCTGCGTGGACATGAACGGCGCGCCCGCGCGGTGGGCGTCCCGGGTGCGCTTGAGCATCCGCAGCGGGAAGTTGTAGAAGGCCATGTTGCGCAGGTGCGCGCCGGCGTCGGAGAAGCCCATGTGGATGCTGGGCTCGACGGCGAGCTTGTCGAGTTGCTTGGGACGGTGGTTGGCCACCACGGTCGTCCAGCGCACGTTGCGGTCACCGTTTTCGACGAGCACGTCGAGGAACGCATCGAGCGGGTGCAGCCCGCGCTCGTCGGCGATCGCGCCGAAGCTCTTGCCGATCAGCGATTCGTCGGGGCACTCGACGATGACCGCGTCGTGAAAGTCTCGGTGCCACAACGACGGTCCGAGCTTGATGCGGTCGAACTCGCGCCGGAACTTGCGGCGGTATTCCTTGTCGGCCAGCAGCTCGTTGCGTTCCAGTTGGTCGCGCAGGTGCAGGGCCGCCGTTCCGGCGCCGAACTCTTCGAAGACCGGCAGGTCGATCCCGTCGGAATACAGCTCGAACGGGACCGGCAGGTGCTGGAACCGCACGGCCGAGCCCAGGAACTTGTTCAGCATGCGGGTGCCGAACCCGAACGTGTGCACCGCCAGCGGCATCGACTTGGCGTCGGCGGACACCAGCATGCTCATGCGAACACCCTTGCCGCGCCCGAAGATTCGGCTGCTGGTCAAAAAGAACATCAGTGCCGACGCCGGGCTCTCGACGTCGGGGGCGCTCTGCAGCATCCGCCCGCGCTTGCGCAGGACTTTGATCAGCTTGCGCCGTTCCCGCCAGGTCGCGAAGGTCGACGGCAGCGCGCGCGACCTGAAGCGGTCGCCGTCGAGCTTGTCGATGGCCGCGTCCATGCCGGACATGCCGAGCATCCCGGCGTCGAGCGCCTCGTCGAGCAACGCCGCCATCTGCTCCAGTTCGGCGTCGGTGGGCCGGACGGTGGCGTCGGTGGCGCGCTCGAGGCCCAGCACCGCGGTCCGCAAATCCGAATGACCAAGCAGGGAGCCGACATTGGGCCCGAGCGGCAGGGCGTCGAGCGCCTTGACGTACTCCGCGGCCGTCGACCAGGTTTTGGTGGAATCCAGGGCGCCGTAGACGTATTCGCGCGGCACCGCCTCGACCCGGCTGAACAGGTCGGCCGCGTCCTCGGAATCGGCGTAGACCGTCGACAGCGAGCAGTTGCCGAGCAGCACCGTGGTGACGCCGTGGCGCACCGACTCCCGCAGCCCGGGGTCCAGCAGCACCTCGGCGTCGTAGTGGGTGTGGACGTCGATGAAGCCGGGCACGACCCATTTGCCGGCCGCGTCGATCACCTCGGGGCAGCCGGTCTCGTCCAGGGGGTCGGCCGACACCGTGGCCACCATGCCGTCGCGAATGCCGAGCGTACGGGTCTGCGGCGCGCCGCCGGTGCCGTCGAACCACAGCCCGTCGCGAATGATCACGTCGTAGGTCACGGTTTCCTCCAAGTTGTCGGGTTGCCGGGAACCGTAACATAGATAGCAAGTACTCGCAATCTTTTCTCCCGAGTCGGCGGGATCGCCCTGAAAGCGCTGGTCAGGCGCGCTCAGCGGGGAGGGCCGGACGGCGATCCGGGGCGCCCGGGAGCCTCTGGAAACGGTGTGCCGGCGGCGGTGCACGAGCCGGGCGCGCAGGACGAGCGGAAGGCCCACCAGGTGTTCACGTCGGGCGGCTGCGGGTCGGGCGTGTAGTTGAACGTCTGCGCGGTGCGCTGCACCTCGATGCGGTAGGTGCCGTCGAGTGCGACCGGGGCGCTGGCCGGCGGGGCCGGAGCGGGCGGCGGGCTCGTCGTCGGGCGCCCGTGCGGGCCGACGGTCGTGTCGGTCTTGCGCCCGATGACGAAGCCGACGGCGAGCAGCGCCGCGACGAGCACCAGCACAGCGGCGGCCACCACGAACCTGCGGGACCGGCGCCTTCTTGGTGTTGCGGCCACCGCGGGCTCCCGCTTGGGCGTCGCGGGCGGGGTGGCCGAGTCGTCCAGGCGAGGGGCCGACGACCCGGCCGGTGATGGTTCGCCCGCGCCGCGCGGGGCATACGCCGGGTGGTCGGCCACCAGGGCGGCTTCGGGGCTGCGACCGCGGCTGGGGACGCCCGCCTGGTCGTTTGCCGCCTCGGCGAACTCACGGCAGGTCGCAAACCGGTCCGCGGCGTTGTGGGCAAGAGCCCGGGCGAACACGCTGTCGAGGAGCGCCAGTTCCGGCCGTTGGTCGCTGAGCAACGATGGCGCGGCGTCGAGCGGTGGCGGCGCGCCCGTCAGCAGGTGAAACGCGGTGGCAGCCAACGCGTACTGGTCGGCGCGCCGGTCGACGCCGACACCCAGCAGCTGCTCGGGCGCGGCGTACCCGGCCGTGCCGGGGTGGTGAACCACCCCGAAGTCCGTCAACAGGGTCCGTTGTTCGCCTTCCCCCCGGCCCGTCAGCAAGACGTTGGCGGGTTTGACGTCGCGATGCAGCAGCCCGCGCTCGTGCGCGTAGTCAAGGGCGCCCGACAGGGCGGTCACGATGGCAAGCACCTCGCCCGCCGGTGAGACGGCCGGGAATCGATCGGCGATCAGCCGCGCGGCGTTGATCCCCTCGACGTACTCCATCGCGACGTACAGCTCGCTTTCGAACTCGCCGCGGTCGCGCGCCTCGACGATGTTCGGGTGAGAGAGGCGCGTGGCGACCGGGATCTCCGCCAGGAATCGCCGGCGGAATTCGCCGTCGTTCGACAGCGCCGGCGACAGGACCTTCAAGGCCTGCCAGCACGACGCTCGGGGGTCCTGGACAAGATAGACCGCGCCAGTCGCTCCAGAACCCAGCCTCCGCGCGACCAGGTAACCGGCGAAGGTCGCGCCGCTGGCCAACGCCATTCGAGGATCCTATCCGCGATCGCGACGCCGCGCCCGTCTAATCGGGTGGCCGAAAGATCTTGCCGCGCAGTATCACAAGGTCCGGCCGGTTCAGGACTGCGGGACCCTGTCGCGGGTCCTCGCAGTAGCACAACAGGTCGGCCGACGCCCCGTATTCCAGACCGGGCCGGCCCAGCCACCGGCGGGCATCCCAGCACGCCGCGCCCAGGGCCTCCGTCGGGCTCATCCCGATGCCCTTGAGGGCCTCGACCTCGTCGGCGATCCGCCCGTGCGCGATCATGCTGCCCGCGTCGCTGCCGGCGTACAACGGCACGCCCGCCTCGCGCGCGGCGGCCGTCCGCGCGCGGCAGCGGGCGTGCAGGTCGCGCATGTGAGCGGCATATGCCGGGTAGCGACCCGCGGACTCCGCGATGCCCGGAAAGTTCTCGAGCGTGTTGATCAGGGTGGGCACCAGCGCGGTCCCGCGCTCGACCATCAGGGCGATCGCGTCGTCGGTGAGCCCGGTGCCGTGTTCGATGCAGTCGATGCCGGCGTTGATCAGTCCGGGCAGCGCGTCCTCGCTGAAGACGTGCGCGGTGACGCGTGCACCGTGCTCGTGGGCGGCAGCGATCGCGGCTTCGAGCACGTCGTCGGACCACAGCGGAGCCAGGTCGCCGACGCCGCGGTCGATCCAGTCGCCGACCAGCTTGACCCAGCCGTCGCCGCGCTTGGCCTCGCGGGCCACCGCCTCGGGCAGCTGGGATTCGTCTTCGAGCTCGTCCGCGAAGCCCCGCGAATAGCGTTTGGGCCTGGCCAGGTGCTTTCCGGCCCGGATGATGCGCGGCAGGTCGTCGCGGTCGTCGAGGCTGCGGGTGTCGGTCGGGGCGCCGCAGTCGCGCAAAAGCAGCGCGCCGACATCGCGTTCGGCCTCGGCCTGGCCGATCGCGTCCGCGAGCGGGATCTCGCCGTCGTCGCCAAGCCCGACGTGGCAGTGCGCGTCGACCAGACCGGGGACAATCCAGCCGCCGTCGAAGACGGTGTCGGCACCGACGACGGGTTCCGTGCTGATGCGGCCGTCGACGATCCACAGCCGTAGCTCGGTCTCGTCGGGCAGCCCCCGGCCGCGCACGTGCATGCGCACGCGCGGCTACTTTCGTCCTGGGGTGCCCGGGAACTTCAGTTTGGACAAATCGAAGTCGGCCAGCCCGGGCGGCAGCTCGTTGAGGCCTTCGGGCATCTGCGACAGATCGGGGAAGCCCGCAGGCATGCCCGGCGTGCCCTGCATGAGCGGGTTCCTGGCCTTCGGCGGCGTGGGTCCGCGGGCTCCCTTCTTGCCCTTCTTGCCCTTGGCGCCTTTGCCCTTTCGGGTTGACGACTTGCGGCCGATGCCGGGGATGCCCATGCCGCCGAGCATGGACGACATCATCTTGCGGGCTTCGAAGAAGCGGTCGACCAGCTGGTTCACGTCCGACACCGTCACCCCCGAGCCGTTGGCGATGCGAAGCCGGCGCGACGCGTTGATGATCTTCGGGTCGGCCCGCTCCTGGGGCGTCATCCCGCGGATGATGGCCTGCAGCCGGTCGAGCTGCTTGTCGTCGACCTCGGCCAGGGCCTCCTTCATCTGGCCGGCGCCGGGCAGCATGCCCAGCAGGTTGCCGATCGGGCCCATCTTGCGGATGGCGAGCATCTGCTCGAGGAAGTCCTCCAGCGTCAGCTCGCCGCTGCCGATCTTGGCGGCGGCCTCCTCGGCGCGCTGCGCGTCGAAGACCTGCTCGGCCTGCTCGATCAGGGTCAGCACGTCGCCCATGCCCAGAATTCGGCTGGCCATCCGGTCGGGGTGGAAGACGTCGAAGTCCTCCAGCTTCTCGCCGCTGGAGGCGAACAGGATCGGCACGCCGGTCACCTCGCGCACCGACAGCGCGGCGCCACCGCGGGCGTCACCGTCGAGCTTGGTCAGCACTACCCCGGTGAACCCGACGCCCTCGCGGAAAGCTTCCGCGGTGGTGACGGCGTCCTGGCCGATCATCGCGTCCAGGACGAACAGCACCTCGTCGGGGTTGATGGCGTCGCGGATGGCGGCGGCCTGGGCCATCAGCTCGTCGTCGATGCCCAGCCGGCCGGCGGTGTCGACGATGACGACGTCGAAGTGCTTGGCCCGGGCCTCCGCCAGCCCCGCCGCCGCTACGGCGACCGGGTCGGGGGGCCCGGCGTCGGGCCCCGGTGCCCCGGCGCCGGGATGCGGAGCGAACACCGGCACCCCGGCGCGCTCGCCCACGACCTGCAGCTGGTTGACCGCGGCGGGCCGCTGCAGGTCGCAGGCCACCAGCAGCGGCGTGTGCCCCTGGCCGCGCAGCCACGCGGCCAGCTTGCCGGCCAGCGACGTTTTACCGGAACCCTGCAGGCCGGCCAGCATCACGACCGTCGGCGGCGTTTTCGCGTACGCCAGCTGGCGGGTCTCGCCGCCCAGGATGCCGATGAGTTCCTCGTTGACGATCTTGACGACCTGTTGCGCCGGGTTCAGCGCGCCCGAGACATCGGCGCCCTTGGCGCGCTCCTTGATCCGGCCGACGAACGCCCGCACCACTGGCAGGGAGACGTCGGCTTCCAGCAGCGCCAGCCGGATCTCGCGGGTGGTCGCCTCGATATCGGCGTCGGTCAGTCGACCCTTGCCGCGCAGCCCCTGAAGGGCACCGGTCAATCGGTCGGACAGCGATTCAAACACCCCGCAAGCCTAGCGGGCGCGAGCGCCGTGTCCGTCGGGGCGACAGTGACCGCGACGCCGCAACCACGCTTGGGGCTTGACGCGGAGGGGACCCCCTGGCGATGGTCAGCTCATGCTCGAGGTGATCGACAAGGGCTGCTGCAGCGACGCGCACCCGGTGCCGCTGCTGTTCGTGCACGGCGGCTGGCACGGCGCGTGGTGCTGGGACGACCACTTCCTGGACTTCTTCGCCGACGCCGGCTACCGCGCGGTCGCGATGAGCCTGCGCGGGCACGGCGCCAGCCCCACGGGGAAGCCCTTGCACAGGGTTTCCATCGCCGACTACGTCGACGACGTCCGCTCGGTGGCCGACGACCTGGGGGGCGCCCCCGTCCTGATCGGCCATTCCCTGGGCGGCTACACGATCCAGCGCTACCTCGAGGACGCAGACGCCCCGGCCGCCGTGCTCGTGGGCTCGCTGCCGCCGACTGGCGTGCTCGGCGCGGCGCTGCGCGTCTGGCGCCGCCGCCCGTGGATGACCGTGCATTCGTTCAACGACCCCACGTTGGTCCGATTCCTCAGCTCCGCGGCGCTCGCCCGCGAATACCTCTTCTGCGCCGACACGCCGCAGGGCATCGTCGAATCCTGCTGGGAACGCGCCGGGGCCGAGAGCATCCGTGCGGCGATGAGGGATCCGATGTTCCGCCGGGTCAAGACCCAACAGGTGACCACGCCGATGCTGGTCCTCGGCGGCGTGCGCGACGGCTTCGTCAGCGTGCGCGCGGTGCGGGCCACGGCGCGCGCCTACCGGACCGAGCCGGAGTTCTTCGACATGGGCCACAACATGATGCTCGAACCGGGCTGGGCTGACGTCGCCACCCGCATCCACGCGTGGCTGGAAGCCCGCGACCTGGCGGGCCACGCCGTCTGACTCGCGTCGCTGCTGCGCCGAAAAGCGTTGGCATGCTACATTTCACAGCCGCCGTCGAACCGAGCCGGCCGCGCCGACCACGCAACTCTGGGGGGAGCTGTTTCGTTGCAACCGGTCAGCACGAACGGCCACGACACCGGCTTGCCGTTGCGCGGCTGGCAGCGCAGGGCGCTGGTGCGCTACCTCACCGCCCAGCCGCGCGATTTCCTGGCCGTCGCCACCCCGGGCTCCGGGAAGACGACGTTTGCGCTTCGGGTGGCGGCCGAGCTGCTGGGCCCGCGCGCCGTCGAGCAGATCACCGTCGTGGTGCCCACCGAGCACCTCAAGGTGCAGTGGGCGCTGGCCGCGGGCCGCCATGGCCTTGCGCTGGACCCGAGGTTCTCCAACACCAACCCCCAGACCTCACCGGAGTTTCACGGCGTGATGGTGACCTACGCCCAGGTCGCCGCGCACCCGACGCTGCACCGGGTGCGCACCGAGCAGCGCAAGACCCTGGTCGTCTTCGACGAGATACATCACGGCGGTGACGCCAAGACCTGGGGCGAGGCCATTCGCGAGGCGTTCGGCGACGCCACCCGCCGGCTCGCCCTGACGGGCACCCCGTTTCGCAGCGACGACAGCCCCATCCCGTTCGTCACCTACGAATCCGGTGCCGACGGGGTGCTGCGGTCGCGGGCCGACCACACCTACGGCTACGCCGACGCCCTGGCCGACGGGGTGGTCCGGCCGGTGGTGTTCCTCGTCTATTCGGGGCAGGCCCGGTGGCGCGACAGCGCCGGCGAGGAGCATGCCGCGCGACTGGGCGAGCCGCTGTCCGCCGAGCAGACGGCGCGGGCGTGGCGCACCGCCCTCGACCCGGCCGGCGAATGGATGCCCGCGGTGATCGCGGCCGCCGACGAGCGGCTGCGCCAGAAGCGGGCCCACGTGCCCGACGCCGGCGGCATGATCATCGCCTCCGATCGCGCCGCGGCGCGTGCGTACGCCGCCCTGCTGACCAAGCTCACCGGGGAGGCGCCGACGGTCGTGCTGTCCGACGATCCCGGATCGTCGGCCAAGATCACCGAATTCGCCGAAAGCACCGGCCGGTGGCTGGTCGCGGTGCGGATGGTCTCCGAGGGCGTCGACGTGCCGCGGCTGTCGGTCGGGATCTACGCCACCAGCGCCTCGACGCCGCTGTTCTTCGCGCAGGCCATCGGCCGGTTCGTGCGCTCGCGCCGGCCGGGCGAAACCGCGAGCATCTTCGTGCCGTCGGTGCCCAGCCTGCTGCAGCTCGCCAGCGAGCTGGAGGCCCAGCGCAACCACGTGCTCGGGCAACCGCACCGCGAGGGTGACGATCCCCTCGACGGCGATCCGGCCACCAGAACCCAGACCGAAAAGGCCGAAGCCGACAAGGGTTTCACCTCGCTGGGTGCCGACGCCGAGCTGGATCAGGTCATCTTCGACGGATCCTCGTTCGGGACCGCCGCCCCGGCCGGCAGCGACGAGGAGGCCGATTACCTCGGCATCCCGGGGTTGCTCGACGCCGACCAGATGCGGGCCCTGTTGCACCAACGCCAAGACGAGCAGCTCAAGAAGCGGGCGGCCACGGGAGCGGCCCAGGATGGGGCGCCGGCGTCGTTCCCGATGCACGGCCAGCTCCGTGACCTGCGGCGCGAGCTCAACACCCTCGTCTCGGCAACCCACCACCGCACCGGCAGACCACACGGGTGGATCCACAACGAACTTCGCCGTCGCTGCGGCGGGCCGCCCATCGCCGCGGCGACGCGCGAGCAGATCCAGGCCCGCATCCAAGCCCTCCGGCAGCTGAACTCCGAGCACTCGTGAATTCCTAGTGGGCGGGCTTGTCCACAGTTGCGGTTCGGTTGCTTTCTGATGCTCAGTGGACCCTGACGCGGATCGCGCGGCCGAGTTTTGTCGTACCCCGCTGTGATGATGGGGTTATGTCTTCGACCGCATCGTCTGCTGTGGCGGTGAGCCCGAAAGAGCGCCTGGCGGTGTTGTTTGAGGAGTTGGCGGAGTTGGCCGGGCAGCGCAACGCCATTGATGGGCGCCTCGTGGACATCGTCGCTGAGATCGAGCGCGACGAGCTGTGCGGGATGACCGGCGCCCGCTCGGTGGCGGCGTTGGTGGCCTGGAAGCTGGGCGCGTCCTCGGCCAACGCCCACACCATCGCCACCATCGCGCACCGGCGGGCGGAGTTCCCGCGCTGCGCGGCGGGCATGCGGGAGGGTCGGCTGTCGCTGGATCAGGTCGGTGTCATCGCCGCACGCGCCGGGGCGGGCTCCGATGAGCACTACGCACAGCTGGCGCGGGTCGCCACGGTCAATCAGCTGCGCACCGCGGTCAAGCTCGAACCCCGACCCGATCCCGAACCGCGACCCCAACCCGAGCCTTCGCTCACCAAGACCACCAACGAGCAGGGCAGCTGCTACCGGATCACACTCGATCACCTGGGTGCGGCGAAGTTCGACGCGGCCTTGGCGTCTCATCGGGAGGCGCTGATCGCCGAATGGAAACACGATCGCGCCAACGGTGCAGCCGAGGTCGCGCCGCCGCTGCCGGGCACCCTGGAGGCGTTTTGGCG
>NZ_DATJPU010000116.1:0-3263 GCF_035506235.1 Mycobacterium sp.
GACGGAGATCTCCCGGGCACGCGCCGCGGGTATCGATGTGATCATCGACCTGATGGAAGGCTGCACCTACCACCAGTCCGATGGTTCGGTGGTGGCATGTTCTCGCGGAATCAGCAGCGACCAGTTCGCGAACGTGTGGACGAGACTGGCCGCCAGGTTCAAGGACACCGCGGGCGTGGCGGCCTACGACCTGATGAACGAGCCGAACGACCTCTCAAGCGACGGCACTGAGACCCGCGCCGATGCCGTCATCTGGGAGCGGTTCTCTCAGGCCGCCGTCGATGCGGTGCGGCAGACCGGAGACCACCACCAACTGATGATCGAGGGCATCAGCTGGTCCAACGTCGACACGTTTCCTGATAAGCACCCGCGCGCCTGGATCAAGGATCCACGACATGACGTCGTGTACTCGGCCCACCAGTATTTCGACTGGACCGGCGGATACGGATTTCCGCGGCAACCGGTTCCCCAACTTCGTTACTCGTACTGGGCCAACAAATTTCAACGCGACGGCACCACAGGCGGTCAGGCGTTCGACGACTGGAACTTGCACCGGCTCGACACGTTCGTCGACTGGCTGAGTCGCAATCATGTGCGCGGGGCCATCGGCGAGGTGGGCTGGCCCTCGTACGAGGAAATGCTGGCGTCCGGGCTGCCGGCTGCCGAGGCCGCCGACGAGGCTGAACACTGGAACACGCTGGGCAGCAAATGGTTTGACCGGGCGGACGCCGCCATGCTAGGGGTCACCTATTTCTCCGCTAGCGGGATTATGCGCATGACCTACGCTGGCGCGCCTCCGGGGCTGCCCGAATCCAACGCCGTATTCGTCCATGCGGGCGGAAATGGTGAACTCCGAAACGCCGACGGCAAACCCATACTGGGCCCTGCCCAGGACTTTGAGCCCGAGGATATCAACACGGCTAACTCCCAATACGTTGTGCTTTCCAAACACCCTTCACTGAGTTTGACCTGCGGGAGCGGCGCGGCCGCAAACTCGACCCGGAATGGGCCAACCGGCGCCGGCTGCTGACTGCCCGAGAACGCCTGTCCGACAAAGCCTTTACCAGAATGTGGAACCGCATCTACGCCGAAGACCCCAGCGCGCAGATCCTGTCGGCCTGGATCGCCAAAGAAGAGTTGCACCCACAGGAAGCTAAGCCCTTGTGCGTGAACAACGGACCGGGCGTGCCCGAGGTGTGGTCGCAAACCACCGCGATCACGTTCACCGCCCGCAAACCATCCAAGGCGCCGAAGCGGCGGATCGCCACGAACCGGTCGAAGCTCGCTCGCACCCAACCGGATTTCGGCTCCAAGATCGTATTGCCGCGGTGAGGGCGGCTGAAGGCCCGGACAGCAGTCACTACCCCGGCCAACCTGCGTGTCGAAACGATGCCAACCGTTCCGGGGTCACGGCGTCCCCCTGTTGGTGGGAGCCGCTGGCGAGCGAGCGGCCAGCACTTCGGTGAGCACGTTCAGCAGGCGATCCGTGGCCCTGTCGACGGCGAACCGCTGCGCGTAGTGGCGCGCTGCCGCGGCTCCGCGCAGTGTCGCAGTGACTGGATCGGCCAGCTCGTCAAACGCGGTGGCGAGCCCGGCGACGTCGTCGATACCGACCGGTGGGCAGCCCGGCGGCTGGTATTCGGGCAGCGCACCGGCCGTAGAAATGATCGGCATGACGCCCAGCTGCAGCGACAGCACTTGCGCGAGGCTTTGCGAGGCACGCCGGCAGTGGACGATTGTACCCTTCGCGGAGGCCAGTGTCGTGATGACGTCGCAGTAACGGTACCTGCCGGGGCGCCACCGGGTGTGCTTCGGTAGGGTGCGGGGGATAGCCTCCCCGTCACCGATGAATACCAGATCGTCACCGCGCCAGCCGCCGCCGGCAACATGCTGCTGCCAGGCCTCCAGCACCACGTCCACGTTTTTGTACGGGTTGAGCCGGCCGTGCATCACGAAGTCGTGCCGCCCTTCGGGGCCGACAAGCTGAGGAACCAGGGCCGCATCGAGGTCGCTGGTAAGCGGCACCACGTGTATCGGGGTGCCGCGTACATCACGCCGGGTGGCAACGGCGGCTGCGACATAGTCGCTGTGGGTGATGGTGGCTGTCGAACGCGCGCCCCAGCGGTCGAATACGGCAAGCCGGTAGGGAAGCCGGTAGGGAAGCCGCTCTTCTGTGGTGTCCTTGGGAGCGTCGTCGTGCACCGACTGAACACGCGGCGCTGACCCGGCCAATGCGATCCAGCGCGGATCGGTGACCAGCTCGGCGATCACGATATCGGGCCGATACTGGCGGACCCGGCGCCAGGCCGCGAAGTGGGCAGGCCAGGTCGCAGCCCTGCGAAACCGTGGATCGAGCACCAGCTCGTAATCACGGGCCGCGTCCGATTCCGGGTGGTAATTGTCGGTGGTCACCAGCAGAACGTCGACACCCCGTCGGCGCAGGGCTTCGGCCCGAACGCGCGCAAAAGGCCGCATCCACGGCGAAAGCCACAGCACCCGAAGCGAATTCACCGTGCGAATGCTGTGTTGATGTTCGAGCGGCAGCGCGGCCTTAGCGCGTGGCAAGTCGTGATTGCGGCGGCGTTCGTTGGCCGAAACGTCTCCTCCGTACGTCGTGCCCGGCCCATGAGCACTCTCACCGGTCACCGGATCACCGCGACCAACGCCCCGTGACAACCGCCCAGCACTATTCTCTCCTTATCGTGGCGATCAAGACGGCCAAACCCTAGGAAACCGATAATCCACATTTGCCTAAGTCTACATACTTTTTAGACGAGTCTAAACGTATCACAGACTTTGAGTAGGGTGTTCAGCGGTGTCGTGCTGGGTGTGGTGACGGCATCGTCGTTGTGGTGATGCGGTCGTGGTCGTCATCCGCCACCGGCTCTCCCGCGCCGGAGACCGCCAACTCAACTAATGCCTCCGAATCCACATCGCAGGACACGCCTACTTCCTGCGCAAACGCGCCGAAGGCAAAAGCAAACAGGAAGCCATGCGATGCCTCAAAACGCCGCCTATCCGATCTGGTTTATCGCCAAATGATCCGTGACCACGACCAGCGACAGGCAGGCTCGGGAGGACACTCGGGGACGGCTCTATCGCTCGCGCGGCGAGCTGACACCCCCAGGGGTCCGGCGTTGTTGACTAGCAGGCTTGTGACCTGCTGATTTGATGTTGGGTGAGGAGTTCAAGGCCGCGGTCGGGGCTGAAGGCGGTGAGCCTGCAGGCTTCGGCGATGTTGTCGGTGCCGCGGAGGCGATGCA
>NZ_DATJPU010000117.1:0-8574 GCF_035506235.1 Mycobacterium sp.
AGACCGACCGCGTAGCCACGCCGCTTGGCGTTGGTGATGGCCTCGCGGTAACGATCGCGCACGTCCTCGGGCAGGGTGGCCAGCCAGCGCTCCCGAGCCTCCGGCCCGGCCCAGGCAACGATCGACGCCCCATACGGCGGGCGGTGGGGGAACTGGGTGCCGACCGGCATCGGGTGGCCGCCGCCATGACGGCTTCGGACCTGATCGACGACAGTCGAGTAGTCATCGCTTACCGAGAAGGCAACGCAGTGTGCGCCTGTCGCGGCCGACAGGTCGGCCATCGCGGAGCGGGCCAACACCAGGGCCGGATAGCGCCCGGCCGCCTCCCGGCCGAGCCGGACCAGGGCGGGACCGAGGTGGTAGGTCTTGCGGACCGGGTCGCGCAGCAGCCAACCGGCCCGCAGCAGTTCGGACAGCATCGAGTGGCAGCTGGCTTTGTGAACGCTCAAGTGGCGCGATACCTCGGCCAATGTCATGCCCCGGCTGCCATCGCCCGCCAGGTGCTCAAACAGGTTCACGACGCGTTCGGTCTGTGGGGAGGGACGCGGCGCCACGGAGCCAATAGTCGCATAGTGCGACTGCTTGCGGTGCCCTGCGCGACCATGTGACGATGGCCACGATGACGGACCTTCAGGGCAAGGTAGCGGTCGTAACCGGGGGAGCCGGAGGCATTGGCCAAGCCATGGGCAGGCGCTTCGGCCGCGAAGGCATGAAGGTGATGCTGGCCGACGTCCTCGCCGAACCGCTCGACGAGGCGACCCGGGCGCTGGCGGACGAGGGCATCGAGGCGGTCGGGGTGGTTACCGACGTCACCGACTATTCCTCGGTCGAATCACTCGCCAAGGAGGCGCTCGACCGCTTCGGCGCGGTGCACATCGTGTGCAACAACGCCGGCACCGGCGGGGTCTCCGAGGGCTACATGTGGGAACACGACCTGGCCGACTGGCGCTGGGGGATCGACGTCAACGTGCTGGGCGTCATCCACGGCATCAAGGCTTTCGTGCCCATCCTGCTCGAGCAGGGCGAAGGACATGTGGTCAACACCTGCTCGGGCAACGGCGGGTTCGCGCCGATTGCCCGGGGGGCCATGGGCGGGCCGGCCACGGCGGTCTACCCGATGACCAAGGCCGCAGTGCTCTGCCTGACCGAAAGCCTCTACACCCACCTGCAGATGACGGGGGCGCGGGTGCGGGCGCACGTCCTTTTCCCCGGCGGCTTTTTGAACACCGGCATCTGGGAGTCGTGGCGGCACCGCCCGGAGCGCTATGCCGCGACCCAGGATCGCCGCACACCCGACCAGACCCTGGCAAAGGTGGTGGCCCGCTTCGAGTCCGCCGGCGCACGTGTCGAGTTCACCCCGCTCGAGACGGTCGCCGACCTGGTCGTGGACGGAATTCGGGCGGACCGCTTCTGGATGATGGGGCTGCCCACACCCGCCGATCAGGTCGTGAGCAGCAAGGCGGCATCGATCATCGCTCGCGGCGAGCCTAACTACCTGGTCGACGTCCTCGGCCGGCATGCCGAGAACGCACGGGAAACCGAAGGAGGAAAACCTTGAGCACCAACGGAGTTCGCTACGGTCCTCGTCCACCCGAGGCGCAGGTCGACCACGAGGTCGATGCCACCAAGGCGCCCATCGCCACCGAGGCGGTGACTATCGCGTATCTCACCGATCCGGAGATTGTCGCGGCCGTGCTGCCCAAGCCGCTGGAGCCGGCGGCCGAACCACTGGTGCGAATCCAGCTTCAGCGGGTCCGGATAGAAGGCAGGCCGCCGTTCGGGTCGGCGGTGTTTTCGGTGACCGCCCGGCACGGCGAACTTGAGGGCGACTACCCCCTCTTCATGCCCCAGTCCACCGAGCAGTCGGTCACGGGTGGGCGCGAAACCTTCGGCGAGCCAAAGAAACTCGCTCACATCGGGGTGGAGCGCGACGGCGATCGCGTTACCGCCACCGTTGACCGGCTGGGCTATCAGCTCATCCGGGTAAACGGGCGGATCACCGGCCCGGCGGAGTTGCCGCCCGACCAGGTGAACACCGAGTTCTACTTCAAGTTCCTCCGCGCCCCCGACGGCAGCGGCATCACCGACCCCCATTTGGTCTACGGCGAATACCACCGGCACTACGAGCTGCTGGAGAACATCGACGGCACCGTCGAGTTGGGAGAGTCGCCGCTGGACCCGGTGGCCGACATCGTGATTCGCCAAATCAGGTCGATCACCTGGTGTCGCCGGCGCACCATTCAGGTGGGTCGGATCGCGGCGCGGGTTCCGCAGGAATGGCTGCTGCCGTACGTGCACCAGCGCTACGACGACGTGGCGCTGCTCGCGGCCCCCAGGCCCGAGCCGGCACGGGCCTAGCGCGCCATGGAGCGGTACACGGTCATTTCGGCCGACTGCCATGCCGGTGCTGACCTGCTCGACTACCGCGAGTACCTCGATCCGCAATACAGGGACGAATTCGACGGCTGGGCAAAGACATACGTCAACCCGTTCGGCGACCTGACGGAGGCCGACGCCGAGCGAAACTGGAACGGCGATCGACGCAATTCGGAGCTCGATTCCGAAGGCATCGCGGGGGAGGTCCTCTTTCCCAATACCGTGCCGCCGTTCTTCCCCCAGGCGAGCCTGGCTGCCCCCCAACCGGTTACCGCCCCGGAGCTCGAGCTGCGCTGGGCCGGCCTGCGCGCGCACAATCGCTGGTTGGCCGACTTCTGCTCGTTATCGCCCGAGCGGCGCGCCGGGGTGGGCCAGATCCTGCTCGGGGACCTCGACGAGGCCGTCGCCGAGATAGCGCAGATCGCCAAGTTGGGCCTGCGCGGCGGTGTGCTGCTGCCCGGGATCCCCCCGGGTGCCGGCATCCCCCAGCTCTACGCCGAGCACTGGGAGCCGCTGTGGGCGGCCTGCGCGGAGGCGGGTCTGGTGGTCAACCACCACGGCGGCAACGCCGGACCCAACCCGACGGACGGATGGGGCAGCTCGTTTGCGGTGTGGGTGTACGAGACACATTGGTTCGCGCACCGGGCGCTGTGGCACCTGATCTTCAGCGGCGCACTGGATCGCCATCCCGACCTCACCGTCGTGTTCACCGAGCAGGGCGCCGGGTGGATACCGGCGACCCTCGACTCGCTCGACGTGGCCGCGGCCCGCTACGGGCGAGCGAACTCGGCGATCGCCCGCTTCGCCGGGCCCACCGCCGGCTCGCTGACCCGCAAGCCCAGTGAGTACTGGTCTCGCCAGTGCTACGTCGGCGCGAGCTTCATGCGACCCGTCGAATGTGCCGAGCGCCACCGGATCGGCGTCGAGAAGATCATGTGGGGAAGCGACTACCCGCACTTGGAGGGCACCGCTCCCTACACCCGAGAGGCGTTGCGGCACACCTTCAGCGGCGTCCCGGCCGACGAGGTGGCGGCCATGGTGGGCGGGAACGCGGCGACCGTGTACGGCTTCGACCTCGAGGCCCTCGCGCCCCTGGTCAACCGAATAGGGCCGACCGTCGCCGAGGTCGCCGAGCCGCTGGCGGCCGTGCCCGCCGACGCGAGCAGCACCGTCTTCGAGCCCGACCCCATCCGTGCCTGGTAGCGAAAGGACCACAGTGGACCCGTATCTCATCATCTCCGCAGACTGTCATGCCGAGCTCCCGACCGAGCAGTACCGCGAATACGTCGACCCGGAATACCGGGAGGACTTCGAGGTCTACCTGGCCGAGAAGACCGCCGCGGCCCAGGCGGGGGGATTCATCGACGAACAGTTCGCCGAGCAGTGGTTCTCCGAGCATGGCGACGGCATCGCCGGCGGATGGGATGTGGGACTGCGGGACAAGGAATTAGACGGCGACGGGGTGGTCGGCGAGGTGATCTTCCCCGACGCCGACGCCGTGACCGGGGTCGCCGGGGCTCCGTTCGGGGCCGGCCTGGGCCAGTCGGGCGACCTCGACCCGGGGCGCGCCATGGCCGGGGCGCGGGCCCACAACCGCTGGTTGGCCGAGCTGTGCAGCCACAGCCCCGAGCGGCGGGCCGGGGTTGCGGTCGTGCCGATACTGGCGGACGTCGACGCGGCGGTAGCCGAGATCACTCGAGCGGCGGAGTCCGGGCTGCGGGGCGGGATCCTGATCCCGGCGCGCTGGGTCGGCTATCCGCCCTACCACGACCGTCGCTACGACAAGGTCTGGGCCGCCTGCCAGGACCTGCAGATGCCGGTACACACCCACTCCGGTCCCGCCCCGCAGGAAGAGTACGGAGGGCACCTGGGCATCTATGTCACCGAGGTGCGCTGGTGGGGCGCCCGTCCCCTGTGGTTCGCGCTGTGGTCGGGCGTGTTCGAGCGCTTCCCCGGGCTGCGCTGGGGGGTCACGGAGTGCGGTGCGTTTTGGGCCAATGACCTGCTCTGGCTGATGGACACGCGGTACCTGCGTGAGCACTCGGCCAAGAAGATGAGCCGTCAGATGGAGGGCGATCTGAGGATGCCGCCCTCGGCCTACTTCGACCGGAACTGTTTCATCGGGGCCACCACGACGGAGCGCAGGGAGCTGGCGCGACGCTATGAAATCGGCGTGTCGAACATGCTGTGGGGCAATGACTTTCCACATCCGGAGGGAACGTGGCCGCACACCCGCGACTGGTTGCATCGCTCCTTCTGGGACATCCCCATAGAGGAGACGCGACAGATGCTGGGGCTGGCAGCAGCCGAGGTGTACAACTTCGATCTGGCTGCCCTCGCTGCGCTGGCCGAGCGCATCGGCCCGACCCCCGAGGACCTGGGCCAGGACGATGCGGTGAGCCTCCCCAAGTGGGAGGCAGCCCGCCGGACCGGACGCCACTGGCTGACGGGCGCGGAGCCTATCCCCGATCTTGTGGAGAACTGAGTACGGAAAAAAATCCGTTCTGATCAAGCGGATCGTGATCCTTCCGCGCCACGAGCCCGGATGCATACCTTTCCGGGATGACATCCAGCGTGGGCGGCATCGCGACCCAGATACCCCGGGCCACACCTGCTACTTTCAAACAGGCCCTCTTCGTCGCGGTGACGGCCGGGTTGGGCTATGGCTTCGATTCCTATGCGGTCAACATCTACGGTCTGGTGCTGCCGGACATCAAAAGAACCTTGCACATCACCGACGCCGAGGCCGGGTACATCGGTTCGATCTTCCTGTTGGGCTACACCATCGGCACCATCGGATTCGGATACGCGGCAGACAGGTGGGGGCGTAAGACCACGCTCGGGGCGTCGATCCTGCTCTACGGCATCACCACTTCCCTGGCCGGACTCACTACGAACATCGCCGCCTTCACGGGACTGCGTTTCCTCACCGGCGCGGGCGGTGCCGGAGAGCTCGCGGTCGGCGCGCCATACACCGCCGAGGTTTGGCCTGCCAAGACCCGGGCCCTTGGTGTCGGCGGCGTCATCTTCTCCTTGTTCTCACTGGGCTACGTCCTGGCCGCGGCCGTCGCCCTGGCGCTGGTTCCGCACTTCGGCTGGCAATCGGCGTTCATCGTGGCGATCGTCCCGGCCATCGTCTTGTTCCTGGTCCGGCGAGGGATCAGGGAATCGCACCGCTACACCGACGTACAGACCAAGATCGTCCACGGGGTTGCGAGGCCGCGGCTTTGGAAACTTCCCGGCGTGCGGCGACGACTCGTCGCCGGCTGGCTCATCTACACCGCCAACGCAGTCGGCTACTGGGGCGTGACGGTCTTTTTGACGACCTACATCGTGAAGAGGTTCCACGCATCCCCGATCGACGCCATCCGCTACGCACTTGTGTTCTTCTTGCTGCAACTGGTCTTCGTCTACCTGGGGACCGCGCTTGCCGATTGGGTGGGCCGGCGCCCCTCGGCGATCCTTGCCGCGGTCATCGAGTTCTTCTCAACCATCCTGGCCGCCACCTCTCACTCGTTGGACCGATACCTGGTCTTCGGGGCGATCGCCATCGCCACCCTCGGCTGGCTTTGGGGCGTCGGCGACACCTACGTCTCCGAGCTTTTCCCAACGGTGTTGCGCGGCACCGGTTTCGGAATCGCAGTCGGTGGTGGCCGCGTCGTCTCCATCGCGGCTCCGGCCGTGGTCGGCTGGGGCATAACGCATTACGGGCTGGAGACGCCATACCTGGCGCTCGCCGGCCTCTGGGCGTTGACGCTGGGCGGCTACTTGCTAGGACCGGAGACGAAAGGCAAAGAACTCGCGGACCTGGCTGACCAGGCCCTCACAGAAGATCTGGTGAGGAAATAGGCTAGCGGTGATGCGGGGGTTGCTCGTCGCGGAGCCGCCGCTCGTCCGACGCCGCGCGTGCCTGCTCCTCGTCGCCGAACCTTTCCAACTCCTCGGGTGTGACGTGCGCCCGCGGCGGCTTTGGTGCGGGACGCGGTGGAGGTGGGGGTTCGTTGGACATCAGGTGATTGTCTCGTAGCGTTGCGCCGTATGTCACCACTACAGGGCAAGGTCATCCTGGTCACCGGAGCGTCGTCGGGCCTTGGGGCTGAGACGGCCCGGCTGCTTTCCCGGCAGGGCGCAACGATTTTCGGGATCGGCCGGGATACCGGACGCTTGGCCGAGGTGTTCGCCGACGTGGAACGGGGCTCCTACGCGCCGGTGGAATGTCGCTTCGGCGCAGGCGTGCAGGGACGCGGTCGAACGGTGCGTCCAGGAGTTCGGCGGGCTGGACGTCCTGATTAACATCGCCGGGCGACACCAGATGCGCCGGACGGAGTCGATGACCGACGACGACTGGGCGCAAGACCTCGCGGTCAATCTGAACGGGCCGTTCTACTTGTGTCGGGCCGCGCTGCCCCATCTGCTCGAGCGGGGCGGCAACATCGTCAACGTCAGTTCTATCGCAGGCGTCGAGGGCCAGGCTTATTCGGCCGGCTACTGCGCGGCCAAGCACGGGCTGATCGGGCTCACTCGCGCTTTGGCGGTGGAGTACACAGCCGATCGCCTGCGGGTCAATGCGGTATGCCCGGGGGGCATGCTGACACCGCAAATCGAACAGTTCAGTGCGCCGGACAACCCGAACTACGAGCTGATCATGCGCACGGCCTCGCCGCGCGGCATGATGCAGCCCCTCGACGTTGCGAACGTGATCGCGTTCCTTGCCAGCGATGCCGCGGCCGCCGTCCACGGCGCCGTCTATCGCGTCGACAACGGGAAGGGCGCCCGCTAGCGTGCGCTCAGTCGAGCCCTTCCCAGAACCGCGTGAGGGCCGCGGCGACCCGCGCCGGGTCCTGCAGCATCCACCAATGTCCCAGCCCGTCGAGCACCTCCGTGCGGGCTCCGGCGCGTTCAGCCGCCCGACGCCGCATGGCTTCCGAGCCGACGTAGGTGTCCTCGGTGGCCAGGATGGACAGGCCGGGTCGAGCCGCGGCCTTATCCAGTTCGCGACCGGCCTCGGCCATCCCCGGCTGCCGGGCCGAACGGTAGAGCAGCAGGATCGCCCGGCCCATCTCCGGACCCTGCGCCGCTGCGACCGAGGCTGCGATATCGGCGGGCATCCCGCCGATTTCGACCATCCGGGCGGCGCGCTCCTCGAGCGTCCCGCCCATCAAGGCGTCCACCAGTTTCTCGCCCTCGTCGGGTGTCTGCCACACCTGCGCCATGTCGTGCCAGACGTAGTCGGGGTCGAAGCAACCGAGTATGTCGCTGACCCAGCTGCGCACCAGCTCGGGTCGATGCATCACCACGTTCATCACATGCCCGCCGCCCCAGTCGTGGCCGACGAGGTCGACTGGCTCGCCGGCGCTGTCCAGCTCGCCCTCGAGCCAGTCGCGGTAGGCGAGGTAGGTCGCCGGGAACTCGTCGGGCAGCGGCGCCCCGAATCCCGGTGGAGAGAGCCGCACCACGTCGGTTCGTCCCAGCGCGGCGACCAGCGGGTTCCAGATCGCGTCGGTCTCCGGATTGCCATGCACCAAAACGACAGTCACGGCGCACTCCTCTTGTCAGCGGGTCACCTCGGCGAGCTCGACTCTGCCAGCAACTGATGGCCGATGCATAACGTTCCGACATCGGCCGATTAGGTTCTGGGCGCGAAGCGGATTACGCTTGCCCGCGGCCCGTTTCTGACCGAGGAAAGCAGACATGCCCATTCAGCCCAGCCTGCGGCAGCCAAACGCATTGCGGCGCAGCCGTACGCGACGTGCCGCTCATCGTGTGAACTGCCCGACGGTCGGTCAGTGCTTCGACATCGAAGTCGCTCGCGATGCGGGCGGGTGGATGATCCGGATTCCCGAGATCGGTGGGCTCGTCGGCGTCGGCCGTCGGGCCGAGGTGGAGTTGGCGGCGCGACGGTGCATCGCGACCCGAACCGGCATCCCGATCGGCTATGTCTCGGTCTTCGTTGCACGCGAGACCGCCCGCACCGATTGATAGAGGCCTCAAGCCGGCCGTAGCGGGCGGGAACGCACCAGCGTCGGCCACCAGAACCACGGCCCGAGGATTCGCAAGATGCAGGGAACCACGAACGAACGCACGATCAGCGTGTCGAGCAGCAGGCCGATGCACACGGTCGAACCCACCTGACCGATGGTTCTGAGATCGCTGGTGAGCATCGCCAGCATGGTGAACGCGAACACCAAACCCGCGGAG
>NZ_DATJPU010000118.1:0-58442 GCF_035506235.1 Mycobacterium sp.
GGCGGGATCGGCACCTGCGGCGGGTTCTGCCCGATGACCGGCGCTATCGGGTTTTGGTCGTAGGCGTTCGGCGGTCCCGGCGGGGTCTGCAGTGTCGACTGCACGGGCGCGATGTTGGGCCCGCCCATCAGTTCTGCCAGCGAGTCGGGGGTCATCAGGCCCGCCGTGATGGGCCCCACCTGCTGCCCCTGCATGCCCGGGGCGACGATCCAGCCGTGTTGGGTGTTGCGGTGCGACAACGGCGTATCCGGCACCCAGATCCCCGGGACGGTGGTGTCCTTATACCCGTTGGGCGGCTGCAGCCGCGGCTCGGAGTAGGCGACGTCCTTGGGCAAGGTCTCGGCGGTGTTGCCCGTGTTCAAGCCGAACGGCAGGTAGTTGAACTTGATCGCGTCGAGGATCGGCGCCAGGTATTGCGCGCACAGTTCGGCTGAATCCTGATAGCCCAGCCGACTGCCGGCCTGAATCATGCTGCACACGAACTGCATCGGGTTCGCGAAGTTCGGGATCGCCGGGATGGACATGACCGCGCCGTGCGACGGGTGGTAGATCTGGCTGAGGTTCGTCTCCAGCGTCGGCAGGACGTGCAGGGCGGTCTCCAAACCGTTCAGCGGATCGGGCTGGACCAGCGTGGTGGTCAGGTTGGCCAGGTTGTCGACATCGTGCGCGAGCACCCCGCGGTTCTTGTCCAGGAACGGGCGCAGGGTGGAGAGCAGGCTGTCGAATTGCTGTATCGCAGTGGCCAGCTCATGATCGGACCCGGTCAACTTGTCGGTGAACTGGGCCAGGTTTTGATTCAGCGCGACGAACTGCTGGTCGTCTTTGTGCAGGGCGTTGACGAACTGCGCGAGGCTGTGCACCACCGCGAAGAAGTCGCCGCGGCCCTCGTTCAGCGCGGTCAACGCCCGCGACAGGCTGTTCAGCGTGGTGTTGATCTGCTGGCCCTTGCCGGCCAGCCCGTCCGCGAACGACTCGATGACATCGCCGAACGGACCCTTGGGCTGCTCGGGTGTCGGGCCCAATTTGTTGATGACGTTCGCGACGCTCTCGCGCAGTTGGTCCCACTCGGTGGGGACCTGGGTGCGCTCGATGGGGATCACCGCGTTATCGGCCATCACCGGACCACCCGTGTAGGGCGGCTCCAACTGAATATTCCGCGATGCCACCAGAGTTGGGTTCACGATCACGGCGGACGCGTTGGCGGGCACCTTGTATTTGTTCTCGTAGTGAAACGTCACCTTCATCTTGTCGCCGGCCGGCTCGATCTTGTCGACCGAACCCACGCGAACCCCCATGATCTGGACCTTGTCCCCGGCATAGAGCGCGTTCGCCTCCGGGAAGTAAGCGACCACGGTGTTGGTGGTCAGCTTGTTGTACAGCCGCAACCCGAGGAACCCGGCGAGAACAGCCAGCGCCACCGCCAGCGTCCCGATGACCCTGCGGGCCCGCGGGTTGCGGAAGTTGAAGGCGGTGCTCAATTCTGGCTACCTCCGGTGATGCCGCTACCTCCCGTGCCGCCGGGGTTGATGAGCGGCGCCGGCAGTTGCTGGCCGGGTCCGGGCGGCGCGGGCGGACCCGGCGGCAGACCGGGCGCGAACGTCGACGGTGGCGGCGTCGGACCGGCCGGCGCCAGGTTATCGGTGCGCGCGCCCGGCGGCGCCTGGGCGGGCAGTGGCACCGGTGTGCCCGGCACCTCCGGGGGCGGCTCGCCGGGCCGCCCGGCGATCGCGATCCCCGGTGTCGGGGGCAGGCCGTTCGGGTTCGGCGGCGACGGCTGCACATCGATCGGTGCCGGGAAGCCGCCGCCGAACGGGCCGACGTTTACGCCCGTGCACGGCAACGGGTTCCACGGCCGTGGCAGCGCGTCGGCCGGTGGGGTATACGAACACGCCGTTCCCGGCGGGACGGCCGGTCCCGGATGATCCGGCGTGCCCTCCAGCACGGGGGGAGCGGGGGGCGGCGCCCCGTTGGGGAACCGGGTGCCGTTGGGGTCGGGCCAGCGGAACTCGGGCAACCCGGCGCTGCGCCAGAAGTCCTCGGGGTCGATGCCACGCTTCTTGAAGGCGGCGTCGACGAACGGCTGCAAGATCCAGTACGGCAGCAAGTTGGACAGGACGATCTTGAAGTACGGCCCCGATGCGACGGATTCGCCCAGCGATGCGGCGAATTGGCTGACATACGTGAGGGTTTGAGCCAGGTCGTCCTTCCGCGCCACCAGCACATCGCTGATGGCGCGCAACTGCTCCAGCACGGGATTGAGGTTCGGGTTGTCGTTGATGAACCCCTGCACCTGGGCGGAGAAGGCGGAAATGTTGCCCAGCAGGGCGTCGATGGCCCGTCCACGTTCGTTGAAGGCGGCCAGCAGCGTCTTGGCGTTGACCAGCAGCCGGTTGATCTGTTCGCTGCGGTCACCGAGCACGCTGGCCACCTGGTGGGCCTGAGCGAGCAGGTGCTTGATCTGTTCGTCGCGTTTGCCGATGGTGTCGGAGAATTTGGTCAAACCGTCGAGCGTGGCGCTCAGGTGCGGGTAGGTCTGATCGATGGTCTCGGTCAAGGCGTTCAGCGACCGCTTGACGGTGTCGATGTCCCAGCCCGCGGCGGCCTTGGTGATGTCGAAGTTCGCGTCGTAGAGCTGATAGGGGGTGGTGCTTTGGCCCAGCGGCAGAACGCCTCCCGGCCGCAGCGTCTGGGTTCCCCGCGGCTCGATCTCGAGGACCTTCTTGCCCAGGATGGTGTCGGTCTTGATCGCGAGCCGGCTCTCGGTGCCGATGGTGTTGCTGCCGATGGTGAACTTGATCAGCACGTGATCGCCGTCGATCGCGAACCCCTCCACCTTGCCGACATTCACGCCGGTGATGCGCACCTTGTCGCCCTTGTTGAGTTGACCGGTGTTGGTGAACTGTCCGTAATAGCTCGGGCTGGCAAAAAGCATCGGGACGCTGGTGAAGCTTTGGCCGACGGCGACGACGAGTATCAGCACCGTGATGCCCATGAGACCGACACGGCCGCGGTTGAATTCCGTCAGCGTTCTCATTGCGGGGTGCACCTGCCGGTGGGCTGCTGCCAGATCCTGACCGTGCGGACCGGGCCGCCGGCCTGCAGCCCGTTCCACCTGATTGAAAGATCGCAGAGGTAGAAGTTCACCCAGTCCCCGTAGAGGCCGATGCTGCGTCCGATCAGGTTGAGCGCGGTCGGTGTCTTGTGGATCAGGTCGCCCAGCTGATCCTTCTGGTCGACGAGCGGCTGCTGAAGGGCCTGCAGGTAGTTGATCTCCTTGTGCAGTAGGGCGCGGTTCTCCGCCAGCAGGTCGGCCACCGTTCCGGCGGCGTCGCTGATGTTCGCGGTGCCGGCGGCCAGCGGGTCGGCGTGGTTGGCCAGGCCGGTGATCAACTTCTCGAGGTTGTCGACGGTCTGGTCGAACTCCTTGCGATGACGAACCGTGGTGTCCAGCACGACGTTCAGGTTCTTGACCACCTCGCCGATCGCCTGGTCGCGCTCGGCGATGTGCGCGGTCAGCCGCGCGGTCTGGTCGAGGATGTCGTTGATGGTGCCGCCCTGGCCCTGGAACACGGTGATGATGGCCGACGCGATGGTGTTGACCTTCTGCGGATCGAGCGCTCGGAACAGGGGCTTGAAACCACCGATCAGGGCGTCGAGGTCCAGCGCCGGTGAAGTTCGGGAGAGCGGGATGAATCCGCCCCGCGGCAGCACGCGGTCGGCGCCCTCACCGTCGCCCCGTTTGAGCTCCAGGTAGCGGTCGGCGAACAGATTGAGATAGCGGATCTGGGCTGTCGTCGACTGGTAGAGCGTTATCGAGCGGTCGACGGCGAAGTCCACCTGCGCCCTCCTGCCGCCGTCGACCAGCCGCACGTTTTTGACCTTGCCGACCTCCACTCCCGAGGCACGGACGAACTCGCCGTCGCGCAGCCCGCTCGCATTGTTGAACTCCGCGGTGTAGGTGTCGGTGCGGTTGAAGCGCATCTGTGCGAACACCACGACGATCGACACGGAGATCAGCAGCAGCACCAACGAGACGATGCCGAGCTTGATGGCGGAACCGGTGATTTTCATGGGTTGATCGTGTTGTCCCCGACTTGGCGGCCCCACACGTACTCGATGGCGTACGGGGAGCCGGTATCCAGGTGGTTGTACGGCGCGAGGCTGGCGCCGGTGTCCAGCACCAACTCGGGCGCGGGCCACAGGTCATGGTTGATGGCCTGCCAGCAACCCGGTGCGCCTCCCGGCCCGCCGCGGGCGTTCACGCGCGGCAGATTGTCCGGAAACACATAGGGATTCGGCGCTCCGCCGACCAGTCCGGCCAGCCCCAGGAGCCCCTGCGTGAGCACCGTCCCGGCCAGTCCCGGGAGGGTCAGGATGCCGCCCAACCCTGACGTCAGCTCGGTCATGGTCCTCAGCGCGTAGCCGTTGCCGCCGCCCGTCGTCGCATAGGCGGCGGGTTCTTCGTCGTAGTAGTTGTGGATGGTGCAGAAGATCTCCGGGCTGTAGGTGTCGAGCAGCTGGGCCGTGGGCACCAGATCGGCGGTCCCCCTTTGCAGGTAGGGCCCGCCGCGCCGGAAGATGTCTTCCCCGGTGTTACCCAACCCGGTCGAGGCCAGCAACGCGGCGTCCAGCTCGGCTTCCTGCCGGTGCAGCGTGCGCGCCGTGATGACCGCGTTGTTCAGGGAGTCCAACAGATCCGGTGCGGCGTTGGCGTAGGTGTCGCCCAGGGCCGCCAGGCGCTGAATGTCGTGCCGGATCTGCGGCATCTGCGGGTTGATGTCGTCGAGGATGGCGTTGGCGTTGACGATCGATTGCCCGAACTTGTCGCCCAGCCCGGTCAATGCCTGCGCGGCCGCGGCCAGCGTGAGATTCACCTTGACCGGGTCCACCTTTTCCGCGATCAAGGTGATCGTTTCGAACAACGTGTTGAACTCCGTGGTCACCGACCTCGCATCAATCACCTGCTGCGGGGTAACGCGTTGCGGTGTGGGGTTTTTCGGTGATGTCAACGACACGTACTTGTTGCCGAAGATCGTGGTGGCCTTGATATTGGCATCCACGTTGGCCGGAATCAGCTTGATGTAATTGGGATTGACCTCCAAGACGAACTTGGCCGTGGGTATGCCGTCGCTCTGGATCTCCGAAATAGTGGACACCCGGCCGATCTCCACCCCGTTGTAGGTGACCTTCGACCCGGGATCCATCACCAACCCCGCCCTCGGGGCCAGCATCGTCAAGGGCGTCTTCGGCGTGAGCCGGCCCCGAAACTGCAGCCATACCAAGGACAACACCAGCGCGGCGACCACCAAGAACACCGCAGCCGTCGTCTTGTACGGCGGGATCCGTGGCGGGTGCTCCTTGACTTTCGGGGCCGGGGCTGTCGGGGTTGTCACGGGCGGCTACACGGTGAGATTGAAGTTCGGGCTTTTGCCGTAGACCGCCATCGCGGTCAGCACGACCACGACAACGATCGTGACCAACGACAGCCGCATCGACCGGCCGACCGCTTCACCGACGCCGACCGGCCCGCCGCTGGCGTTGTAGCCGTAGTAGCAGTGGGTGGTCATCACGACGACCGCAACCAGGATGACCTCCGCGAACGACCAGCCCACGTCGTTGAGGCGCAGGAACGTGTGGAAGTAGTGGTTGTATGTACCGGCGGACTGTCCGTAGAAGAAAACCGTGGTGACCTGCTGGGACACGAAGGCCAGGGTGATCGCCAACCCGTAGAGCGGGATGATGACGATGAGGCCCGACACGATCCGGGTGGACGCGAGGTAGGCGACCGACCGGATACTCATCACCTCCAGCGCGTCGATCTCCTCGCTGATGCGCATGGCGCCCAGTTCGGCGGTGGCGCCGGCCCCCACGGTTGCGGCCAGCGCCTGACCGGCGGCCACCGGCGCCACAAACCGCACGTTGACCAGTGCGGCCAAGAACCCGGTGAATGCCTCGACGCCGATGTTGCCCAGCGTCGCGTAGCCCTGGATGGCCACCAGCGAGCCGGCGGACAGGGTGATGAAGCCGACGATGGCGGCGGTGCCCCCGACCACGGCCATCGCGCCGGTACCCATCCCCATCTGGGCGACCATCCGCAGCATCTCCCTGCGGTAGCGGCGCAGGGCGAAGGGGATCTGCCCGACGGCGCTCATTGCGAACCAGACCATCTGCCCGATCTCGACCAGTACCCGGGCCGGGGCTTCTGCGTACCGAATGAGGGTGTCCTTCGGGAAGTGGAACCCCGAGGGTGCGGCCGCTGTAGTCGCGGTCATCTCAGTGCCCCGTTCCGAACCGGACACCGATGGTGGTCAGCGCCGCGTTGACCGCGAAAAGCGCGATGAAACACAGCACCACGGTCTCGTTGACGGCGGTGCCCAAACCTTTGGACCCGCCGCGGACGATCAGCCCGCGGTAGCAGCCGACCAGGCCGGCGATCAGCCCGAACGTCGCGGCCTTGATGAACGCGATCACCACCTCGGGCAGGCCGGTGAGCGCCGTCAACGTGGAGAGGTAGGCACCGCTCGAGACGTTCTGCAGGTACACGCTGAAGAGGTAGCCGCCCCCCAGGCCGACCGCGACCACGAGGCCGTTGAGCAGCACCGCGACCATCGTCGAGGCGACGACGCGCGGCGCCACCAGTCGGTGGATCGGGTCGATGCCGAGCACCTCGAGCGCATCGATCTCCTCGCGGATGGTGCGGGCGCCGAGGTCGGCGCAGATGGCGGTGCCCCCGGCGCCGGCGACCACCAGCACCGTCACGATCGGCCCCAGCTGCGTGACCGCGCCGATCGCGGCGCCCGCACCGGAGACGTCGGCGGCGCCGATCTCGGCCAGCAGGAGGTTGAGCGTGAAGATCAGCAGCACGGTTTCCGGGATGGACACTGCGATGGTCGGCAGCAGCGATACCCGCATGAGGAACCAGCCGGTCCAGATGAACTCACGCCATTCGAACGGCTGCCTCAGGGCTTTGGCGGTCAGCACGCACATCCGGAAGAACCCGCCGGCCACTTCCGTCCCCGGCCGGATCTTCTCGAGCGCTTTACTGCCGATTACGTGCGAGGCGGTCATGCGCGCCGGCAATCGACGGGGGCACCGAATCGCGACTTTCCCACCGCTTGTTTACGACAGCGGGCCGAGGCCCGACCAGCAGGCTTGCCCGCCATGGGTGAATGGTGTGAAAAGTGTTCCGCCCTATATGATTTCGAGCTGTATGTGAGCGGCGAGGATTTGCGGCGCAACGGTTCTCGGTATGGCGCGCGGTGCAGCGCAGCGCCTTGTTCCCGACACCGGTTGGCGGGTGCCGCCCTTCGGCTCCGCCTCGCGCCTGCTTGCCCCACGCAGCAACTATCGCATTAGACCGTACGGTCAGTCAATAACAAGCCGTGCCTGCCCGCCGCTACCTATTGCGCTCGGGTGACCGGGGCCGCCCGCCGATCGAGTCCGCCTTACCGGCCTCCTGCGCGGGTCACCGCGGCCGTCGCGGGTTGGCAACCAATCAGCCTCCCGCGCAAAGCATCCCGCGGCTACACGATCAATCTGTCGCGGCCGCGTCCGCGGCGAGACATTCCCGCACCACCGAGACGATGTCCGTGGCAGGGTCCGCCCATCTGCTGAGCCCAAAGCGATCGAGCAACAGGCCGCCGAGGAACACGTCGACGAAAGCGGCCCCGACCTGTTCGGGTGTGCGGGAATCGGCGGGGTGGAACCACACCCACATCCACTCCAGCGATCCCCACAGCTGCAGGGCCGCCAGTTCGGCGTCCACGGATCGGAACACGCCGCTCTCTATCCCGTTGCGGATCTCCTCAATCGCGAGCATTTGCAACCGGTTGCGCAGTTCGCGCACTTGCTGCATCGCCGGGTCTTCGGACAACTGAACCACCTCGCGCCGGCTTGCCACCGTCGCGTCGCGTTCGGTCACCTGCAGCAGTACGGAGGCGTAGATGATGGCGGCGATGCGTTCGTGCGGCGCGGCCACGCGATCCCACACCATCCCCAGCACGTCGAGCTGGCGGGCGAGGTGGGTTTCTTCAAGCTCGCGCAACATCTGCGCTTTGGTTCCGAAGTGATGAACTATGGTGCCCTTGGACATCCCGAGCTCGTCGGCGATGTCGCCGATATTCGTTCTGTCGTAGCCACGTTCGGCGACGTAGCGGACGAACGCGTCGAGGATCTCGCCACGTCTTCCAGGCGATCTGGGCATCTTCAACCCTTCGGCGCAGACTAACCGTACGAACGGTCTACCATAACTTGCCCCGCGCCGGAACCCGCGCTACCGATTGCGCGAGTCCCCGGATCGGTCAGATGGCACAGGGATGGCCCGTCGGGGAACGGCCACGAGCGAGGGTCCGAGGTCCGGAATTGCGCGCCCACCAAAGCAGTTGCGGCCGGGCAGACGTGGCTTCGGGAACGCAAACTCGATCCACGGTCCGGCTTCAGGGAGCGGGATGCGGATACGGGCCCATGACGTGCGTCCGTTACGGCCCTCCCGGCGCACGGTGGGCCGACGGTGTCTGTACCGCTAGGCAGCCACCGAACCGTCCGGCGCGGTGACGACATACATGTTCGCGCCAGGTGCTGCCTTGATTTCGCCGGCGGTGTACACGGTCATGAGTTCCCTGCCGTCGGTGTCGACAACACACACATAGGTGTCGGTCTCAGCGTCATAGGCGAAGCTGTCCCAAGCCAATAGGAACGCCAAGCAGTTGCCGTCGCGGTCCGTGACGACAAGCTTGTGCGCGCCGGAATCCTTCAATAGCTCGGCATCCCGCTCGCGCTGCTGGGGGACCGGGCTGTCTTCGAGCGTTAGGCTGTTTAGCATCTGTGTACTCCCTTGGCGACGTTTTCTTCGTCCGGTCCGAGCGCTGAGACACCCCGAACCTACTACAGTTTCGCCCCGGGATACGCCCGTTGACCAGGGCAATACGACCCCAGTCAAGAGGTCGTTAGTCGCTTGAGCCGAGGGCGCCGATCCGCGGGAGTTCACCCGGCGGCAGGTGCCGGATCGACCGCACGCCGGCCGACCTTGGTGGGGCGAAGCGCCACCAGCAGCACCCCGACGGCGAAGACTGCCGCGGTCGCCCACGGATAACGCCCGTCCGGCGCGAAGCCTGTGTAGGCGAACAGGTGCAGACCAAAGGCGGCCAGCGCGGCGCCGGCCAGCATGGACGCCTCGCCCCAGCGGGCGGTGACGGGTATGCCGAGCATGGGCAGCGGAGCCGCGAAGAAGCGCCGTTGCCACCACAACAGCAGCAGCTCGAACGCAGTCACCACGCTGAGGACGACCACCCACTCCAGTCGAGCCAGCCACCACGCGCCGCTTCCCTCCGGCGGTTGCGGCAGCAGGCCCGCCGGGTAAGCGACGACAGCGACGATGACGACCGGAATCATGTGCCAGAGGTAAAGGGCCATCACATTGTTATTCGCCACGGACAGCACTCGCTTGACGAAGCCCCCGCGCAGGACGCGGTTGAGCGCGGGCGCCAGCGTCACCACCAGTCCGGCCTGTGCGCACGCGAAGGCCAGCATCGCCACCGTCGGCGGCGTGGTGTTCTGCACCGCCTGGCCGGGAACGCCGATCATGCTGACCGGGTAGCGTCCCAGCCAGATCAACAGCGCCAGCACGACCGCCGAGCCGACCGCGAGCAGCGCCGGCCTGGGCCCGGACAACAGCCCGCCGTGCCAAGCGATTCCGAGCTGGTAGAGCGCGCCCCAGCACAGGAAGTAATTCAGCCAGCCGACGTATGGCACGTGGCCCGCGATGGTCGCGACGTCGACCACCGCGACCCCCAGCGCCAGCACAGCCGGCACCAGGAGCCCCCAACGCCGTTGTGCGGCAATGGCAATCGGTGTCAGCGACACCACCACCAGGTAAACGGCGAGAAACCACAGGTGCATCGCCACCGCCCAACCCGCGTATTCGAGCACCGAGCCGGGCACGCCAAAACCCATCAGAACCAACACGATCACCGACACCAGCGTGACGTAGACCGCGGTCGGCCCGAGCACCCGGGCCAGTCGATGTCGAAGCCAGACCTCGCGCGAGAAACCCTCGGCGCCACACCGATGGGTCCACGACACCGCACCCGCGTAGCCGGCCGCCAGGAAAAACACCGGCACCGCCTGGAAGATCCAGGTCAGCCATTGGGTCCAGGGGAGGTCGACGAGTGGGTTTTCCCGGCCGAAAGACCCGTCGTGATAGGTCACCGACCCGGCCAGCCAATGCCCCAGCACGATGAGGACCACGCCCGATGCGCGATAGAAGTCGACGGCCAGATTGCGGGCCGGTGGCGCGGTGTCCTGCACGAGCGCAACGGTACCCGCCCCGTGACTCGAAGCGGCTCGGCGCACAATGGGCCCATGAAACGGGCTCATCTCGCAGAACTCGAAGTTGGACGCCTCGGCCTGGGCGCGATGGGCATGTCCGTCGCGTATGCCGGCGCCGGCAGCGACAACGCCGAAGCGATCCGCACCATCCACCGCGCCATCGACCTCGGCGTCACGCTGATCGACACCGCAGAGGTCTATGGCCCCTACTTCAACGAAGAACTCGTTGCCCGCGCCCTACGGGGCCGACGTGATCAGGTGGTGCTGGCGACCAAGTTCGGCCTGCTCTCCCACACCGGCCGCAACGGCCTCGACAGCAGCCCCGCCAACATCCGCGTCGCCGTGGACGGGTCCCTGCAGAGGCTGGCGACCGACCACATCGACCTCTGCTACCAACACCGCCTGGACCGAAACACCCCGATCGAAGACACGATCGGGGCGCTGGCCGAGCTGGTCGCCGCCGGAAAGGTTCGGCACATAGGTCTTTCGGAAGTCGGCGTCAACACGATTCGCCGCGCCCACGCCGTGCACCCCATCACCGCCGTGCAGTCCGAATACTCATTGTGGACCCGAGACCCCGAGGACGGGGTGCTCGACGTCTTGCGCGAGCTGGGGATCGGGTTCGTCGCCTACTCGCCGCTGGGCCGCGGCTTCCTCACCGGCGCGATCCGCTCCACCGCGAAGCTTCCCGACACCGATTACCGCAAGACCAACCCCCGTTTCTTCGACGAGAACTTCCAGCACAACCTCAACTGCGCGGACGAGGTGCGCGACGTCGCCGCCGACGCCGGCGCCACCCCGGCTCAGGTCGCGCTGGCCTGGCTGCTGGCGAAAGGGCCTGACGTCGTGCCAATTCCGGGAACCAAGCGGGTAGCAAGGCTCGAGGAAAACGTCGCCGCCGACACCGTCGAGCTCACCCCCGACCAGCAGGCAAGACTCGACAAGCTCACCCCGCCCGTCGGCGGCCACCACGCCGAGGCGCAAATGGGATGGATCGACCGCTAGTGGCGGCCCGCAAGAAGCTGGTAATCGGCGCCAGCGGTTTCCTGGGATCCCATGTCACGCGTCAGCTCGTCGCGACGGGCGCCGACGTGCGAGTCATGTTGCGCCGCAGCAGTTCCACCAAGGGCATCGACGAAGACTCGATCCGCGAGGCCGCGGTCCTCTTCGCTTCGCGGGGTTAGTCCGCCCCGGCCAGCGCCTCCGAGCCGTACTTCTTCTCGATCAGCGCCCACGGGTCGGCGTACGGGCCGCGTCGCTCGGCCCGCCGCTGCAGCTCGAGAGCGGCGCGCACGAGCGGCCGCAACAGCGGCCCAAGTGCCCGCAAGACGATGCGCCGCCGGCCCTGCGATTCGGCGATCCAGGCCAGGGTCTGGTGCCAGTCGTGCTCTTGGAAGTCGAGCAGCGCCTGCGATTCGGTGGTGTCGTACCAGCCGGTGAAGCTCCAGCCGCGGTCGTCGCCGGGGTCGCCGGGCAGACTCGCCGACGGCCCCAGCCGGCCCAGGCCGGCGGCGGTCATCAGGTCGTCCTCGAGGTCGCGCTGCAACATCACATACGATTCGTTGCCCCCGATGAGCAGCACCTTGCCCGCGATCGTCGCTTCGCGATCGACGCCGTTGGCGAACGCCAGCGCCACGTCACGCGCGTCCACTACGTGCATGCGGTTGTCTCCCGGAATCGAGCGCATCAGGGTCAGGTAGTCACCGTTGATGTCGGCCTGGGTATCCGGCGAGATGATCCCACCCAATCGGTAGAGCGCATACGGCAGACCGCTGGCCCGGATCGCCGCCTCGGCCAGCACCTTGTCCTCGCCATACTGATCGATGGGCTGCACCGGCGTGTCCGGGGTGATCCGCTCCGGGTGGCGGTAGGGGTTGCGCGAGCCGTACACCGCGGCGCTGGAGGCCATCAGGAACAGCGGGGGACGGGGCAGCGTCGCGGCCGCCGCCAGCAGGTTCTCCGTACCGCCCACATTGACGCGTCGCGCCAGCCCGGGATTGCGGTAGGACGGCGGCGAGACGATCGCGGCGAGGTGGATGATCGCTTCGGGCCGATGGGTCGCGACCAGATCGCGCAACGCCTCGGCGTCCAACAGGTCGACGTAGGCCGGAATCAGCGCCTCGGCCTGCCCGCCCGCACCCAATTCATGCTGGGCCGCAACGGTTTTGGCGTTGCAGAGGTCCATCGCCACGACGGTTCGTCCCCGATCGAGCAGGAGCTGCGTGCATCGCTTGCCGACCTGGCCGAACGCGCCGGTGATCAGGATGGTGCCAACAGTCATCGACGCCTACCGCTCGATCATCCGGCCGGCGAGCTTGGCAGCCGCGCGCCGGATCCGGTCGGAGATGTACACCGAGAACACCGGGGTGACGATGTCCTCGCGCAGCCGGGTCAGCTTGGAGCTCTTGATAACCCATTGCCCGGCGACGTTCTCGTAGGTCTCGTGGTAGTGGCCGTAGCCGACCAGGGTCACCCCCGGCCCGAAGCGGACCACATCTTGCAGCGCCCACACCCCGCGCGCCGTCGTCGCCGACGTCAATTCGATCTCGGGCGCGTGCACCTGATGGGCGGTCGCCTGCGTGGGGCGTCCGATGCCTCTGCGGGTGAACGCAACGAAATTGTCGGCGCCGAGAATCAGCTTGCCGCCGGCGTCGGACGTGTCGCTGAGGAAATCGTCGGCGAAGAGGGACCGCCACGCCGCCCAGTCCTTGGCGTCGAGGTAGCGGCAATAGCGGGCCTTGAGCTGCTTGATGGACTCGATGGCCAGCAGCGTCGTGGCGTTGTCCTCGGTGGTCTGCTCCGTCATTGCGGCTCGATTCCGGTCGACCGGCGTTTCCGCCAAGCGTGACACGTCACGCGAAACTGTAACCCGAGAGGCGGCGGTCGGCGCGTGCGGTGCGCAAAGCGTGGTGTTGCGAAGAAACCGATGTGACCAGTGTGACGAAGCGCGGGGTGCGCAAGTCCACTTTTATGAGGGCGACGAGATCGACGAGAAGGCGCTCAAGGCGGCCTGTACAGTCGCGAAGCGGTGCTGTACAGTCGCCCAGCACAAGCTCTGGGAGGCCATCGGCGATGACGCGCAGGCGAATTCGGTGAGCGCCGAGTCGGCTGAGAGTGTGGCCGAGTTCCGCAGCCGGGCCAAAGCCTGGTTGTCCGCGAACCTGCCGAGGCTGGACTCGAACGACGCGATGGTCCTCGAGCGCGACGAGCTGTCCTCCTGGCGGCGCGCCCGCGAACTGCAACGGAAGTTGTACGACGGGGGATTCGCCGGCATCTGCTTTCCCCGCGAGTACGGCGGGCTCGGGTTGGGCTACGAATACAAGAAGGCGTTCGACGCCGAGGCGCTGGCCTATGAGACGCCGCTGCTGCTCAACATCCCGTCGTTCGCCATCTGCTGCGCGACGATCCTGGACATGGGCAGCGAGGAGCAAAAACGCACCCACATCCCGGCGGCGCTGCGCGGCGACGAAGTGCTCGTCCAGCTGCTCTCCGAACCCAGCGGCGGCTCGGACCTCGCGGGCGTCATCACCCGCGCCGACCGCCGGGACGGGCGGTGGATCATCAACGGCGCCAAGACGTGGAGCACCTGGGCGTTCGCCGCCGACTACGGCCTGTGCCTGGCCCGAACCGACTGGGACGCACCCAAACACGACGGCCTGACGATGTTCCTGGTCCCGCTACGGCACCCCGGGGTGACTATCAACCGCATCCGTCAGGTCAACGGCTCGGTCGAGTTCTGCGAGGAGTTCTTCGACGACGTCGACGTGGGCGACGACGCCGTCGTCGGGGAACCGGGCAAGGGCTGGGACGTTGCCTCCCGGCAGCTCTACCACGAGCGGCGCACGATGGGCGACGGTTCGGAGTACACAAGCGGCCCCGGAATCGCTGAGGCCGAGGACATTTCGATCGACCTGATGGCGCTGGTCGACCGAGCAAAGCTGGGGGAGAGCGCACGCGCCCGGGAGATGGCCGGCCGGGCCCTGGTCCACCGGGCGGTGCAGAAACAACTCAGCGAGCACGTCTTCCACGCCGTCGTCGCCGGGTCCCTGCCGCCTGCCGCGGGGTCGATCATCAGGCTGGGCATGGCCGCGGCCCACGACGTCGAGAACGACACCGCCCACGCCATCGCCGGCTCGGCGGCCGTGGTCGAGGACGACGTGGGGTTGCTCGGGATCGGCACGCGCTACCTGGGCCGTCAGATCGCCAGCATCGGGGGCGGCACGACGGAGATGGCGCGCAACGTGATCGGCGAGCGGGTCCTCAACTTTCCGCGCGAGTACGCCGCCGACCGCGGTGTGCCGTTCAACCAGGTGCGCCGGGGCAAAGCCGCAGCGGGAGGCCGGAAGTGAACGACCAACTGCGTGACATCCGCGAGCTGGCCGGCGACACCGACGCCTATCGCGACGAGTTGTTCCGGCGCTGGACCGGCCTGCTCAGCTACCGCTACATCGGCCGCAACCACTCGTCCATGAACGAGGGCGAGACCGACGACACCGTCACCATCCGCCGCGACATGCGCAACGAGGCCGGCGGACTCATGGTGGCGCCGCTGGCCATCGCGTCGCCGGAGGGATGCCAGACCGACATGGTCGCCGTTCCCAACCCGGTCATCGCGTCGGTGCAGATCATCGACCCCGGCTACGACGTCGCGAGGATCGAGATCGTCGGGTCCGGCATCGTGCACCAGGGCCGAACGATGGGCTACGGGCGGTGCACGATCGTGGACGCCGACAACCCCGACCGGGTGATCGCCTTCAACGAGGGGCAGGGGGCCGTCATCGGCGTCCCCCCGGAAGGCCTTGGCAAGATGGATGTTTCGGGCACCGAGCTGGTCATAGAGGACTCGCCCGACCTGCCGCCGCTGTGGCAAGCCTTCGGCGCCGGGAAGCGCGGCGATGGCCATTGGGTGCTGCCGGCGCTGAGCGCCGAGCTCGCCTCCCCGGACGCCGCGCTGCACATCGGGCCCCAACACGTCCTCCTCGAGACCGCGGCGACCGACCTGGCCGCCGAGGTCGCGGGAACCCGGAAGGTGCAGGTAATCAGCTGGCACGTCATGTTCATGTCCCGCGGCAAGGTGGGGCCCTTCCGCGTACAGGGCACGGCGCATGCCGGAGTGCCGGGGCGTGTCGGCGTGCGCATGCTCCTGCACGACGAGGGAAACGCGGACAAGGCCATCACCTCCGCCGCGGCGATCTTCGATGTCGTGAGCTAGCCGACGGTTGAATTCTCGCCGGCGCCAAGGGCAGTCGACCGCCCACGCGCTCAATTGAATTAAGCCGGAATTAAAAGCGAACGGCTGGTTAAACTTCGCGCTTTCGACGGCCGTCCCGGCCGTGGGCTGTTGACCGCCCAGCCTGCGTCAAAGGATCATTGACATGAGAAACCATCGTCGTCTGAAACCATCGACGTCGGAACTGTTTGATGTTTGAGTCCGCGCCCGGATGTCGATCCGATCGGGCGAGGCAGGCCTTTGGAGGTTATTGGGAATTATGAGACAACGCGGAATGACAATCACAATGTGCGCGAGCGCGTTCGGTGCGCTGCTGGCCGTCGGGCTCATGCCGGCAGCCGTCGCGCATGCCGACCAGACGGACCAGGACTTCAACAGCTTCCTGCAGTCGCACGGGATCGACGTGGGCTCCCCGGCCCAGACAGTGAACATGGCACACGTGATGTGCAAAGATCTCGACGCGGGCTATACCGAGAAGGACGAGGTGGACCAGTTCACGGGCGCGCACCGGCTGAACCAGGACCAAGCCCAGATGTTCGTCGGTGCGGCCACCGCGGACTACTGCCCCCAGCACCACCCCGCCAGCAAACCGGCTAAAAAGTAACGGCGGCCGCAGCGAGCCCGCCCCGACGCAGGTCTGGCCATACGACAGCGCGCATCTGTATGGTGCAAACGACGCACCGACATGATGGGAGAAGCGCAGTGGCAGAACGGTTGGCGGGGAAGGTCGCGCTCATCAGCGGCGGTGCGCGGGGGATGGGCGCATCGCACGTGCGGATGCTGGTTGCCGAAGGGGCCAGGGTGGTATTCGGCGACATCCTCGACGACGAGGGCAAGGCCGTCGCGGCCGAGCTCGGTGACGCGGTGCGCTACGTCCACCTCGACGTCACGAAACCCGAGCAATGGGAAGCCGCGGTGGCCACCGCGATAAGCGAGTTCGGCGGGATCGACGTGCTGGTGAACAACGCGGGCATCCTGAACATCGGCACCATCGAGGACTACGACCTTTCCGAGTGGCACAAGATCCTCGACGTCAACCTGACCGGTGTCTTTCTCGGAATACGCGCCGTGGTGAAACCGATGAAAGAAGCGGGACGCGGGTCGATCATCAACATCTCCTCGATCGAAGGCATGGCCGGCACCATCGCCTGCCACGGTTACACCGCAAGCAAATTCGCTGTCCGGGGTTTGACGAAATCGGTGGCACTGGAACTGGGGCCGAGCGGTATCCGGGTGAACTCGATCCATCCCGGGCTCATCAAAACGCCGATGACGCAATGGGTGCCCGAGGACATCTTCCAGACCGCGTTGGGCCGCGCCGCCGACCCGAGGGAAGTCTCCAACCTCGTGGTCTACCTGGCCAGCGACGAGTCGAGTTATTCGACCGGCTCCGAGTTCGTCGTCGACGGCGGCACCACCGCCGGCCTGGGGCACAAGGACTTCTCCGCTGTCGACGCCAGCCAGCAGCCCGAGTGGGTTACCTGACGGCAGGCGCGAATTCGGGTTTCTTGATCGGCGCGGGCCAGGGCGACGGCACCGGCCGTTGCCGCACCCGTTGTGGCCACCAGAACCACTTGCCCAGCAGCGCGGCAATCGACGGCGTCATCAGCGATCGCACGATCAGCGTGTCGAAGAGCAGGCCGAGGCCGATGGTGGTGCCGACCTGACCGATGACCGTCAGCTCGCTGACCGCCATCGTCATCATCGTGAAGGCGAAGACCAACCCCGCCGAGGTGACCACGGACCCGGTGCCGCCCATCGCCCGGATGATGCCGGTGTTGAGGCCCGCGTGGATCTCCTCCTTGAACCGGGACACCAGCAGCAGGTTGTAGTCGGCGCCCACCGCGAGCAGGATGATGACCGACATCGCCAGGACCATCCAGTGCAGCTCGATGCCGATGATGTGCTGCCAGATGAGCACGGACAGCCCGAAGGACGCTCCCAGGGAAAGCAAGACGGTGCCCACGATGACCGCCGACGCCACGACGCTTCGCGTGATGATCAGCATGATGATGAAAATCAGGCAAAGCGAGGCTATTCCGGCGATCAGCAGGTCGTAGTTGCTGCCGTCCTGCATGTCCTTGAAGGTCGCCGCGGTGCCGCCGAGGTAGATTTTGGAGCCCTCCAACGGCGTGCCCTTCAGTGCCTCATAGGCGGCCTTCTTGATCGCATCGATGTGCGAAATGCCTTCCGGCGTCATCGGATCGCCGTCGTGGCTGATGATGAACCGCACCGCATGACCGTCGGGCGGCAGGAAGTTCTTCATGCCCTTTTTGAACTCGGCGTTGTTGAAGGTTTCCGGGGGAAGGTAGAACGAATCGTCGTTCTTGGACGCGTCGAACGCCTTGCCCATGGCGCTGGAATTCTTCTGCGCCTCATTCTGCTGATCCTGCAGACCTTTTTGGGTCGAATACATCGTCAGCATCGTCGTCTTCATGGCCCTCATGTTTTCGATCATCGAGGGCATCAGCGCCACCATCTGGGGCATCAGCGTGTCGAGGTGGTCCATGACGGGCAGCAGGCTCTGGATGTCATCGGTCATCGTGTCGATGCCGTCGAGGGCGTCAAAGACCGAGCGAAGCGAAAAGCACACCGGGATGTCGTAGCAGTGCTTCTCCCAGTAGAAGTAGCTGCGGATGGGCCGGAAGAAATCCTCGAAATCGGCCATGTGCTGGCGCAATTCGTTGATATCGATGGTCATTTCGTGCATCTTTCTGACCATGATGTGCATGCTGTCGGCCATCTGGGCGGTGATGCTCTGCATCTTTTCCATGCTGTTGATGGTCGTCTGCATCATGTCGGCCTGGTGCAGCATGTCGGCCATCTGGTCGGCTTGGTACTTCTGATTCATCTGCTGGCTGACGCCTTGCATGCTGATCTGAAACGGGATCGAGGTGTGCTCGATCGGCGTGCCCTGCGGGCGGGTGATGGCCTGCACGCGGGAAATCCCGGGCACCCGGAAGACCGCCTTGGCGACCTTGTCGATGACCAGGAAGTCCGCGGAATTGCGCAAATCGTGGTCACTTTCGATCATCATCAGCTCGGGATTCATCCGCGCCTTCGAGAAGTGCCGGTCGGCGGCCGCGTAGCCCTCGTTCGCCGGCAGATCGGCGGGAAGGTACCTGCGGTCGTCGTAGTTGGTGCGGTACCCGGGCAGCGTCAGCAGGCCGACGAGCGCGATCGCGATCGTCACGATCAGGATGGGGCCGGGCCATCGGACGACGACGGCGCCGACCTTGCGCCAGCCGCGGATGCGCTGGGCTCGCCTGGGCTCGAGTGTGCTGCGGAAGCGCGCTGCCACCGAGATCACTGCCGGCCCAAGCGTCAGCGCGGCCGCCACCACGACCACCATGCCGATCGCCAGCGGGATACCGAGCGTCTGGAAATACGGCAGATTGGTGAAGTGCAGGCAGAACGTGGCGCCGGCGATCGTCATGCCCGACCCGAGCACCACGTGCGCGGTGCCGCCAAACATGGTGTAATACGCGTCTTCCCGTGACTCGCCGACGGCCCGCGCCTCCTGGTAGCGGCCGATCAAAAAGATCGCGTAGTCGGTGGCGGCCGCGATCGCCAGGGTGACCAACAAGTTCGTGGCAAACGTGGAGAGCCCGATGATCTTGTAATAGCCGAGGAAGGCGACCGCGCCGCGGGCCGCCGAAAGCTCGAGCACCACCATCACCAGCGTCAGCAGCACCGTGACGATCGATCGGTAGACCATGAGCAGCATCGCGATGATCACCACGAACGTAACGGTGGTGATCACCTGCAGACTGCGGTCGCCGGCGAGGTGCTGATCGGCCTGCAGCGCGGCCGGTCCGGTGACGTAGGCCTTCACCCCGTTGGGTGCGGGCACGCTTTCAACGATCTTCTGGACGGCCTCGACCGACTCGTTGGCAAGCGCCTCGCCCTGGTTGCCGGCCAGGTACACCTGGACGTAGGCGGCCTTGCCGTCGTTGCTTTGGACGCCGGCCCCACTGAGCGGATCGCTCCACATGTCCTGGACGTGCTCGACGTGCTTGGTGTCGGCGTCGAGCTTTCTGACGATCTCGTCGTAGTAGGCGTGGGCGTCGGCGCCAAGCGGATTTTGACCCTCCAGCACGATCATCACCGAGCTGTTGGACTTGTACTCGTCAAACACCTGACCGATGTGCTTCGTCGCGATCACGGACTGCGCGTCGTCCGGGCTCATCGAGACGGAGCGCATCTTCCCGACCGCGTCCAGCTGCGGGACGATGACGTTGAGCACCGCGATGATCGCGATCCAGGCGAGGATGATGAGTACGGCGTACCTGCGGATGAACCGCGGGATCGCGGGCCGCAGGGCGTGGTCGGCGATGGGAAGGGTGTCGGTGCGGGCGTCGTCGGTGCTTGAGCTCATGCGGATTTCACCAAGCAAAAGGTCAGGGCGTGCACGCCGTTGGTTATGTTCTCGTCCTTGACTTCGTTGTCGATGGTGATGCGGCAACCGAGGCGGTCACCGTCGCTTTGCGCCGATAGGTTTGGGAAGACCGAGGGGGCGGTCGTGCTGAGGACCAACGTCCAGGGCAGTGGCGCGTCGTCGACCCGCTTTGGGTCGGCGGACAGATCCAAGTAGTTCACGTTGGCGTGGCTTGCCGATCCGAAGATTTCGTACTTGACGACCTTGGGCTTGAAGGGCTTGGAATCGTCCAGTCGTGAACTCGTCAACGGCCCGGCGTTCTCGGCCACAAAGAACGACTTGACCCTCGCCACGGTGAACCCGCCGATCACCACGACCGCCACGATCAGCAGCGGCAACCACGCATTGCGCACCAGTTTCGATAACTGCACCTGCGCGGATTCCCTTCCTCATCGATCGACGGGTCGCCCGCAGCGGCCCCAGGCGAGGTCGTGTGTCGGTGGTCGGCGCAATTACCTTGCGCCACAGTGGAGTTGGCGGATCGTCGCGATCCGCACGTGGTCGATCGACGGGCGCCGGGATGCCTGCCCCTCCATCGCCAACCCCCGATAAAGCACCACCAAAGCATAGTACATTGCCTGCATTATTTGCAGTCAATGCAAACAAGTGATCTAGCTAACTTTCCGCGGGGCGTTACTTCGTGAAGATGCTGTTGACCAGCGCTGCGGCGCGCTCGACGTAGGGCATCGGCGTGTCGTCGGCATCCTTGGGCTCGTCGCTGGCCCAGCGCTCGATGCCCGAACGCACGGCCGTCAGGGCCAGCGCAGAGATCAACGCGGGTATCTCGTCGTCCGGCCGCATCTCCTGGCGGCGCGCCACGATGCCGGTCAACTGGTTCTGGAACCGTTCCAGCTCGGCGAGAAATGCCGCCAGGACTGCGGGGCTGGTCTTGGCGAGTTCCAGCATGCCGGCGGCCTGTTCGCGCCGTGGGGGCAGGTCGCGCAGGTGGTGGGCCGCCAGCGTGATCAGCTCCGCCAGCACCACCCGGTAGGGCGCGGGCCCGGCGGCGACGAAATCCTCGGCCAGCTCGACCGGCAGATCGGACGGGCCGTAGGCGATGGCGGACTCCTTGGTGGGGAAGTAGTTGAAGAACGTGCGGGTCGAAATGCCCGCCTCGACGCAGATCTCCTCGATGGTCACCTTGTCGAAACCGCGGTTGCTTGCCAGGCGCACCGCGGCATCGCGGATGTCCGCGCTGGTCTGGCGGCGGCGCCGCTCGCGAAGCCCCATCTGATTGCCCATGGCACTAATAGTTGCACGAAACGCAAACTTTGCAGTCAACTTGCCGTGTGTGCGGTCGCGGCCCCGGGATGCGCCGAGTGCTTACCGTCGAGTGGGCCGCCGGAAACGACGGTCTATCAACTTATTTCGGTAGGGCGAGGGCGTCGCGCAGGTGATCGCACTGACTGGCGAAGAACTTCACCGAAATCGGCGCCCTGTCCGCGATCTGGTCGAACGCATGAAACGCGCCCGGGACGATCTCCTGGTGCACGCGCACCCCCGCCTGTCGTAGGCGCCGCCCGTAGTCCAGACACTCCCGATAGAACAGGTCCAATGTCCCGACGCCGATCCAGGCCGGCGCCAGGCCGGAGAGATCTTCGCGCCGCGCCGGTGCGGCCTCGGCGGGATCCGCGCCGTTGAGGTACCACCGCCACGCCTGCTGGTTGTCGCTTCCGGTCCACACGAGCCGCTTGTGACGGCCCGGGTCGGCGCCGGTGCGGTCGTCGAGCATCGGGTACACCAGCATCTGGAACGCAAGGTTGAGGTCGTTGCGATCGTGAGCCCGCTGCGCCACGGCCGCCGCGAAGTGTCCGCCGGCGCTCGCCCCGCCGACCGCGACGCGATCCGGGTCGACCCAGGCTTGCTGCGCCAGCCACCGCAGCGCCGCGTAACAATCCTCGACCGGGACCGGATAGGGGTGCTCGGGAGCCAGTCGGTGCTCCACCGCGGCCACCGCGACGCCGGTGCGATGCGACAGCTTGCGCAGAAATTTGTCGTCCTGGGCGGCGTGGCCCATGATCGTGCCGCCGCCGTGGATCCACAACATCGCCGGTGCCCGGACGGGAAGGCTGTCCGGACGATGCAGGCGGACCGTGACGTGCTCGTTGACCGCCGCGACCGGGACGGTGCGGATCCGGCCCGCGTTGCTCATCAGGTTCATGAGCCTGCGCTGGACCTTGTAGCCGCGGTGCAGGGCATAACCGCGGGGCAAGAACCGGGCGGCCTTGCGCAGACCGGGGTCCACCGCCTGCCGTGACGTGAACTCGTTGCCGGCGAATGTGCTTGCCATTGCGTGCTTCCTGGTCCCGTGCCCGGCCCACGCCGACCATACATGACCTGAATAGTGTCCACGGGCATTCGCCGGATTGCCGCGGACGTGCAGAGGGTAAACCGATACGTGGCTTCGACCCTGACCAAGATCATCAGCGTCCTGGACCCTCGCACCGGCGACACCGTGACGCAGGTGCCCATCACCGAGCCGGCCGACTGCGATGAGGCGATCCGGCGCGCTACGGAGGCCGCCCCCGCCTGGGCGCGCACCCCGCCGGCCGAACGGGCCGCCGCGATCGCCGCGGCGGCGGCCGACGTCCGCGCCGCCGCCCGCGAACTCGCCGAACTGAACGAGCGGGAGACCGGCAAGCTGCGCGACGACGCGCTCGGGGGCGTGGACGCCGGAGTCGGCACTCTCATGCAGTACGCCCAGCTCGGGCCGTTGCACCGCGGGCGCAGCCTGCAAGGTGGGTGGTCGGCGACCGATCTGATGGTTCCCCAGCCGAGGGGTGTGGTCGCGGTGCTGACGTCCTGGAACGATCCCGTGGCCGTGGCCGCCGGGCTGCTCGGCGCGGCGCTCGTGACGGGAAACACCGTAATCCACAAGCCCAGCGAGCGCAGTCCGCAGACGGGCCGGCGATTCGCCGAACTGTTGGCCGCCCGGCTGCCCGACGGTGTGCTGCAGATCGTCGACGGCGACGGAACCGTCGGTGCCAGGCTGGCGGAGGCGGACTGCGTCGACGTGGTCGCACGCGGGCAACAGCGCGAGCGGCACCGGGTTCGGCTTCGGTCCCGAGCTTCTCGACGAGATGACCACCATGAAGGTGGTGCACTGGTCGCCTGCGCCAGCATCCCACGATAGTGCAACCAGCGACGCCCTTACTTGAGATACTCGTTGCCAGTCGCACTTTCGGGAACTGCGGCAATCTGCACCGGATAGCCGGCCCGCAGGACCTCCACTGTCGACGTTGGCGTGATCAACCCCGCGGTGCCGGTTTTTGGGCGCGCCAGCGTGTCCCCGTAGGTGTTGTCGAGTCGGTCCCAGACCGCGAGATGATCGCCCACGACGACGGCGGGTCCACCATCCGTCAGCACGAACACCCCGTCGGGCAGGCCGGCCCAGGCGGCGCGATGCGTGGCCCCGCCGATCCGCTCGCGGTGCAGCTGCGCGTCCATGTCTTCGGCGTAAGGAATTGCGCCACCGTGGGTTTCGGCCCACAGGGTTCGATACGCGTTGTACGCGCCGCGTCGGCACTCCGCACATGGCCGGTGTCCGGCGGCCAGCGCGACCGCCTCGTCCAGGAAGAACAGCGGCGTATAGCGGTTGGGTTCCCACTGCGCAACGCGACGGCCCCGGAATGACAGGACGCAGGTGATCCAGGCCTTGTGCTGATGATTACGCACGATTTCGCGCGTGCCGCGACCCTCGTGCAGGCGACCGCGGTTGCCCATCCAGCCGCCGCGCCCCGGCGCGGCGATGATCTCGCCCAGCGGTGAGACCCGGTTGCGCGCCGGCCCGCTCGTCGTCATCGGCTCCGCTCGAGCTCCAGCAGGACGCGCTTGGCGGCGGTGCCGCCGCGGTACGCGCCCATCGATCCGTCGGAGCGGATCACCCGGTGGCACGGCACGAAGATCGGAATCGGGTTGGTCGCACACGCGGTGCCGACGGCGCGCACGGCCCCCGGGGAGCCCGACAGCCGGGCCAGGGCGGCATAGCTGGCGGTGTCGCCGTAGCCGACGTCGGCGTTGAGGTGTTCGAGAACTGTGCGCCGAAATCCTTGGGACAGTGACCAGTCCAGCGCGACGTCGAAGCCGTGGCGGCGGCCGGTCAGGTATTCGTCGAGTTGCCGCGCAAAAGGATCCAGCCGGGTGGGCGACTCCAGCACCCGCGGGCTGATGCGCTCGGAAAGGTTCTGCAGCACGCTGTCGCGGTCCTCGTTGGCGAACGCCACCCGCAGCAGCCCGCGGGCGGTGGCCGCCAACAGCATGGGCCCGAGGGCGGAATCAACTGTGCGGTAAGCGATGTCGAGCAGATCGCCGGCCTGGGCGTCCCTTTCCAGGCGGGTGTGCAGGCGCCGGAGCTGATCGCGGTCGACGGGGTAGTGCTTTATCAGATCGGGTGTAGTCATTGGTGGCTCCTTGCGTTGTCGAGACGGGGATAGGTGCGTCGGAGGGTGGCGATCCCGTCGGCGGCGGCACGCCGGGCGGCGTCGACGCTGCTGTCGAGAATCAGCGCGATCTCGGAGTAGGGCAGGCCGGCCAGGTAGTGGTAGGCCACCGCCTGACGCTGTTTGGGTGGCAGCGCACCCACCGCAGCGTCAAGGTCGAGGTCGTGGGTGTCGGCCCGCTCGCGGGCGGGGGAGTCGGGGGGATCGGCGACGGGGACGGCCCGCCGCGCCGCCGCGCGGGCGATGTCGATGGCCTTGCGGTGTGCGATGGTCACCAGCCACGCCTCCACGTTGGCGTCGGCCGGCAGCGGGGGGTAGGACTTCAAGGCGGCCAGAAACGTCTCCGACCAGGCGTCGTCGGCGTCGGCGTGACCGATGACCGCACGAACAACCCGCAGCACCGTGGCTCCGTGCCGGGCCACGACGGCCTCGAACGGCGGTTTGACGTGCCGATGGGCGTTCACCCTCGCATCACCGACAGGCACGGATAGGCATTCGGGTTCCTCCCTGACGTTTATCGACTCTTACTTGGAAGACGCCGGCGCGTGGTCGAATGTGAGAAAGCAGAACAGAGTTTGGCATGACTACCGGCGGTGGACTGCCGAGCTCACATTTGCCGGGCGCTCATCGTTTACCGTGCAAGGAGGCGAACGATGCAGACACGACACACAACGATCGATAGCCCACTCGGCGAGCTGACGTTGATCGCCGGCGGCGACAGCCTGACAGGTGTGTATTTCCGGCACCACTGGCATCCGCCGACGGCGGATGCGCTGGGGCGCTATGTCGGGCCGGGCGCCGATGCGCTGCTCGGTCAGGCGGGCGAGCAGCTGCGCGAGTACCTGGGCGGAAAGCGCATTCGATTCGATCTGCCCATCACGCTGACGGGCGAGCCCGGTCAGCGGCGCATCTGGGAACTTCTGCTCGACATCGGGTATGGCGAGACCACCAGCTACGGCGAGCTGGCCGGGACACTGGCCGACGGCACCACCGCGTACGAAGTCGGCCAAGCGGTGGGCCGCAACCCGCTCAGCATCGTGGTCCCGTGTCATCGCGTCGTCGGAAAGAACGGCGCCCTTACCGGTTACGCGGGCGGTCTGCGGCGCAAACGATTCCTCTTGGACCTCGAGGCGCCGGCGCCCGCTGCGGCGGGCAGATTGTTCTGATGCCGTCGAAATGGGACCGCCGGGTGAATGGCGCGGACTGGGAGGCCGTGACCGCCGACATGAACGACGTTGGCGGTGCGCTGCTTCCGCAGCTGATCACCCCCACCGAGTGCGCGGCGGTGCTTGCTCTCTACCCCGACGACACCCTGTTTCGCGCCACCATCGACATGACCCGGCACCGCTACGGGCGAGGCGAGTACCGCTATTTCAAGCGGCCCTATCCACACCCGATCGAAGAGCTGAAACAGGCGCTCTACCCCCGGCTCCTGCCGATCGCGCGCGACTGGTGGGCCAAGCTGCGCCGCGAGCCGCCCTGGCCCGACACGCTCGACGAGTGGCTGGACGCATGCCATCGCGCCGGCCAAACCAAACCCACGGCGCTGCTGCTCAGATACGGGCCGGGCGACTGGAACGCGCTGCATCGAGACCTCTACGGGGACCTTGTCTTTCCGCTGCAGGTCGTCATCAATCTGAACGAGCCCGGCGTGGCGCACACCGGCGGTGAATTCCTGCTCGTCGAGCAGCGGCCGCGGGCGCAGTCCCGCGGCACCGCCACCACGCTGCCCCAAGGGCACGGCTACGTATTCACCACCCGGGAACGGCCGATCCGCTCGACCCGGGGATGGTCGGCGGCCCCGGTGCGCCACGGGGTCTCGGTGGTCCGCTCCGGTGAGCGCTGCACGCTCGGCTTGATCTTTCACGACGCCGCCTGATCCGATGCTGGTGAGCTGCTGCACGATGGTGCTCATGGAGCTCTACGACGTCATGCGATCCACGCCCGCCGTGCGCGAATTCACCGGCGACCCGCTTCCCGATGACGTGCTCGCACGCATTCTCGACAACGCCCGCTTCGCGCCGACGGGCGGCAATCGGCAGGGCGTGCGCGTCATCGTAGTTCGCGACCAAGAGACCCGGTCCGCGTTGGCCGACCTCGGAGTGCCTGCCGCCCGCCGCTACACCGCGCAGCTCGCAAACGGCGAGTCACCGTGGAATCCGTTGCAGCCGAGCGGCGTCGACGCGTCGAGGATCGACGCGACGGAGGTGCCCGCGCAGATGTCGGCTCCGCTTCGCGAGGCGCCGCTGGTCCTGGTGATCTGCCTGGACCTCGCCGTCGTCGCCGCCACCGATCAGGACCTCGATCGCGTCGGTGTGGTACCTGGGGCCTCGGTGTACCCGTTCGTCTGGAACGTCTTGCTGGCCGCGCGCAATGAGGGCTACGGCGGTGTGTTGACCACGATGGCCGTGGCCGAAGAGCCACGGGTCAAGGAGCTGCTCGGCGTGCCCGATCCGTACGCCATCGCCGCGGTCGCGCCGCTGGGCAAGCCGGCGGGCAAGGTAACGAAGCTGCGACGACGGCCGGTTCCGGAGTTCGCGACCCGCGAGCGTTTCGACGGAGCACCGTTTAGCCCCTGAGAACGTAGGGCTAGGCGCGCATGCGCTGCGGCTCGCCGCGGTAGCGCGCCGGCTGGCCGCTGATCCCGCACATCCGCCACAGCAGCCGGGATAGCGGATTCATCAGGCCGGTGTCGTAGGCCAGCATCCGCATGTCGGCAAACATGTCGCGCAACCACTTTCGCGAGTTCGGCGACCCGAAGAAGAGCTCGCTTCTGACCTCGCGGGGAATGGCGAACTTCGCCCAGAACGCCTTGGGCGGCACCACAATTGCGTGGCACAGCAGTCGCATGATCAGCGGATAATACAGCGAGATCCCAAAACGTCGCATCGCGCTCAACTGCGGCAACTGCTTTCGCAGGTACTCGTGGGCGAACGCGATGTGTCGGGCTTCCTCGGCCACGTGGATGGCCATCACCCGCTCCATGATCGGGTGCAGCGACTTGCCTTCACGCAGAACGTCTTTCTGGGTATGGTCCAACGGTTCCTCGCCGGCGAGCACCCCGATGAAGAACGCGACCGGCAACGGTCCGGCCGCCAGCGGGACCCATGGGGAAATCCAGCGCAGCATCCGCGGCATGCCGGGCACGTCGGCGCCGATGCGGTTGACCATCTCCTGCAACATCATGGTGTGGTTGCACTCTTCGACCGACTCGTGCAGGCAGTACCGGTATTCTGGTGACCCGTTGGGCAGCCGGAAGGTGTAGTTCAGCAGGCCGCGGATCAGGATCGACTCGAAGTGCGTCCCGACCTTGGCCACGTTGGCCTGCCGCCACATGCCGATCTGGATCTTGCGTTCTTCGGATTGTCGTCGGTACCAGGGATGGCGCCCCAGGGGGTCGCTGGCGGGCAGGATCCACCGTGGGTCATCGTCGGTGACGGCGAACTCCGGTGAATCCCAATCAATGTCGGTGTAGGGGTCGAAGCTTCGCCGCACCGATCCTTCGGACAGCACGGCCAGCGCCTCCATATAGGCGTCGTTGTCTTGCACTTCCACTGTGTGGCGCGGGCGCTGAACGATCCGCGTCCTGGCCATGAGGAGATTCCTTGAGAGGTTGATCTTGGAAGTATCGAGTGACCGTTCGGATGAGCCGTTTGCCGAGCCCACAGCGCCGAATATACCTCACCAATCCGGTGGGCTCTCAAGTACGTTCGGTCCCTTGTGGATCCGTCCCACGCAGCGACATAGGGGTGAGATTGTCCATTCTCAGTCGGAATGCCAACCGCCGGGCAGCATCGGAAGGCTCGGTCCACCGCCGAAGGCGTCGCCGGCCGGCGTGGTCAATCCCGACGGCGGGCGCATGGCCCGGCTGGCCCCGGCGCCGGCGAAACCCAGCGGTCTCGCCCCCTGACGGGACGCCACCGCCGATGTCGCCCGGCCGTCACCGCCCGGCGAATCGTCGAGGTATTCGTAGCGGTAACCCCGGTGAACGCTTTTTGGGCGCCGGACGCCTTCGTGGCCGCCCCGGAGCAGGGTCGGCGGGCGTTGCCGCCGCGGGCGCCGACGCTGCGGCGTCCCGGGCCGCCGCCTTTGGAACTGTGCCGCGAGTACTCGCTCGCGAACTCGCCTGGGAAGTCCCGATCAGGTACTGCGAGACAAAGCTCTGCACATCCCAGTAGCGCTGAGAGTTCGTCTGCCGCCGCGGCGTATTCCACGCTCAGCAAGTTTCAGCCCGCCGCCGCGGCGAGCAAGGAGCCAGGCCCAGGCCCGCTGGATAGCCACCGGTTCTCCTTCCGACCTGGGCACATCCGCCGCCGGGGACGGGTAAACCGCCGCGGCGCCCGTCCGAAACAGTGAACCGTAGAAACAGCTGTAAAAGCCTATTAACACTGTATCTACGGATAAATCTATCGGATTAGATTCGCGCCAGCGCCATCCCGTCGGCGCGTATGCGGGGGGCGATCGCCGTACTGCTATGCTGTGGAGAACGTTGGCTGTCTGACTCGATGGCCAGCACGTCGTGAAACGCTTCTTCATCCTTCCGGCGTCCGGCCCCGACCCAGTGGCTGACGCACTGAATCCGGCGCAGTTCGTATCGCGGCGATCGATTTTGCCCACCGGCAATCTCGCCACCCTGTGCTGACAGATCGCGCCTACTGCGCCGCCCACTCGGCACACCCGATGCTGAAAGACATCAAGTGACTACTGGCAACACATTTGCCGATCTCGGCGTGCGTGAACCACTCATCGCAGTGCTCGCCGCTCGGGGGATCACCCAGCCATTCCCCATCCAAATCGAAACGCTTCCGGACACACTCGCCGGCCGCGACGTGCTCGGCCGCGGCAAGACGGGCAGCGGCAAGACCCTCGCCTTCTCGATCCCCATGGTCAGCAGGCTGGCCGGTCATCCGCGGCGTCCGTCCCGGCCGTCGGGTCTGGTTCTGGCCCCGACGCGGGAGCTTGCCAGCCAGATCACCGCGACGTTGGAACCGTTGGCCGCCGCCAACAACCTCCGGGTGACCACGATCTTCGGTGGCGTACCGCAAGGCAGACAGGTGGCGGCGCTGAAGTCCGGCATCGACATTGTCGTTGCGTGCCCCGGTCGGCTCGAAGACCTCATGAGGCAACGGTTGATCAGCCTCGACTCGATCGAGATCACGGTGATCGACGAAGCCGATCACATGGCCGATCTCGGCTTCCTTCCCGGTGTCACTCGCATCCTGGCGGCCACCCCGAGCGGCGGCCAGCGGCTGCTGTTCTCCGCCACGCTCGACAACGGCGTCGACAAGCTCGTCAACCGATTCCTGCGCAACGCGGTGCTGCACTCTGTGGACGGCTCCAACTCGCCGGTGTCCGAGATGACGCACCACGTCTTCCACGTCTCCGGCGTACAGGCCAAAAAGGAGCTGGTACACCGGCTCGCCTCTGGCAGCGGCCGCCGAATCCTATTCATGCGCACCAAACACCAGGCGCGGAAGCTCGCCAGGCAGCTCACCGAATCCGGTGTCCCGGCAGTCGATCTGCACGGCAACCTTTCTCAACCCGCACGCGACCGGAACCTCGCCGCCTTCAGCACGGGTGAGGCGCGGGTGTTGGTGGCCACCGACATCGCCGCGCGCGGCGTGCATGTCGACGGAATCGAGTTGGTGGTGCACATCGACCCGCCCGCCGAGCACAAGGCTTACCTGCACCGCTCCGGACGAACCGCGCGGGCAGGAAACGCGGGTGACGTCGTGACCGTTGTGCTGCCCGAGCAGCGCAAGGACACCCACGCGCTGATGCGTCGCGCAGGCATCCGTGTCACTCCACAGGAGGTCACCGTCGACTCGGCCGCCGTGCATGCGGTGGCCGGTGAAATGGCGCCCTACCGGGCTCCCTCTCCGCAGCGGCCGGCCGCACCGCATCCATCGCAGCCTCGCCGCTCGGGTACTGGCGGTCGCAGGCGCGGTCGGCGCTCCGCCCGCACACAGCGCTGATTTTGTTAGCGCAAAACGGTTTTCAATTAGTAGACCGTCATGTGCTAATTTGGTCGCGTGGATGTTTTTGGTACATCCCGCTTTTGAAATGAGAGAAGAAAGTAAATGGCACAGGGAACTGTGAAATGGTTCAACGGTGAAAAGGGCTTCGGCTTCATCACCCCTGACGACGGCGCGAAGGACCTCTTCGTCCACTACTCCGAGATCCAGGGCAGCGGCTACCGCTCGCTCGAGGAGAACCAGCGTGTTCAGTTCGAGGTTGGGCAAGGAGCCAAAGGGCCGCAGGCAATAGGAGTCACTGCCGTCTAGGAAACTCACATACCTGACAGTGGGCTGGTGCAGATTTTTTTGCACCAGCCCACTGGAGTTTCTAGACCTCCGCGAGAAAAACGGGGGAAGACAACGCATTCCGTCACCGTGACGTTATGACCGCGATGGGCTTTAGCCGGCCCGGGAAGTGGCGGTAGGGGCGCAGCGCCCAGCGTGCGGATCATGACCGCGCGGTGATGTGGCGGGACGTCCAAGCCGGGCGGCAACCCGGAATTCGCGCAACGCGTGCGCGTGCGGGATCGCGAAGCTCGCGTAGTCGTGGCGGTCGGCCCGTTGGTTGTGTGCAATCAATGCCCGTGCGCAGCAGCCTAATTCGTCACAGTGACGTATTGTGGCCAATGCGCGGGGATAGAAGAAGGACTGCCTGGGTCGCCGAACGCGCGGCCGCCGTGGCCGACGGGAGCGTCCAAGTCCCACCGGCGCGCGGGCTGCATCCATTGGGTGATCGAATGGCATTACACAAACCAGTGCGGACGACCAGTCGGGAAGCTGGTCAGAACCCATTATGGCTGCGGTCAATCCCTTTGAGGCGAGGTCGCTTTCACCGTGTTGTACCGATAAGCGACATTATGTCAGGTAAAGTACCGCATATTCCAACGATGACCCTTCGGCCCTATCGCCTTGTGCGCAACGGCTTTGTGTCATCGTGACGTCGTGCTAAAGATCAAGCACAATCCGGAGGGCTGCGTCAACGCGACGCAACTCTTCGAGGCTGAGATACCCCACGCTATTGCCGAGCCGAGCAGGATCGACCGCCGCGGTTTGTTCAGCCAGTACCCGCGTGATGCGGCCGTCGATCTCGACCTCGGGCCGAAAAGTTGCCGCTCGGGCTGATGTTGAAGTCGGCGAAACGAGCCACGTCGATAATGGCAGCTGGTCGGATTGAACCACGACGGCATATCGGGAGCCGGATTGCTCGTGGCCGCGGCTGCGACGTGGAGCGTGGAGTCGGAAGACCTCACCACGCACGCAGCGTCTCCATGTCGCGCAGCACCTGCATTGCCTCGGCACGGTCTGCCTCGTCCGCAGCAAGCTCCTCTGCCTCGGCGCGAATCGCCGCGGCGGCCTTTTGGCGCGCGGCCTCGATGAGAGCCGCCCTAACCGCCGCAGATATCGGTGTCCCGTCCCTGGTCAAGACAGCAAGGGCGCGAGATGCATCCTCATCGGGTCGGAAGGTGATTGTGTCGGCCATGAACGTAGTGTACTACAATTTGTAAGACAATTGCGGCTTGCGCCGACCTACTACGAATACGCGGAAATCGAATATGCGGCTTTGCAGGGCCGCCCACTGCGCCGGCTAATGGTCTCTAACAGCGCGAACGCGCGCGGCGCGATCCCGAGTCGCAACGCCGCTCGGAACAAGGGGTTGAACACCCATTTCTCTAGTCGACGCTGGATCCGGCCTCCTGTCGCCACGCGAATTAGTGCGCCGAGTCACCGCGCATCCGGCGCGTTCCTCACCACAGTGCCCTCCCAACCCGGAAAGCACCTTGACGACGACCGCGTCACCACCGCACTGCTCGCTCCCCTGCTCACCGACTGGGCGCAAAGCGCCGCACACCGACCGCGCCCACGACCGTCGACCGATAAGAATATGCAGTGTCGAATATGCAGGGGTACCAGTAAACCACTGCATGTTGCATACGGATCGAATATGGAGCATTACCGGTGAACCACTCCATATTGCTTTGTGGGGCAGCGTATTTGAATTAGTGCTCAGATGTTGCCACGTTCCAGAACCCATTGGTGTCGGCACGGTAGTACTTCTGCAGCAACCTCAAAGTCGGCGTCATAGTGGATCAGCGTCACGTCATGGGCATCGGCGAGGGTGGCGATCAGGAGGTCCGCCATGCCGACAGCACGGTGGCGGCCAGTGCTGGCCAGCTGCCGTTGCGCGCCGAGTGCCGTCTGCCAGTGCTCGTCATAGGTTGGCAGGTATTCGTACGCCAAACGGCGGTCAGACCAGAGTTGTTCCTAGTCGGCAGGATTGCGGGCGCTGTAGAGCGCCGCTAGGTGCAAAGATATTGCCCGTTGAGCACACAGTTCGACGGTGGCGAGTAGGTACCGGTCAGCACGCCCCTGAAACCACCCGTGGCCGAACCCCCGGGTGCGATGATGCGATTCCAATTCGCGGGGGTCAGCACATAGTGCGTGCCATATTGTGCAACGGTGCTGTTCCAGGAGTGCAAGACGGACTCCCCCGCCGGCAGGTCGAATTCAAGCTTCCAATCGCTTAGCGGCGCGGTGCTCGAGTTGGTGACGCTGAACTGGGCGATGAAACCGGTCTGCCACGTATGTTCCACCGACAACGTCGCCGTGGCCGCAGCCGCATGTGCTACGGGGGCTATGCCGAGCCCGAGGATGGCAACTATCAATGCCGACACGGTTACGTGAAGCGCTGTCCGCCAGCGCTTCACGTAATTGTTCAGTCCGGCCATAGCAGCCAACACTAAAGCCAAACAGGCGACATCGGCCCTCGCATCGCGAGTAGGCTGCCGTACCTTTGCTCAACCGAAACCGGCATGAAATCTTAGCCTCGATCCACCCTGGACGTGGCTGTCGGCGGTTTCGGGGCTACCGGTTGGTGGGCGGGTCAGCCAGTCGGGGTCGGCGCGGCTTTGACGGTATGGGCCGCGCGGGTGCGCCCGCCCCCACCGCCGCGGACAACCTGCTGGCCGGCACCGCCCAGTTTTTCAGACTCCCGAATTGGAGGTGAACATCGTCGTCGTTTGTTGGGATCGGTAGCCAATCGGCTGATCTGTACTGCTTGGTATTGAGTCGAGAAGCAAATTACGTATCCACCGGAATCGGTGCGGGTGAATACTTACCGTCAGTTCACAGCGTCGAGGAAAGGCGCGAGGCAATGTCATATGTCTACAAGGTCAAGATGCTTATTGCTGGGACGCTGCTGTGGGCCGGCGTCGTGGTGGCCGGCGTAGGTCTAAGCGCAGGTACCGCCCATGCCACCAAGGGCCCCTTTACGTGGTGCCCCGGCCAGTCCATGCAATGGCCGAGTGGGCCGGATGACCCCCGAAATGTCGCCATCGGCGAGCGGTACGTCTGGGATATGCACGCGTGCCATACCTGGTACGTCGTCGCCGACGGATGGGGCAACGTTCCCCACACCGAGGCCGGTCAGCCGACGCTGCACGATTCGAATGTCTGGGACGGAAACAATCCGCCGCCCGACAATCCGGGGCACGTCAATTGCGGCCTGATGTTTTGCCCCAACCCGGGGGGCACCCCTCCCGGTTGGCACGGATAACGTCCGAAACCCTCGATATCGCTCAATCCCAATACCCCAGCCCGACGACCATCCAGTACTGACCGCGAAGGAACCTCATGAACACGACCGCTCCTGTGCCGCGCCAGTTCGTGGCGTCCTGCTCGATTTACTCGCCGACATGGGCCGCGGTAACCGGGAGGCGAGCCACCATATACGTACAGATCGCTTTTTGGGCGATTGTGTTGCTCTTCCTGCTGTTGATAGCTGGACCGACATTCGGCGTCCACCTCTTTCCGCATGTCCCCGGGCGGGTGATCGCTTACGGCTGGCCGGCGGTTTTGGCGGTTTTGGGGCTGGCTATCGGCGCCAACTTCCTTTGGCGATGGCGCCGAAAGTACCTGATTACCGTCACCGGCGATCGGCTCACTATCGGCGGGCGGCGCGGTGCAGACTATTCGTTCGTCGACGCGTCGCTGGGCTTGTGGGCAAACATGGGGGTCGCCCTGCACCTGCAGCGTGGCCGTCACCGCTTTCTTTTGGGTGGGCGGGATTGTCGCGTCGGTCCCGCGACACCGCTGGACGCGCCGCCGGTGCCGCTGGTCGACGGCTGGCTGTCGCAGGCAGACTTCGACGCTCTCCTCTCCCTGAGCGGCCGCTGGAGCGGCTCAGCTGCGGGCGGACCCGCACCGGGGGATGCGGTTCGGTGTGTGATTTTCCCCAACCCCCTGTTGATCCAGCAGATGGGCCCGTTTGCATTCCTCAAGAAACAACGACTGACGCAATCACTTTCGCAACCTCAGCTGTTCATCGATGTCTACAACGACACTATCCGGGTGATCGACGCGAACAGCAACGCGCTCAATGCCTCGGCCTCGCTCGCGCAGCTGACCGCGGCACCGGCCACCTACCACCTTGGAGGCGGGCATTGGTTCCCGTCGGCCGAAAATCTCGTGAGCGACGCTGCGGGCGAGTACTTTTCGACCATGCCCGCCGTGGAAGTGTGCATTCCCGGCATGCAACCGCTGACGATCGGATGTCGCGATTTCACGGGTCTAAAGCGGCGATTCTCGTGGAGCGGCAATCTGCCCGTGAGCAATGACCCGCCTGCCCATGTGGTCTCGGCGGCCGACTGGCTCACGCTGATTGAGAAACTCCGTTTGGCCCAGTATCTGGAAGACATAGCAAAATAGGGCTGCGCTGCGCCCGTCACGAGAGGAACACCTTGCGCGGCGCGCCAATTGATCAACCCACAGCCGCCCCGGCAAAACCAGTTGCTCAACGCTTTTGAAAGTCGCTTTAATTACCGCCTCCAGGTCATAACGATCCGGAGTGCCGCGTCACGCGACGCATCTCGTCAGAGCCGAGATGGGAACGCTTTCGCCAAGTCGGCCCGGGTCAATGGCGAGCACTCGCGCATGCGGAAGGTCTCACCACGCACGCAGCGTCCCCATGTCGCGAAGCACCTGTGCCGCTTCGCCCCGGTCGCGGTTCGAACGGCCACTGGCACGGGAGCGCCGTCGCCCCCGGCAGAAGTTGAGGTACTCACATTTCGACACGGCCATGGGCGGGGCGCACACTTATGCAATGCAGCTATGTCACTTCATCACCGTCCCGCTGAGCGCAACGCCCCTGTCCCCGCCGCCATCCTCGCTCCGGTCGCAGGCGCCGACGCGAGCGGGTGTGGCATGAACACGCATACCGGCGGCCCCTCGCCGGAGACGCGCAGCCTGAGCGGTCTCTCGGACGTACGCGCGTTCTTCCACACCAACGCCGTCCCGCTGTACTTCATCTCTCCGACGCCGTTCAACCTGCTGGGTATCGACCGCTGGGTGCGAAACTTCTTCTACCTGACCTACTTTGACGCCTTCGAGGGCACGCATTCGCGGGTGTTCGTGCCGCGGCGGCGCGACCGCCGTGATTTCGATTCCATGGACGAGGTGTGCAGCCACCTCCTGTCTGATCCCGAGACGCTCGACTTCATCGCGGGTCGAGGTCCCGGTGGCAAGTGCTGCTTTGTGATGCTGAACGAGGAAATCCAGGGCCTCGCGCGACAGGCGGGTCTCGAGGTCATGCACCCGCCGGCGGAGCTGCGCCAGCGCCTGGGCTCCAAGATCGTCATGACGCGCCTGGCGGCCGAGGCGGGGGTACCGAGCGTGCCTAACACGATCGGGCGCGCCGGCTCCTACGACGAACTTCTGACGCTCGCACAAAACGCCGGATTGGGAGATGACCTCGTCATCTCGATCGCTTATGGCAACGCCGGCAGCGGGACGTTCTTTGTCCGCGGTCAGGGCGACTGGGACAAGTACGCCGGTGACCTGGTCGGGCAGGACCTCAAGGTCATGAAGCGGATCCGCAATGTGGAGGTGTGCCTCGAGGGCGCAGTGACCCGCCACGGTACCGTGATCGGCCCCGCGATGACGAGCCTGGTCGGTTATTCGGAGCTGACTCCGCACAGAGGCAGCTGGTGCGGCAACGACATCTGGCGCGAAGTACTGCCGCCCGCACAGACGCACGCCGCGCGAGAAATGGTGGGAAAGCTCGGCGACGTCATGCGCCGCGAGGGGTACCGCGGCTACTTCGAGGTGGACCTGTTGCACGACCTGGACTCCGATGAGCTCTACCTCGGCGAGGTCAACCCGCGCCTGAGCGGCGCCAGCCCCATGACGAACCTGACCACCGAGGCCTACGCCGACATGCCGCTGTTCCTCTTTCACCTGCTCGAGTACATGGACGTGGAGTACGAGCTCGACATCGAGGAGATCAACGCGCGCTGGGAGCGCGGCTACGGCGAGGACGAGGTCTGGGGGCAGGTGATCATCACGGAGACGTCGCCGGATCTCGAGATCTTCACCGCGACGCCACGCACCGGTGTATGGCGCATCGACGACGACGGTCGCGTCTCCTTTGCGCGTTCCGCCAACGACTGGGCCACACTGCTCGACGGCTCCGAGGCCTTCTACATGCGTGTCGCGGCGCCTGGCGACTTGCGCTCCGAGGGCGCCCAACTCGGCGTGCTCGTCACCCGCGGACACCTGCAGACCGACGATTACCGGCTGACCGAACGCTGCCAGCGCTGGGTCAAGGGCATGAAGGCGAAGTTCGCCTCCACGCCCCTGGTGCCGGCCGCACCGATCGTCTCGCGGCTCGTCGCACGAGCGTGAGCTTTCCGGTCGGTATCTCCCTGGGCAACTGGCTGTCTCCGCCCTACGCGCACTGGTCGTTCCAGCATGTCGAGGACATGGTGCCGACCGCGGTGATCTCTCGTGGAAACGGGCCGGGCGCGGCGTTGCCCGCGGCCCCTGCTCCCCTCGCCGAGATCCCGGTGACCAACACCAACGGGACGGCCACCACGGTCGGCGCGGTGATGGCCGCGACGGCCACCGACGGGTGGGCCATAGCCCACCGCGGGTCGATGGCGGCCGAGGAGTACCTCCACGGCATGGGACCCCATACCCGGCACCTGCTGTTCTCGGTGAGCAAGTCGCTGGTGGGCGCCGTCGCCGGCGCGTTGCACGAGGCGGGCGCGATCGCGCTTGATTCGCCGGTCACGGCATTCGTTCCCGCCCTGGCGAACTCCGGCTACGCCGGCGCGACGGTGCGTCACCTGCTGGACATGAGGTCGGGTATCGCCTTCGCGGAAAACTACGACGACCCGGCCGCACAGATACACCTCCTCGACCAGGCAATGGGGTGGGCTCCCCGGAGCCGTCCGGACGCACCTTCCACGCTTCGCGAGTTCTTGCTGACGTTGCGGCAGAAGTCGCCGCACGGCGGCCCCTTCGAATATCGCTCGTGTGAGACCGACGTCCTCGGCTGGATCTGCGAAGTCGCAGGTGCCCAGCGGATGCCCGAGCTGATGTCGGAACTGCTGTGGAGCCGGATCGGTGCCCAAAGCGACGCCACCATCGGTGTCGACAGCGAAGGCACGGGAATGTTCAACGGCGGCATCAACGCCTGTCTTACCGACATGATCCGGTTCGGGTCGCTGTTCTTGCGCGACGGTGCCTCGTTGACCGGCCGGCAGGTGGTACCGGCGGCGTGGATCGCCGACACCCTCGACGGCGGGCCCGACTCGCGTCAGGCGTTCGCCGCCAGCCCCGACGACACCGAATTGCCCGGCGGGATGTACCGCAACCAGATGTGGTTCCCCTACCCGGGCAACAACGTCGTGTTGTGCCTGGGCATGTGCGGTCAGATGATCTACGTCAACCGCGCCGCGGACATGGTCGCCGCCAAGCTGTCCACCCAGCCGCACTCTCAAGAGCCGCACATGCTGGACACGCTGCGCGCATTCGATGCGGTGGCACAAGAATTGGTCGGCATCACCAGTTAGCCCTTTTCGCCTGTGTCGCAACGTATTCGGCTGTATCGGCCGATGCCCCTTTGATTCGTCACAGGGCTACCAGGCAAGACCCGAAGGGCTGGCTGTAGCGTGACCGCCGTGAATCCTTCCCGGAAGTATCCCGCCGTCGCGCTCGCGGCCTGTGCCGCGGCCATCGCTCTGCCGCTCGCCGCATCAGGCACGGCGACCGCGGCCGGCTCCTGCCCCACCGCGGCACCGCCGAACGGCGGGGCGCCCGACTGGACGCTGGCCGGGACCACCGGCAGCGTCGCTGTCACCGGGTCCACGGACACCACCGCTCCGCGCGTGAACGTGACGGCACCGTTCAGCGTGACCCAGACCCAGGTGCACACGCTGCACGCCGGAGACGGACCCGTGGTCCCCGGTAGCGCAAAGGTTTCCGTCTGCTACATGGGTGTCAACGGGCGCGACGGATCGGTGTTCGACAACAGCTACGAACGGGGCGCCCCGGTTGACTTCCCGCTCAGCGGAGTCGTGCCCGGGTTCCAGAAGGCCATCGCGGGGCAAAAGGCCGGCTCCACGGTCGGCGTCGCGATGACGTCCGCGGACGGCTACCCGGACGGTCAGCCCAGCGCCGGCATCCGGCCGGGCGACACGCTCGTCTTCGCGATCAAGATCCTGAGCGCCTCGAGCTGACCTTCGGTCGGCGCCGGCCGTGTGAAGCTGCGTGGGAGCGAGCGCAGAACGTGGCATATCGTGGCATGAATCGCGCATACGCCTGAGCACTACAGTCAAAGCCGAGCTGTTGAGCAGTGCACGCGGCGCGCGGTCAGGGATCACCGCCGCAACAGCGGTGGCCTCATCACCATCTCTGACGGATAAACGCGACGCGCTGCGGCTTGCGTCGCTGCATCGCCTGCGTTTCACGTCGCTGGCGCGCCCACCACGCCCGCAAGGCCTGCGCATCGATCGGTGTAGTCGGGTCGTCAAAAGGCGATGGTGCGGTGTACATGGCGCCTTCGTTCTGCGGATTATAGACGGGTTCGTTCACTATTTGCTGTGAGCATACTATGCGACACGAAGGAACGCCAGCGTCTACTAAACGATTCCCCGGAAGCACGTGTCGCTCTAACTCGCCGGCGGCACCAGCGGCGGGCGGCATACGTTCGCACCCGGATCCCACCACCAGCCGTTGTCGCATGCCAGCGGTTGCGGCCCCACACCCAGCGGCCGGCATACATTGGCCGTCGGGTCCCACCACTGGCCTGGGTCGCACGCCAAAGGTTGCGGCCCGACCCCGAGGGGTCGGCAGACCTTGCCCGTCGGGTCCCACCACTCGCCGTCCGCGCAGTCAGCCTTGCTCACTGCCGGCGACGCGATCATCACCGTTGCCATCGACGCCAAGGCCACCATGACGGCGGGAACAAGACGGCGAACGAACGTCCTCATTGCTGGCCTCCCCCCTACCGGCGTATACATCATCGAACCGAGCGGGGGCAGGCAGGTCAAGACCAAATCCTCTACTGCTCGGCGTGGCTACCGTGGAATCCGACTGACGAGCAGGACGTTCGACGCCGGAAAGTCAATGGCGAGTGGTTCGTTGCCCACGACCACGTGTCGGCGCCCCTTGACCCGATGACCGGCGGAGCGCTGCTGAATCTGGATCCCTGAACCGCGCCGTTCATGGGTCCATCCCGGTCAACGACGCCTCCGCGCTGACGCTGCCCGGTGTCGCGGAGATGATCAACGACATGATCGTGGCCCTCGACCTTTCCGACGTGACCCTGGTCGGCAGCGACACCGGCGGTGGGCTGTGCCAACTGGTCGTCGACGCCCACCCGGACCGGATCGGCCGCCTGCTGCTCACCAACTGCGACGCCTTCGACAAGTGCCCGCCCTTCCCGTTCGACCTCGCGTTCCGGCTGCTTCGTGGGCCCGTCACGATCAAGGCGCTGTGTCGGCAACTGCGACTGCGGACGCTGCGCCACTCCCCGCTGGGCTACGGGTTGCTCATCAACCGGCCCGATGCGGACCTCACCGCCGCATGGCTGCAGCCCTGCCTCGAGGACTCCCGCATCTGCCGCGACCTGGCGGCGTTGCTGCGCCAGGTGGCCACCTTCGATCTCACCGACGTGGCCACCCGCCTTCCCCGATTCACCAAGCCGGTCACGCTGGTATGGGGCCAACGGGACCGCTGCTTCACCCCTGCGCTAGGCCGGCGGCTGGCCGGGGTGTTCGGCAACGCTGAGCTGACCGAGGTTCCCGACGCGAAAACCTTTGTCTCCCTTGATCAGCCGGACGCGGTGATCGATGCGATTGTGGCATTGAACGCGGTCAGGGCGTAACGCCGCGGTATACCCGGAACCGCTTGAGCCGCGACGTCGTACCGGATACCAATTCGATTCGGCTCCTTGGCAATTGAAGGTGTGCCGCCAGTAACCGGGTGACTGCGTCGTTGGCCTTGCCGTCGACCGCCCGCTCCCGGACGTAGATCGTCAGCTCGCCGTCAGGGCCGACCTCGACAAGGGGTCCCTTGCGGCTGCCGGGCTTGACCTTGACGACGACGGAGTCGGTCATGCCGCGAAGGCTACCGTCATCCGGATTGCCGCACCGATGAATTTCCGGCGCGCCACGAGTCTGACCTACGACGACGAAATCGATCGCAAAGGTGGATCCCATGCCCGCGGGCAACAACGCCCTACCCCCCATCATCGACCACTCGACGTGGCGCGCCGCCCTGGACGAACTGCGCAAGCGTGAGAAGGCCGCCACCCGCGAGCTGGACGCGATAGCCGCCCAGCGCCGCCGTCTGCCGATGGTCGAATTGCCCGACTACACCCTGATCGGCGCCGACGGGCCCGTCCGCCTGGCGGACGTGTTCGACGGCCGTTCGCAGCTCATCGTCTACCACCACATGTGGTCGGACGGGGCGGAGTGGCAGTGCGGCGGCTGCACGGGCCTCACGTCCCAGTTCACTCGACTCGAGTTCCTCGACAACTACGACGCCCGGTTCGTCATCGTCACAAACGGACCGATCGAAGAAGCCCTCGCCTACAAGCGGAAGGTGGGCAACCGGATGGAGTGGTACTCGTCGTCGGAGAGCACGTTTGGCGCGGACATGGACGCACCATCCGGGGGCGGCTTCGGGGTCAATGTGTTCCTGCGCGACGGCGAAACCGTCTACCGCACGTGGCACACGAACGGGCGAGGCACCGAGCAGCTCAGCCACTCGTTCGGGCTGATCGACATCCTGCCGTGGGGCCGGCAGGAAGAATGGCTCGATTCCCCTGAAGGTTGGCCCTCGCGCCCGACATACTCGGGGTGGCTCGACTCCCCCGATATCGCCAGCGCTTACGGACCCAGGGACAACACATGACCACCGCCCCCGAGCGTTACGTCGTCACCCGCAGCATCGCCGCGGCGCCGGCGGAGATCTTCGCCGTCCTCGCCGACCCGTCCCGCCACTGCAGCACGGAACCCACCGACTGGGTGCGCGACGCGGTGGACATCGCACCGATCACCGGCGCCGCACAGATGTTCGCGGTGAACATGTTTCTCACCCAGGCCGGTGGTGACTACGTCGTACACAACCTGGTGAACGTGTTCGAGAAGGATCGCGCGATCGGCTGGATGCCGGGCGGGCTCGATGGCGCGGGCAACCACAGTCCCGGCGGTTGGTTCTGGCGCTACGACCTGGCCGCGAATGGGAACCGCACCGACGTCACCCTCACCTACGACTGGAGCGGCACGCCGCAGGATTTCCGCGACCGGGTGGGCACGATGCCCCTCTTCGGTCCGGACTACCTTGCCGAATCGCTGGCGTCGCTAGAGCGGTCCATTGTGCGCTAATCCCCGGTTGCGACATCGAACGAATACTGCGAGGCCAAATATTCGACGCCGTGTCGCGTGCGTGGTTTCGCCAGAACTGAAATTCCGAACTATTAGCCTGATCATTGTTCTGGTCGAAATAAATCGATTGTGGGAATAAGCGCGCGATCGGGTTAATTTTTGTAGATCGCGATGACCCAAATCCGGCGCCGTGCGCCGGATCGACCAGTTCCGGAAGGCAATTTCGATGCGGTGGTTGGCGGCGTGGTGGCGACAGCCCGACCACTTCGACTGGCTGACCGGCTATTTGCAAGCCCACGGGCTGAGCGCCAACACCCGCCGGGTCTTGGCAGGGTTGTCTGCGTCGCTGGCGCTGTGGCCGGTCAACGTTCTGTGGGGGCAAACACCGTTCTGCCCGCGCCTTGCGCTGACCATCTCGGTGGTGGCCGGCCTGGCAGGGCTGGGCATGGCGGTGTTGTGGTTGTCCCGATGGCCCACGCGACGTCAATCGATTGTGTACGCCATGACCGGCAGCACGAGCGTCGCCGCCGGTTGCCTCTGGCAGACCCAGCCGATCGTCGCGCTGATGGCGTGCTCGGCTCTGGCCGTTTCGGGCGGCTATGTCGCGTTTTTCCACACCGCCAGATATGTGGCTCTGAACTTCAGCCTCGCCGGCGCGGTGGGCGCCGTGGAAGTGGTGCGCCTGGTCGTCGCCGGCGACGCGATGCTGGCCTTCACCGGTTACTTCCTGGTGCTCGAACTCAACGTGATCGTGCCGTTCGCCATCTATATCGTTGTCCGGGCGCTGGGCGTGGACTTATTGCGCGCCAATCGCGACCCGCTGACCGGCCTATTGAATCGGCGAGCCTGCGACCGCGCCATAATCGGGCGGATGCTTACCGGCGGTGACCACATGTTTCTGGCCGTGGCCATGGTCGACCTCGACCGCTTCAAAGCGGTCAATGACAGCCAGGGGCATGCGGCCGGCGACAAGGCACTCGTCGCGGCGGCCCAGGCGCTCACGGCTGCCTGCCGGGACACCTCAGTCATCGGCCGTGTCGGCGGGGAGGAATTCCTGATCGCCGACGTCGTCACCGCACAACCGCCGCAAGGGTGGGGTCATAAGCTCTGCAATGCCGTTGCGTCCATCCCCGCCCCGGTGACGGCCAGCGTGGGCACCGCCACCCTGCCGTTGCGCAGCGTGGGGTGCGATGACGCCGAACGGGCGTTTCGTGAGCTCGTCGCCGACGCCGACACCGCCATGTACGAAGCCAAGAGATGCGGCGGAAACCGAGCCCGGCATCACGCATCTCGCACGGCGGCCCCGACGTCCTGACGGGTATCGATGTGTCAGGCGCGCTTGGGAACGCCTCAGGCCTGCGGGCCCTCCGACGGCGGCCAGTGCGAACCCGGCGACGCGTCGCCGGGTTCGGCGTGCTCGCCGCGGGCCAGCGGCACCCACTGCTCGGTCGGCGCGGGTTGCTCCGACGACGGGAAGTCGCGAAGATTGCCCGACGGCTTGGCGTCCCACTTGGCGAACGTCAACGGCGTCTGCAGCCAGCAGTGCAGCAGGTTGTATGCGGCCTCCAGCGACTCGATGTGGGTGCGCTCCCAGCCGTGGCTGCCATCGACCCCGAAGCCGACCAGCGCGGCCCTGGTGCCTGCGCCCGCCTCGATCGCGGCGGCGGCGTCGGAGCGGTAGTAGCGGAACACGTCTCGCACGAAGGGAATGTCGTGCTCCTCGGCGAGCCGGCACAGCTTGCGGGTCAGGTGGTAGTCGAAGGGGCCGTGCATGTCGGCCATGGGGATCGTCACGCCGTCCTCGATGGAGTGCTGGCCGGGCGCGCACACCGCGTTGTCCGCCGAGATCAGCTCCGCGACGTCCGCGGGCAGGCCGTGGCTGGCCCCGTGGCCGACCTCCTCGGTGATCGTGATCATGATCGTGGTGCGGTGCGGCAGCACCATTTTGTTCTCCGAAATGTTCTTGGCCAGTGCGAGTGCGATTGCGACACCGGCCTTTCCGTCGAGGTGGCGGGAGACGACAAAGCCGTCGGCGGTGAGTTCGGGGCTGGCGATCAGCGCTACGAAGTCACCGACGTTCAGGCCGAGGCGGGCCAGGTCCTCCCGCGAGCCCACCTTGCGGTCGACGCGGACCTCGACGTGTTTCCAGTCCGTCGGTTGGGTGTCGATCTCGTCGCCGAACGTGTGCCCACTGGCCTTGAGCGGCAAGACGGTGCCGGTGATGAACTCGTCGGGGTCGTCGCTGAAGATCCGCACGCGGGCGCCGGTGGCGAATCGCGCCGAGAAGGTGCCGACGGGGATCAGCTCCAGGCGGCCGTTGTCCTTGAGGTCGCGCACCATACAGCCGATGGTGTCCGCGTGGACCACCAGTGCCCGGTCGGTGGTCGCCGACTCCCCCGGCAGTTCGGCGGTCAGCGCCCCGCGGCGGGTCAGGGTAAACGGCACGCCAAAGTCGTCGAAGATGTCGCCGATCAGCTGCATCACCGCGTCCGTGCGCCCTGCCGGGCTTGGGGTTTGCAGCAGCGCGAGCAGCGTGTCGATCATCCACGCGCGGTCGGCCTCAGCCATGGCCGCGGTTTGGTGCACCGTGTCTCCCTTCGCGTTCGTGCGGATTCGCGTTCAACCTACCGGGTAGTGGGACCTGACCGCCCGGCAGGCGCATGCGACCGATTACCTTTTTCTTCTTCTTCATCGCTACGAATTCAAGTTAGGCTCCTCGATGTCCGGGTTACATCGCGCATGAGGAGCCCGCTATGAAAGTGGATGCGGACGGGCATGAGGAGGAAGACGTCCGGCGGCTGCGCCAGTTCGACGCCTTCGACAAGTTCTCGGATGATGAGCTGCATCGTCTCGTCGGAGCAGCCCACCGCATTTCGAGGTCCAAGCCGTGGCCGCTGATTCATGAGCAGACGCCCTCGGACGCCTGCTACATCATGCTCAGCGGGGAGGTGGGCGTGTACGTCGGCCAGGACCGCATCGCCGTGTTGGGGCCGGGCGAGGTGATCGGCGAATCCGTGCTCCGCCGCGGTCAACTCCGTTCTGCGACGGTCACGACGACCGGACCGGCCGAGGTGCTGCGGATCGAACGCGATGAGCTCGCCCGCCTGGTCCACGAGATGCCCGCGCTGCGCGAAACCATGGATGCGACCATCGCGCGACACGCACCCGTGGCCCTTGCCCAGGGGAAGCCAAAACCGGAGCGCTGCAAGGTCAATGCCTCCGTTCCGGCGGACTTGGTCGACCGGTTCGAGGAGGCCGCCATCACCGCGGGCGTGAGCGTCACCGCAGCACTTGAGGACGCGCTCACGCAGTGGATCGCCGCGCGCTAGGAAGCGGATTCCCTCTCCGAGATGAGCTCGGCAAGGGCGAGGATCCGCTGGGCGTCACGCACGTGCAAGCTCTCGATCATCCGGCCGTCAACCGTGATCACGCTGTTCCCCGCGGCCTCGGCCTCCTCGTAGGCCGAGACGATCTTGCGGGCGTCCGCCAGCTCTTCTTGCGACGGGCCGAACAGGTCGTTGGCCGGAGCGATCTGGGACGGATGAATGAGGGTCTTGCCGTCGAAGCCCATCGCGCGACCTTGCCGGGTCTCGGCGCGAAAGCCGTCTTCGTCCGCGATGTCGTTGAAAACGCCATCCAGGACGGCCTTTCCGGCCGCCCTCGCGCCCAACACGGCCAACGACAACGCCGTCAGCACCGGCGCGCGTCCGGGTACGTGCAGTCCGTGTAGATCGTTCACGAGATCGTTGGTGCCCACCACCAATGCGGCCAAGCGACCGCTGGCCGAGGCGACCTCCTCCGCTCTCAGGAAGGCTCGAGGCGTCTCGATCATCACCCACAGCCGCATCGCCGCGGGCGCGCCGAGCTCGTCGAGCGCCGCGGCCAGCGCTTGGACCTGTTCGGCCCTCTCGACCTTCGGCACGAGCACCCCGTCGGCGGGCGAAGCGGCCACCGCGGCCAAATCGTCGTCGTGCCAGTCGGTGTCCAGGCCGTTGACCCGCACCACGATCTCGCGGGGCCGGTAGCTCTTCGAGGAGATCCCGTCGCACACCTTCGCCCGTGAATCGGCTTTGGCGTCGGGTCCCACGGCGTCTTCGAGGTCGAAGATCAGCACGTCTGCCGGCAGCGTTTTGCCCTTCTCCAGCGCCCGGGAGTTGTTGCCGGGCAAGTAAAGGGCAGATCTGCGGGGGCGCAGGGTCGCCGGATCGCGGTGTTCAACGTCCACGGGGCAAGGGTAGGCGGTGCGGAGCGGCGCCGCCGTGCCGGAATGTCAGCAGGTGGGTACCCGACTAGAAAATCACCGGCGGCAGGTTCCCGAACTGCGGGATGATGCCGTACTGGCTCCCTTGGAAGAAGAACTCCAAACCGAAGGTGGTGAAAGACCCCCCGGTGATTTGGCCCATCGCGTTCCCGGTCACGGAAATTGCCTGGTAGCCAACAGGAGTGAGCCCACCCAGGGATGCCCCGAAGCCACCGGGGCCGATGTACTCGTTCCCGGTCGCCGACAACCACGCCAGGGGGCCGAGCGGGGTGTTGACGGTCCCGGTTCCATTCACGTTCAACCCGATGCCCGAGCCGCCCGGCTCCAGGAAGGGGACTCCATTCAGCGACAACGACCCCAGCTGCCCCAACGGAGTGTTCAGGGTCGCGAGTTCACTCACGCCGTCCGGGGTCGCGCTTATCGCGAACTGGACGGGACCAAAGTTCTGGTTGATCGTTTGCGCCGCGTTGGCCGCGGCCGCGCCCGCCTGGCCGGGACCCAGCAGAGCCTCCGCGGGCGTATTCAATGCGTTCACCAATGTTTGCCTGGCGTTAGCGACTTCGGTGCTCACATATTGCGCGGCGCCGCCGCTCAACAAGTTCACAAACTCGTCGTGAAAGGCCGCCGCCTTGGCGCTGAGGGCCTGAAATTCCTGGCCATGCGTACCAAGAAGTGCGGTGACGGCCGCCGATACCTCGTCGCCGGCCGGCGCCGCTATCGCGGTCGTCTGCCCAGCCGCCACGGTGGTCGCGCTGCGCAGCGCAGAGCCCAAGTTCGCCAAGTTTCCACTGGCCGCCGACACGACGTCCGGCGCGATGCTCAACAATGACATATTTCCGCCCTCCATCGAATAGCCCGTAAAGCAAACGCCGAGACATTTGGCGATCGCCGAATCGTAACAGTCGGCGACGGGTTGTGCGCCAAATCGAACGTAATCTTTGACCGACTTCCCCGGTATTGCGCAGCGCGGTCTCGGGGTCACAAATCTGAAGTATTTCAATACTTTGCTGACGATTTTCTAGACCGGGTTTCTCGGAACCGATCACCGCCGGTCGTGAATGGCCCCGATGGCACGATAGATGCGCTGCTCGCTGACCGGCCGCGGGGTGCCGAGCTGCTGGGCCCACAGGCTCACCCGCAACTCCTCGATCTGTCGGGCGATGTCGCGGACGTCGGCGGACGTCACCCGCGCGGGCGGCAGCACCCGGACGAGTTCGTCGTATGCGTCCTGCGCGGCGCGCATGCGCTGCATCCGCTCGCGGTCGGCGTCGATCCCGTGGGGCAACCGGTCGAGGCGCCGGCGAATCGCGGTCAGGTAGCGCGCGAGGTCGGCGAGATGCGCGCGCCCGGTGATGGTGACGAACCCGGGCGGCAACAGCCGGTCCAGCTGGCCGCGGACGTCGGCGATCGCGTCGGCCTGCGCCGGCGGTGGCTGGTCGGGGAGCGCGAGTCGCGCCTCCTGCGCGGCCGACAACACCTTCTCGACGCGGGCCACAATGTCGACCGTCGTCGGCAGCAGAGCCTCCCCTACCCGATCGCGCAGCGCGGCGAACTCGTCGCGCGTCCACGTCGGCCGGGGCGCCAGCGCGTCGGTCGCGGCGTCGGCGCAGTCGTCGAGCAACGCCGACAGGGAGCCGTCCGGGTTCGCGCCGAGCGCGAGGCGCGCCCGCGGATCCAGTTGCCGCTCCACAGGTTTGACGGGCGACGCCACGCTCAGCCGGATCAGCCGCCGCGTGCCCGCCCCCATCGCATCGTCCTGCTCCGCCGGCTTCGCGAACACGCGCAGGTCCACCCCGTCGCCCGCGTCGACGAAAGCGGGAAAGCCGCGCACGGTGCGTCCGTCGACTGTGCGCTCGACGGTACGCGGCAGTTCGTCCAGATCGCCGGGCCAGGCGCGCAGTCCCTTTCGTTCCAGCTCGCCGGCGACCGCGCGCACGACGGCGCGCCGGGCCGGTCCCGCGAGCCGCTCCTGCAGGGCCTGCAGGTCCTTGCCGCGGGCGACCTCGAGGCCATCGGCGGATTCCACGGCAAACGTCACCCGCAGGTGCGTTGGCAGCTTGTCCAGCTCGAAGGCGTCGATGGGCACCAAAACGCCGCTGCGACGGCGCAATTCGCGCTGCAGCGCCGGCAACAGCGGCTCCCCGGTTGGGTCGATCCCGGTCAGCACCGCGTGGGCGGCGTCGGGGGCGGGAACGAAGTTGCGCCGCAGGTCTTTTGGCAGTGAGCGAATGAGCGCGGTGACCAGCTCCTCGCGCAGCGCCGGCACCTGCCAGGCGAACTCGTCGCCCCCCAGCCGCGCGAGCACTTCGATCGGCACGTGCACCGTGACGCCGTCGTCGGCGGCGCCGGGCTCAAACCGGTAGGTCAGGGGCAACGCGACATCCCCCGACCGCCAGCTGTCCGGCCGATCGGCATCGGCGGTCTCCTCGGTGCGCAGCAAGTCGTCGCGCGTGAACGTCAGCAGGCCAGGTGTCTTGTGCCGCTGCTTTTTCCACCACGCGTCGAAGTGCCGCGCCGAGACAACCTCGGCGGGGATGCGCGCGTCGTAGAGCGCGTACACCTCGTCGTCACCGACGAGCAGGTCGCGGCGGCGGGCCCGCTCCTCCAGCTCCTCGAGCTCGGCCCGCAGCCGCGCGTTGTCGCGGAAGAAGTGATGGCGCGTCCGCCAGTCACCCTCGACGAGCGCGTGCCGGATGAACAGGTCCCGCGCCAACGCCGGCTCGACGCGGGCGTACCCGACGCGCCGGCGCGCCACCAGCGGCAGGCCGTACAGCGTCACCCGCTCGTAGGCCATCACCTCGCCGCGCTGGGCATCCCAGTGCGGCTCGCTGTAGCTGCGATCCACCAGCTCCCCCGCGACCCGCTCGACGACCTCGGGCCGGATGCGCGCGGCGGTCCGCCCGTAGAGGCGGCTGGTCTCGACGAGCTCGGCCACGACCACCCAGCGCGGGGGCCGCTTGGTCAGCACCGAGCCGGGCGCGAGGACGAACCGCGAATTGCGCGCGCCCAGGTACTCGCGCCCGTCCTCGCGCCGCATGCCGACGTGCGACAGCAGCCCGGCGAGCAGCGCCGCGTGCACGCCGGCCGGGTCGGCCGGTACTTGCGCATCAGAGGACTCGTTGATGCCCAGGTCGCGGGCGATGCTGCGCAGCTGCCCGACGAGGTCCTGCCACTCGCGGATGCGCAGGTAGTGCAGGAACTCGTTTCGGCACATGCGCCGGAAAGCGTTGCGCGACAACATCTCTCGCTGCTCCCGCAGGTAGCGCCAGAGGTTGAGGTAGGACACGAAGTCGGAGGCGTCGTCGGCGAAGCGGGCATGCTTCTGACGAGCCGCCTCCTCCCGGTCGGTGGGCCGCTCCCGCGGGTCGGGGATCGTCAGCGCCGCAGCCAGCACCAGCATCTCCCGCACGCAGCCCTCGGTCTGGGCCTGCAGGATCATCCGGCCCAGCCGCGGGTCGACGGGCAGCCGCGCCAGGCGACGGCCGAGGTCGGTGATCGCGCCGCGCTGATCGAACGCGCCGAGCTCCTGCAACAGCTGCACGCCGTCGCGGACGCTGCGCCGGTCCGGCGGGTCGAGGAACGGAAAGTCCTCCACATAGCCAGGGGGGTCGCCGAGCTGCAGCGCCGCCATCTGCAGGATCACCGCGGCGAGGTTGGTCCGCAGGATCTCGGGGTCGGTGTAGCGCGGGCGCGCGGCGAAGTCCTCCTCGGAGTACAGGCGGATGCACACGCCGGGGGCGGTCCGGCCGGAGCGGCCGGCCCGCTGCGCGGCCGAGGCCTGTGAGACCGGCTCGATGGGCAATCGCTGCACCTTCAACCGGCGGCTGTACCGCGAAATGCGGGCGTTGCCCGGGTCGACGACGTAGCGGACCCCGGGCACGGTCAGCGACGTCTCGGCGACGTTGGTCGCCAGCACGACGCGGCGCCCGGTGTGCGGTGCGAACACCTTCTGCTGCTCGGCGGTGGGCAGCCGGGCGTACAGCGGAAGCACCTCCGTATGCCGTAAACCACCCAAAGCCTCTGCGGTGTCGCGGATCTCGCGTTCGCCGGACAGGAACACCAGCACATCCCCCGGCGGTTCGGCCTCGAGTTCACCGATCGCATCGACGATCGCCTCGATCTCGTCACGGATCTCGGTGCGGACGATCTCGTGGTCGGGGTCGTCGGGATCGTCCCCAAAGTCCGATGACACCGGGACTTCCAGCGGCCGGTACCGGATCTCTACGGGATACATCCGGCCGGACACCTCGACGATCGGGGCGCCGCCGAAGTGGTCCGCGAAGCGTTGCGGCTCGATCGTCGCCGACGTGACGATCACCTTCAGATCGGGGCGGCGTGGCAGCAGCTCGCGCAGGTAACCCAGCAGGAAGTCGATGTTCAGGCTGCGCTCGTGGGCCTCGTCGAGGATCAGGGTGTCGTAGCGCAGCAGGCGGCGGTCGCGCTGGATCTCGGCGAGCAGGATGCCGTCGGTCATCAGCTTGATCAGGGTGCGGTCGCTGACCTGGTCGGTGAACCGGACGGTGTAGCCGACCACGTCGCCGAGCGGGGTCTGCAGTTCGTCGGCGATGCGTTGGGCGACGGTGCGGGCGGCCAGCCGCCGGGGCTGGGTGTGCCCGATGGTTCCGCGGACGCCGCGGCCGGCGTCGAGGCAGATCTTGGGCAGCTGGGTGGTCTTCCCCGACCCGGTTTCTCCCGCGACCACGACCACCTGGTGCGCGCGAATCGCCTCGGCGATATCGTGCCGGCGCTCGCTGACCGGCAGGTCGGGGTAGGTGATCGCCGGGACGGCGGCCTGCCGGGCGGCGACGAGGGCCTCCGCCGTGGCGATCTGGTCGGCGAGTTGCCGCAGCTTTTGCGGCTCGGCGCCGCGGAGGTTCTTCAGGCGCCGCCCGAGGCGCGCCGCGTCCCGGGTGGTCAGGCCGTCGAGGCGGTGGCGCAAATCTCCGACGGTCACTCCGGCCAGGATAGGTCAGTGATTTCGTTCGCCGCGGGCTAAGGCCGGCGCGGAATGGGAACCTTGAGTGGGAGCAGGAAGGAGGAGCTCATGCAGCGACAGGAAATCCGATCACTCGCCGACCTCGCCGGTGAAGGCACCCGCGTGCTCACCAGCCTGGTGCGGGACACGCACAGCGGCATCGCGCGGCGCGTCTTCGACTCGATCGGTCCGGTGTCGAAGCCCGTGCAGCTCGTCCACAACACGACGGCCGCGGCGGCCTACTACGCCGTCGACCGCGCCATTCGGGCCGCGCTGCGTGGCGCCGGTGAACTGGCCGCCGAGGCGCGCGGCAGCGACGACGACGAAACCGTCGAAGCAGACCCCAGGGTCGCCGGTTTCATCGCCGCGCTCAACGGAATCTACGGCGACGAGCTGACCAACCGCGGAAACGGCTTCGCGCTCACCATGCAGATACGCCGGCGCGGCAAGCCCGTCGCGATGAACGCCCCGGACATCGCGGCGGCGTTCCCGCAACCCACCGGCCGGATCGCGGTGTTCGTCCACGGCTGGTGCATGACCGAAAGGTCGTGGTGGCGGCGGCCACGCGACGGCGAGGAGGTGACCCCGTACGGCGCCGGGCTGCGCAACGACCTGGGCTTCACCCCGGTTTACCTGCGCTACAACACAGGCCTGCACATCTCCGACAACGGCAAATCCCTGGCCGCCCTGATCGACCGGCTGGGCACGCTGTGGCCGGTCCCGGTCGAGGAGATCGCGCTGGTCGGTCACTCGATGGGCGGCCTGGTTGCGCGCAGCGCGTGCCACTACGGGACCCACCACCGGCACGACTGGCCCGACTCGGTTCGCCACGTCGTCTGCCTCGGTTCGCCGCACCTGGGCGCCGACCTGGAGAAGGGCGTCAACGCCGCCTCCTGGGCGCTGGCCCGGTTGCCCGAAACCGAAGGCCTGGCCTCGTTCCTCAACGCCCGCAGTTCGGGCACGAAGGATTTGCGCTACGGCGCCTTGCTCGACGAGGACTGGAGCGACTGCGACCCCGACGAGTTCCTGCGCGACCGCTGCAATGAGGTCCCGTTCCTGCCCGGCGCCGCCCACCACTTCGTGGCCACCACCGCCGGCCCGCGGGCGGTCGGGGTCGTTTTCGGCGACCGCTTGGTGCGCCCCCACAGCGCGTCCGGGAACGGCAGGACCCGCCAGATTCCGTTCGACCCGGACCACGGGCTGACGCTGACCGGGCTGCACCACTTCGACCTGCTCAACCACGCCGAGATCTACGCGAAGCTGCGCGAGTGGCTGGGTCAGCCGCCCGGGCGTACGGAATCCACCGGCTAGCCTTTAGCTTCCCGCCACTCCCGCTCGAACGGCAACCGCCAGGCGTTGGGCGCGATCAACTGGTGAATGGCGTTGGGTCCCCACGTGCCGGGCTGATACATCTTGGCCGCGGGCGGATCGTTGAGCAGATCCTCCGAACGCTCCCACAATGATTCGATGCCCTCCGCGGTGTTGAACAGCGTGTGATCGCCACGCATCGCGTCGAGGATGAGCCGCTCATAGGCCTCCAGCACATCGACGACGGTGTCGATCTCCTGCGAGGAGAACTGCATGGACAACTTGTCCAGCTTCATGCCTGGGCCCGGCCGCTTGCCGTAGAAGGACAGCGACACCTTCGAGTTGTCGGCGAGGTCGAACGTGAGGTGATCGGGGCCTTGGGTCCCCACCCCCGACCCGGGCGGAAACATCGTTCGCGGAGCCTCCTTGAAGGCGATCGAGATGATGCGGATGCCCTCGGCCATCTTCTTGCCGGTGCGCAGATAGATCGGCACGCCCGCCCAGCGCCAGTTGTCGATGCCCACCTTGAGCGCGATGAACGTCTCTGTGTCGGAATCCTTCGCCACCCCGTCCTCGTCGCGGTAGCCGTTGTACTGGCCGCGCACCACATCCGAGGGTTTGATGGGCAGCATCGACCGGAACACCTTGTTCTTTTCCTCGCTGATGGCGAATGGCTCGAGCGCGGTCGGCGGCTCCATCACCACGAACGCCATCACCTGGAACAGGTGCGTGACCACCATGTCTTTGTAGGCGCCGGTTTCTTCGTAGAAGTTCGCCCGCTGATCCAGACCCAGGGCCTCGGGAATGTCGATCTGGATGTGGTCGATGAAGTTGCGGTTCCAGATCGGCTCGAACAGCCCGTTGGCGAAACGGAACGCCAGGATGTTCTGGGCGGCCTCTTTCCCCAGGAAGTGGTCGATGCGGAAAATCTGGGATTCGTCGAATGTTTCGTGCACGAAGTCGTTGAGCGCGACCGCGCTGGCCAGATCGGTGCCGAACGGCTTTTCCATCACAACCCGCGAGCGCTCGACGAGCTTGGCGTCGCGCAGCATGGTGATGACGGAGCGCGCCGCTTTCGGAGGGACCGAAAGATAGTGCAATCGCTGCACGTTTCGGTCCAGGTTGTTCTCGGCTTCGGCGACCGCGGCGGCCAGCGCTTCGGGTCCGGCACCCTGCGGGACGTAAGTGATGATTTTCGCGAAGTTGTCCCACTGTTCGGGCGTGAGCTTGTGCGTCCCGAACGAGTCGATCGCGTTCTTGGCGATTTCACGGAACTCGTCGTCGCTGAGGTCCTCGAGGGACGTCGCGACGATTTGGATATCGGGGGCAAGCTCGGACTGGTCCAGGTAGGCCAGGCCGGGGATCAGCTTGCGTTTGGCCAGATCGCCCGTCGCGCCGAACAGGACGATGACGTGCGGGTCCAGCGGTTGGCTGTCGTGGCGGCGCGGGCGTTTCTCTGGCGCCGGGTAAGAGATCGTTTGCGGTTTTTTGGTAGCCACCCTTGCGATACTTCCATCGTCGCGGCGTGTGCGCAGCCCTGTGCCGCATCGGTCCCCCGGGATGCGGTTACGAATCGCGCGCCGGGGTATGGAATAGCGACGGGTACCGTGGCCCGACCGTGAACGTCAATGGAAAGCGATATGACGAACCCCGACAGAGACCCAGTGAGTCACGCTCAGCAGCTGGAGGACATCGTCGACCAGCTCGACGAGAAGGTCGCCAATGAGCGGGAAGCCGAAGACGTTCCAGGCAAGCCCAGCGAGCGGGAACACGCCGCCACCCGCGGCTCGAAGGAGGAGCCGCCAGACTAGCGGCCCGTCGGCTTATCGGTCGCGCCAGGCGAGCATGGTCTCCAGCTCGGAGAAGTCGTAGCCGTTGCTGTCCGGGTGAATCTCGGTGGTGAACAGCGTGACACCCGCGTCGACGAAGGCGTCGGCGGTCTTCGCGTCGGTCCACGCCATGCCCCGTTCGATGGCGGCCTCGTCGCGTCCGGCCTCGCAGGCCAGCCGCGTGAGGAGTTCGTTCTTGCGACGGAACTCCTCGATGGGTTCGAAGCTGTGCCAGATGTCGGCGTGACGCGCCGCGGTGGGAATGGTCCGCCGCTCCCCACCGCCGCCGATGAGGATCGGGATGTGTCGCACCGGACCCGGTGTCAGATGGGCGAGCCGGTGTTCGATGCGCGCCAGGCCTTCGTCGAATCGGTCCATCCTCGATCGCACGCTGCCGTAGTCGTAGCCGTAGACGGTGAAGTCCTTCCAATACCAGCCCGCCCCCAGCCCGAGGATCAGCCGGCCCCCGCTGATGTGGTCGACCGTGCGCGCCATGTCCGCGACGAGGTCGGGGTTGCGGTACGGCATGCCGGTGACGAGCAAACCGATTTCGGCTCGCGTGGTGATCTCGGCCCATGACGCCAGGGCCGTCCAGCCTTCGAAGTTGTTGACTTCCGGCTGTTCATCGTGCAGCTGCGGAACACCGTCGACGATGTCGACGAAGGGCTTGTGAAAATGGTCGTAGCCGAAGATGGCGTCGGCGCCCAGTTCTTCGGCGTGCAGCACCGCCTGCCGCCACGTGCGGTAGTCCGGCGTCCCCCCGGGCCACAGCTGAACGCCGATCCGCACGTGTTTGGACCCGCTGGCTGAGTCGGTCATCTCCGCCTCTCATCGTGGTGTGGAGGCCAATCTTGGCGCTCCGGGTGGGCACGTGCACTAGAACTGAGCGAACGTGCGGTTCCTTCCCGGCGGGCCCCGACGGAGTCTGTCAGGCCGGGCCCGGCGCATTCGGGCGGCGTTGATCGTTTCCGAACCACCTGGTGAGGGCGTCGCCGAGTCCGACGTGGGCTGGCTCCGCCACCCAGGCGACGTGTCCGTCGGGCCGGATCAACACTGCGGTTGGCGCGGCAACGGACCCAAGCGCCGGGAGTTCCCACGCCCCAACATATTTCGCGTCGACCAACCTGATCCGGTCGGCCCAGGCGGCGACGTCGAAATCACCGAGCGTGCCGAGGTTGAGCAGCACCGGCCGGCCCTCGCGCAGCAGGCTGAATACGCTCGCCGGGCCGTCGGCGGTGACCACCTCGAGATCGGGCATGCGGCGCCCGAGCAGCGGGTGTCCCTCGCCGAGGTCGTAACGGATGTCCAGGCCCGACATCATCGCGCCGAACCGCTTCCGCGGCTCGTCCATGCCGAGGAGCTCGGACATGCTGTCGCGCAACGCTTTCAGGTGGTCGTCCGGACGGAGCAGCGCCATCTGCGCCATCGCGTTGCACAGCACGCGCGCGCCGACCGGGTGGCGTTCGGCGTGATAGGTATCGAGCAGCCCGTCGGGCGATATCCCCTTGACCACCTGGGCCAGCTTCCACCCCAGATTCACCGCATCCTGCACACCGGTGTTGAGGCCCTGTCCGCCGATCGGGTGATGCACGTGTGCGGCGTCGCCGGCCAGCAGGACCCGCCCATTGCGATAGGTCGCGGCCTGTCGCGCCATGTCGGTGAACCGCGAAAGCCAAGCGGAACTGTGTATCCCGTAATCGGTCCCGTATACGGCGCTGAGCGCCTCGCTCAGATCGCGCAAGGTGGGCTCGTCGGTCCGCCCGACCTGCCTCTCGGTCACCATGACCCGCACCGGCCCGCCATCCTGCGGCATGCTGAGCGCATGGACGCCAACGGCGTCGTGGCGGATGCCCCATTCCGGCTCGCTGTCGGACGCCATTTCGACCTCGGCGAGCAGGTAGCTCGTTGTCGGATCCCATCCCGGGAAGTCGATGCCTGCGGCCTTGCGGACCGCGCTGCGTCCCCCGTCGCACCCGACGGCATACCTGGCGCGCAGGAACTGGCCGTCGGACAGCGCCACGTCGACCCCGGTGTCGTCTTGGGCGACGCTCGTCACCTCGCGTCCGCGATAGATCGGCACCGCCAGCTCGCCGACCCAGCCGGCCAGGATCCGCTCGATGTGGATCTGCCACAGCGCAAGCCCGTAGGGGTGCCGGGTGGGAAAGTCGCTGATATCCAACCGAATCTGGGCAAACCCCGCGACCTGCGCCACCTGACCCGCCGCGAGGAACCGGTCAGCGATTCCGCGCTGATCGAGGACCTCGATGGTGCGCGCATGCAATCCGCCCGCCCGCGCGCTGACCAGCTCCTGGCTGGCGCGCCGCTCGACAATGGCGACGTCGGTCCCCGCCAGCGCCAGCTCGCCGGCCAGCATCAACCCGGTCGGGCCTCCCCCGGCGATCACCACCGCATGGCTCCCCGCCGACGACAACGCACTCATCTCGCAACCCCCGATTCACTCCATTTCGGTTTCGACCTGCGATTTTGAGGCATGACCCGGGTCTTGCCGCAAGCCCCCGGGTGCGTAATATGTTGAAGCGGGACGGATTAAATGCCGTCCCTTTTCTTCTGCGGACATCGCTCGACCCATCCATTACGGTTCACATAGTTGCGGGCGCGTTGCGTCTGCATAACCGCATCTGACCAGAGAGTGACGGGATGGGTCTTCGCCGCGCAGGCCCCTTCGGCCGTAGGGCCACTCGCCGACAACAATTGCGGCTGCGCGCCGATTCGGGAAGCGGCTTTTATGCCGCACACCAGGTCCGGCTGCTACGGATCTACCTGGGCACCACCACATTCCTCTACAGCTACGGCGTGGTGTTCACCGTGTTGCCGATCCGCCACGGGCTGGCCAAGGGGAATCCGGCCGGAGGCATTGTGGCGATCGGGCTCGGGTTGGCGGCGCTGGCCTGGCTGGCCGCCCGCCCCGACAAACCCGCGCCGGCGACGGCCGCGGCGATGGTGGCCACACCCGTCGTGATGGCCTTCCACGTCGCGATCAGCGCCGAGTTCGCCTGCCTGATCGCGCCGATGTTCCTGGCGATGTATCTGCGCGCGTTCTACTCGCCGCGCCGCGGCGTGCTCCTGGTCGGCGCGCTCACGTTGGCGTCGGTCGCTGCCCTGGCGGTCTCACACACGGCCAGGCTGTACGTCGACTACCTCATCTTCGTGATCGCGATCGTCGGGGCCGCCGAGTCCTTCGGCTTAGTGACGCGCAGCCTTGTCGCCGCGGCCTGCACCGATCCGCTCACGGGCCTGCTCAATCGGGCCGGCTGGGAGATCGCCACCGCCGACCTGCTGGCGCGATCGCGTTCGACGGCGAGCACCGTCACCGTCGTCGCCCTCGACATCGATAACTTCAAACGCATCAACGACAACGACGGACACGTCGCCGGGGACGAGCACCTGGTGAATCGCGCGAGTGTGTGGCGAAAAGTGGCCCCGGCCAATGCCGTTCTGGCCAGGCTCGGCGGCGACGAATTCGCCGTGTGCATCGCGGAGCGCGCGGGCCGGACGCCGACAGCGGCCGAGCGGTTCGTCGCCGGGGTGCGGCTGCATACGCCGGGCACGAGCGTCGGCGCGGCCTCGGCCTCGGGCGAGTGCGCAGACATCGCCGCGCTGTACGAGGTCGTCGACGACGATCTCTACGCCGCCAAGCAGAAGAAATCTCCGGAGGCCCGGGGCCCCGATCTGCGCCACGCACTCTAGACCGACAGGTCGGCGTGGTTATCAAGGTTCGATGGCAGCGGGTAGCGTAAACGAAATTCGCTGTGCCCCAACGTGTTTTGAGCTTCGAGGCGATGCTGCTCATCAACCTAATTGGTGGGTGGTGGTTGGGGTTGGAAGGGTTCGTACCACCACCAGTCGGCGCGTTCGCCGGTGGGCCCGGGGCAGGGCGGGACCGCGGTAGGTCCGACCGGTGCGGGAGTTGAGAGCCTTGATGTATCCTT
>NZ_DATJPU010000119.1:0-2076 GCF_035506235.1 Mycobacterium sp.
ACTGGGGCCACGACCCCGCGCTGGAGAAGCACTACGTGCCCACCCGCTCGCAACGCGCCCGCTCCGTGCTGAGCTTCTTCGCCCAAGACACCGGCACCCACAACCTCGTCTACGCCAACGCCGATGTGTCCAAAGCCAGCCAGGCGCGCGAGGTGATCACGTTCTGCGACCACTGGAAGACCGTGTCCGGCAACGACCCGGTCATGCTGATCATGGACCAAAAGGTCACCACCCACGCCGTGCTCGGCGAGCTCGACGACCGCGGCATCAAGTTCCTCACCCTGCGCATGCGCTCGGCCGCCCTGGTCAAACACATCGACACCCTCGGCGCCAAAGACTTCAAAACCGTGAACCTCGACCGACCCGGAAAATTCAACCGCCCCAAGGTAAACGAGTCCGTCGGCGTGCGACTCACCGGCTACCCCGGCACCGTGCGGCAACTCACTGTCACCGGACTCGGCCGCGACACCCCCACCGTGATCATCACCAACGACCACGACACCTCGGTCAAGGCCCTCATCGAGCACTACGCGCGGCGCATGACCATCGAGCAACGCCTCGCCGAGATCATCCAAGCCTTCCACGCCGACGCCCTGTCTTCAGCGGTCAACCTCAACGCCGACCTCGACATCATGCTCTGCGTGCTTGCCCAAGCCCTCATCGCCGCACTGCGCGCCCGCCTACCCGGCTACCACAACGTCACCCCCGACGTGCTGCAACGCCGCTTCCTAGAAACCCCCGGCCGAATCACCACCACCAGCGACACCATCACCGTCCGCCTCGACCGACGCGCCTACACACCCGTGCTACGCCAAGCCGACCTCCCCAACGACACCCCCGTCCCCTGGTGGGAAAACCGAACCCTACGCTTCGAATTCAGCTGACACGTTGCCCCGAACTTCCTGCGTAGAAATCCGCGTTAGTGATGCCGGTGACGGCGAGCATCGTCGTGGCTAGGGCGCCGGCCAGGGCTTGGACCCGAAGATCGCCGAACCGTAAGGCCGGGGTCTTCCTGCCATCCTCGGTGAGGGTGGGCCGCGCGATCCGCTCAAAGGCTGGACTCGCAAGGACGCAGCCCTGACCGACACGTTCAGTATCGAGCAGCCGGCGATTGACCGCACGCGCGCGGGCCTGCAGCTCGTCGAGATGAGGCAGGCGGCGGTGACAGCGCAGGTCGTCGGGTGAGTTGACCACGGTCTCGATCCGCAGCGCCCGCCCGTTCTTCAAGTACTGTTTGATGCGGGAATTCTTGTAGAAGGCGTTCACGGTGACCTCGGTGCCGCAGGTGACGATCCTCGTGCGGGGCACGCAGCCGAGTTTGACGGGCTGGCCCAGGTGTCGGGGCCCGTGGAAGATCAGTTCCACACTGTCGGGGCGGCCGATGTCGAGATTGTCGGCGACGAGGGCTTCGAAGAACACGCGGGCGTGGCGGGGAGCGTCGAAGACCAGGGTGCGCGATACCTCGACCTGGCGCATCGACAGCTCCCACCAGTAGCCGGCGGCGCGGTCGTGCTCGGTCAACGGCAGCGGCAGCCGACTCATCCAGCGCTCGAAAAACACCCCGATGGTGCCCGCGCCCAGCCGGTCACAGATCGCCTGCAGCGCGGCGGGATCCGCGCAAGCGGCAAACCCGTTGGAGAGCTCAGTGAACCCGATACCGGCCTGGGTGGCTTGGCGTTTGGCCCATTCGTGGCCGTTGAGCCATACCTTGATCGGGTACGGAAAGTAGGCGCAGATCTTGATGAAAGCGGGCCCGAAATCGATGTCCCAGAGAGTACCGGTAGGACGCCGGCGAGGTGCCTGCAGAGTGCAGGTCCTTTTCCGGCGGCCTCCGGCCCGAACCGGACGTGCGAGTTTCCCCGCATCACGGCTCTCCAGTGACTTGTTCCATCGGCGTGGCAGTTGGTCGCCTGCCGCGCTCACGAAGGACATCCACCACCGTTTCAGCGTCCTGCATTACGCATACCTCCCGGCTTCGAATATCCAATCACCTGGCCCCCTTCGCCCATGTGGACGGCTTTCCCGCCCTCCCCGGTGGGGCGTTACTCCCACGACTACTACGAGGCCTGCGTCACC
>NZ_DATJPU010000120.1:0-13040 GCF_035506235.1 Mycobacterium sp.
GGACATGGCCGGCGGGCTGAGCGGAGGTGACGAGGCCGCGCGCGCGATCATGACCACCGACACCGTGCCGAAACAGGTTGCGCTGCATCACCCCGGTAACTGGACGGTCGGGGGCATGGCCAAGGGCGCGGGCATGCTGGCGCCGTCGCTGGCCACCATGCTTTGCGTGCTCACCACCGACGCGAACGTCACACCCGCGGCGCTCGACCGGGCGCTGCGCAACGCCGCCGCGCGCACCTTCGACCGGCTCGACATCGACGGCTGCTGTTCGACCAACGACACGGTGCTGCTGCTGGCGTCGGGGGCCAGCGAGATCACCCCGGTCCAGGCCGATCTGGACGCGGCGGTGATGCGGGTCTGCGACGACCTGTGCGCCCAGCTGCAAGCCGACGCCGAGGGCGTCACCAAACGCGTCACCATCGCCGTGACGGGGGCCGCCTCCGAGGACGACGCGCTGACCGTCGCGCGGACGATCGCCCGCGACAGCCTGGTCAAGACGGCGGTGTTCGGCTCGGATCCCAACTGGGGCCGGGTGCTCGCGGCCGTCGGCATGGCGCCGGTCACCCTCGACCCCGATCGAATCCGGGTGTCGTTCAACGGTTCCGCGGTGTGCATCGACGGAGTCGGCGCGCCCGGCGCTCGGCAGGTGGACCTTTCGGGCGCCGACATCGAAATCACCGTCGACCTGCGCGTCGGCGACTGTCGCGCGGCCATCCGAACCACCGACCTGTCCCACGGCTACGTCGAAGAGAACTCGGCCTACAGCTCATGAGCCTCCGCGTCGACGCGCTGCCCACCGGAGTCAAAGCCCAGGTGCTGGCCGAGGCCCTGCCGTGGCTCAAGCAGCTGCACGGCAAGATCGTCGTCATCAAGTACGGCGGCAACGCCATGACCGACGACAGGCTGCGGCACGCCTTCGCGGCCGACATGGCATTCCTGCGCAACTGCGGCATCCATCCCGTCGTCGTGCACGGCGGCGGCCCGCAGATCACCGCGATGCTGCGGCGGCTCGGCATCGAGGGCGACTTCAAGGGCGGATTCCGCGTCACCACACCCGAAGTGCTCGACGTGGCGCGGATGGTGCTGTTCGGGCAGGTGGGCCGCGAACTGGTCAACCTGATCAACGCGCACGGACCGTACGCCGTCGGCATCACCGGCGAGGACGCGCAACTGTTCACCGCAGTGCGGCGCAGCGTGACGGTCGACGGCGTGGCCACCGACATCGGGCTGGTCGGCGACGTCGAGCTGGTCAACACCGCCGCGGTGCTGGATCTGATTGCGGCGCGGCGCATTCCGGTGGTGTCGACGCTCGCGCCCGACGCCGAGGGCGTGGTGCACAACATCAACGCCGACACCGCCGCGGCCGCCCTGGCCGAGGCCCTGGGAGCCGAAAAACTGTTGATGCTCACCGATGTCGAGGGCCTCTACGCCAGCTGGCCGGACCGGGGTTCGTTGGTCAGCGAAATCGACACCGCCACACTGGCGCAACTGCTGCCCACGCTGGAGGCGGGCATGATCCCCAAGGTTGAGGCGTGCCTGCGGGTCGTCACCGGGGGCGTGCCCAGCGCGCACATCATCGACGGGAGGGTCGAACACTGTGTGTTGGTCGAGCTTTTCACCGACGCGGGCACCGGAACCAAGGTGGTGAGCGCATGACCGCCACGGATGCCATGCGAAAGCGTTGGGAAGCCGTGATGATGAACAACTACGGCACCCCGCCGGTGGCTTTGGCCAGCGGGGACGGCACCGTGGTCACCGACGTCGACGGCAACACGTACGTGGACCTGCTCGGCGGCATCGCGGTCAACGTGCTCGGGCATCGCCATCCGGCCGTCATCGAGGCCGTCACGCATCAGATGGCGACGCTGGGCCACACCTCCAACCTGTATGCCACCGAACCGGGCATCGCGGTGGCCGAGGAACTGGTGTCCCTGCTCAGTGCGGACGCCCCCACGCGGGTGTTCTTCTGCAACTCGGGCACCGAGGCCAACGAGCTGGCTTTCAAGCTGTCGCGGCTCACCGGTCGCACGAAAGTTGTTGCCGCGCAAGAGGCTTTTCACGGCCGCACGATGGGCTCGCTGGCGCTGACGGGGCAGCCGAGCAAGCAGGCGCCGTTCGAGCCGCTGCCCGGCTACGTCACGCACGTGCCCTACGGCGACACCGACGCGCTGGCCGCCGCGGTCGACGACGCCACCGCCGCGGTGTTCCTCGAGCCGATCATGGGGGAGAGCGGCGTCGTCGTCCCGCCCGAGGGCTACCTCGCCGCCGCGCGGGACATCACGGCGCGGCACGGCACGCTGCTGGTGCTCGACGAGGTGCAGACCGGAATGGGCCGCACCGGAGCCTTTTTCGCCCACCAGCACGACGGCATCACCCCGGACGTGGTGACCATGGCCAAGGGACTCGGCGGCGGCCTGCCCATCGGGGCGTGCGTGGCCGTCGGGCCGGCCGCCGAACTGCTGACCCCCGGCCTGCACGGCAGCACCTTCGGCGGCAACCCGATCTGCGCCGCGGCGGCGCTGGCGGTGTTGCGGGTAATAGCCGCCGAGGATTTGGTCCGGCACGCCGAGGTGCTGGGCAAGTCGGTGCGCCACGGCATCGAAACGCTGCGCCACCCGCTGATCGATCACGTGCGCGGCCGCGGATTGCTGTGGGGCATCGTGCTGACCGCCGAGGTCGCCAAGAACGCCGAGGCGGCCGCGCGGAACGCCGGATTCCTGGTCAACGCCGCAGCGCCGAACGTCATCCGGTTGGCGCCGCCGCTGATCATCACCGAAGCCCAGCTCGACGGCTTCATCGAAGCGCTGCCGGGCATCCTCGACGCGGCCGGGGGCCGGCATGCCTAGGCACTTCCTGCGCGACGACGACCTGTCGCCCGAAGAACAGGCCGAAGTGCTCGAGCTGGCGGCCGAGCTGAAGAAGCATCCGTTCGCCCGTCGGCCGCTCGAGGGGCCGCGCGGCGTCGCGGTCATCTTCGACAAGAACTCCACCCGCACCCGGTTCTCGTTCGAGATGGGCATCGCCCAACTCGGCGGGCACGCCGTCGTCGTCGACGGTCGCAGCACCCAGCTGGGCCGCGACGAGACGCTGGGCGACACCGCCCAGGTGTTGTCCCGGTTCGTCGAGGCCATCGTCTGGCGCACGTTCGGGCAGGACCGGCTCGAGGCGATGGCCGCGGCCGCGAGCGTGCCCGTGGTCAACGCGCTCTCCGATGACTTCCACCCCTGCCAGGTGCTGGCCGACCTGCAGACCATCGCCGAACGCAAGGGGTCGCTGAAGGGCTTGCGGCTGTCCTACTTCGGCGACGGCGCCAACAACATGGCGCACTCGCTGATCCTCGGCGGGGTTACCGCGGGCATCCACGTCACCGTCGCCGCGCCCGACGGCTTCGCGCCCGACCCGGCGCTGCTGGCCGCCGCACGGCGGCGCGCCGACGCGACCGGCGCGTCGGTCACCGTGACCGCCGACGCCGACGCGGCGGCCAAGGGCGCCGACGTCGTCGTCACCGACACCTGGACGTCGATGGGCCAGGAGGGCGACGGGCTGGACCGGGTGGGGCCGTTCCGGCCCTTTCAGGTCAACGCGCGACTCGTGGGGCTGGCCGATCCGGAAGCCATTGTGCTGCACTGCCTTCCGGCCCACCGCGGGGAGGAGATCACCGACGAGGTGATGGACGGGCCGGCCAGCGCGGTGTGGGACGAGGCCGAAAACCGGCTGCACGCCCAGAAGGCGCTGCTGGTCTGGCTGCTCGAGCGGTCCCGATGACCCGCTCGAAGGCCGCCGCCGAAACGACCAGGGCGGGCCGCCAGGACCGCATCGTGGCGATCCTGTCGTCGGCTTCGATCAGCAGCCAAAGCGAGCTGGCCGCACGTCTCGCGGAAGAGGGCATCGACGTCACCCAGGCCACGCTGTCGCGCGATCTCGAGGAGCTGGGCGCGGTGAAGCTGCGGGGCGCCGACGGCGGCGTCGGGGTCTACGTCGTTCCCGAGGACGGCAGCCCGGTGCGCGGGGTGACGGGCGGCACCGCGCGGTTGTCCCGGTTGCTGGGTGAGCTGCTGGTGTCCGCCGACGCGAGCGCCAATCTCGCGGTGCTGCGCACACCCCCCGGCGGCGCCAACTATTTGGCCAGCGCGATCGATCGCGCGGCGTTACCGTACGTGGTCGGCACCATCGCCGGCGACGACACCGTCTTCGTGGCGGCCCGGGAGCCGATGACCGGCGCCGAGCTGGCCGGCACCCTGGAACGCCTCAAATAACGCCTCAAATAAGGAGATTTCATGTCAGAGCGCGTCATCCTGGCGTATTCCGGGGGGCTGGACACCTCGGTGGCGATCAGCTGGATCGGCAAGGAGACCGGCCGCGAGGTGGTTGCGGTCGCGATCGACCTCGGGCAGGGCGGCGAGGACATGGAGGTCGTGCGGCAGCGGGCCCTGGACTGCGGCGCGGTGGAGGCCGTCGTCGTCGACGCCCGCGACGAGTTCGCCGAGGGCTACTGCCTGCCGACGGTGCTCAACAACGCGTTGTACATGGACCGCTACCCGCTGGTGTCGGCGATCAGCCGGCCGCTCATCGTCAAGCACCTGGTCGCGGCCGCCCGCGAGCATGGCGGCGGCATCGTCGCGCACGGCTGCACCGGCAAGGGCAACGACCAGGTCCGGTTCGAGGTCGGCTTCGCTTCGCTGGCACCGGATCTGGAGGTGCTGGCGCCGGTCCGTGACTACGCGTGGACGCGGGAGAAGGCGATCGCCTTCGCCGAGGAGAACGCCATCCCGATCAACGTCACCAAGCGCTCGCCGTTCTCGATCGACCAGAACGTGTGGGGCCGCGCGGTGGAAACCGGCTTCCTGGAACACCTTTGGAACGCCCCAACCAAGGACGTCTACGCCTACACCGACGACCCCACCCTGAATTGGAGCCCGCCCGACGAGGTGATCGTCGGGTTCGAGCGCGGCGTTCCGGTGTCCATCGACGGCAAACCGGTGTCGGTGCTGCAGGCGATCGAGGAGCTCAACCGCCGCGCCGGCGCGCAGGGCGTCGGGCGCCTCGACGTCGTCGAGGACCGGCTGGTGGGCATCAAGAGCCGCGAGATCTACGAGGCGCCGGGGGCGATGGTGCTCGTCACCGCCCACACCGAACTCGAGCACGTCACCCTCGAGCGCGAGCTGGGCCGGTTCAAACGGCACACCGACCAGCGCTGGGCCGAGCTGGTTTATGACGGGCTGTGGTACTCGCCGCTGAAGGTCGCGCTGGAGACCTTCGTCGAGAAGACCCAGGAGCATGTCTCCGGCGAGATCCGGATGGTGTTGCACGGCGGGCACATCGCGGTCAACGGCCGGCGGAGCTCCGAATCCCTGTACGACTTCAACCTGGCCACCTACGACGAGGGCGACAGCTTCGACCAGTCGGCGGCCAAGGGCTTCGTCTACGTGCACGGGTTGTCGTCGAAGATCGCCGCGCGCCGGGACCAGCAGTGAGCGCCTCCCACTCGCGACCTGGGGGTACCTCCCACTCGCGACCAGACGCGAAAGCCCCCGACACGCCGGGCGCAGACGGGCCTTTGTGTCTCCTCGCGGGGGAAAAGTGAGCACTCGCGAGGGGTCGCTGTGGGGCGGGCGGTTCGCCGAGGGCCCGTCCGACGCGCTGGCGGCGCTGAGCAAGTCCACGCACTTCGATTGGGTGCTGGCGCCCTACGACATCGTCGCCTCGCGGGCCCACACCGTGATCCTGTTCCGGGCCGGACTGCTGAACGAGGAGCAGCGCGACGGGCTGCTGGCCGGGCTGGACAGCCTCGCCGCGGACGTCGCCGACGGCAGCTTCACTCCGCTGGTCACCGACGAGGACGTGCACGCCGCGCTGGAGCGCGGGCTGATCGAGCGGGTCGGGCCCGACCTGGGCGGCCGGTTGCGGGCCGGGCGGTCGCGCAACGACCAGGTGGCGACCCTGTTCCGGATGTGGCTGCGCGACGCGGTGCGCCGGGTCGCGGCCGGGGCGCTCGATGTCGTCGCCGCGCTGGCCGGCCAGGCCGCCGCACACCCGACGGCCATCATGCCCGGCAAGACCCACCTGCAGTCCGCGCAGCCGATCCTGCTGGCCCAGCACCTGCTCGCGCACGCCCACCCGTTGCTGCGCGATGTGGACCGGATCGTCGACTTCGACAAGCGAGCGGCGGTGAGCCCGTACGGCTCGGGCGCGCTCGCGGGTTCCTCGCTGGGCCTGGACCCCGACGCGATCGCCGCGGAGCTGGGCTTCAGCGCGGCCGCCGAGAATTCCGTCGACGCGACCGCCGCGCGCGATTTCGCCGCGGAGGCCGCGTTCATCTTCGCGATGATCGGCGTCGACCTGTCCCGGCTGGCCGAGGACATCATCTTGTGGAGCACGACGGAATTCGGCTACGTCACCCTGCACGACGCGTGGTCGACGGGCAGCTCGATCATGCCGCAGAAGAAGAATCCCGACATCGCCGAGCTGGCCCGCGGCAAGGCCGGGCGGCTGATCGGCGACCTGGCCGGGCTGCTGGCGACGCTGAAGGCCCAGCCGCTGGCCTACAACCGTGACCTGCAGGAAGACAAGGAGCCGGTCTTCGACGCGGTGCGCCAGCTGGAGCTGCTGCTGCCGGCGATGGCCGGGCTGGTGGCCAGCCTGACCTTCGACGTCGAGCGGATGGCCGCGCTGGCCCCGGCCGGCTACACGCTGGCCACCGACATCGCGGAGTGGCTCGTGCGCCAGGGCGTCCCGTTCCGGTCCGCGCACGAGGCCGCCGGGGCGGCCGTGCGGGCCGCCGAGAGCCGCGGCGTCGGGCTCGACGAGCTGACCGACGACGAGCTGGCCGCGATCAGCCCCGGGCTGACGCCGCAGGTTCGCGAGGTGCTGACGATCGAGGGCTCGGTGTCCTCGCGCGACGCCAGGGGCGGCACCGCGCCGATCCGCGTCGCCGAGCAGTTGGAGGCGGTCCTGGCCAGGCGCGCGGAGCTCGGGGACCGGCTAGGGGCCGGCAGGTGAGAGACCCGGGCGTGTGCCCGGCGGTTTTCAGGAGGCTAAACTTTCAGACTTAGGGGATCGAGTTGAACCACTCGGGCTATGTCTTCGTCACCAAGGGATGGGACCCATGAGTGTCATTGCCGGAGTCTTCGGTGCGCTGCCTCCGTACCGCTATTCCCAGCGAGAGCTCACCGACTTCTTCCTCAGCATTCCCGATTTCGAGGGTTACGAGGACATCGTCCGGCAGCTGCACGCCAGCGCGAAGGTCAACGGCCGCCACCTGGTGATGCCGATGGAGCAGTACCCGACGCTGACCGACTTCGGGGTGGCCAACCGGATCTTCATCGAAAACGGCGTCGACCTGGGCTGCGAGGCGTTGTCGGGCGCGCTGGAGGAGGCGGGCCTGCGGCCGGCGGACCTGGACGTGCTCGTCACGACGACGGTGACTGGTCTCGCCTCCCCGACGCTGGACGCCCGGATCGCCGGGCGGCTCGGGCTGCGCGACGACGTGCGCCGGGTGCCGCTGTTCGGGCTGGGCTGCGTGGCCGGGGCGGCCGGCGTGGGCCGCCTGCACGACTACCTGAGGGGTCACCCGGACGGCGTCGCAGCCCTTGTGTCGGTGGAGCTTTGCTCGCTCACCTACCCGGGATACCAGCCGTCCCTGGCGGGCCTGGTCGGCAGCGCGCTGTTCGCCGACGGGGCGGCCGCTGTAGTGGCCGTCGGCGATAGTCGCGCCGAACGGCTGCCCGCCGCCGGGCCGTCCATCCGCGATTCGCGCAGCCGCCTTTACCCCGACTCCCTGCGGACCATGGGCTATGACGTCGGCGCCACGGGGTTCGAGCTGGTGTTGTCGAAGGACGTGGCCAGCGTGGTGGAGCAGTACCTGTACGACGACGTGACCGGGTTTTTGGCCGCCCACGGCCTGGAGACGACGGACGTCGGCGCGTGGGTCAGCCACCCCGGGGGTCCGAAGGTGATCGAGGCCATCACCGCGAGCCTGAGCCTGCCGCCGCAGGCTCTGGAGCTGACGTGGCGCTCGCTCGGCGAGATCGGCAATTTGTCGTCGGCGTCGGTCCTGCATGTGCTGCGTGACACCATCGCCAAACCGCCGCCCAGCGGCAGCCCCGGCTTGATGTTGGCGCTGGGCCCCGGCTTCTGTTCCGAACTCGTCCTGCTGCGCTGGCACTGATGCGGGCTCTCGTAGCGTAAGGCGTTGCTTGTTGTGCCCGGGAATGTGTGACGTGAGGGGCCGCCGATGAACGGCGGCCGGGACGAACTTGTCAGAGCGCTCCGCAGGACGCTCAAGGAAAACGAGCGGCTGAAGCGGGAGAACCTGCAGTCTCTCGCGGCCGCCACCGAGGCGGTGGCGGTGGTGGGGATGGGCTGCCGGTACCCCGGCGGGGTCGATTCCCCCGAATCCCTGTGGGAGATGGTGCTCGAGGGCCGTGACGTGGTGTCTGGGTTTCCGTCGGACCGCGGCTGGGATCTCACGACCCTGTTCGACCCGGACCCCGACGCGATGGGGAAGTCATACACCCGGCGCGGCGGGTTCCTTGCGGATGTGGCCGATTTTGATGCCGCGTTTTTCGGGATCGCACCCAGCGAGGCGCTGGCGATGGATCCGCAGCAGCGTTTGTTGTTGGAGGTGTCGTGGGAGGCGCTGGAGCGGTCTGGAATTGACCCGCTGACGTTGCGCGGATCGTCGACGGGCGTGTTCGCGGGCGTCTTCCACGGTTCGTATGGGGGTCCGGGGCGGGTGCCGGGAGACCTGGAAAGGTACGGACTGCGTGGTTCGACGTTGAGTGTGGCGTCCGGTCGGGTGGCCTATGTGCTCGGGTTGGAAGGCCCGGCGGTGTCGGTGGATACGGCGTGTTCGTCGTCGTTGGTCGCCATGCATCTGGCCACCCATTCGTTGCGTTTACGGGAGTGTGATCTGGCGCTGGCCGGCGGCGTCACCGTGATCGCCACACCGGCGTTCTTCATCGATTTCAGCCGGCAGCGAGCGGTGGCCGCTGATGGCCGCTGCAAGGCGTACGCGGCCGCCGCCGACGGTACCGGGTTTTCCGAGGGCGCCGGTGTTCTGGTGCTGGAGCGGTTGTCTGACGCGCGACGGTTGGGCCACCCAGTGCTGGCGGTGCTGCGCGGATCCGCGGTGAACCAGGACGGCGCCTCGAACGGACTGGCGACGCCAAACGGGCCGTCGCAGCAGCGAGTGATCCGCGCGGCGCTGTCCAACGCCCGGTTGGCCCCGGCGGACGTGGATCTGGTAGAGGGGCACGGGACCGGAACCACGCTGGGAGATCCCATCGAGGCGCAGGCACTGCTGGCGACCTACGGGCAGCACCGGCCGTCGGACCGGCCGCTGTGGCTGGGATCGGTCAAATCGAACATGGGCCACACCTCGGCCGCCGCGGGCGTGGGCGGTGTGATCAAGGTGGTGCAGGCCATGCGGCACGGCGTGATGCCCAAGACCCTGCACGTCGACGTGCCCACCCCGCACGTGGACTGGTCGGCGGGGGCGGTGTCGTTGCTGACCGAGGCGCGCGCGTGGCCCGCCACGGACCGCCCGCGCCGAGCGGGGGTGTCGTCGTTCGGGATCAGCGGGACGAACGCCCACGTCATCGTCGAGGAGGCTCCCACGGAGGTCTCGGCCGAAAGCTCCGCGGCGGACGGCGATGACGCGCCGGTTCCGTGGGTGCTGTCGGCCCGGTCGCCTGACGGGCTGGCCCGTCAGGCGGAGCGTCTGCTGGCGCGGGCGCACGACGACCCAGGCCTGCGCCTGGTGGACGTGGGCTGGTCGCTGGTGTCGACGCGGTCGCTGTTCGACCACCGGGCGGTGGTCGTCGGCGCCGATCGTGACCAGTTGGTGGCCGGCCTGGCGGGTGTGGCCGCCGGTGCGCCCGGCGCCGGCGCGGTTGTCGGCCGGGCGCGGCAGCCGGGAAAGACGGTCTTTGTGTTCCCCGGCCAGGGCTCCCAATGGGCCGGGATGGGCGCCGAATTGCTCGACACGTCAACGGTGTTCGCCGACCACATGCACCGCTGCGAGAAGGCGCTCGCCGAGCACGTGCAGTGGTCGGTGATCGACGTGCTGAGGCAGGCGCCGGGCCTACCCGGCCTCGACCGGGTGGACGTGGTGCAGCCAGCGCTCTGGGCGGTCATGGTGTCGCTGGCCGAACTGTGGCGTTCCGTGGGCGTGGTCCCCGACGCCGTGATCGGTCATTCGCAGGGCGAGATCGCCGCGGCATACGTGGCGGGAGCGCTGTCGCTCGAGGACGCCGCGCTGGTCGTGGCGCTGCGCAGCCGGTTGCTGCTGGACTTGTCCGCCGCGGGCGGCATGGTCTCGCTGGCCTGCGGCGTGGCCCGCGCCCGAGAGTTGCTGGCCCCGTGGGGCGATCGACTGAACGTGGCCGCGGTCAACGGTGTCTCGGCGGTCGCGGTGTCCGGTGAGGCGCAGGCACTGGCCGAGCTGCTGCACCGATGTGACGCCGACGGGGTCCGTGCCCGCGCCATCGACGTCGACTACGCGTCCCACTCCGCGCAGGTCGACGCGATCCGCGAGCCGCTGGCCGAGGCGCTCGCCGGTGTCGACCCGCGGTCGAGTTCGGTCGCGTTCTTCTCCACCGTGACCGGTGAGCTGATGGACACCGCCGGCCTGAACGCCGACTACTGGTTCCAGAACATTAGGGAGACGGTGCAATTCGAGCGGGCGGTGCGCAGCGCGTGCGCCACAGGGTACCGGGGTTTCGTCGAGTCCAGCCCGCATCCCATCCTGGCCTCCGGCATCGAGGAGGTGCTGGCGGACTGCCACTCGGGTGACGACGCTGTCGTGATCCCGACTCTGGGTCGTGACGACGGCGGGCTGCACCGGTTCTGGCTATCCGCCGGTCAGGCCCATGTGGCGGGTGTCGGCGTGGATTGGCGCTCCGCCCTGGCGGGCTTCGGTGGCCGTCGCGTGGATCTGCCGACGTACGGCTTCGTCCGGCAACGCTTCTGGCTACCCGGCGGGTACGCCGGGTCGGGGGACGCCGCGACCATGGGGCTGGCGCCGGCCGACCACGGTCTGCTGGGCGCGGTGATTCCGCGGCCGGACACGGACGGGATCGTGCTGACCGGCCGGATCTCGACGGCCACTCACCCGTGGCTGGCCGACCACGCGGTGGCCGGGACGGTGGTGTTCCCCGCGGCGGCATTCGTCGAGATGGCCGTGCGCGCCGCCGACGAGGTCGGGTGCGCGGTGGTCGAGGAGCTGACGCTGTCGGCGCCGTTGACCCTGCCGGTGGGCGGCGGCGTGCAAGTGCAGGTGGTCGTCGGCCCCGATCGTGGCGCCGGGCAGCGCGAATTCTCCGTGTATTCCCTTGCCACCCAACAGGACTGGGTGTTGCATGCGCAGGGGTTGCTGGGCGGCGGACTGGTCGCGGCGGTCGCGGGCATGTCGGTCTGGCCGCCGGCGGGGGCCTCGCCGGTGGACGTCACCGGCGCCTACCAGCGGCTCGCCGAGCGGGGCTACGAGTACGGTCCCGCCTTCGCCGGCCTGCGGGGGATGTGGCGGCGGGGTGACGAAATCTTCGCCGATGTCGCGGTCCCGCAGGACGGCGAAGCCCCGGCCGGCGGATTCGGCATCCACCCGGTGCTGCTGGACGCGGCCCTGCACGCGCTCGGCCTGGGCGGCGAGTCCGACCAGATGGTCCTGCCGTTCTCCTGGCAGGGCGTGTCGCTGCACGCGGCGGGGGCCGCGCGGGCGCGGGTCCGGATCGCTCCGGCGGGGGCAGGCGCGGTGTCGGTTGAGATGGCCGACGCGGCCGGCCTGCCGGTGCTGTCGGTCGGGTCGTTGTCGATGCGCCCGGTGTCGGCCGGGCAGCTGGCGGCCACGGCCGCCCCCGTGGGCGCGCTCGAGGGGCTGTTCGAGGTGCGGTGGACCCCGGTCGCTCGGGGAGCCGACGGTTCCGCCGACGACGTCGCGGTGTGGGACTCCCGGCCCGCGGGCGCGGACGTCGTGCGGTCGGTGCACGCGGCCACCGCCGAAGCGCTGGGCGTGCTGCAGTCGTGGCTGGGCGGCGACGGCTCCGGCGTGCTGGTGGTGCAGACGCACGGGGCGGTGGCGCTGCCGCGTGAGGACGTCAGGGATTTGGCCGGCGCGGCGGTGTGGGGGCTGGTGCGATCTGCGCAGGCCGAACATCCCGGCCGGTTGGTACTGGTCGACTCCGACGGGTCGGTGGAGGTCGGCGCGCTGACCGGCTACGGCGAACCCCAGTTGACGGTGCGGGCGGGCGCGGTGTACGCGGCCCGGCTTATGCCCGCGAACGCGGAGTCGTTGCTCAGGTTGCCGCCGCAGGGGTGGCGACTGGACGCCGGACCCGGCGGCACGTTCGAGGACCTGGTGGTTACCCCCGCCCCGCGGGTGGAGTTGCAGGCCGGGCAGGTGCGGGTGGCGGTAGCCGCGGTCGGCGTCAACTTCCGCGATGTGCTGGTGGCTTTGGGCATGTACCCCGGCGGCGGCCAGTTGGGGGCCGAAGGCGCCGGCGTGGTCGTCGAGACCGGTTCGGCTGTGACTCGGTTGGCGGTCGGCGACGCCGTAATGGGGCTGTTGGGGGTGGTCGGCTCCGAAGCGGTGGTCGACGAGCGGCTGCTGGTTCCGGTGCCGGCCGAGTGGTCGCCGGCGCGGGCCGCCGGGGTGCCCGTTGTCTTCCTGACCGCGCTGTACGGGCTGTCGGAGTTGGCGGGACTGCGGGTCGGGGAGCGCGTCCTGGTGCACGCCGCCACCGGTGGCGTCGGCATGGCCGCCGTGCAACTGGCCAGGCACTGGGGGGCCGAGGTCTTCGCCACCGCCAGCCGTGGAAAGTGGGACACGTTGCGCGCCATGGGCTTTGACGACGACCACATCGGGGACTCGCGGACCTTGGAGTTCGAGCAGAAGTTCCGCACCAGCACCGGGGGAGCCGGCGTCGACGTGGTGCTCAACTCGCTGGCCGGCGAGTTCACCGACGCGTCGCTGCGGCTGCTGGCCCGGGGCGGGCGCTTCATCGAGATGGGCAAGACCGACCTGCGCGACCCGCAGGTGATCG
>NZ_DATJPU010000121.1:0-8691 GCF_035506235.1 Mycobacterium sp.
CGGCCATTTCGGCGCCGGTTCCGGCCGGAAGCGCACCGGAATCCTCGACGACGTCGACGTCCAGGTAGTCGGGCTCGGTCTCCTCGGCGGCCGCGACCTTCACGACGACGGGACGCGCCGGCCGGAGATCGGTGGTCTCCCCTTCCTCCTCGTGCTCTTCGTGTTCGTCCTGATCAGCCTCGGCCGCGTCGTCCTCGGGCTTCCAGTGCGGATCGCTGCGATGACCCGCGGCGGGCCCGCCCCGCTTGAGCAGCCGCGAACCGGCACCGTTGAGCACCCGGGTCGCCAGCGCCACGTCGCTGGTGCGCCGCACGGCGTCGCGTTTGCTGATGAGCATCGGGACCAGCACGAACAGCCACAGCACCACGAGCGAAATCCACAACAGCGACTGCGGGATGCTTGGCATGATGACCTGCTCCTAACTGGCCCTGCCCCCGCGAGGCTCATCGGTGGCCGGTGCGGCCGGGACAGGGTGACCAGCACAATTACACACCTGTAATTTGCCGCTCACAAGCACCAAACGTCACTCGTGTCGCGCTAGCCACAGCAAGCAGCAAAGTGGCGCCTCCGCGCGAGCGGTCAGGCCCAACTCGCGTGACCGGCGCGGACCAGGGTCGACGCCACCGACCCCTGCACCTCCTCGACCGTGATGGCCATCAGCAGGTGGTCGCGCCACGCCCGGTCGACCTCGAGGTAGCGGCGGAGCAGGCCCTCCTCCCGGAACCCGACTTTTGCCAGCACGGCGCGGCTCGCGGCGTTCTCCGGACGCACGGTGGCCTCGACGCGATGCAGCATGACCGGGCCGAAGCAGTGATCGAGGCCCAACGCCAGCGCGGCCGTCGCCACCCCGCCGCCGGTGGCCGACCTGGGCACCCAGTAGCCGATCCAGGCCGACCGCAGCGCGCCATGGGTGACGTTGCCGATCGTCAGCTGGCCGCAGAACCGCCCGTCGAGCTCGATGACGTAGGGCAGCATGCGCCCCTTGCGGGCCTCCGCACGCAGCCCGGAACACAACGCCGGCCACGCGGCGACCGTGTGCCGGATGGTCCAGTCACCGTCCGTGCTGGGCTCCCACGGCTCGAGATGCGCGCGATCGGCCAGCCGGATCCGGCTCCATTGCGCGGCATCACGCATCCGCACCGCCCGCAGCCGCACGACCCCCGCCGATACCCGCAGCGGCCCCACGTTCAGGGGCCAACCGGGATGACGGGAATTGCTGCGCAACAGGTTCACGAGCGTGTGCAGTCGTTTCGCCTAGCCGCGCTGGGCCAGGAAGGCGACGTCGACGATCTCACCGGTGCGGATCTGCTCGGCGCCGCTGGGCACCACCACCAGGCAGTTCGCCTCGGCGAGCGTGGCCAACAGGTGCGACGACGCGCCCGGCGCCCCGCCCAGCGCCTGCACCAAGTACTCACCGCTGTCCTGATCGCGCATCAACTGCCCGCGGAGGTACCCCTTGCGCCCGGCGACGGACGTGATCGGCGACAGGGCGCGGGCCTGCACGATCCGGCGCATCGGCTGGCGCTTGCCCAGCGACAGCCGGATCAGCGGCCGGACCATCACCTCGAACACCACCAGCGCGCTCACCGGGTTGGCCGGCAGCAGAAACGTCGGAACGCCCTCGCGCCCGAGCTGCCCGAAACCCTGGACGGATCCCGGATGCATGCCGACCCGGACGACCTCCATGTCGCCGAGCTCGGACAGCACCGAGCGCACCGCTTCGGCGGCCGCGCCCCCGACCGCCCCGGCGATGACGACGACCTCGGCGCGGTTGATCTGGCCCTCGACGACCTCGCGCAGCTCCTTGGGGTTGTTGGGGACGATGCCGATGCGGTTGACCTCCGCGCCGGCGTCACGGCCCGCCGCCGCCAGCGCATAGGAGTTGACATCGTAGACCTGCCCGTTCCCCGGGGTGCGCGAGATGTCGACCAACTCGCCGCCCACGGCCATCACCGACAACCGTGGCCGCGGATGCACCAGCACCCGTTCGCGGCCGACCGCCGCCAGCAGCCCGACCTGTGCGGCCCCGATGATCGTCCCGGCGCGCACGGCGACGTCACCGGGCTGGACGTCGTCGCCGGCGCGTCGCACGTACGCGCCCGAGGGCGCCCCGCGCAGGATCCGCACCTGCGATATCCCGCCGTCCGTCCATCGCACCGGCAGGACGGCGTCGGCCAGGGTGGGCAGCGGCGCCCCGGTCTGCACCCGGACGGCCTGCCGCGGCTGCAGCCGGCTGGGCGTGCGCGAGCCGGCCTCGATGGTCCCCATCACCGGCAGGACCACCCCGTCGCGCGTGTCTTCCTCGCCTCCGGATTCGTCGGGCGGCTCGCCGAGACTCTCGGCACCCACCTCGCCGACGCCCAGCACGTCGACGCTGCGCACCGCGTAGCCGTCGATCGCGGCCTGATCGAAGCCGGGCATGGGCCGCTCGGTCACCACTTCCTCGGCGCACATCAATCCCTGTGCCTCGGCGATGGCCACACGTATCGGCCGGGGGGCGACCGCGGCCGCCGTTATCCGGGCCTGCTGCTCCTCCACAGAACGCACAGCGCGCCTTTCTGCCCTCGAGTTGCTGGCGGACCGACGTATCGCCCGGCTAGTTCTCGGTCAGGCCCAATCGCGCCACCAACCATCGCCGCAAATCCGGGCCATAGTCGTCACGATCCAATGCAAAGTCAACCGCAGCCTTCAGGTAGCCGCCAGGATTTCCCAAGTCGTGTCGGGAACCCCGATGCACGACCACATGCACCGGGTGGCCCTCTTCGATCAGCAGCGCGATGCCGTCGGTGAGCTGCACTTCGCCGCCGGCCCCCCGGTCGGTGCGGTGCAACGCGTCGAAGATCGCGCGGTCAAGCACGTAGCGGCCCGCCGCGGCGTACATCGACGGGGCGTCTTCGGCCCTGGGCTTTTCGACCATCCCCTTGACCTTGAGCACGTCGGGGTTGTCATCGCCGGGGACCGGCTCGACGTCGAAAACGCCGTAGGCGCTGATCTCGTCGGGGGCCACCTCGATCGCGCACAACACCGTGCCGCCGTGTTTGGCCCGCACCCTGGCCATCGTCTCCAAGACGCCCGTCGGCAACACCAGGTCGTCGGGCAGCAGGACCATGACGGCGTCCTCGTCGGCCGCGAGGGTGGGCTCCACACAGCTGATGGCATGCCCGAGCCCCAGGGGCTCCGCCTGCACGACGGATTCGACCTTGATCAGCTGCGGCGCCCGGCGCACCTTGTCGAGCATCGCCGTCTTGCCCCGCGCCTCGAGCGTGCCCTCCAGCACCAAATCCTCGACGAAATGGGCGACGACCCCGTCCTTGCCCTCGGAGGTGATGATCACCAGGCGTTCCGCGCCGGCGGCGGCCGCCTCCTCGGCGACCAGCTCGATGCCCGGGGTGTCCACGACCGGCAGCAGCTCCTTCGGCACCGTCTTGGTCGCGGGCAGGAAACGCGTACCCAGGCCGGCAGCGGGAACGATCGCCGTGAAGGGGATCGGAACTTCTGGGCGTGACATCGTTCAAACGATAACCCTCGTTGGCTGCGCTCACGGCGTCTGGCGGCGCCAAAATCGGGCCTGTCATCGTTGAGGACGTGCACACCGCGGGCAAGGCCGTGTTGCGCCGGCAGCTCCTGGCGGCGCGGCGGTGCGTCGGCGACGACGTTCGCGGCGCCGAGGCGCGCCTGCTCAGCGACCATCTGGAGCCGATTCTTTCCAGCGGGATCACGGTTTGTGCGTACGTTCCGGTGGGCACCGAGCCGGGTTCGACCGCGATGCTGGACATGTTGCTGCGCCGGACCGGACGGGTGCTGCTGCCGGTCGCGCGCACCGCCGCCGACGACACGCCCTTGCCGCTGCGGTGGGGCGAATACCGGCCGGGCGCACTCCTCCCCGGGCCGTGGGGCCTGTTCGAGCCGCCCGAGCCGCTGCTGCCGGAGACGGCCCTGGCCCAGGCCAGCCTGGTGCTGGTGCCGGCGCTGGCGGTCGACCGCCGGGGCGTGCGGCTGGGCCGGGGGCGGGGCTTTTACGACCGCTCGCTGGCCGGGCGCAACCCGCAGGCGCGACTCATCGCAATCGTGCGCGACGCGGAGTTCGTCGACGAGCTGCCCGCCGAACCGCAGGATGTGCCGATGACGCATGCGCTGACACCCCGCCGGGGCCTGATCGCGCTCCCAAGCCGGGAATGATCACGGCCACGTGGCGGTTCTAGCACTTGACACGGTAGAGTGCTAACGCTGCCCGAGACGATTTCGGAGGTTTTTGTGCCGACTTACAGCTACGCGTGCACCGAATGCGGCGACCGCTTCGACGCTGTGCAGGCCTTCACCGACGACGCCCTGACCACCTGCGAGAAGTGCTCCGGCCGGCTGCGCAAGTTGTTCAATTCCGTGGGCGTCGTGTTCAAAGGCAGCGGTTTTTACCGCACCGACAGCCGCGCGGATGGCCAGAAGTCGAAGAGTCCGGCCAACGGATCGTCCGGTGACGCGGGGGCGGGCGACAAGAGCCCGTCCACCGAAAAGACCGGGTCCGGCGACAAGAGCGGCCCGAGCGAGAAATCGACCAGCAGCGCCACGCCGGCCACCGCCGCCGCCTCGAGCTAAGCGGTTATCCACAAGCCGGGTTCTGACCGGCGCCGCGGGCCTCGCGCCGCGCCTACCGTTGCGGCGTGGGCGAATCATCGCTGAATCCAAGCCTGTTCAGGCGGATATCGACGTCGCTGCGCCCCGACTGGTCCCGCACCGTGCTGGCCCGGCGAGTGGCCGCGGGCGGGCTCGTCGTGCTGGCCGGCGTCGCGACGCTGCGGTCCAATCCCCACGGCGATGACGCCGAGGTGGTGGTCGCGGCGCGCGACCTGCGCCCGGGCGCGGCGTTGACTCCCGATGATGTCCGACTCGAAAAGCGTTCGGCCACAACCATTCCCGACGGATCACAGGCCGACGTCGCCACGGTCGTCGGGTCGACGCTGGCCAGCCCCACCAGGCGCGGCGAGGTGCTCACCGACGTCCGGCTACTCGGCAGCCGGCTGGCCGAGGCCGCAATCGGACCGAAGGCCGGGCCCGGCGCCAGCATCGTGCCGCTGCACCTGGCCGACAGCGCCCTAATCGACCTGGTTCGCGTCGGCGATGTGGTGGACGTGCTGGCCGCCCCGGCCAACGACACACCGGCGACGGGAACCCCGGCCGTGACCAAAGTGGTAGCAACCGACGCCGTCGTCGTGCTTGTTTCGGCCAAGCAGAAGGTTCAGGCTGCCGATAGCGACCGCGTAGTGTTGGTTGCGCTGCCGGCTCGCGTGGCGAACACGGTGGCAGGCACGGCGCTGGGTCAAACGGTGACGCTGACCCTGCACTGAACGCCTGGCCGCTGTTGGGCACGTGATCGATAGCAAACTCGGTCCAGTCCCAGAAAGGCCATTCCCAATGCTCAAGGGGTTCAAGGAGTTTCTCTCGCGGGGCAACGTCATCGACCTGTCTACCGCGGTGGTCATCGGTACCGCCTTCACCGCGCTGGTCACGACGTTCACCGACAGCATCATCAAACCGTTGATCAACCGGATCGGCGTCAACCAGAAGTCTAATATCAGCGTCCTGCGAATCAACATCGGCGGCGGCCAGACCATCGATCTGAACAACGTGCTGTCGGCCGCGATCAACTTTCTGATCATCGCCGCGGTCGTCTACTTCCTCGTGGTGCTGCCGTACACGACGCTGCGCAAGCGGGGCGAGGTCGAGCAGGCGGACGACGCCCAGATCGTCCTGCTCACCGAAATCCGCGACCTGCTGGCCCAAACCACCGATGGCGACTCGTCCGGCCGGCACGGTGGCGCGGCGGGCACGACTCCCCCGCCGGCGCACGGACCCCGCGCGGAGGCCGAATCGCAGTGACCCGTCCCTAGATCTCCAGGCTCGACAACTGACCGATGATCTGAGCGGCAAGCGGATTCAGCGTCGCCATCCCGTCGCGCACCGCGTAACGCGAGCCGGCGAGGTTGACCACCAGCGTGCTCCCCGACACCCCGGCCAGGCCTCGCGACAATCCGGCGTCGATGATGCCCGCGGACAGCCCGGAGGCCCGGATGGCTTCGGCGATGCCGAGAATCTCCCGATCCAGGATCTCGCGGGTGGCCTCCGGCGTGACGTCGCGTGGGGTGACGCCCGTCCCGCCGACCGAGACCACCAGGTCCACCCCGCCGATCACCGCGGTGTTCAGCGCGTTGCGGATCTCGACCTCGTCGGCCGCGACCGCCACCACGCCGTCGACCACGAACCCCGCCTCGGTCAACAGCTCGGTGACCAGCGGTCCGCTATGGTCCTCGTCCCCGTGCGCGGTGCGATCGTCGACCACCACGACCAGGGCCCGGCCGACTACCAGCTCCGCGCCCGTTTCCATGGGTGCCACCGTATATCCGAGGTCCGACAATCCGGCAGCCGAGGGCTCGTCGACTCTCATCACTGATCCGCCTTGCCGAGGGTGACCTGCACGGTGCGGCTCCCGCCGCCGGCGTCCTGGAACGTCAGCGACACCTTGTCGCCGGGCGCCTTGGACCGCACGGCGGCGACCAGCGCGTCGGCGCTGTTGATCGGGCGGTCGTCGACCTTGGTGACGACGACGCCCTTCGGCACTCCGGCGCTCGCCGCCGCGCCGTTCGGCACCACGTCGACGACCTTGGCGCCCGGGGTGCCCTTGTCGCTGGTCACCTGCACGCCGAGCGAGGCGTGCGTCGCCTTGCCGGTCGCGATCAGTTCGTCGGCGATGCGCTTGGCCTGGTCGACCGGAATCGCGAAGCCGAGGCCGATCGAGCCGCTCTGGGCATCGGGCGAATCGGCGCCCAGGGTGGCGATCGCGGAGTTGACGCCCACCAGCTGGCCGCTCATGTTGACCAGCGCGCCGCCGGAGTTACCCGGGTTGATCGCGGCATCGGTCTGGATCGCGTCCAGCACGGTGTTCTGGTTCCCCGACTCGCCGGTGGTGGACACCGGCCGGTTCATTGCGCTGATGATTCCGGTGGTCACCGTGCCCGACAGACCCAGCGGCGACCCGATCGCCACCACCGGCTGGCCGACCCGCAGATCAGACGAGGAGCCCAGCGTGATGGGGTTCAGGCCGGAAATGCCCTGGACGCGGATCACGGCGATGTCGCTGGTGGGGTCCGCACCGACCACCGTGAACGGCGCGGTGCGGCCGTCGGAGAAGGTCACCGTCGTCTTCGGCGGCGGACCACCGGGCCCGCCCGGCGCGCCGGGCCCACCGGGGGGGCCGCCGGGCTTGGCCGCGGCCGCGATCACGTGGTTGTTGGTCAGGATCAGGCCGTCGGCCGACAGGATGACGCCGGAACCCTCTTCGGACTGGCGACCCAGGTCGGTTTCGAGCATGACGACGCTGGGCACCACCTTGGCGGCCACCTGTTCGACGCTGCCCGGCGGCATGTTCGCGGCCGGGACGCTGGGAGCGGCGCCCGGGATGATCCCGTGGCCGTTGCTGCTCGCCGAGTGGGTGCCCAGCTCGACGGCCGTCGCCGCGGCGCCGCCGATCCCGGCCGACACGACCGCGATCGCCAGCGCGCCCGCCGCCAAGACGCCTGCGCGGGACCGCTTCTGGGGCATCGGCCCCGGGGGCATCGGCGGGAGCATGTGGACGGGGCCCGTCCCGGGTCCCCCGGGCATGGGACCCGCGCCGGTGCCACCCGGTATCGGACCCGGTCCGGTGCCTCCCGGTATCGGACCCTGCCCGGTGCCGCCGAAGGGCTCGTAGGGCCGGCGGTACGGTGACGTCTGCATGGGCTGCGACGGCTGGGCCGGCTGCTGATACCGCCAGTCGTACTGCTGGTTGTACGGCTGCTGGCGCCCCTGCGCATAGGCTGGGGGCACAGGCTGATTAGGCCCGGTACGGTATCCCGGCTGCTGCGGCGGTGGCGAATACCTCGGGTCATTCGTCATGTCGCTACGTCGCTCTTCCTGTATTCCGGCGTTCTGGGCTCGACTTCGCTCGAGTCCAACACTAGCTGCAGACCTACCTTGCCCGCGCGGACTGAGAGTCCACTGAGATAACGTTCGCCGAATCCCGAGAGTTCGCCGCGCTGCCCGGCACGGGCACGAGAGGGTCGGTTTCGGTGTCCATCTTCGGGATCCCGGTGTCCGCCACGGCCGTCGGGGCGGGCATCGGGCGGCCGGGAAGCAGCACATAGATGGAGGTGCCCGGTGGCTGGCCTCCGGGCACGGTGTCCTCGAGCCGAAGCAGCCCACCGTGGTTGAGCACCACCTTTTTGACGATCGCCAGCCCGAGCCCCGAGCCCGGCATCGCCCGCGCCGTCGTCGACCGGTAGAAGCGCTCGAACACCAGGCGGCGCTCGTGCAGGGGGATACCGGGGCCGTGGTCGGACACCACCAGCTCGGCGTGCGTCGGGTCGAGTTGCCGCATCGTGATGCCGACGTTGGCACCCGGCGGGCTCCACTTGGCCGCGTTGTCCATCAGGTTCAGCACAGCGCGGGAGAGCCCGGCGGCGTCACCGTAGACCTGCCAGGGTATCGCGTCGACATCGAAGTGAATGTCGTTGCGCCGCCGCCTCACTCGCTCCAGGCTCCGATCGATCACCTCGGACATGTCAACCGTCTCGTGCACGACTTGGCCGGCATCGTCACGGGTCAGGTCCACCAAATCTCCTACCAGAGTGGACAATTCCTCGATTTGCGCCAGCACGTCGG
>NZ_DATJPU010000122.1:0-31931 GCF_035506235.1 Mycobacterium sp.
CGAAATGCCCCTCGGGATACATCCGGACCTCACCGCGCGGCGCCTTGGCCGCGTAGCGCAGCGTGGGGACCGCGGGAGCCACCGAGTCGGCTTCGCACACGCAGAACAGGATCGGGCAGGAGACCTTCGCGGCCGAGCGTCCCGGACGGTAGGTGATGACCTTCAACGCGAGCCGGGCGGCGACCTCGTTCGGCGCGGTCCGGCCCTCGGGAACCAGCCTCATATAGCCGGGGTACGCATCGGGGGCGTTCATCAAGGCGACCTCACCCGGCTTGCCCGCCGCGGCGACCATCACCGGTGATCGGCCGAACCGGGCCGCGATGAGGTCGCGCGCGGCCAGCACACCGATGCGCGCGAAGATCACCGGGTTCAGCGTGCGCGCGGAGGCGACGCCGTCGGTGAACGGGCACTGCACCACGGCGGCCTTGATGCCCGGCACCCTGGCCGCCGTGGCGATCACGTGCCCGCCGCCAAACGAGGTGCCCCACAACCCGATTCGACTGTGATCGATGCCTTCGAGTGTGCGGGCGTAAGCGACCGCCGCCGCCCAGTCCGCGAGCTGCATCTTGATGTCGAGCAGTTGGCGCGGCCGGCCTCCGCTGTCGCCGAAGTTGCGGTAGTCGAACACCAGGCAGGCGTAGCCGGCCCCGCTGAACCGTTCGGCATAGGCGTCCAGTCGCATGGTGCGCACCGCGCTCAGGCCGTGCGCCATCACCAGCAGCGGCGCCGGATCACTGCTCGTGGGCCGGTACAGCCACGCGCTGATCCGGTCGTCGCCGGATGCGAATTGGACGTCCTCGCGTTGTGCCACAGCGTTTTAATTCTGCCCGGTCGCAAGTCGGGTGCGGTAGGCGCCCGAGAAATAGTGGACTACTGTCTAGAAACGTTTCGGGCGTTCGAGGGACGGAGACTCTCATGGCTATCCGCGTGGCGCACGTCGGTACCGGAAACGTCGGGGGGCTTGCCCTGGCCGAACTGATCACCAACCCGCAGTTCGAGCTGACGGGCCTGTGCGTGTCCACGCCGGAGAAGGTGGGCAAGGACGCCGGGGAACTGTGCGGCGTCGGCCTGGACGCCGGCACCGTGACCGGCGTGGCGGCCGTCGGCGACTTGGACGCCGTCTTGGCCACCAGGCCCGAGTGCGTTGTCTACTGCGCGATGGGTGACACCCGCCTGCCCGACGCGATGGCCGACGTCATGCGCATCCTCGCCGCCGGGGTCAACGTCGTCGGGTCGTCGCCGGGGCTGCTGCAATACCCGTGGGGTGTCATGCCCGGCAAATACATCGATCGTGTCGAAGACGCTGCGAGGCAAGGCAATTCGAGTATCTTCATCACCGGCGTCGACCCCGGGTTCATCAACGACCTCATCCCGTTCGCGCTGGCGGGCACCTGTCAGAGCATCGAGCAGGTGCGCTGCATGGAGATCGCCGACTACGCCACCTACGACGGCGCCGAGGTCATGTACTACATGGGGTTCGGCAGGCCCCTCGATGAGGTGCCGATGCTGCTGCAGCCGGGCGTGCTGAGCATCGCCTGGGGGACGGCGATCCGTCAGCTGGCCGCCGGCCTCGGCATCGAGATCGACCAGATCACCGACTCGTGCCAGCGCGAACCGGCGCCCGAAGACTTCGACATCGCGGTCGGGCCGGTGGCCAAGGGCACCATGGCCGCGCTGCAGTTCGAGATCCGCGGCATGTCCAAGGGGCACCCGGCGATCGTCATCGAGCACATCACCCGATTGCGCCCCGACCTGCGGCCCGACTGGGCGCAGCCGGCTGCCGGCGGCGGCTCGTATCGCGTCGAGATCACCGGGGAGCCGTCCTACGCCGTCGACATCGTGCCGAGCAGCCTCAAGGGCGACCACAACCACGCCGCGATCGTGGGCGCGGCCGGGCGCATCGTCAACGCCATCCCGTCGGTGATCGCGGCGCCGCCCGGCATTCGGACCACGCTCGACCTCCCGCTGGTCACCGGGAAAGGTCTTTACGCACCGAACAACCTGGTAGTCACGTAACCCGAAAGGAGCTCCCGAGTGGGACAGGTAGGACGTGTAGCGGGCAAAGTTGCGCTCATCAGCGGTGGCGCACGGGGGATGGGTGCCTCGCACGCCCGGCTGCTCGTGGAAGAGGGCGCCAGGGTGGTGATCGGCGACATCCTGGACGACGAGGGCAAGGCGCTGGCTGAGGAGATCGGTGACGCGGCACGCTACGTCCACCTCGACGTCACGCAGCCCGACCAGTGGGACGCCGCGGTCGCCACCGCGACCGGCGAATTCGGCAAGCTCGACGTATTGGTCAACAACGCCGGCATCGTGGCGCTCGGGCAACTGCGGAATTTCGATCTGGGCAAGTGGCAGAAGGTGATCGACGTCAACCTCACGGGCACCTTCCTCGGCATGCGGGCGGCAGTCGATCCGATGACCGCGGCCGGGGGCGGTTCGATCATCAACGTGTCGTCGATCGAGGGTCTGCGCGGCGCGCCCGCGGTGCACCCGTATGTCGCGTCGAAGTGGGCGGTGCGCGGCCTGGCCAAGTCGGCGGCGCTGGAGCTGGCGCCGTTGAACATCCGGGTCAACTCGATACACCCCGGGTTCATCCGCACCCCGATGACCGCGAAGCTGCCCGAGGACATGGTCACCGTCCCCTTGGGCCGCCCGGGCGAGCCGCGGGAGGTGTCGACGTTCGTGCTGTTCCTCGCCAGCGACGAGTCGTCCTACACCACGGGCAGCGAGTTCGTCATGGACGGCGGGCTGGTCACAGACGTGCCGCACAAGGAGTTCTAGCAGCGGAGTCCTCGGTAGCCGCCGGCCCGTTAACCGCGGCGTTGCGCGCGCTTGGGTCCGGGTTTCGGCGGTGGCCTTCCAGTATTCAACTCGTGTCGTTTAACGGGCGCGGCGCGGGGAATTATTCAGGCACGCACCTGCGTGGGATCTCGGTCCGGGAGAAGGGAAGACAGCTCATGTCAGGGTCAAAGCCGGCCGGTCACCGGCCACACCGGACGGTTGTGCGGGGGTTGGCGCGCAACCCGTCCGCGGAGGAACCGGCCGGCTGGGTATCGCGAGCGTTATGCGTCGATGCCGATCCCGACGGGCTCTTCGTCACCGGCGCCGCCCAGCGCAAGGCCGCGACGATCTGCCGGCACTGCCCGGTCATGCAGGAGTGTGCTGCAGAAGCGTTGGACAACAGAGTGGAATTCGGCGTGTGGGGCGGCATGACGGAGCGCCAGCGACGGGCCCTGCTCCAGCGGCACCCCGAGGTGGTGTCCTGGTCAAATTTCCTCAGCGAGCGAAGAAACCGCAGCGTCGGCTGAATCACGCCGAGTGGCGCGCGTCGGGGGCTTTCGCCGGGCGGTAGCCGGCGGTGCTATAACCGCGAGCATGCCAGGCAGGCTTGGGGACCTCAAAAGGATTGTCGGTTCCAATCACGTCATCACCGATGCCGACGTGCTGGCCGGCCGCAGCGTGGATTACACCGGCCGCTATCGCGGCCGGGCCAGCGCGCTGGTGCGGCCGGGGTCCGCCGAACAGGTCGCCGAGGTGCTGCGGGTGTGCCGCGATGCGGGGGCGCGGGTGACGGTGCAGGGCGGTCGCACCTCGCTGGTGGCCGGCACCGTCCCCGAGCACGACGACGTGCTGCTGTCCACCGAACGGCTTTGCGCCCTCGGCGATGTCGACATCGTTGAGCGCCGCGTTTCGGCCGGCGCCGGCTCCCCTCTGGCTTCCGTCCAAAGTGCGGCCGCCGCAGCGGGTTTGGTGTTCGGGGTGGACCTGGCCGCCCGCGACACGGCGACCGTCGGCGGCATGGCCTCGACGAACGCAGGCGGCCTGCGCACCGTTCGCTACGGCAACATGGGCGACCAAGTGGTCGGCCTGCAGGTGGCGCTGCCCGACGGTTCGCTGATGCGTCGCCACAGCCTGGTGCGTCGCGACAACACCGGCTACGACCTGCCGGCGCTGTTCGTGGGCGCCGAAGGCACCCTCGGCGTGATCACCGCGCTGGACCTGCGGTTGCACCCGACACCGTCGCATCGGGTGGCGGCGGTCTGCGGGTTCGCCGACCTCGAGGCGCTGGTCGACGCCGGCCGCACCTTTCGGGACGCCGACGGGATCGCGGCGCTGGAGTTGATCGACGGCCGGGCGGCGGCGCTGACCGCCGAACACCTCGGGGTCGGTGCGCCGGTGCGGGGCGATTGGCTGCTGTTGGTGGAACTGGCCGCCGACCACGACCAGACCGATCGGCTCGCCGACCTTCTGGAGGGCGTGCGGCTGTGCGACGAACCCGCGGTCGGCGTGGATGTCGCTGCGCAGCAACGGTTGTGGCGCGTTCGGGAAGCCCTGGCCGACGTGCTTGGCGTGTACGGGCCGCCGCTGAAGTTCGACGTGTCGCTGCCCCTGTCGGCGATCGGCGGGTTCGCCCGCGAGGCGGCCGCGTTGGTTTGTGTGCGGGCGCCCGGGGCGGTGCCGCTGTTGTTCGGCCACATCGGCGAGGGCAATTTGCACCTCAACGTGCTGCGCTGCCCGGTCGAGGGGGAGCGGGCTTTGTACCAGCCGATGATGGACCTCATCGCGCGGTGCGGGGGCAACGTCAGCTCCGAGCACGGCGTCGGCAGTCGCAAGCGCCGGTACCTGGGCATGTCACGCGAGCCCGCCGACATCGCCGCGATGCGGGCCGTCAAGGCCGCGTTGGACCCGACCGGCTACCTCAACGCGGCCGTCCTGTTCGAGTAGTCCTCTTGCCGCGAGGGCGCGCAAATGTGCGCGCGATGCGGCGTGTCGCCGTGCAAACACGGGCGGTCGCGGGGGATTTGATCAGCCGCCGCCCTTGATTCCGACGGCGTGGCGCAATTGCTCCAGGAACTGTTCGGCATCGTCGCTTCGGACGATGTAGTGCGAGATGGCGATCCTGATGACCGTCGCGGCTTTCACCGCGGCGTTGGGTCCGGAGAGGTGCCGTTGCAGCCCGTCGCGCATCTCCGGGATGACGCGACCGAACTGGGCGATGGTGTGCTCGGGTTCGACGTCCACCATGCGCACCCCTGAGTACGAATGCTGGAACTCGACGATGAATCGCAGCACGGCGTCGAGCTTGTCGACTCCCCTCAGTCCGGCGGTGGCCCTGACCAGGCCGCTCTCGAAGGCCTGCCGTTCGTATTGCGAAAACGCCGACAGCAGTTCCTCTTTGGACGCGAACCAGCGGTAGAGCGTGGGGCGCGACACCCCCGCCTGGGCGGCCACTTCGGACAGGCTGAGCTTGGTCTTGCCGTTGCGGCCGAGCACCTCGGCGGTGGCGTCGAGGATGCGCTGGCGCGTCGAGGTGTCGAACTCTGCCGCTTGGGCCGGTTGGCTCATAAGAGAAACTTTACGAAGTATCGCCAAGGTGTCACGGTTTTTTCGTTTCCCGGCCGGGGCGCGAGCGCACCAGCACACACTGCTGGATGGCGCCGACCGCGCCCCGCTCGTCAAACAGCGTGCCGACCGTCGTCCCGACGCCGTCGGGCCCGTAGCTGGTCTCCGCGCGAATGCCGATCCAGTCGCCGTCGGGGATCCGGAATACGTGCACGGCGAGGTCGGTGTTGAGGAAAGTCCACCTGGTGATGTCCAGCTTGCTGCCGATGCCGTTGGCGCAGTCGGCCACCGCGAACAGCCGCTCCAGCGGCGTCATCGTCTCGCCCTTGACGAGGTCGGCCGTCGGGTTGATCCAGGACTCGCCCGGGCCCGCGCTGAGCGGTTCGGTCAGCCAGAGCCAGTCGAGGCTGTGCACGTAGTTGCGGTCCCAGTCGAGCGCCTTGAGGTTGCGGTTGCGGGCCTCGGTCCGCGGCCGGGGGAGGTCGGCCGCGGCGTGGGCCAGCGCCCGCGTGTCCTGCTGCTGCAACCGCCATCCGCTGGCGCGGGCCACCGGCCGCGGATCGCCGCCGGGCCCCGGGGCGAGCATCTCGGCGCTGACCAGTTCGATCTGTTTGCCACCGCGCTGCACGTGCGAGCTGACCCACAGATCGCCCTCGGCCGGCACCCCGCCCAGCAGGTCGATGACCACCCGGGACAGCCGGGTGTCGTCGCGCCAAGCGCACCGTTCCAGCGCCCGGACCAGCAGCGCCGATACCGGCCCGCCGTGCTGGATCGCGGCCGACCAGGTGCCGCGCGCCAGGTCGGTGGCCCTGAACTTCTCGCCCAACGGGTCGGCGTCATCGATCAGCTCGTAATAGGAATCCGTCACTCGTCCACCTCTCGGGGTGTCAGGGTAGGCCCGCGCCGGGGATGTCCACCGTCGCGACGTCCAGCCGGGACAGCTTGGTGCCGATCAGGCGCCGGGGATACGCGTCGGTGCTGGAAAGCAGGAACAGCGTGCGGCGCTCGGGACCACCGAGCGCGCACGCGATGGCCACCCGCTCGCCCATGTCGATCCGGTCGGTCACCACGCCGCCTTCGGTGATCCGCTCGAACTGGTGGGCCAGCGTCATCGACGCCCACACCCCGCCCTCGGCGTCGAGCGCGATCCCGTCCGGCGGCCCGTCGAGGCCGTCGGCGAAGACCCGGCGGTCGCTCAGCCCGCCGTTCTCGTCGATGGTGAACGCGGTCAGCCGACGGGCCGTCGATTCGGCGACGATCAACGTCTTTCGGTCGGGCGTGATCACCATGCCGTTGGGAAAATCCAGATCCTCGGCGACGACGGTGGCGGTCTCGTCGGGATCAAGGCGGATGATCGCGCCACCAGACAACGCCTGACATCCGATATAGGCCCGCCCGGCATCGTCGACGACCATGTCACCAAGATTGGCCGGTGTCAGATACGCGAGATCGGCGATGGGGACGACCGTTTCGCCGTCGTAACGCAACACCTGCCGGTCTTCGCCCGAGGCGATCAGCAGTGACCCGTCGGGACGGAACCCGAGGCCGGACGGGGAGCGCCCGGGCAGGGGCAATGTGGTCAGCGAACCGCGCATGTCCGCGGTGTGCACGGCCTCGCCGAGCATGTCGGAGAACCACAGCAGTCCCTCGAACCACCGCGGGCCTTCACCGAAGCAGAAGCCGTTGGCCAGGGGCTCGGGGATCATCCGGCCGCGCCCTGTGACAAACCTTCCGCATTACAAAACATCGCAAAAGTGTCATGCAGGACGTGCGCCGGTGTCAATCTCGCCGTTCGTGCGCCCAATTGCATTGCCTCCCTGAATGTTGTTAGCCAAGCTTTACAAATCCTACTCAAAGTGTCACGCTGAGCCGTGAGCTGCCGGCACGGGAGGTGGAGCGGATTTGACCAAGGCTTCTGAGGAATCTGAGCAGATCGGGTGGACGGTGCAGGGCCTGCTAAACCTCTTCGACGTGCAGGCCGACGGGCAGGATCGGTTCATCGGCGACACCGGGATCGCCGTCGGCGACGAACGGCAGGTGGTGGAGGGCACCCAGGTGCTCGCCCAGGCGATCGTCGCGGTGGCCAAGAGGTTCCCGGACAAGTCCGTGCGCTCGGCGCACGCGGTGTTCTCCCGCGCGGTCATCGTCGGGCCGCCGATCGAGTTGGTGCTCGACGTGGTGGCCGAGGGCCGGTCCACCGCGACCGCCGTGGTCGCCGTGCACCAAAACGGCCGGCGCTGCCTGAGCATCACCGTGCTGGCCGACGTCCCGACCGGCGACGTCATCCGCCACCACCTGCCGCGCCCCGACGTGACCGCGCCCGCGGACGCCCACCACTCGCCGATGCCGATGGTCGGACGCGAGCTGCGCCTGGTCGACGTCGTCGACGTCAACAGTCCCGACGAGGTCGGGCCCCCGGAGCTGTACGCGTGGCTGCACTACGACCCCATCCCGACCCGCGACGACCTGGCCAAGGCGCTGTTGGCGTACTTCACCGGCCATCTGGGGATTTCCACGACCATGCGCGCCCACCCGGGCATCGGCACCGCCCAGGCGCACCTGACCGTGTCCACCGCGCCGATGAGCATCTCCGTCGCGTTCCACGAGCCGGTGCGCTGGGACGGCTGGCTGCTCTACACCCACGAGAGCACCCAGGTCGGCGCCGGGATGTCCTACGTGCGCGGCACGGTGCACTCCGAGGAGGGTGAGCTGCTGTGCTCCTTCGCCCAGGAGGCGCTGATCCGTCCGCTGCGCAAAAGCGACACGGCAATCGATTCCCGCGCCCGGTTTTAGCGTCTGGTCGCGGTCATGCGCTTCACCATCACTCATCCGATGCACACCCATCCGTACAACCCGGAGTTGTCGAGCGGGGACGGCATCGCGAAGGTGGCCGCGGCCACCGAGGCGGCCGGGATTCACGGGTTCGGCTTCACCGATCACCCCGCCCCGTCGCAGCGGTGGCTCGAAGCCGGCGGGCACGACGCCCTGGATCCGTTCGTCGCGTTGGGCTATGCGGCAGCGACGACGAACACGCTGCGGCTGATTCCCAACATCGTGGTGCTGCCGTATCGAAATCCGTTCGTGGTGGCCAAATCCGGCGCCACGCTGGACCTGCTTTCGGGTGGGCGCTTCACGCTCGCGGTCGGTGTGGGCTATCTCAAGCGCGAATTCGCGGCGCTTGGCGTGAACTACGACGAGCGCGCCGAGCTGTTCGAGGAAGCGCTGCAGGTGATCCGGGCCATCTGGACCAGTGACGACATCTCCTATGAGGGAAGGCATTTCACCGCCCGGGGCATCACGGCGCACCCACGGCCGGCCGGCTGCCCACCGATCTGGATCGGCGGCAACACCACGACGGCGCGCCGGCGCGTCGCGCAGCACGGCGACGGCTGGTGCCCGTTTCCCGCGCCGCCGCAGCTGGCCCAGACCGCGGGCACCGCGGTGATCGACTCCGTGCAGCGTCTCACCGAGGGCATCGACGATCTGCGGCGCCGGTGCGACGCGGCGGGCCGCGACTGGTCCGCGATCGACATCACCTTCACCAACTTCGAAGGCGGCAGCCCCGCGACCGACGAGTTCAACGCCGACGCGTACCTGGATGGCCTGGAAAAGCTTGCGGCGGTGGGGGTGACGTGGGTGAGCGTCGGGCTGCCCGGCGACGGTATGGCGCATGCGCTCGACACCCTCGACCGGTTCCGAACCCAAGTGGTCGACGCGATCTAAATGGACTTCTCGCAGGTCGAACTCTCCGCGCAGGACCGGGAATTTCTCGACGAGACCCGGGCCTTCATCGCCAAGCACGTCACCGAAGAGGTGCTGCGCCGCCAGCGGGAATTCGGCGAAAACTTCGACGAACAAGTGCATTTGGCGCTGGGTGAGGCCGGATATCTGGCCTCGGACTGGAAGCCGGAGTCCGAGGGCGGGTTCAGCCCGATCCGCCGGCGCATCTTTCAACTCGAGATCGCCCGAGCCCACACCCCGTGGTACCACTGGGGCACCACGTCCGTCGTCGCCCGGCTGGTGCAGCAATTCGGCGCGCCGGAGCTCGCCGGCAAAGTCGTGCCGGGCGTGCTGTCCGGCGAGATCCGGCTGTGTCTGGGGTACACGGAGCCCGAGGGCGGCTCGGACGTCGCCACCTGCAAGACCCGGGCGGTGCGGGACGGCTCGGCGTGGATCATCAACGGTTCCAAGATGTTCACCTCGAACGCGCAGAACGCCCGGTACGTCTTCCTGCTCACCAACACCGACCCCCAGGGCCCGAAACACAGGAACCTGACCATGTTTCTGGTCCCCCTGGATTCATCCGGCATCGAGATCCAGGGCATCCGCACCCTCGACGGCGACCGCACCAACATCGTCTACTACAGCGATGTGCGCGTCGATGACCTCTACCGCATCGGCGAGGTGAACGGCGGCTGGGCGGTGATGCGCGCGGCGCTGGACTCCGAGCACGGCATGGTCGATCCGGAAGACCATGGCCTGCAGTACATTGCGGCGATGGCGGGGCACGGCGACGTGATGGCCGAAGTGGTCGACGCCGTCGCGGCGCTCGTTTCGCAGGTGGACGACGAATCGGTGAAATACCGGCTCGGGCGGGACATCGCGCGGATGGAGGCGGCGCTGTCCACCCCCGGCATGTTCGGCCGCGTTGCTATCGCGCAGACGATGCGCGACATCACCCCGGATCTGATGGACATCCTGGGGACGGCGTCGGCGTTGCCCACCGACACCCATGGTGCCGCGAGCGACGGTGCGGCCGAACACCTTTACCGGTTGTCGTTGCCTCTGGGGATCTACGGCGGAACGCTCGAGGTGTTCCGCAACATGATCGCCCAGCACGCGCTGCGACTCGGCCGTCCTAGCTACTCCTGACTTTGCCGCCGAAAGTGCAACTGCCGACGGCCGCACTCGGGAGATGCGTTGCCAGTTGCACTTTCGCGGCTTAAGTGAGTGGCAGCTCGGCGACGACGTCGACGCGCACGGCGTCGAAACTGAAAGACCCCTTGATGGGCAGGCTCTCCGGGGGTGGGTTTTCATAACTCCACGCGACGTCGTCGACGACGCTGTCGCCGAGCGCGACGGACCAATAGGTCGCAAAGCCCTTGTAGTTGCAGTAGCTCGACGTCTCCGATCGCCGCAGCAGATCGGTGCGGACATGCGACGGGTGGACGTAAAGGCGCGGCTCGAGCGCGGTCTCGAACAGGATCAGCGTGTCGTCCGTGTCAACCAACGTGGTATCGGCGACCGAGACGCGCAGGTGCCGCCGCGTCGGGCGGCAGTCGACGCGGTGGTATGGGTTCGGCGGATAATGCACGAGTTTGCGCCCTTCCTCGAACCAGGCGTCGACGGCGTCCCACGGCACGTGGACGAAGCCCGGCGCCTCGGTCTCCGGCTTGGTCGGCAGGTCACCGACCGCGTCGGCCGGAAACGCGTAGCTGAGCGGGTGACCCCGCCGGTGGACCATCAGCGCCCGCTCCGTGTCGATCACCGTCCGCCCGTCCTTCAAGGCCTGGACGCGCCGCGGGTGCGGCTCGACGTAGACGACCTCGGAGGGTATCGCCGGCGAGAACCGCCCGGCCGGATCGCTGCTGAGCGGGCCGCGCCCGGCTACCAGGGTCATATCACCACCCTTCCAGCCACGCGGCCGGTTATCCACAGGCGGCCCGGCTTGATCAGAATCATCGGAGCGGTGTGGCATAATCGAATGTGTGTTCGAATCTTTACCCGATTGCGATCCCGCCGCCCTGGTGGCGGTGGTGGAGGCGACCCACCGCGAGGAGTCGATGTTGGTGGCGCGGCGGCTGGCGGCGGTCGCGGCGTTGCTGCGGCACCGAGCCGCCGCCGCTGAGAGGTCCGAGCACCGGGACGACCACGCCGAGATCGACGGGTTCGAGCAGACGGCTGCCGAGGTGGCCGCGGTGATGAATCTGTCTGCGGCGGCGGCCAGCTATGTGGTGTCCTATGCGGAGGCGCTGGACGTTCGGCTGCCCCAGGTTGCGGCCCTGCTGGCTGAGGGGCGGACGGACTGGCGAACTGTGCGGTTGATCATCAGCCGCACCGATCTGGTCACCGACGAGGGCGCGATGGCCCACCTCGACCGCTCGTTGGCCGCGCGGATCGGGAATTGGCAGGGCTGGTCCAGGCAGCGGATCGTCAATGCCGTGGATGCCGCGGTGCGGGCCGTCGATCCCGACGCCGCCCGCGAGCGCCGCGAGGTCGCCGAGAACGACCGCCACATCGCGGTCAGTGCTCATGGCAACGGGATGGCCGATCTGTACGGGTCGGTGGCCGTCGCGGCCGCGACGGCATTCGATCAGCGGCTGTCACAGCTCGCCAAGGACGTGTGCCCCGCCGACCCGCGGACGTTGGATCAGCGCCGCGCCGATGCGTTGGCCGCGCTGACCGAGGGCCGCCGGCTGGGATGTGCCTGCGGAAGCCCCGACTGCCCGACACGGGCCGGCGACGAGCAGGGCATGCCCGACCCGGGTGGCGCACGCGTGGTGATCAATGTGGTCGCGAGCGATCAGACGGTCTACCACGACGGGGATCGTCCCGGCTATCTGGCGGGCCATGGCGTCATCGACGCCGAGCAGGTCCGACAGCTGGCCGAGGCCGCGTCGGTCCTGACGGCCAATCCGGTGACGAGTCCCGTCGAGGCGCTGCGCTATCAACCCCCGGCTGCTCTGGAGCGCGCCGTGCGATGCCGGGACCTGACATGCCGGTTCCCCGGGTGCAGCCGCCCGGCCATCGCCTGCGACCTGGACCACACGATCCCGTTCAACCATCGGGATCCGGCGTCCGGCGGCCTGACGGTGTTCGACAATCTGAAATGCCTGTGCCGACTGCACCACCGGCTCAAGACCTTCGGTGGTTGGCGCGATAAGCAACTCGCTGACGGCACCGTGGTGTGGGTCTCGCCCGCCGGGCGAACCTATCGGACGTTTCCGGCCGGCGCGGACCTGTTTCCGCAGCCGCGCGGTCCGGCATGCGCGCCGCCGCCACCGGGTGCACGGCGCCGGTCTGCGCAGCGAAGCGCGCGGATTGCCAAGGCGCGCGAGCGCAACCGTGAACAGCGGCCTATCAACGAGGCCCGTGTGCGCCTAGAGCAGGCCCGAAAAGAGGAAATCGCGGCGCGCAAATTCCGAAACCACATGCGCGACATGCTGTTTGTGTTCAAGGGCACATCGAGTACCAGCCCGTTCTGCACGTGGGTCAACGACCCGCGCGAGCCGGAAGAGCTCCCGGAGGACTGGAGACCAGACCGCCCAGCCCCCGATCCCCTGCCCGACGCCCCGCCCTTCTGAGGACGCTCGTTATTGTCCGAGTCATGGCTGGACCGGTTGAAGGCATCAAGGTCGTCGAACTCGGGGTGTGGGTGGCCGGACCGGCCGCCGCTGGGATCCTGGCCGACTGGGGTGCCGACGTGATCAAGATCGAACCGCCGACCGGCGACCCGGGGCGCCTGTTCGGCCGGATGCTGGGCTGCGACCTCGGGGTCAACCCGCCGTTCGAGATGGACAACCGCTCCAAGCGCAGCATCGTCCTGGACCTGACCACCGACGCGGGCCGCGACACCGCATTCGAATTGCTCTCTGCCGCCGACGTTTTCCTCACCAACGTGCGGCCCGCGGCGCTGAGGCGCCTCGGGCTCGACTTCGAGTCGGTGTCGGCCCGCCACCCCCGCCTGGTCTACGGCCTGATCACCGGGTACGGCGATACCGGGCCCGACGCCGACCGCGCCGCCTACGACGTGGCCGCGTTCTGGTCGCGCGCCGGCGTGGCGCACCTGCTCACCCGGCCCGGCGACACGCCCCCGTTCCAGCGCGGCGGCATGGGTGACCACTCGGCCGGGATGACCCTGGCCGCGGCGGTGTGTGCGGCGCTGCTCGCCCGCGAACGCACCGGCACGGGCCAACTGGTGACCACCTCGCTGTACCGCCAGGGCGCCTACACGGTCAGCTTCGACCTGAACACCTATCTGCTGACCGGCCAGCCGATCGCGATCGGCCAACGCGAATCGATGGGCAACCCGTGCATGAACAACTACGCCGCCGGCGATGGGCGGCGGTTCTGGATCGTGGGGCTGGAAGCCGATCGCCACTGGCCCCCGCTGTGCCGCGCGGTGGGCCGGCCCGAGTGGGCCGACGACCCCCGGTTCGTCGACGCCCGGTCCCGCGCCGAGAATGCGGTGCAACTCATCGCCGAGTTGGATCAGATCTTCGCGACCCGCGCCCTAGACGAATGGGCGCGGACCTTCGCGGGCGAACCCGATCTCTTCTGGTCGCCGGTCAACACGCTCGAGGACGTCGTGACCGACGAGCAATTCCACGCCGCGGGCGGCTTGGTGGAGGTCCCTGTCGACGTGCCCGACGGACAAGCCGGCGTCGCCATGGTGGCCACACCGGCGGACTTCCATGGCACGCCGTGGGCGCCGCGTTCCGTGGCCCCGGAGCTGGGGCAGCACACCGACGAGATTCTCGCCGAACTCAAGGCCCGGCGCGGGTCGTGACCAGCCCCGCCCGACCTTTACAAATTTGCCCCGAAGTGTCACGCTGTCGGGGGCGGCAAGCCCATGACGAGCGCAGCAGGTAGCGCCATCGCACCCTGAGGTGCGGCGGTGAGGAACGGATTGATGGTCACTCCAACGTTCAACACCGGCCACAAGGGCCGGGGCAGGCCCGCACGATCGACCCGCGCAGACGGTGAGTGCCTGCGCTATCGGTTGGACGTAGTCGCGGCCAGCGCCGCCGACGTCGTGCAGTCGGCCGGGGGCTGGCTCTACGACCGGGGGATGGCCGGTTGGGAGGTGACCGTGCTGCTGCCGCACGGCTGCGACACCCGTGCGCTGCGGATCCTCGGGGTGCAGGTGTTCGACCCGAACGAGCGGCCGGAACCGACGGGCCCAAGGAGGCACAGCCTGGCGGTCAGCGCCGAGGCATTCGCCGCCGACGCGCGCGTGCGGGAGCAGGTGCTCGAGGCCCTGGGCGACCGGTTCACCGAGGTCGCGTTGTGGGGCGACGGGTGGCCGCTGGCGGTCAACCGTGCGATGAACCGGACCCAGCACGCGCTCAGCGTGGCGGCGCGCCGCTTCAAGGGCCATGCGCTCGCGGCGGCCGGGATTGACTGCGGTGCGGTCGATCCCACCGAGACGCTGCTGTGCGACATGGCAATCCGGCTCGACTGATGAAGAGGTACTACGGCCACACCCTGCTCTACCTGCACGAGATGATTTCGCTGGGATCCGGGCGAAGCGACGGCTTCACCGAGGCGTTCACCGACACCTACCACCCGATGATGGACGAGCTCGGCGCCCGGCTGTTCGCGATCTGGGAGACCACCCCCTATAACGGCCACTGGCCACAGGCCACCATCATCTGGGAGATCGACGGGTTTTCCGACTACGCCCGCATCGGGGCGGCCCGGGCGCGCGGCGGCAGCCATGAGGCCGGGGCCGGCAAGTGGGCCGCATTCCTGGCCGGCATCGGCGCCTCCGGGGAGGGCCGGATCATGTACCCCGGCCCCAGCAACCAGACGCTGGCGCAGCTGCTGGAGGCCAATTTTACTGCGCCACTGGTGATCCAGGAGATCATGCAGACCAAACCGGGGCGCCAGGACGACTACATCCGCGAGCTGGAACGCCTCTACGTCCCCTGGTCGGAGCGCACCGGCAAGCGCTGGCTGGGTTCCTTCACCACCACATTCCGGTACAACGAGGTCATCCACTACTGGGCGCTGGACGGCGGCTGGGAGTGCTTCGCCAATCACTACCCGTCCTGGAAGGAGACCCCGCCCGCCGAGATCGTCACCTGGATGAGCGTGGCGCCGGCCCTGCGGGACGGCTGGGAAGACTCCATCCTGCAAGCCCTGCCCCCGTCACCACTGCAGTGAACTTTTCGTACGATCCGTTCGATGCCGAGGTGATGGCAAACCCGTTGCCGTACTACCGGATCCTGCGCGATCACCATCCGGTGTACTACATGCCACAGTGGGACACCTTCGCGCTGTCCCGCTTCGACGACATCTGGCGGGTCCTCGAAGTCAACGACGGCACCTTCGTGGCGTCCGAGGGAACCCTGCCCGCGGCGGCCGTGCTGGCCGAGCACAACGCCGGGCCGGTCGCCGACCCGCCGCTGCATCCGCTGCCGTTCCACGCGGTGTTCGACGCCGACCTGTACGGCGAGATCCGCCGCGCGCATTCGGCGCCGCTGCGGCCGCGGGCCGTCGCCGGGCTGGAGGACAGGATTCGCGCGCTGGCCAACGAGCGGCTCGATGTGTTGCTGCCGCGCGGGGAGTTCGACCTCACCCAGGACTACGGCGGCATCGTGGTGGCCTCTGTCGTCTGCGAACTGCTCGGCATCCCAACCGATCTCGCCCCACAGGTGCTGGCCGCGGTCAACGCCGGCAGCCTCGCCGAGCCCGGCGTCGGCGTGGATACCGCCGAGGCGCGGCCCAACTACATGCAGTTTCTGGTGCCGGCCGTCCGGCGTCGCCGGGCCGGCTCGTCGGCGGATACGCTGCCCGTTGTGGACGGCCTGCTAAGCTACCGCCTGCCCGACGGCAGCGCGCTGGACGACGCCGAGGTCGCCGTGCAGATGCTCTGCATCTTCATCGGCGGCACCGAAACGGTGCCCAAGATCGTCGCTCACGGGCTGTGGGAGCTCAGCCGGCGGCCCGACCAGATGGCCGAGGTGCGCGCCGACCCCGACAACAACGTGCCGATCGCGCGCGAGGAGATGATCCGGTTCTGCGCCCCGGCGCAGTGGTTCGCCCGAACGGCGCGCAAACCCTTCACCATTCACGACGTGACGATCCGGCCCGGCCAGCGCGTCATCACGCTGCTGGCCTCGGCCAATCGCGACGAGCGGGAGTACCCCGAGCCCGACGCGTTCGTCTGGAACCGGCCCATCCACCGCTCGCTGGCCTTCGGCCGCGGACAGCACTTCTGCGTCGGGTACCACCTGGCCAGGCTGGAAGTCGCTGTGCTGCTGGCCGAATGGCTTCGCCGGGTGCCCGACTACGTGATCGACGGCGGGGCCGCCACCCGCCTGCCGTCCAGCTTCCAGTGGGGATACAACAAGATCCCGGTGGAGGTCTGACGTGTGGTCCTACCGGATCATCGCCCCATACGTGTTCGAGCGGACGTCGATCCCCGACAACACGGTCGAGCACCTGACCGACGGCCAAGTGCTGCTGCAGTTTTCGGCCGCCGGCGTCTGCGGCAGCGACCTGCCGGCTTTTCGCGGCAACCGGGGCCGGCTCCCGGGCGACGACGGGAAATGCGCCGCCGAAAGGGACGGGTTCCCGATCCACGAGGTGGCCGGCGAGGTCATCGCCAGCCGGCACCCCGACCACCGCGCCGGTGGCCGCGTGGTGGGCTGGGCGTCGCGGTTCGACGGCTTGATGGAACGGGTGATCAGCGACGGGGACATGCTGGCGCCGTACGACCCGGCGCTGAGCCCCGCGGAGGCGATCGGCCTGCAACCGCTGGCGTGCGTGCTGTACGCCTGCGAGCAATTGCCGGACCTGTCCGGGCTGCACGTCGCCGTCATCGGCCAGGGCTCGATCGGCCTGCTGTTCTCGTATGTCGCCAAGGCGGCCGGCGCCCGCCGCGTCACCGGCGTCGATCCCGTCGACCGCGCCGGCCACGCAACGGCTTTCGGGGTCGACGACCCGGTGCGCGCCACCAGCGACCGGTGGGTGAGCCGACTGGCCCCCGGCGACCGCGCCGACGTGGTCATCGAGGCCGTCGGCCACCAGGTGGCCACCCTGGGACACGCCATCCAAGCCACCGCCCCCGGCGGCACCGTCTTCTATTTCGGCGTGGCCGACGACGACGTCTACCCGATCAGCATCCGCCTGATGCTGCGCAACAACCTGACGCTGAAATCCGGTGTGACGCTTGACCGCCGGCGCTTCCTGGACCTCGCGGCCAAGTTCGCCGACGAGCATCCCGAGCTGCTGCGCAGCTATCTCACGCACACCTTCGGCCTCGACGACGTGCAGGGCGCGTTCGACCTGGCCTGCCGGCCGGTCCCCGAGCGGATCAAGATCGCGATCGCGGGATGAGCGTCTTCGATCGCAACCACCCGGCCCCGATATGGGGCGGCTGGATCACCGGCCCGACGCTGCTCGGGCCGGAGGAATTCGCCCGGGCCGGTTACGACTACGTGGGTTTCGACGCCCAGCACGGCTACCTCGACGACGCCGACATCGCGCGAATGCTGCCCCGCCTCGAGCAGCTGGCCATCGGCACGGTGGTGCGGCTGCCCAACGCCGACGCCGCGCCGATCGGGCGGGTGCTGGACGCCGGCGCCGACGCCGTCGTCATCGCCATGATCGAGTCGGCGGGGCAGGCCGCCGCGGCGGTGGCCGCCACCCGCCATCAGCCCAGGGGCATCCGCAGCTTCGGTCCGCTGCGCGCCGGCCTGGGCCACGACCCCGCCGCGCTGGAGTCCCGGGTGAGCGTGTTCGCGATGATCGAGACGGCGGCGGCGCTGTCGGGCCTCAGCGAGATCTGCAGCGTCGAAGGTCTGAGCGGGCTATATGTCGGGCCCGCCGATCTGGCCCTCTCGATGGGCGTGAATGTGGTTGGCGCGACGAAACATCCCGCGGTCATCGACGCCATATCGCGCGTCCACGCCGCCGCCACCGCCGCGGGTCTGGTCACCGGCATTCACGCGGGTGACGGCATGACGGGTCGCATCATGGCGAAGCTGGGATTCCGGATGATCACCCTGGCGGCCGAATCGCAGGCGCTGCGGCGCGGGGCGGCCGAACACCTGCGCGAGGCGACCGGACGATGACCGAGGACGTTTTTGGTGATCGGGCCGCGATCCGCGAGCTGGTCGCCGCCTACGGGCTGGCCCTCGACGCCGGCGACATCGACCGGTGCGTGGCCTTGTTCGTTCCGGAAGCCGAGTTCCTGTTCTACGGAAGGTTTTTCGCGGGGCACGACGGAATCGGCCAGATGTTCCGGGACGCGCCGCGCGGGCTGCACCACACCGGGGTCTCGCAGGTCGACGTCCGCGGCGACACCGCGACGGCCCGCTCGCAGGTTTTGTCCGTCAGGGCAGGCGACCAGCACCTGCGGCCCGCCCTGTACGACGACGAACTGGTGCGGGCTGAGGGGGGCTGGCGCTTCCGGCGGCGGCGCTGCCAATTCGTCACCAGCCGCGGCCTTTCCGACACCCCTGAGGTCAGCTCCCCATGAGTCGACGCGTCGCACTGGTGACCGGCGCCGCCCGCGGGCAGGGCTGGGCCATCGCCAAACGGCTGCGCGCGGAGGGCTATTCGGTGGCGGCCTGCGACCGTCGCGCCGACGAACTGGCCGCCGCGGTCGACGGGCTGGGCGACGACGGGATGATCGGGATCGAGCTGGACGTGGCCTCGCAGGCGCAATGGCGGACTGCAGTCCGCGCGGTGGTCGGCCGATTCGGATCGCTGACGACGCTGGTCAACGCCGCCGGCGTGCTGCACCGGGCCTCGCTGGCCGACGAGACGGTCGAGGACTTCGAAAATGCTTGGCGGGTCAACTGTCTGGGCGCTTTCCTCGGTATCCAGGCGACGCTCGAGCAGCTGCGCGCGGCGAAGCACGCCGCCATCGTCAACATCTGCAGCACGGGAGCGATCCGCCCCTTCCCGCGACACAGCGCCTACGGTTCCTCGAAGTGGGCGCTGCGGGGCCTGACCCAAAACGCCGCCGCCGAACTGGCCCCGCTCGGCATCCGGGTCAACGCGGTGTTCCCGGGGCCCGTCGCGACCCCGATGCTCGACGACGCCACCCAGCTGAGGCTCGCCGCCTCGTCGGCGTTCGGGCGGATCGGGCAACCGGCCGAGATCGCCGACGCGGTCGCGTTTCTCGTCTCCGACGCGGCGTCATTCGTCACCGGTGCGGAGCTGGTCGTCGACGGTGGCCAATGCCTGCAGATCCGGTGAGCGTGTGCCGCGCCGCCATCGGGCGGGTGGTGACGCGGTCGCCGCGTAGCGCGCGTGGCTTCTGGGGAATGACGCGCAGATCCCAAACCGCCGGCTTCGGCTCGCAGGCCCCGGCCGAGTGCAGCAGCCGATGACCAATTTGGACGATATCGGGCGGCTGCATCCGGAGCTGCGCGTCGTCGCGACGACGCGAACGGACTTCTCGCTGGACGCGATCCAGCTCATGCGCGAACCGTTCAACCAGCGCCGCCGGGAGGCCGCCGAACTGACCGACGCCCGGGACGTGGGGATCGTCGATGACACCGTGTCGTCCCGATCCGGCGGCGTGGCCGTGCGGATCTATCGTGGCGCGGAGGCGAATCCGGCACCGGCGATCGTCTACTGCCACGCCGGCGGCTTCGCGCTGGGAAACCTGGACACCGATCACCGGCAGTGCGTGGAGCTCGCGCGCCGGGGCCGCTGCACGGTGGTGTCGGTCGACTACCGGCTGGCGCCCGAGCACCCCTATCCGGCCGCCCTCGACGACGCGATCGCCGTGTTGCGTTGGGTGGCGGCCAACGCCGCGGAGCTGGGCATCGATCCGGCGCGCCTGGCCGTCGGGGGCAGCAGCGCCGGGGCCGCCCTGGCGGCATGCCTGGCGCACGGCGCCGCCGACGGGTCGCTGCCGGCGGTCGCGTTCCAGCTGCTGCATCAGCCGGTGCTGGACGATCGGGAGACCACATCGAAGGCCGAGTTCTGCGCCAGCCCGGCCTTCGACAGCGAGGCGGCGGAGAAGATGTGGCGTTACTACCTGGGTCCCGAAAGGGGGGCCGGATCCGCCGCGGTGCCCGCGCGCCGCGGCCAATTCGCGGGTCTGCCACCGGCTTTGATCACGTGCGCGGAGATCGACCCGTTCCGCGACGAGGCGGTCGACTATGCGCTGCAGCTGCTGCGCGCCGGAGTCTCCGCCGAGCTGCACGTGTTTCCGCGCGCCTGCCACGGGTTCGATTCGCTGCTGCCGGACTGGTCCGACTCGCAGCGGTTGTTCGCCCTGCAGGGCCAGGCGCTGTCCAGCGCCTTCGCCTGAGCGGTCCGGGACCTTCGGCTCTACTGGCGGCGCCCAGTCCGCCGGAACAATCTGCTTCCATGAAGATCACCGGGCTCGAGGTCGTGCCGTTCGAGACGTTCGTCGATCGAATCTCGTTCGGCCAGTTGAATACCGACTACCGCGTGGTGCAGACCGTCACCAAGGTGCTCACCGACGAGGGCGCCGAGGGCTACTACTTCGGTGGTCACTTCCACGGCGACCAGGATGGCCTGCTGCCCGGGGACCAGGCGCTGATCACGCAGTTCCTGAGCCCCCTTCTCGCCGGTCAGGACCCGTTCGACCGGGCCGAGATATGGCGGCAGCTGTGGGCCGCGAAGCTCCCCGAAAACGTCTGCAGCGTAATCGATCTGGCCCTGTGGGACCTGGCCGGCCGAGTCGCCGGGCTGCCGGTGCGCAAGCTGCTGGGCGGTGCTCGCGACCGGGTCAAGGCCTATGCGAGCAGCTTCAACAATCTCGGATCGCCCGACGAATACGCCGCCCATGCCCTCGAATGCCGCCGCCGGGGTTATCGCGCCTACAAGATCCACCCCTACCACTACTGGAATCCCGCGACACGTCAACCCGCCTTGCCCCGGCCGTCGTATGTGGACTGGGACATCCGGGCGTGCCGGGAGGTGCGGGCGGCCGTCGGCGACGAGATGGTGCTCATGTTCGACCCGTGGGGCACCTACCACACCTACGAGGACGCGCTGCGCGTCGGCCGGGAGCTCGAGCGGCTGGGCTTCTACTGGTACGAGCACCCGATGCCTGAGAACCGGGTCGAGTCCTATGTGAAGCTGGCCACCGCGCTCGAAATCCCGCTCTGCTCGCCCGAGATTGCCGAAGGCGGTATCTATACCCGCGCGGACTGGATCCTGCGCAACGCCTCCGACATCAGCCGCATCGACGTCCTGCGCGGCGGCATCACCGGCGTCATGAAGCTGGCCGGCATGTGCGAGGCGGTCGGCATGCGCTGCGAGCTTCACATGAGCGGCTTCGGCAACCTGCAAGTCCTGGGCGCCACAAGCGAAGACGTCTGCGAATACTACGAGCGTGGCCTGCTGGGGCCCGGGGTCCGCTACGACGCCGTCCCGCCTTATCTCGACGCGTCCTGCGATCCGCTCGGCTCGGACGGATTCGTCGAGCTGCCGCAGGCGCCGGGACTCGGCTACCTGATCCGGTGGGACTACATCGAAGGTCACCGCCTCCCCGCCAGCACGGCGGAGCCGGTCGCGCCGCTGCACCCGAGATAATGAGGTATGGCGTGCTGCGATTACCCCCTTCCCGCTGCGGGCTGCGACGGAGCCTTCACCATCGACGCGTCGCGCGTGACCTTCGGGCACGGTTGCCTGGCGGAGGTGGGTGACCGGGCCAAGGCCCTCGGGCTACGGCGGGTGGCGTTGTTCTCCGACGCCGGCGTGGCCAAACTGCCCGTCTTCGCCACTACGCGCGACTCGCTCGCCGCGGCCGGACTGGACGTCGTCGCCTACACCGACGTGCACGTCGAGCCCACCGACGCGTCCTTCCGGGACGGGGCGCGGTTCGCGCAGGAGTCGAACCCGGACGGCTACGTGTCGCTGGGCGGCGGCTCCGTCATCGACACCTGCAAGGCCGCCAACCTGTACGCCACTCACCCGGCCGACTTGCTGGCCTACGTCAACGCGCCGATCGGCGAGGCCAAACCCGTGCCCGGCCCGCTCAAGCCGCACATCGCGTGCCCGACCACGGCGGGCACGGGCAGCGAGGTAACCGGCATCGCGATCTTCGACCTGGTGTCGATGTCGGCCAAGACCGGCATCGCCTCGCCCGCGCTGCGCCCCACCGAGGCGCTCGTCGACCCCGATTGCACCTCGAGCCTGCCCCCCGAGGTCGTCGCCTCGGCGGGGCTCGATGTGCTGTCTCACGCGCTCGAGTCCTACACCGCGCGGCCCTACCTGCGGCGGCGCGCCCCCGAGCGGCCGACCCTGCGGCCCATGAGCCAGGGCGCCAATCCGTGGAGCGACCTGGGCTGCCGCGAGGCGTTGCGCGTCCTGGGGCAGTTCTTGGAGCGCGCGGTCAGCGACGCCTCCGACACCCAGGCCCGCGAACAGATGATGTGGGCGGCCACCCTGGCGGGGATCGCGTTCGGCAACGCGGGCGTCCACGCCCCGCACGGCATGGCCTACGCGGTGGCCGGGCTGGTCCGTGACTTCCGCCCCCCCGGCTACCCCGCCGAGGAGCCGCTCGTGCCGCACGGCATGGCCGTCATCCTCAACGCGCCGTCGTCGTTCCGCTTCACGGCGGAGGTCAGCCCGGAGCGGCACCTGGAGGGCGCCCGGCTGCTCGGCGCCGACACGCGGGGCGCGGGCGCGAGCGACGCGGGCGAGGTGCTCGCCGGCGAACTCGTCCGCATCATGCGAGCGGTCGGCATGCCCAACGGGCTGGGCGGGGTGGGCTACACCGACGACGACGTGGTGGCCCTGACGGAGGGTGCCTACCCTCAGCAGCGCCTGTTACAGAACGCCCCGCGCGACATGAGCAAGCCGGTGCTGGCGGAGCTGTTCCGGCAAGCCATGCGGTACTGGTAGACCATGAGCTCTGGTCCGTCGGTGCCGCCCGTGCCGGACAACCTCACCAGCGACGACTTCCCGGTGCTGTGGCCGGTGGGAACCCGGTGGGCCGACAACGACATGTTCGGCCACCTCAACAACGCGGTGTACTACCAGCTGTTCGACACCGCGATCAACGCCTGGATCAACACCGGCACCGGCCTCGACCCGCTCACCACGCCCGCGCTGGGCATCGTCGCCGAGTCGGGCTGCCGATACTTCTCCGAGCTGCACTTCCCGCAAAGCCTCACGGTGGGCCTCGCGGTGACGCGCGTGGGCCGCAGCAGCGTCACCTACCGGCTCGGCGTGTTCCGCGGCGACGACGGCGAACCCCGGCCGATCACCGCGGTCGGCCACTGGGTGCACGTCTACGTCGATCGCGCCAGCCGCAAACCCGTCCCGATCCCGGACGCCATCCGCTCGCTGCTGTCGACGGCCTGCGTTGGCGAGATGGCATAGGAGTCGGGGACTTTCGCCGCCCCCGCTATGCTTCGCCAATGCCAGTTCTGAGCAAGACCGTCGAGGTCAGCGCCAACGCCGCGTCGATCCTGGGCATCGTCGCCGATTTCGAGCGCTACCCGGAATGGAACGAGGGGATCAAGGGCCTGTGGGTGCTCGCCCGCTACGACGACGGGCGCCCCAGCCAGGTGCGGCTCGATGCCGATTACCAAGGCATGCAGGCCACGTTCATCCAGGCGATCTACTACCCGGGGGACAACCAGATCCAGACCGTCCTGCAGCAAGGCGACCTGTTCTCCAAGCAGGAGCAGCTGTTCAGCGTCGTGGAAACCGGGGCGGCCAGCCTGCTGACGGTGGACATGGACGTCGAGACCACCCTGCCCGTCCCCGCGCCGATGGTGAAGTCACTCGCCGGAAACGTGCTCGACCATCTCGCCGAGAACCTGAAGCAGCGCGCCGAGCAGCTGGCCACGGGCTGAGCCGAGCTCAGTCGAAGATGCCCGCCCGGTTCAGCATCACGGTCAGCCTGGCCGCCGCGTCGGTGAATTGCCAAACCGTGTGCTCGATCACCGCGGCGGCGTCACGCCGGCGCAGCGCGGCCACCAACTGCCGGTGGTTTTCCACCGCGTCCGCGCCCCACTCCGGGTCCGCCGCATACACCAGCACCGGCATGTATCGCGCGGCGCTCAGCAGGAACCACGCCAGCTTGATCCGGCCGCTGGCCTGGTTGAAGACGCGGTGGAACGCGAACTCGATGCCCGCGATGGTGTCGGAGTCGCTGGAACCGATGGCCGCCGCGAGCGCCTCGTTGATGCGCTCCAGCTCGTCGATCTCGGCGTCGGTGATGTGATCGGTGGCCGCGGCCGCCAGCTCCTTGGCGATCGTCGCCTGTAGCCAGAAGATGTCCTCGATGTCCTGCCGGGTCAGCGGCAGTACCACGTGACCGCGGTGCGGTTCGAGCTGCACCATCCCCTCGCCCCGCAATTTCAGCAGCGCCTCGCGCACCGGCGTGACGCTGACCCCGAGCTCGGCCGCGGTCTCGTCGAGACGGATGAACGTTCCCGGACGCAACGTTCCCGACATGATTGCCGCCCGCAGGTGGCCCGCGACCTCGTCCGAAAGCTGCGCCCGGCGTAGGGGGCGCCGGGTCCTCGGCTGCGTCCTGATCGGTGCGTTCACGCGGGCTGCCTGGGGTTTCGCGGGCTGGGCGGGGCTTGTCTTTGCGGCACTAAAGCCATAGTGTGACCCACACAACACTATGTTTTATCAAATATCAACCTGGCGCAAGCGGTGCGAGAGGTGAAGGGGAGGCGTTAGTTGACCGCGCAATTGGCCAGCCATCTGACCCAGGCCACCGGGCAGCCATACCTGGCGCGGCGGCAGAACTGGGTCAACCAACTCGAACGGCACGCGCTGATGCAACCCAACGCGACGGCGCTGCGGTTCCTGGGCAACACGGTCACCTGGGGGGGCTTGCACCGCCGGGTGGTGGCGCTGGCCGATGCGCTGAGCCGCCGGGGCGTCGGCTTCGGCGACAGGGTCATGATCCTGATGCTCAACCGCACCGAATTCGTCGAGGCGGTGCTGGCCGCCAACTCGCTCGGGGCCATCGCGGTCCCGCTCAACTTCCGGCTCACCCCGGCGGAGATCGTCTTCCTGGTCGAGGACTGCGAAGCGCGGGTGATGATCACCGAGGCGGTGCTGGCCCCGGTGGCCACCGGCGTGCGCGACATCCAGCCGCTGCTCGACACCATCGTCGTGGCGGGTGCGGCAACCTCTGACGGCGATGCCAGCGTCTTCGGCTACGAAGACCTCATTAACGAGCCCGGCGATGAGCGCGGGTCCAGGGACATCCCAGACATCCCGAACGATTCGCCGGCGCTGATCATGTACACCTCGGGCACCACCGGCCGGCCCAAGGGCGCGGTGCTGACCCACGCCAATCTCACCGGGCAGACGATGACCGGGCTCTACACCAACGGCGCCGATATAAATAGCGACGTCGGTTTCATCGGCGTCCCGTTCTTCCACATCGCCGGGATCGGAAACCTGCTCACCGGCATGCTGTTGGGCATCCCCACGGTGATCTATCCGCTGGGCGCGTTCGACCCGGGGCAGCTGCTCGACGTGCTGGCGGCGGAGAAGGTCAGCGGCCTCTTCCTGGTTCCCGCGCAGTGGCAGGCGGTATGCGCCGAGCAGCAGGCGCGGCCCCGCGAGCTGAGGCTGCGGGTGATGTCGTGGGGGGCGGCTCCGGCGCCGGACGCGTTGCTGCGGGAGATGTCGGCAACCTTTCCCGGGACTCAGATACTGGCGGCGTTCGGCCAGACCGAGATGTCGCCTGTCACCTGCATGCTGCTCGGCGAGGACGCGATTCGTAAGCGCGGCTCGGTCGGCAAGGTGGTCCCCACGGTCGCCGCCCGCGTGGTGGACGAGAACATGAACGACGTGCCCGTCGGCGAGGTCGGTGAAATCGTCTACCGGGCACCGACATTGATGAGCGGCTACTGGAACAACCCGGAGGCCACGGCGGAGGCCTTCGCGGGCGGTTGGTTCCATTCCGGAGACCTGGTGCGGATGGACGAGGACGGCTATGTCTGGGTGGTCGATCGCAAGAAGGACATGATCATCTCCGGCGGCGAGAACATCTACTGCGCCGAGGTCGAGAACGTCCTCGCCGGCCATCCCGAGATCGTCGAGGTCGCCGTCATCGGCCGGCCCCACGAGAAGTGGGGCGAGGTGCCGATCGCGGTCGCGGCCGTCGCCGGCGACGGGTTGCGGCTCGACGATCTGCACGAGTACCTGGCCGAGCGGCTGGCCCGCTACAAGCATCCGAAGGCGCTCGAGATCGTCGACGCGCTGCCCCGCAACCCGGCCGGAAAGGTGCTCAAGACTGAGCTACGGGTGCGCTACGAAGTCGTCACTATGACCGAAAGTGTTTCTGCGGCAGAGGATTCAACGACTGGAGAGGAAGGTTAACGGAAACTGTAACGTTTGCCCGTTGTTGACGAAGGGTTAATTGTGCGGATGCAGTTCACACGTTCACGGCCATCGGGTACATTCCTGTGGTCTCCGTTACTACTTGCCGGTAGGGAGCCGATGGTCACAGACGTAGGTTCGGGGCAAGGCAGGGGCGGCGTGCGACACGATCCGCCGCGGATCCGCCGGGCTCGCGGTGTCGAGGGGAGGGGGCGGCGTTGACTTCGACGACGGAGAGTCGACGAGGCCCTAATCTGGTCGGCTATCTGCGCGACCAATTGGAAACGCCGCTGACCCTTATCGGTGGGTTCTTCCGGATGTGCGTGCTGACCGGAAGGGCGCTGTTCCGCTGGCCTTTCCAATGGCGCGAGTTCATCCTGCAGTGCTGGTTCATCATGCGGGTGGCGTTCCTGCCGACCATCATGGTCTCGATCCCGCTGACCGTGCTTCTGATCTTCACCCTCAACGTCCTGCTGGCCCAGTTCGGCGCGGCCGATTTGTCCGGGGCGGGCGCGGCCATCGGCGCGGTCACCCAGCTGGGGCCGCTGACCACCGTGCTGGTGGTGGCCGGCGCCGGCTCGACGGCGATCTGCGCGGACCTGGGTGCGCGCACCATCCGCGAGGAGATCGACGCGATGGAGGTGCTGGGCATCGATCCGATCCACCGGCTGGTGGTGCCCCGGGTGATCGCCGCGACCCTGGTGGCCACGCTGCTCAACGGGCTGGTGATCACCGTCGGGCTGGTGGGGGGCTACCTGTTCGGGGTGTACCTGCAGAACGTGTCGGGCGGGGCGTATCTGGCCACGCTGACCACCATCACCGGCCTGCCGGAAGTGATCATCGCGACGGTCAAAGCCGCGACGTTCGGGCTGATCGCCGGGTTGGTCGGGTGTTTCCGCGGGCTGACCGTGCGGGGCGGGTCCAAGGGGCTGGGCACCGCGGTCAACGAGACCGTGGTGCTGTGCGTGGTCGCGCTGTACGCGGTGAACGTGGTGCTGACCACGATCGGTGTGCGGTTCGGGACGGGGCGCTGAGATGTCGACCGGTGCGGTGTTGCGCGCCCGCTTCCCGCGGGCCGTCGAGAACGTCAATCGCTACGGCGGTGCCTTCGGCCGTGGCCTGGACGACATCGGGCAGATGGCCTGGTTCGGCGCGTCGGCCCTCGGGCACATCCCGCACGCGCTGCGCAACTACCGCAAGGAGACCCTGCGGCTGATCGCCCAGATCGGCATGGGCACCGGCGCGATGGCCGTCGTCGGCGGCACGGTCGCGATCGTGGGCTTCGTGACGCTGTCGGGTAGCTCGCTGGTCGCGATCCAGGGGTTCGCGTCGCTGGGCAACATCGGGGTCGAGGCGTTCACCGGCTTTTTCGCCGCGCTGATCAACGTGCGCATCGCAGCGCCCGTGGTCACCGGCATCTCGATGGCCGCCACGGTCGGGGCCGGCGCCACCGCGGAGCTGGGGGCCATGCGGATCAGCGAAGAGATCGACGCCCTCGAGGTGATGGGCATCAAGTCGATTTCGTTTCTGGCGACCACGCGGATCATGGCCGGCCTGGTGGTGATCATTCCGCTCTACTCGCTGGCCATGATCATGTCGTTTTTGTCACCGCAGATCACCACGACGGTGATCTACGGGCAGTCGCACGGCACCTACGAGCACTACTTCCGCACGTTCCTGCGCCCCGAAGACGTGTTCTGGTCCTTCGTGGAGGCCATCATCATCACGGCGGTGGTGATGATCACCCACTGCTTCTACGGCTACAACGCCGGCGGCGGGCCCGTCGGTGTCGGCGAGGCCGTCGGACGGTCGATGCGCTTCTCGCTGGTGTCGGTGCAGGTTGTCGTTCTGGCCGCCGCGTTGGCGCTCTACGGCGTCAACCCCAACTTCGCGCTGACGGTGTAGCCATGACCACCAGGACAGGGTCCGCCGGAAAGACCAACGCCCCCCGGAACCCGCCGTACAAGTTGGCCGGGGTCGCGATGCTCGTCGTCGCCGCCGTGCTGCTGGTCCTGGTGTACGGGCAGTTCAGGGGGGACTTCACCCCCAAGACCAGGCTGACCATGGTGGCGTCCCGCGCCGGGTTGGTGATGGATCCCGGCTCGAAGGTCACCTACAACGGGGTCGAGATCGGCCGGGTCGCCGACATCTCGGAGATCATGCGCGACGGCAAGCCGGCGGCCAAGTTCAGCCTCGACGTGTATCCGAGATACCTCAAGCTGATCCCGTCGAACGTGAACGCCGACATCAAGGCCACCACGGTGTTCGGCGGTAAGTACGTCTCATTGACGACGCCGACAAACCCGTCGCCCCAACGCATCACGCCGCGAACCGTGATCGACGCCAGGTCGGTGACGACGGAGATCAACACGCTGTTCCAGACCATCACCGAGATCGCGCAGAAGGTGGATCCGGTCAAGCTGAACCTGACGCTGAGCGCCGCCGCGCAATCGCTGGCCGGGTTGGGCGATCGGTTCGGTCAGTCGATCGTCAACGCCAACGCGATCCTCGACGACGTCAACCCGCAGATGCCGCAGGCCCGTCACGACATCCAGCAGCTGGCGGGCCTGGGCGACACCTACGCCAACGCCGCGCCGGACCTGTTCGACTTCCTCAACAATGCCGTCGTCACGTCGCGCACGATCAACGCGCAGCAGAAGGATCTCGACCAGGCCTTGTTGTCGGCGGCCGGATTCGGCAACACCGGCGCGGACATCTTCGAGCGCGGCGGCCCCTACCTGGCGCGCGGCGCCAAGGACCTGGTGCCGACGGCCCAGCTGCTGGACACCTACAGCCCTGAGCTGTTCTGCACCGTCCGCAACTATCACGACATCGAGCCCAAGGCCGCGTCCTTCCTCGGTGGCAACGGCTACTCGCTGAACGCCCACACCGAGCTGCTCTCGGGCTTGGGCCTGTTGCTGAACCCGCTGTCGGCGACGACGATCATCGGCCTCATCTCGCTGTTCGCCCTGCCGACCCAGGGACTCGCCGGGCTCGGCGGGCTGGCCGGACTCGTGGGCGGGTCGCCCAACCCCTACGTGTTTCCCGAAAACCTGCCTCGGGTGAACGCCCGTGGCGGGCCGGGGGGTGCGCCGGGCTGTTGGCAGCACATCACCCACGACTTGTGGCCCGCGCCCGAGTTGGTGATGGACTCCGGTAACAGCATCGCGCCGTACAACCACCTCGACACCGGCTCCCCGTACGCGATCGAGTACGTCTGGGGCCGCCAAGTAGGGGATAACACGATCAACCCATGAAAATCACCGGAACCATCGTCCGACTCAGCATCTTCTCGCTGGTGCTGCTGCTCTTCACTGTGATGATCATCGTGGTGTTCGGTCAGATGCGCTTCGACCGCACCTACGGGTACTCCGCGGAATTCACCAACATCAGCGGGCTGCGGCAGGGCCAATTCGTCCGGGCGTCGGGCGTGGAGATCGGCAAGGTCAGTTCGGTCAAGCTGGTCGACGGCGGCAGGCGCGCGCGGGTGAATTTCAGCGTCGACCGCTCGATCCCGCTGTATCAGTCGACGACGGCGCAGATCCGCTACCTCGACCTCATCGGCAACCGGTACCTGGAGCTCAAGCGCGGCGAGGGCGAGGGCGCCGACAAGGTCCTGCCGCCGGGGGGCTTCATCCCCGCGTCGCGGACCTCGCCGGCGCTCGACCTCGACGCGCTGATCGGTGGTTTCAAGCCGCTGTTCCGGGCGCTGGACCCGCAGAAGGTCAACACGATCGCGACGGCCCTCGTCACCGTGTTCCAGGGTCAGGGCGGCACCATCAACGACATCCTCGACAACACCGCGCAGCTGACCTCGCAGCTCGGGCAGCGCGACCAGGCGATCGGTGAGGTGATCAAGAACCTGAACATCGTCCTGGACACCACGGTTCGGCATCGCCAGCAATTCGACCAGACCGTCAACAACCTCGAGGTCCTGATCACCGGGCTGAAGAACCATGCCGAACCGCTGGCGGCCGGGACGGCGCACATCAGCAACGCCGCCGGGACCGTGGCCGACCTGCTGGCCGAGGACCGCGGGTTGCTGCACAGCAGCCTGAACTACCTGGACGCGGTGCAGCAGCCGCTGATCGACCAGCAAACCCAACTGCAGGACTACCTCAAGAAGGTGCCGACCGCGCTGAACATGATCGGGCGCACGATCGGCTCCTACGGCGACTTCGTCAACTTCTACGCCTGCGACATCACCCTCAAGCTCAACGGGTTGCAGCGCGGCGGCCCGACCCGCACGGTGCGGCTTTTCCAGCAGCCGACGGGTAGGTGCACGCCGCAATGAGAACGCTGGAACCCCCCAACCGGATGCGCATCGGCCTGATGGGCATCATCGTCACGCTGCTCGTCATCGCCGTTGGCCAAAGCTTCACGAGCGTTCCCATGCTGATGGCCAAACCCCACTACTACGGGCAGTTCACGGACACCGGGGGGCTCAGCACCGGCGACAAGGTGCGCATCGCCGGCATGGACGTCGGGAAGGTGGAGAGCCTCAAAATCGACGGTGACCACATCCTGATCAAATTCAACCTCGGCACCGAGACGATCGGCACCGAGAGCCGGCTCGCGATCAAGACCGACACCATCCTCGGAAAGAAGGTCCTCGAGATCGAGAACCGGGGCAATCAGACGCTGCGGCCCGGAGACGCGTTGCCGATCGGCCAGAGCACCACGCCCTACCAGATCTACGACGCGTTCTTCGATGTGACCAAGGCCGCGCGCGGCTGGGACATCGACACGGTCAAGCAGTCGCTGCACGTGCTGTCGGAGACGGTCGATCAGACCTACCCGCACCTGAGTGCCGCCCTCGACGGCGTGGCCAAGTTCTCCGACACCATCGGCAAGCGCGACGAGCAGGTCAAGCACCTGCTCGCCCAGGCCAACCAGGTGGCCGGCATCCTCGGTGACCGCAGCGAGCAGATCGACCGGTTGCTGGTGAACGCGAAGGTGCTGCTCGCCGCGTTCAACGAGCGCGGCCAGGCCATCAACGCGCTGCTGGGCAACATCGCCGCCTTCTCCGAACAGGTGAAGGGGTTCATCAACGACAATCCCAACCTGAACCACGTGCTGGAACAGCTCCGCACGGTCAGCGACATCCTGGTCCAGCGCAAAGAAGACGTCGCCGCGGGCCTCACCGAGGTCGGCAAGTTCCTCCCGTCGCTGAACGAGGCCATCGCTTCGGGACCGTTCTTCAAGGTGGTGCTGCACAACCTGGCGCCGTATCAGATCCTGCAGCCGTGGGTCGACGCCGCGTTCAAGAAGCGCGGCATCGACCCGGAGAACTTCTGGCGTAGCGCCGGACTGCCGGAATTCCGGTGGCCCGACCCCAACGGCACCCGGCTCCCGAACGGCGCGCCGCCGCCGGCGCCGCCGGTGCTCGAGGGCACCCCCGACCACCCCGGGCCGGCCGTCCCGCCCGGATCGCCGTGCTCGTACACGCCGGCCAACCCCGGCGGCAACGTCACCGTCGGCGACGAGGGCCTGCCGCGGCCGTGGAATCCGATGCCCTGCGCGGGCGCGAGCATCGGCCCGTTCGGTGGCCCCGGCTTCCC
>NZ_DATJPU010000123.1:0-4702 GCF_035506235.1 Mycobacterium sp.
AATTCTGCCCCGCCGGCTCCGCCGGCCCCGCCGGCACCAAACAGCCCGCCAGCCCCGCCGATCCCGCCGACTCCGCCGTTCCCGGCGGTCACGCCCACTGCCTGCCCGCCAGGTCCGCCGACCCCGCCGTTGCCGGTCAGCAGGCCGCCGGCCCCGCCGGGCCCACCGACGCCGCCGTTCCCGATCGACGAACGCGCACCAGCCCCTCCGGCGCCGCCGGTACCCATCAGGCCGGCGGGCCCGCCTGCACCGCCGTTGGGTTGGGTGGCCCCGCCCGACCCGCCGGCGCCGCCGTTACCGTACAACCACCCGCCGGGCATGCCGTCTTGTCCAGTGCCAGGGGCCCCGTTGGCGCCGTTGCCAATCAGCGGGCGCCCGGTCAACGCCAGGAAGGGCGTGTTGATCGCGCCCAGCAGATCCTGCTCGAAGAGCTGCAGCGGCGAAACATTGGCGGCCTCGGTAGCGGCATACGACCCCGCGCCCGCCGTCAAGGCCTGCACAAACTGGGCATGAAATGCCGCCGCCTGAACACTGAGCGCCTGATGGGCCTGACCACGTGCGGAAAACAACGCGGCAATTGCCGCCGACACCTCATCGGCGGCCGATGCCGCGATTCCGGTCGTCGCGGCGGCCGCGGCCGCATTGGCGACGTTGAGCGTCGAACCGATGTTCGTCAAATCCGTCGCCACCGCACCCAGCGCGTCCGGCACCGCGATCACATAGGACATTTCAATGACCTCCCGCCGGGCCGACACACCATCGGAGCGTCTGATCGCGACTGACTAAGTCGATGACATCGCAGCGTAGTCCGCTTAGGAGGGCTTTACACGCTCGCTGGTCCGCCCCTGGCTGTTTGGCCGGCCGGGCTCCGCGCTGGTGTGCGCGCCGGGTTGGCGCGAATCGCTCAGCGGCGCGTCGGGTCCAGCCCCAGCGACACACCCGCCAGCCCGCGCCGTCGCGACGACAGGGTGTCGGCGACGCTGCGCAGCTCCTTGCCGACGGGGGAGTCCGGCGCGCTCAGCACGATCGGAACCCCGGCATCGCCGGCCGCGACCAGCGCCGGATCCAGCGGGATCTGGCCCAGCAGGGGCACGTCGGCGCCGACCGCACGCGACAACCGGTCGGCGACCTGCCGGCCGCCGCCCTCGCCGAACACCTGCATCGTGGTGCCGTCGGGCAGCACCAGCCCGGACATGTTCTCCACGACGCCGACGACGCGCTGGCGGGTTTGCAGCGCGATGCTGCCGGCCCGTTCTGCGACCTCGGCCGCGGCCAGCTGCGGCGTGGTCACCACCAGGATCTCGGCGTTGGGGATCAGCTGAGCCACCGAGATGGCGACGTCGCCGGTTCCCGGCGGCAGATCGAGCAGCAGCACGTCCAGGTCGCCCCAGTACACGTCGGCCAGGAACTGCTGCAACGCGCGGTGCAACATCGGCCCGCGCCACACCACCGGGGTGTTGCCCTGGGTGAACTGGGCGATCGAGATGACCTTCACGTCGTGGGCGATGGGCGGCAGGATCATCGACTCGACCTGCGTGGGCCGGTCGGTGGTGCCCATCATGCGGGGGATGGAATGGCCGTGGATGTCGGCGTCGAGCACCCCGACGGCCAGCCCGCGCGCGGCCATCACCGCGGCCAGGTTGACCGTGACCGTCGACTTTCCCACCCCGCCCTTGCCGGACGCGACGGCGTACACCCGGGTCAGCGAGTTGGGCTGGGCGAACGGGATGACGGGCTCGCGGGCGTCCCCGCGCAGCTGCTTGCGCAGCTCGGTGCGCTGTTCGTCGCTCATCACGTCCAGGCTCACCTTGACGGCCCCGGTGCCGGGCACGTCGGCGACCGCGCTGGTGACGCGCTCGCTGATCTCGGTCTTCTTCGGGCAGGCGCCGGTGGTCAGGTAGATCGCGACGTGCACGCCGCCGTCGGGCTCGACGTCGACGCTCTTGACCATCCCGAGTTCGGTGATGGGACGGCGCAATTCGGGGTCGATCACCTTCCCCAGGGCGGTGCGGATGGCCGCGCTCAGGTCGGTGGTCTCGTGACTGGACATCACCGCCGAGTCTAGGCGTGCGCGATGGGGGACCGGTCAGCCGGCCGGGCCGGGCGCCCTGGGGGAGCCGGCGGCCGGCCCGGGGCCGGGCGAACCGGCGGGCGGGGCCGCGGGCGCGGCGGGCGGGGACGGCGGCGCTCCGAACGCCGGCGGCGGCGCGAAAGCGGGCGGCGGCGGCCCGAACGGCGCCGGCGGCGGCCCGAACGGCGCCGGGCTTTGTTGGGGACCGATGCAGATCACCGTGCAGCCGGGCAGTTGCGTCGGCGACTGCTGCGGCGTGGGCTGCATCCACGGGAACATCGGCTGCGAACCAACGGGCGGCGTCCCGCTCAGGTCGATCAGCGGTGTGCGCGCGAACGGATCGTCCGACGGCAGGCCGATGACGTTCATCGGCAGGTTGGGCCCGAGCCCCTCCGGATGATCGTCGTGCGCGTTGCCGAGCGGCGGCGGCGGTCCGGTCATCGGCGGCAGGTCGACCGGCACCACGCCGGTGGCGTACGCGGCGGCCCAGCCGAGCACGTTCTGCGCGTAGGGCACCGAGTTGTTGTAGCGCAGGATCGCCGACATCACCTGCATGGGGTCGCGCAGGTTGAGCCCGCCGCTGCACAGGTACCGGGCGGCCGCCAGCGCGGAGTCGAACAGGTTTTGGGGGTCGGCGGTTCCGTCGCCCTTGCCGTCGGCGGCGTAGCGCGCCCAGGTGCCGGGCAGGAACTGCATCGGCCCCATGGCGCGCGCGTAGGTGGGGCGATTGCCGACCGTGCTCTGCAGGATCACCTCGTTGCCGGGGAGCGTGCCGTCCAGCGAGGGGCCGTAGATCGGGACGACCGCGGTGCCGCGCGCGTCCACGGCCCCACCGCCCGCGTGGCCCGACTCGATGCGCCCGATCCCGGCGAGCAGGTTCCAGCTGACGCCGCAGCCGGGGGCGGCGACGGCCATCTTCTGTTCGGCGCTGCGGTATGCGGCCAGGGCGATCGACGGAATGCCCAGCGCGCCGGGCGCATTCACGATCATCGGGGGCGGCGGCGCGGACGGGGCGGCCTCGGCGATGTGGAAGGCGGTGGGCGTGCGGTCGGCGGCGATGACGACCGGCCCGGACGTGTCGGGGACGCTCGGGGACACGGCGGCCACCGGGTAAATGGCAGCGCGCACCGGCGCGGCCTGGTTGTGGACCGGTTCGGCGTGCCCGGTATATGTCGGGGCCGCGCCCCCGACCGCTCCCGCGAAGACCAAGGGGGTGATGACGGCGACGCCGAACGCCGGAGTCTTCGTCACGCGGATTTTTGTCACGCGGAGTGCCCGCAGTCGCATCGTCGCGGTGGCCGGGCGTGGACCCCAGCGTCCCCCAATGCGCACTCGGCCGTCCTCAAAGGTCGGGAAACTACCTGCTTAGCTTCGTGAACCAGATCACAATACATAACCCGCGTGACGGGAGTGGCGCAATGGCGGAATTGATAATTACCGGGATTTCTTAGCGATCCGCTCCCAGTCGTCACTCGCCGCCGCGGCCTCCCCGTCCGCGCCTTCCGGCAGTAACGCGGTCAGCATAGAGCGCAGGTCTTCCAGCTCATGGCGCAGGTATTCGCGCGTGACCACCTCGCCCACGGCCAGCCGCAACGCCGCAAGTTCGCGGGCCAGGTACTCGGTGTCCGCCTTGGTCTGGGCGGCGCGGCGACGATCCTCTTCGAGCGCGACGCGGTCTCGGTTCTCCTGTCGGTTCTGGGCCAGCAGGATCAGCGGCGCCGCGTAGGCGGCCTGCGTGGAGAAGGCCAGGTTGAGCAGGATGAAGGGATACGGGTCAAAGCGCATGGCCGCCGCGGATATGTTCAGCACGATCCACACCACCACCACGACGCTCTGTATCAGCAGGTAGCGGCCGGTGCCGAAGAAACGCGCGATGGACTCGGTGATCTGCCCGACGGCCTCGGGGTCCAGGCGCGGCGAATACCTGCGTGAGGACCGCGGGGTGTAGAGCCTTCGCGGTGCCGTGGATCTGCTCACCCGGAGCCTCCCAGTCGTTGTTCGATTCGGCCGGTGGTGTCCAGTTGCTGCACGTCCACGCGCCAGTCGTGCGGCAGTAGGTGATCGAGCAGGTCGTCCACCGTCACCGCTCCCAGCAGGTGGTTCTGGTCGTCGAGGACCGGCCCGCACACCAGGTTGTAGGCGGCCAGGTAGCGGGTCACCGCGCCCAGCGGGGTCTCCGGCGTCAGGGTGAGCAGGTCGCTGTCGACGATCCCGCCGACCAGCTCGGCCGGCGCCTCGCGGAGCAGCCGCTGCAACGGGATGCAGCCCAGGTAGCGACCGGTGGGGGTGGCCGTCGGCGGGCGCGCCACGAACACCATGGACGACAGCGCGGCGGTCAGGTCGGGGTCGCGGACGCGGGCCAGCGCCTCGGCGACCGACGTGTCGGGGGTCAGCACCACCGGGTCCGAGGTCATCAGGCCGCCCGCGGTGTCGGGGGAATGGGTCAGCAGCCGTCGAACCGGTTCGGACTCGTCCGGGTCCATCCGGGTGAGCAGCATCTCGGCGTCCGTCGGGTTCAGCACGCCGAGCAGGTCGGCGGCGTCGTCGGGATCCATCTCCTCGAGCACGTCGGCCGATCGGTCGGTGCCCAGCTGCGAGAGCACGTCGGCCTGATCCAACTCGGGCAGCTCC
>NZ_DATJPU010000124.1:0-27866 GCF_035506235.1 Mycobacterium sp.
GGCGGCCGGCGCCGCGGACTGAGTGACCGCAGCAGCGGCCGGATTGGCGACCGTCGGCGCGTTTTGATACGGCGTCACCTTGGCCGCCGCCGCGGACTGACCGGCGTAGTTGTACATCGCCGCGGAGTTCTGCGCCCAGAACTCCTGGTACTGGGCTTCCAGCTGCGAAATGATCCCGTTGTTCTGACCCAGCACGTTGGTCGCCATCGCCTGGGACAGCTCCGTGCGGTTGAGCGCGATCAGCGGCGGGGGGACCACCGAGCCGAGCACGGTCTCGTAGGCCGCCGCGGCGTTCTGCGCCTGGGTGGCGGCTTCCTCGGCCTGACCGGCGGTCGTCGTCATCCACTGCACGTACGGCTGCGCCGCCGAGGCCATCGACGCCGAGGCGGGACCCAGCCACTCCTCGCCGGCCAGCTGGGTGACGATCTGGTCGTAGCCCAGAGCGGCCGAAGTCAATTCGGCGGCAATCCCATTCCACGCCGCGGCCGCGGCCATCATCGACCCGGAGCCCGGGCCCGCGTAGATCATCGCGGAGGTGACCTCCGGGGGCAACATACCCAAGTCACTCATCGTTGACCTCCTAGCCGGCCGCGGCCGCGTTGGCCGCCTCGGTCGCCGCGTATGACCCCGAGCTGATGCCCAGGGTGCTGACGAACTGCTCGTGAATGGCGGCCGCCTGCGCGCTGACGGCCTGGTACATCTGGGCGTGCGCGGCGAACTGCGCCGCGGTCAGCGCCGACACCTCGTCGGCCGCCGCCGGCACCACCCCGGTCGTCGGGGCCGCAGCCGCGGCGTTCTGGGCGCTCAACGCCGAGCCGATGCCCTGCAGGCTGCCCGCGGCGGCTGCCAACGCTTCTGGCTGTGTGGTCACAAAGGACATTTGGTTTCCTCCTCAACTTTCAGGCTCGATGACCATCAAGGAAAGATTTGCTGCTGAAGTACGCTTCAGACATGGCTTGCTAGTGAGACTAATTGGATTCCCTTCGGGTCGCGCCTCCTTAGCGCAAACTGTTCATTGGTGGACAACTGCTGTTCATTTCGGGCGACCCTGGGCGGGTTTGCCGGCTGGTAGGTCACGCTCGTCGCTCCTCGTCATCCGGCCGAGGGCGGGCGTGTCAGCACGCTATATCGGAACCCGTATTTGGTGGTGTAACCGTAGCCCGCGGTGCGCCGGCCCACGCCGGCCATCGGCATGCCGCGCAGGATGGCGTTTCCGGGCACGGCGTTCGCGCCGGCCTGCACGGGGGTCTGCTCCGAAGCGGCGAGCGTGACCGCCGCCTCCGATGTCGGGGTGCTCCAGTTGGCCGGAACCGACAGCATTCCGACCTTGCCGGCCGCGCCGGTGCCCGCCGACACCGCTCCGGCGGGGTGCACGCCGCCAAGGCCGCCACCCACGGCGCCCAGATGCAGCCCACCGAACTGCGGCGTCGGGAACCAGGCACCACCCGCACCGGCCGTCGCACCACCGGGCCCGAAGGTCAGCTGCTGGCCCATCGACCAGCCGAAGTTCCCGAGACCGACACCGAAGTAGGCCTGCAGGAACTGGCGCCCCTCGTTATACAACGGGCTGATACCGGAGGAGGGGAACGTCGACGGGTAGCCCACGACCGCCGGCTTGATGAGGCCCGGGACGTTGAACCAGTCGTTGGTCGGGGTGGGGAGCCCGTACTTGAGCAAATCTTGGAGTTGGTTCTGCAGCATCGAGAACGGCCAGTTCGTGAATTGGTAGCCCGAAAGTTGCTGCAGGGCCAGTTGCTGCAAGGTCTGGGGGATCGAGGCGGCCTGGACCGCCTGCGCCGCCGTCTGCGCGGAGTTGCCGGCCGGCTGGGCGGCGGCCTGGGCGACCGCGGCGCCCTGCTGGGCGGGTGCGTCCGGCGTGCTGGTGTTCGGCGGCGACTGGTAGGGGGTCAGCACCGTGGCGGCCGCCGAGGAGGCGGCGTAGCCGTACATGGCGGCGGCGTCCTGGGCCCACATCTCCATGTACTGGGCCTCGGTGGCCATGATCGCCGGCGTGTTCTGCCCGAAGAAATTGGTCGCGACCAGCGTCGCCAACAACACCCGGTTGGCCACGATCACCGGCGGCGGCACCGTCATCGCGAAGGCGGCCTCGAAGGCGCCCGCCGCCGCCCGCGCCTGGCTGGCGCTCTCCTCGGCCAGGCCCGCCGCCGTGCTGAGCCAGCTCACGTAGGGCACGACCGCGGACACCATCGCCGTCGAGGAGGGTCCCACCCAGGGCGCGCTGGTGAGCTCCGTGATCACCGAGTTGTAGCCAGAAGCCGCCGTGCTCAGCTCGGCCGCCAGCGCATCCCAGGCCGTCGCGGCAACCATTATCGACTCGGCTCCCGGACCCGCATACATCCGACCGGAATTGATTTCGGGCGGTAACGCTCCGAAGTCGAACACCCCGTGTCCTCCTCAGTCGGCCGCGATTGCGTGGGCAATCGCGGCGGTCAGGTAGAAACCATGACGGGCGCGGTCACGACCCTGTTGACCAGCAAACCCAGCCGACGGGATAGTCGGAATACTGGGGCGCACCCGTCCGCAGTGCCCGGATAGGTGCTCCGCCACCAAGATTCCCGAAAGCCTGGCCAGTAACGACATGAACAATCTGCCTCGACTATCCCGCTGTCAGCAACCGAGCGACAGCTCGTTGGTGCTTGAACTGTCGCTCGCGAACGACATTAGCTGGTCATCCGGGGCGCGCCGACCGACGATGCCAACTGTTCATTCCCGGCCAACCAATGTTCATTCCCGGCAATCCTCGGTTCATGACAAACAACCGGGTGTTCATCTTTCGTTCGCTCTCGGCTTGCCCCGCTGCGCCGCTACTCGTCCTCGAGGATCAGCGCCATTTCCGGGCAGGAGGCCACGCCGTCGCGAGTCAATTGTTCGTCCTCGGGCCGCACCTCGTGTTCTTCGAGGATGGAATAGCCTGACGCGTCAATCGGGAACAGGTCTGGGTCGACGGCGTAGCACTGGGCATGGCCCACGCACCTGGACTTTTCGAGACGAACCTTCACGAGGTTTCCTTCTTGGACGGTTTCGGGGAGTTCCCAGCGGGGACTTGACGACTGGACAACCAGATTAGTCGGTCGACAAACCCTGGGAGAAGGCCGAGCGCCGGCGGCCGCGCGTAGTGATCCAAACTCACCGCCGGTCAGATTGGTGCCCCCTGGTCGCACATGCGATATTGGTGTGCCACCTACAAACCGGTGACGCGAAAGTTTCAAGCGCGGCCTGGGGACTGACACTCCGCGGCGCGAAAACCACACAGACAAGCGGAGATCAGGGCGCATGAGCACTCTTGGCGACGGCCAGCCGGGCAGCTTTCACCTACCGCGGCTTGAGTACACCAAGTTGCCGATGGCGGACGACCGGGGTGTCGGATGGAAGACGTTGCGGGACGCCGGGCCGGTGGTGTTCATGAACGGCCACTACTACCTGACCCGTCGCGAGGACGTGCTCGCCGCGCTGCGCAATCCCAAGGTGTTTTCATCGCGGCTTGCGCTGCAACCCCCCGGCAGCCCGTTGCCGGTGATCCCGCTGGCGTTCGACCCGCCCGAGCACACCCGCTACCGCAAGATCCTGCAGCCCTACTTCAGCCCCCAGGGCCTGAGCAAGTCCCGGCCGGTGCTGCAGCGCCACGCCGCCGAGATGATCGCCGAGCTCGCCGGACGAGGCAAGTGCGACGCCATGGCGGATTTCGCAAGGCTCTACCCCTTTCAGGTTTTCCTCGATCTCTACGGTCTGCCGGTCGAGGACCGTGACCGCGTCATCGACTGGAAAGACGCCATCATCGCCGACAAGCCCTACCTGAGCCCGGCCGACTTCGAGAAGGCGCACGAGCTGTTGGCCTACCTGACCGATGCGATTGCGCAGCGCCGGGAAAACCCGGGCTCGGACATGTTGTCGCAAGTGATGACCGGCGAGGGCGACTTCACTGATCTGGAGCTGCTGGGCATGAGCCACCTGCTGATCCTGGCGGGTCTGGACACGGTGACCGCGGCGATCGGATTCTCACTGTACGAACTCGCGCGCCGGCCGCAGCTACGCGACCAGCTGCGCGACAACCCCAGGCAGATCAGGGTTTTCATCGAAGAGATCGTGCGGCTGGAGCCGTCGGCACCGGTCGCGCCACGGGTCACGACGGAGATCGTCACCGTGGGCGGCATGACGCTGCCCGCGGGCACGCCGGTGCGGTTGTGCATGGCGGCGGTGAACCGCGACGGCACCGACGCGATGTCGACCGATGAGCTGTTCATGGACGGTAAGGTGCACCGGCACTGGGGATTTGGCGGCGGACCGCACCGGTGCCTCGGTTCACATCTGGCGCGGATCGAGCTGACCATCATCGTCGCCGAATGGCTCAAGCAGATCCCCGACTTCGAGGTGCCGGCGGATTACGCCCCTGAAATCAAGTTCCCGTCGAAGACGTTCGCGCTCAAGGAATTACCGCTGCACTGGGGTTGATCTTCCGTCGATCAGAGTCAACCCCAGCGCAACGGGCTGGTCCTATTCGGGCTCCTATTTGCGGAACTCGGTGGCCGCCACCTGGACGAACACACCGGTGTCCTCGGCCATCAGCAGGCCTCGGCCGCGGGGCAGCGGGCCGCCCTTCATCTTGCCGCGGATGAAGCCCTCGTCGGGGTCGGCGTCCATCACCAGCAGCGGCGCATTCGCCTGGTGCAGCGCCCGCAGCATCGGGTCGCTGCCCGCCGACGACCATCCACCGAAGGTGCGGGTCACGATCACGTGCAAGCCGACGTCAGCGGCCCTGGTCACCCAGGCGGCGGCCTTGTGCAGCGGCGAATCGAAGCCCGCCGGCAGCTGCTGGATGTCGTCGACGATCAAGAAGATCTCCGGGCCGCTCCACCAGGAGTGCGCCAGCAGCTCTTGCGCCGACAGGCCGGGCGGTGGTTCGCGGCTGGCCAGCAGGGCCGACATCTCGTTCATCATCTCTTGAACGCCGTCGAGGTTGTACGCGAATTTCTCGACGTACTCCGAGCCCAGCACGGTCAGCAGCTGACGGCGCGGGTCGACCAGCCACACCTGGGCCGAGGGCCGCCCGGCCGGGGGTGTCGGTGCGCTGCTGGACCCCGGCGCGTAGAGCCGGCCGATCTCGGACATAATGGTGGCCAGCGTCGTGGTGCGCCCACACTCGCGCCGGCCCGTCACCATCAGGTGCGCGTTCTCGGCGAAGTTGAGATAGACCGGCGCCAGGTCCAATTCCGAGATGGCCCAGGCGATTCCGCCGGCGCCCACCCCTTGGCGGGTGTCGCGGGCGGCCAGCTCGCGCACCTGCTCCACGCCGAAGCGCGCGGGTAGCCGGCGCACCGGCGGGGCCTGGCCGCTCGCGAGGCGGCTGACCGCCTCGATGATGCTGTCGGACGCGAACACGTTGGCGGGCGTGCTGGCCAGCGCGGGCCGGGCGATCAGCGTGTGCAGGCCGGCCTGCGGGTCGGCGTCGAGGCGGACGTAGTTGACCGCGACCATGCCGCGACCCGGTTTGACCGGAACTTCCTTGGCGAACCGGGAACGCACCAGCTTGGCGTCCTCCACCGCGGCCAGACGCAACTCGATCCTGGAGCCGAAACCGCTTCGCACCGGCGGCCGCAGCTCCGATTCGCGATCGGCGGTGACGACCACGTGCACACCGAACGAGGGACCCTGGTTGATGATCAGGTTCACCTGCTCGATCAGTACCTCGTTTTCCTCGGCCAACGCGCGGTAGTTGTCGATGACCAGGTAGACGTCGCCGAACCCGTCGTTGGGCACCGGGCCCGCCTCACCGGCGAACTTGCGGCGACGGAACACGTCCATCGAGGCGATGCCGTATTCGAGGAAGGTGCGCTTGCGTTCGCGGACCAGCGCCAGCAGTTCGGCCACCGTACGGCGCACACCGTAGGGATCCGTCGGACCGGCCACCTCACCGACGTGCGGCAAACGGGCGACCGTGGTCAGCGCGGTGCCGCTGTAGGCCAGGCAGTAGAACTGCACCTGCTCCGGCGTGTGCGTCAGCGCGGCCGAGCAGATCAGCGTCTGCAGCGCCGTGGTCTTGCCCGACCCGCCGGCCCCCAGGATCAGGACGTTGGCACCGGGCCCGGACGTGTCAACCGTCCACGGCGGCTGGTCGTGCTTGAACGGGCGGTCGATGATCCCGATCGGGAACACCAGGTTCTGGGCGGTGCCGTAATCCTGCTGCCACGGGTGACCGATGAACCGATTGACCAGCTCGTCGATGGCCACGGGAGTGGTCAGCGGCGGCTGCCACAGCCGGTAGGGCTCGAAGTCGATCTTGCGCAGCTGATCGATGATCACCGTGCCGACCTTCGGGGTCCTGATCCCTTCCTCGTCGTCCTCGCCCTCGGCTTCGGCCGCCTCGCGCGCCTCGCCGTTCGACTGGATCGCCACCGGCTCCAGCTCCGGTCCCCCGACGCTCACCTCGAGCGGGGTGAACGAGTTGGTGAACAACTGCGGGCGAACGTAATCGATGCTGTGCACCAACGCCGGGGCTACCTCGCCGTCGATGGTGATCCCGCGGGAAATGTAGTCCCGCCACAGGAACTCGGCCTGGAACCGGACGATGTCCTCGAGGCTGCGACGGAAGTAACCAAGACCGGCCTGGGCCGGCAGGTTCACCGCGTTCGGCACGCCGGCCGCCTGCGCCGCGCCTGCGGTGCGCGCCTTCAGCACCAGCCGGTAACCCATGTTCTCCATGAGCTTTTCGGCCCGGCTTTCAATGGTCTGCGACGCCATCATGAGGTGGATCCAGTAGGCGCGGCCCTGACGCCCGATGGAGTCGAGGACGTCGACGGCCGTCGGCATAATGCGGAACCACTCGTAGAACTCGTCGATGACGACGACGAGCATCGGCAGCGGCGGCATGTCCTGGCCGCGCGCCCGCATCCGGGAGCGCACGGAGTTGTATTCCTTGGCGTCGTCGACGCCGGCGCTGTCGCAGATCGCCTTGCGGCGGGCGATCTCGCCCCACAGCGCGTCCAGGAAGCGCTCCATCAACGCCTGGTCCTCCTCCAGGTCGGTGATGATGCGCGACACGTGCGGCACGCCCGCGAACGGCTTGACCGCCGACCCACCCTTGAGGTCGGCCAGCACGAACTGCAGCTCCTCCGGCGGGTGGCCGAGCATCAGCGACTCGATCACGGTACGCACCAGCGTCGACTTACCCGAACCGGTCGTTCCGGACATGACACCGTGCGGGCCGTCGCCGCCCTCGTCCAGCGATTTCATGTCCAAGAACAGCAATTCGCCGTTGTCGGAGCGATTGCCGAACGGCGCCCGGAGCCGCGACCGGCCCATCGAGTCCGTCCGGCTGCCCCACAGGGAGTCGAAGTCGATGTCGGCCGGGTCGTCGATCCCGTAGTAGGCCATGATGTCCCGGGCGCCGATGTGGGCCACCCGCTGACCGATCTCCTCGTACGCCTCGGCCAGCCGCCAGCGCGCCAGCTTCTGCGCGAACTCCTCCGACTCCGCGATGCTGAGGTGGTCGGTCAGCGCGAAGAACCACGCGTTTTCGTCGATGACCATCCACGTGTCGCGGTCGCGCGGCAGCGCCTCGATCACGCCCCGGTCGTCGAACCGCAAGGTCCGCTCCGGGACGGCCGCCCACATCGGCGCGCCGGTCAGGTCGAAGAACGTCACGCCGTCGATACCCTCGGCGCTGATCACGAACTCCCACTGCGGGTCCGTGACGTCGGCGATGATGACGGTGTGCGGCGTCGGGGTCTGCGCCGACGAACTGGCATGCCGGGGCGTGAAAGACCCACGGCCGGCGAACAATTCGGCTTGCTCGGCGGCGAACTCGCGCACCGAGCTGTAGACCATCCGCGCGTTGCCCGCCGCGTCCTGGCGGCGCGGGTCACCGAAGTGCGGCAGCCACTTCACCCAGTCCCACTGCTCCAGATCAGAGCTGACCACGATCATCTGCACGTGGTCGGGCCCGTGGGAGAACGCCAGCTGGCAGACGATCGCCCGCATCAGGCCCAGCACCTGCTCGCGGTCCCCGATGAGCGAGTACCACGGCTCCACCAGCAGCGAGATCATTTTCGGCAGGTTGTAGACGACGCTCTGGTAGCGCCCGAATTCCTGCAGCGCCTTACCCGTCACCGGCTCCAGCTCGATGTCGGTCGGCATGTTCTGGGGCTCACCCCAGGTCACCTCGGGGCGCGTCATGCCCACGCCGACGCGGACCACACCGAAGTTGAGGTCCTTGCCGTCGGGCTTGCGCTCCCACATCCGCGACGCGCCGACGGCCGCGGCCAGCGTGTCGGGCGCCGGGTGGAACCACCGGTAGTTGGCGTCCATGCTGTCGGCCGACTCGTGGGCCGTCTCGCGCAGCATGTCGAGCATCAGCATGAACTGGGCGCGCATCGCGTCCAGCTTCGGCCGGCTCATCTGCTGCTGGCCGCCGAACCGGCCGCCGAACATCATCATCGCCATGCCGCCGATCATGAAGATCGGGAAAATCGCGCCGACGCCGCCGAACACGTGCGAGCCGCTGGCGAAGGTCATGGCGATCATGCCGCCCAGCAGGCCGATCACCACGACGCCGACCACCACGATCCACCAGGGCTTGCCCTCGGGCGGCGGGATGCTCAGCGGGGTCGGTAGGACAATGTTCTCCGGCTTGATGACCGGGGGCTTCTCCGGCGTCGGCCGGGCAAATCCGCGCTTCACTTGGGTACCACCAAATCTCCAGGGGACATGTCCATCGGTAGGGTGTCGTGCTCCACCAAAGCGTCTGCTCGGGACAGGGTCGGGCCTTGTGGCAGCAGCCGCAGCGCCACCCAGGGCGCCAGGCTCGGCGTGGTCTTCAAGCCCAACGCCTCGCGGGCCTCGCGGGTGTCGTCCACCCCGAACCGGGCGCCCGCGTCCGTCAGCCACCACAGCGACTCCGTCGTCTTGGCGCCGGGGTCGTTGCCGGTGACGGCCACGAAGTTCGCGTGATCGGAAGCGAAGTACACCTGGTCGGCCTCGCGGCCGGTCGTGTCGGCCTTCACCAACGACACGACCTTGCCCGATTCCTTGGTCGGGATGGGAAGCGTCGAGCCGGACACGACCTGGATGCGGGCCCGGTTCTCACCGGAGGCCTTCTGCCACCACCAGCAGGTCGCCGGGTTCTCCCGCATATCCATCACGTTCAACGGGTTGTCGGGGTACGACGACAGGTCCAGCTTGTTGACAACCGGCATCTTCGCCAACGCCGACGGTTCCACCGTGACCGGCTTGGTGTTACCGCCCGGGCCGCCCGCGTTCTGCAGGATCTGGGCCACCAACGGGGGCAGCGTCTGCACTCCGTCGGCCAACACCAGCGAATACTGTTGCGGCCCACTGATTTGCGGTGTGACGATGACCGTCCCCACCGGGCCGGGCGCGCCCGCGAACGTCGCCGGCGAACCCGCGTACGGAATCTCGGGCACCGTCAATTCGGGCCCCACCGGCAGCGCGTCGTAGAGGGCGCGGCTCATCGGCTTTGCCATGCTCACCTGCTCGGGAGTCAAACCCAGCGGCAGCAGGACCGAGCGGTTCGTCGCGTCGATTTTCGACCGGCGCCCCTGTCGGACCACCCACGCCTCGTCGCCGTATCTCAGCACCACGGCGTCCGACCCGTTGAGCACCTGGCGGTGGCCGCTGAGGTCCGGGGTGCCGTCGATCACCGTCACCGTCACCCCGGACGGCGCACCCGTGCCGGTCGAACCGGCCACCGTGTCGCACACCAGCCACGACGAGGCGGAGGGAGTCTTGGGCGCGAAATGCGAGGGTGCGCCCGGGATGCCCACCAGGGGACCGCGGGGCAGGTTCGCGATCTGGCTGGACCGCACCAGGTGGGGGTTGTCCGGCCGCCCGGTGATCAGCCGCGCCGATGCGAGGTTCAGCGCCGGGTACAACTTGTCGCCCACGCGGACATACAGCGCGCCGGAGTCGCGGTCGGCGATGATCGGCGACTCGTTGATCTGGCCCGACGGGCTGAGGAAGGACCACAACAGCGCGCCCAGGCAGATCACCAGCGCCGCGGAGATGGAGGCGACGACGGCCAACGTCTGGCGCCGCCCCGGCTCGATCTCCATGCGGACCCGCCAGCGGGTCAGCGCCATCGCGGTACGGCGGGCCAGGAACTGATAACCCGTCACCTGGGTGCGGGTCGACAACCCGAGGCCGTATCCCGACCCCCGCTGCCCGCGACTCTCTTCAGCCACGCTATTTCACCATCCGGTCTGCTTGAACGCCCTGGATATTGTCCCTGAAAGTATCCGTTGCGCGAATTGCTTCGTACAACCGTGACAACCGTAAGGGACCCGCCCCGACCTCGCCACGCGTTGCCGAGCCCTTCACCTTCTATTTACGTCTGGCTGGGCGGACGAATCCTGCGTCTTTCGAGCGCCAGGCTTGCAAACCGCACCGGCACTTTTGCTGCTCCACTCATCCCCCGGGCTGGATTCTTCACGTCTTCACTGGGCATGTTAACCGCGGATGGCCAACCAGTCCTGCCGAACGGTCACTTCCGGTCAAAGCCGGCCGACCCGACCGGGCCGGGTCGCGGCGTTCTCAAGCAAGATGGGCGCATGACTGAGCTCGCGCCCTCGCTGGTCGAACTCGCCCGCCGGTTCGGCATCGCGACCGACTACGAGGACTGGACCGGTCGCTCGGTGCCCGTGCCCGCGGAGACGCTGGTGGCGGTGCTGGCCGCACTCGGGGTCGCGGCCGGAACCGAACAGGAGCGCAACGCGGCCCTGACCGCGCACCGGCGGTCGTACTGGGAGCGTCGGATGCCGGCGACCATCGTCGGGCGCACCGGCGAGCCGATCCGGTTCTGGGCGCACGTCACCCACGGTGACCCGGCCGAGGTGTGGCTGCAGCTGGAGGACGGCACCGTGCGCGGCGGGGTGCAGCAGGTCGACAACTTCACGCCGCCATTCGATCTGGACGGACGCTGGATCGGCGAGGCGAGCTTCGTCCTGCCCGCCGACCTGCCACTGGGCTACCACCGCGTTCATCTGCGGTCCGGCGACTCCGAAACCAGCACCGCGCTGATCGTGACGCCCGACTGGCTCGGCCTGCCGGAGCAGCTCGGGGCCCGGCGCGCGTGGGGGCTGACCGCCCAGCTCTACAGCGTGCGGTCCCGGCAGTCGTGGGGCGTCGGTGACCTCACCGACCTGACCGACCTGGCGGTCTGGTCGGCGTCCCGCCACGGCGCCGACTACGTGCTGATCAATCCGCTGCACGCGGCCGGGTTTTCGGGGCGGACCGGCCGGATGGAGCCGTCGCCGTACCTGCCGACCTCGCGCCGGTTCGTCAACCCGATCTATCTCCGCGTCGAGGCAATCGTGGAATACGCCGACCTCCCCAAGCGTGGCCGGGTGCGCCGGCTGCGGTCGGACGTCCGACGGCGGGCCGGCCGGCTCGACGCCATCGACCGCGACGGCGCGTGGGCGGCCAAACGCGCGGCGCTCAAGCTGCTGCACGAAGTGCCGCGGTCGGCGGGCCGCGAGCTGGCCTACGCCGCGTTCCGTGAGCGGGAGGGAACCCCACTCGACGACTTCGCCGTCTATTGCGCGCTGGCCGAGGACTACGGCGGCGATTGGCACCGCTGGCCGGACTCGCTGCGGCATCCCGACGCCGCCGGCGTCGCCGGTTTCGTCGAAAGAAATTCGGACGCAGTCGATTTCCACCGCTGGCTGCAGTGGCAGCTCGACGAACAGCTCGCCTCGGCGCAGTCGCAGGCGATCCGGGCCGGGATGGCGTTGGGTGTCATGCACGATCTCGCCGTCGGCGTGCACCCCGGCGGCGCCGACGCCTGGGCGCTGCAGGAGGTGATGGCGCTGGGCGTGACGGCGGGTGCGCCGCCGGACGAGTTCAACCAACTCGGCCAGGACTGGTCGCAGCCGCCGTGGCGTCCGGACCGGCTGGACGAGTGCGAGTACCGGCCCTTTCGCGCCCTCATCCGGGCGCAGCTGCGGCATGCCGGCGGTCTCCGGATCGACCACATCATCGGGTTGTTCCGGCTGTGGTGGATCCCGCAGGGCGCACCGCCCACGCAGGGCACCTACGTGCGCTACGACCACGAGGCGCTGGTCGGCATCGTCGCCCTGGAGGCACACCGAGCCGGGGCGCTCGTCGTGGGCGAGGACCTCGGCACCGTCGAACCCTGGGTGCGCGACTACCTCTTATTGCGCGGCGTGCTGGGGACGTCGATCCTCTGGTTCGAACTGGACCGCGACGGAAACGGCGGCCCACTGCCCGCCGAGCGCTGGCGTGAGTACTGCCTGTCATCGGTCACCACCCACGATCTGCCGCCGACGGCCGGTTACCTGGCGGGCGACCACGTGCGGCTGCGGGAGTCCCTGGGGTTGCTGACCCGGCCCGTGGAGGCCGAGCTCGAATCCGGCCGCGCCGAGCTGTCGGCGTGGATGGCGGAGCTGCGCCGGGCCGGCCTGCTCGGCGACGGCGAAGACGACCCGGAATTCCTCGTGCTGGCGCTGCACCGGTATCTCGGCCGGACGCCGTCGCGCCTGCTGGGGGTCGCGCTCACCGATGCCGTCGGTGACCGCCGGACCCAGAACCAGCCCGGGACCACCGACGAATACCCCAACTGGCGGGTTCCGCTGACCGGGCCCGACGGCCGGCCGCTCACGCTCGAGGAGGTTTTCACCGATCCCCGGGCCGCCTCCCTGGCCGAGGCCGTCCGCGCGGCGATCGCGCCCCCGGCGTAGGTGGCCTGTTAGCTTCGGGCCCATGAACGCTTCCCTCAAAGTAGGGGTGGTGGCCCCGGTGGCCGACGGTGTCACCGCGGATCCCGAGTGGATGGTGAGCTTCGCGGGCCACCTGGAGCGCTGCGGGTTCGAATCGATCGTGGTCGTCGAGCACACCGTGCTGGTCACCCGCTATGACAGCGTTTATCCCTACGACAGCTCCGGGCGGGTCGGCCTGAGCGCCGACTGCCCCATCCCCGACCCGCTCGACCTGCTGGCCTTCCTGGCCGGCCACACCGGCCGCCTCGGGCTGGCCACCGGGGTGCTGGTGCTGCCCAACCACCATCCGGTGGTGCTCGCCAAGCGGGCGGCGACCGTCGACGCGCTCTCGGGCGGGAGGCTGCGGCTGTGCGTGGGCGTGGGCTGGCTCAAGGAAGAGCTCGCCGCCTGCGGCGCGGAGTTCGACAGCCGGGGCAGGCGGGTCGACGAGCAGTTGGCCGTGCTGCGGGCGCTGTGGGCCGACCGCCCGCAGGGGGCCTCGCATCACGGCGAGTTCTTCGACTTCGACGACGTCATGTGCTATCCGAAACCCATTGCGGCCGAAAGGCTTCCGATCCACATCGGCGGGCACAGCCGGGCGGCGGCCCGCCGTGCGGGCCGCTTGGGCGACGGCTTCCAACCCTTGGGTGTGGCGGGCCCGCAACTCGCGTCGCTGATCGCGCTGATGCGTGACGAGGCGTCCGCGGCGGGCCGCGATCCGGCGGCCCTGGAAGTGTCGCTGGGCCACGCGGTCACCAAGATCGACGCCGAACGCGCGGGCGGCCTCATCGATCAGGGCGCGGACCGGATCGTGTTGGCGATGCCGCCGACCGCCGATATCGAGGAGGCCAAGGACATCCTGTCGGCGTGCGCGCAACGGCTGTCCCTGGTCCCCTGACCCTATGACCCTTTCAGTCGACGACCGGATGGCCCTGAGCGATGTGGTGCACCGCTACGCGGCCAACGTCGACGACCGCCAATTCGACTGCGCCGTGAAGCTTTTCACCGAGACGGCCGAGTTGCTGCTGCCCGAGCCGCCGGCCGCGCTGGAGCCCGTTCATTCTCACCGGGGTCGGCAGGCCATCGCGGCCGCCGTCGCCGCCGTCACACGCACCGAGCACGCCGTCATCGGTGAGGTCTATGACGAGGGCGCCGGCCCCGGCGCCGCCACCGGGCGCGTCGCGTGCATCGCGCACCACTGGAGCCGGCGCGGGGATGAGGTCGTCGACGTGGTGTGGCACGTGCGCTACGACGACGACTATCGCCTGACGGACGCCGGCTGGCGGATCAGTCGCCGCGCCCTGACCATCAATGCGATTGAGACCCGCCCGGCCCGGAAATTGCTTCCGCGCGACCCTGCGTAGCCGGCGTCCAGAAGGTTATGCCCAAACTCACAGTGACCGCCAAGGAACCGAGTTTGCGGCGGAAACTAACGATTTGATAGGCAGCTGCGGCTATCGCTATTGGTGCCGAGGCGGATTTTGCCCGTCGGCAACTGTTGCCGACGACCACACGGCACAGGACGCCCCAAGGGGGCGCCGTTGTTTTCCGATCGAGTCCAATTTATCCAAGCCGGTTCATGTATTTTCGGCCGCGTGACGAACACCGAACATCGGGACCTGCGTGTTGATTCCGCCGGGACCGCCGGGGGGCGGGCGGCGTTGGACGGCTCCGTATCGACAGTCGCAGCGGGCACGCCGCTGGCGGAGATCCCGGACTTCCGCAACGAGATACACACCGCCGAGGACACCATCGACGTGGAGAGCTACGGTGGCGGCTTCGACCTCACCAGGCGGGCGACGGCCCCCAAGCTGCGCGTCGGACGCGACAAGTGGTTCAACCTGCTGTGGTTGATTCCGATCGGCTTTGCCCTGCTGGTCGCGGGAGTGGCGATCGGCAAAGGCCTGCACAACATGCCGGCCGTGCAGTCCTTCATCCAGCGTCACCCCGGCACCGACACCCATTCGGGCGTCAGCCCGGGCCTGCCCGCATGGATCGGGTGGACCCACTTCTTCAACCTGTTCATGATGACGTTCATCATCAGGACGGGGATCCAGATTCTGTGCGACCATCCCCGGCTGTACTTCAGCCGCAACGCCACCCCCGGCAAGGACGAGTGGCTGCGGGTGGGCCCGCCGGTCCCGGATGACGAGTTGTGGACGGCCAACGCCGACACCGTCGCGCTGCCACCGCAACTCGGCCTGCCCGGATTCCGGCACTCCATCGGGCTGGCCCGGTGGTGGCACCTCGGCATCGACGTTTTGTGGCTGCTCAACGGGCTGGTCTTCTACGTGCTCTTGTTCGCCACCGGCCAGTGGCGTCACATCGTGCCCACCAGCTGGGACGTCTTCCCCAACGCCGCTTCGGTGGCGATTCAGTACCTGTCGCTGGACTGGCCGACCGACAACGGGTGGGTGGCCTACAACGGCCTGCAGTTGCTGGCTTACTTCACCACGGTCTTCATCGCCGCTCCCGCGGCCGTGATCACCGGCCTGGGGATGTCGCCGGCGCTGTCGCAGCGCGTCCACTGGCTCAGCAAGCGGCTGAGCATTCAGCACGCGCGCTCCCTGCATTTCGTTGTGCTGGTGTACTTCCTGTTCTTCATCCTGGTCCACGTGACGATGGTCTTGACGACCGGTGCGCTGCGAAACCTCAACCACATGTTCGCCTCGCGCGACGACGACAGCTGGCTGGGTTTCGGGATCTTCGCCGCGGCGATGGTGGTGACGGCCGTCGCGTGGGTTTGGGCCACCCCCTTCACCATTCGCCATCCCCGGGTGATCCAGCGGGTCGGGTATGCGCTCGTCGGCCCGTTCCAGCGCATGCTCGAACAGCTCGACCCCAAGCCCGGTGCCTTCACCGAAAAGGACATCTCACCCCACCACTGGCGCAACGGCCGCCTGCCGGAGACCGTCGAGTACAAAGAGTTGGAGGCCAACGACTTTCGCGATTGGCGGCTGAAGGTCTACGGCCTGGTCGAGCATCCGATGGAATTCTCGCTGGACGACCTCAAGGCGCTGCCCTACCACGAGCAGATCAGCCAGCACTTCTGCATCCAGGCGTGGTCCGGGGTGGCCAAGTGGGGCGGCGTCCAGATGAAGGCGATCATGGACATCGTCAAACCGCTGCCCGAGGCGAAATGGGCAGTGTTCTACTCGATGGGCCTCGGCGCCACCGGTGGCATCTACTACAACGCCCACCACATCGGCCAGATGGACCACCACATGACGATGCTGGCCTACAACATGAACGACAAGCCACTCCCGTACATGCACGGCAAGCCGCTGCGGCTGCGCAACGAGCTGCAGCACGGCTTCAAGCTGGTGAAGTGGATCAAAGGGATCGAGTTCGTCGCCGACTATCGCGACATCGGCAGCGGTTACGGCGGCTACAGCGAGGACCACAAGTATTTCGGGCGGCACCAGACGCTGTAGGGCCGCCGCTCCCCCGAAGTCGTTTTCCCCGATGGTGTTTCGGGTAGCCGCACAGAAGCGGTGGAACGAAGCGCCATTCGGGGGGAAGTTCATGAAGCACAGCACGCGGGCCCGCGGGGATGCGGAAGCGCTCGCCCGGGCTCGTCATTGTCGGGCGATCGTCGGATTGCTGACCTTCGGGGCCGGCCTGGCGTGGCTTGCCGTGGACGGCAGGCGGATTCGCGACGCCGAATCCGGATGTCCGGCGGGCCAGCCGGCGCGGTGGGCTCCGTAGGTTTGGGTCCGGTTTCGGTTACTGCAGGGATGCCAGGTTGTTGACCGAGGTGCGAATGTCGGATCGCACAACCCTGGCGACCAGCCCCCCGACCGGCCCGCTGAGCACCCCGCCCTTCAGGTCCGCGGTGAGATGAAACTTCGATCCGGGATGGTCGTCGGAGATGGTCACCCCGACGGCGATCCGGATTCCGCCCCGGCCGCGGCCTTGCAGCTCAATCGATTCCGGTGCGCCATAACAGGTGACTTCCCAGTGGATGATGTTGCGGAAGCCCTTGACCTTGATGCACGACGACACGCAGGTGCCCTTCGCGATGGTCGAGGGAACCGGCCCGCGCCAGCCGCCGAAAATCGTCAGCCACTCATCGAATCGGCGCAGGTCGGACGCGAGCTTCCAGGCGGTCTCCGGTTCCACATCCGACGACATCGAAACATCTACTCGTGCCAAGTCTTCTCGCTCCTCGTGAGACGGTCGGTTTGGACGGCATACCCGGCGCCGACGAAGAGATAAACCCGATCGCGGCCCCTTAGGGCCAGGCCTCCTCCAACTGGTGGGCCACATCGATGACTTGCGCGGCCTGGGACTGCGGTGAGTCGATTTCCTCGGCGACGTACGCAGCGACGAAGCGACGGATCTCGCCGTCGACACCGGCCAGGACGCGCAGCACCTCGCCGCGGAAGGACTTCGACGACACATTGACGGTGATGTCGGAGGGCCGCGGCTTTGCGACGTCGACGATCAGGAGCAGGGGCTCCGCGGCGCGTGCCGTGGCGCGCAACGCGATGTCTCCGGAGACCACGAACCGCTGCTTGTCGAGCCGCAGGTCCAACAGCAGATCGATCGACAGCGGGATGTGGATGACGAACGTGATGTCGTCACCCAGACGGCGGGTGACCTTCGGGTCCTGAATCTTGACGTTGGCGCTGACCTTGGCGATACCGCCCGGGCCCTGAGCGATCGGCTCCATGGCGAACTCGTTGCCCGCGATTTCTGCGAAAGCGGCGGCGACACGCTCGGGGGTGACGGCGACCTCGAAGAATCTGCGGCCGAACTCTTCGTAGGTGACATAATCGCGATTTTGCATAGGCTTATACCGTCTCACGTCCCCTGCCGGAACGGCCGCTGATCTGCTCGCGTCGCAGCAATTCGCGGCGGAGGTGGCCCGGACCAGGGCGGATATCACGAGGATGTGATCCGCACCCAACCTTTGCGCTGTGAAGATCACCACACGCGTGGCGCTTCGATTCGGTGTTCGGCCGCCGGCCTGGGACGCTTGACTGACTTGGAGGTGTTTGGAGCTGATGTGCGCCCATAAGATGACCGAGCCGGTTGCCGAGCCGCGGTCGTTCCTGTCCCGGATCGAGGGACCGCTCACGTGGCTCGGCGGCGGGCACTGGCGCGAACGCGGTGAACGCCACGAGCGGTCCACCCACGCCGATGAAGCCTTGGCGGGCGCGGTCGTGCTGCTCGGCGCCCTGCTGGCATGGCTGGTCGCCGGCTTGGCGGTGAGCGAGGCGACGCGGTGGTCGATGCTCGCCGTCGTGCCGCTCACGCTGGTCTTCGGCCTGCTGGTGGGCGCGGTGGCGCGCGGCACCGCCGGCGGGCCCGACCGGCGCTGGCCCGGCATCGCCGCACGTGCGGCCGTCGCGGTGGCGGTCGGCGGCGTCGTCGGCGAGCTCGCCGCGCTCGTCATCTTTTCCAGCTCGATCGACCGCCGCCTCGACGAGCGGGCCTTACGCGGCGCCGACTCGGCGCCGGCCGTCGCGCAGGCGTCGGCATCGCTGCAACAGGACAAGGACGCGCGCACTGGGCTCGATCGGGCCGTCGAGCGGGCTCGCGAGCACCAGGACCAGGCCTTGGTCGTCGCGCGCTGTGAATACAACCCCACCCCGGCCTGCCCGCAGACCCGGATCACCGGCGTCCCCGGGTCCGGGCCGGAAACACGGACGGCGAACGAGCTTCTCGCCGACGCCCAGCACGAGCTGGACAACGCGCTGGCCGCTCGTGACGGCCAAGCTCCCGGGTTGGACGCCAGGATCACCCGCGAGGAGCTGGCCCTGAACCAGGCACGGCAGGGCGTGGTTGCGGACGCCGGCCGGGGCCTGGGCGCACGCTGGGTGGCGATGAACGACCTGACGTTCGCCGGCGCCGGGGCTTTGGCGCTGCGGCTGGTGACGATCGCCTTCTTCGCGCTGCTTTGCCTGCTGCCGCTGATCCTGCGGCTGTGGCGTGGCGAGACGAGCCACGACCGCCACGCCACGGCGCGCGCGGACCAGGAACGCGCCGATCTCGAAGCCGACACCGCGATCGCGATCAAGCGGGCGCAGGTTCGCCGCGAGGCCGAAATCATGTGGGCCGAGCACCAACTCACGCAGGCCCGGCTTGCCATCGAGGCCCAGACCGAGATCGACCGGGAACAGCAACGCCGGCGGGTGACCGAAGCCCTCGAGGCCCCGGTGCGCACCCCGTCGCACCGTGCGTTCGAGCCGGCGGAGGACGACATCTACCTGCCGATCGCCGCGGAAGCCGAGGCGGCCAGCCGGGCGATCGCCCCACCGGCACCCGCGCCGCCCGCCGCCGAGGAAGTCGAGGAAGTCGAGGAAGTCGTGGCCGAGGCGGCCCCCGAGAACCTGCCTGCGCACATCGAGCCGCGCGGCGAGGTCGAACCCCATGAACCGCGTGCTGAGCGCGCGACGCCGTTGATTCCGTCCATCCCCGACGCCACCAAGGCCGCGGCCCGCTGGATTCGCCCGTTGGTGCCGCCGTTCGTCGCGCGGGTGATCGACAACACGACCCAGCCGCTGCGCACCGCGCGTCAGGTCTTCGAAGAGGTCGAGGAGATCAGGTTCTCGCTCAAGCGCACCCACAAGGTGACGTTCGATTCGGAAAGCGCCGAGAGCAGCGGGCAAGCGCCGCACCATGCGGAGAGTCCCGCGGCGGCGCGGGTAGCGTCGTCTCGCGAGCGGCGCGGCCCCGTCACCCGCCATGGAGTGGGGAGCCACCGGCAATATCCTTCAGCGCGGGGGGTGGCCGCGAGGGACATCGAGGATCCGGCGCTCGGGCCGGCCGAGCGCGACCGCACGGGCGAGCTCACCCAACGGGAGGGCCCGCGCCAATTGCGCGGCCCCGAAGGCCCGCGCCAGTTGCCGCCCGGCCAGTGAGCGCCATTGCCGGGCAGGGCCATTCGGATCACCGGGATTTCGGATCACCGAATTTCGGATCACCCGGATTTCATTGCGGGGTCAGCTGCCGTTAAGGTTCCGTTCGGCCACGAAGGATGCACGCTTGCCGCCGCTTTGGAACAATCACGGAACTATGAGACTCGCGCTGCTGATGGCCGGCGTCGCCGTGGTGATCGGCACGGCCGCCCCGGCCTACGCCGACCCCGACGCCAAAGACCAAGCCTTCCTCACCGCGCTGACACAAGCCGGGCTGACATACCTGAACGCCGACCGCGCGATCACGGCCGGCAAACAGGTGTGCAGCCTGGCCGACGGCGGGATGACCGGCGAGGAGATCGTCAAGGACCTGCAGGACCGCAACCCGGGGTTCGAGGGCCAGGGCGCCGCCAAGTTCGCGGCGATCGCGGCATCCGCGTACTGCCCCGAAAAGCTGTCCCAAACCGAGGATCAAGGCCCGGCGCCGAAGCCCAGCGGGGCATAGCCGAAAAGATCGCCGCGGTGCGCGGGCGCAGTAGCTGATTCACGCGAAGGTATGATCCTCCCGACCAGGGCGGGGAAGTACCGTGGATCTCGTGAGGCGGCGGCGATGGCAGGGCAGGATCTCGCGGTGAGAATCGCGGGAACGATCGTGGCTCCGGCCGGCGCATGAAGATAAGCCTGTTCCTCGCCGACGCGGCGCAGGCCGACGTTCAATCCGGCAAGGTGCATGCCCTCGGGCTGGGCTGGCGGCAGTGCCAAACACCAACGCCCCCTTTCGCATTGGTGCTGTTCCTGGACATCGACTGGGATGAGACCAACAAGCCGCACAAGCTGACGTGCCAGCTGTTGACCACCGACGGTGAGCCGGTGGTGGTGCGGGGAGCCCAGGGGCCCCAGCGGATCTCGTTTGAAGCGTCCGCGGAGGCCGGGCGCCCGCCGGGGGCGATCCACGGCACGTCGGTTCGCATGCCGCTCACGCTCAACATCCCGGCCGGAATCCCGCTGGAGTCTGGGATCTACGAGTGGCGGGTGGAGGTCGAGGGTTTCGAGCAGGCGACGGTGGTCGAGGCGTTCGTTGTCGTCGGTGCCCCGCACGCGCCGGCGGGACCCGCTTAGCCGCGAGGGTGCGGCTACCGAGGTGGCCGCTCGAGAAGTGCGCGGCCAGTTGCACTTTCGCGGGACTGGCTCCGCCGCACTACTCGTGGCCGAAGGCCGCGTAGAGTTCGGGCAAGAAACCCGCCAGGTGGTTCATCTCCTGGGCGCAGTGCGCCAGCAGATTGCGACCGCTGGCTACCGGGTCGCCGAGTAGCCGCGACGCGATGGGACGCAAAGCGCTGGAAGCGACGCCGGGGGCGTTGCGGACGGCGATGTGCGGTCCGCCCATCCAGAACCGTGACCGCATCTCGGCGCCCTCTGGCGTCGACCTGATGTGATGGATGAACCATCCGACATCCACGGGTGCGTCGGCGGCGCCCAATCGGGCGCAAATGGCCACCGCATCGTCGCCGTCGGGTGGACAGCCCATCTCCGCCGGCGCGATGAATTGGATTGCGCCATTGAGCATCGTGGAACCGATGTACTCGCTGATGAGCGACCAGCGGCCAATGTAGCGCCGGGAGCCCTGACGACCCCCCTCTTGAACGTCCGAGCCGTCCTTCCAGGCGGCGGAAAGGTGCGCGCGCGGATGCCACAGCTTGTAGCGGCGGGTGTCGCAGCCGTGCCAGCCGAACCACCATGACCACATCGCCGGGGCGACGCCGGGCATGTCGGTGCGTACCGATACCTGGTAGCTGCCGTCTTCGAGAACGCCGTAGCCGTTCTCGGTCTGCTGGTAGCCCTCCTCGGCGACGCCGGCCGCGTCGCCGAAAGCCGGCAGCGCCATCCCCCCTTGCGGGCCATGCTGTAGCGCCTCGACGACATGCGTTGGAAGCGGGGCCATTTCGGGCTTGAAGAACTTGCCGAACGGCGTGTTCGCGTCGTCGTTGCGGTAGCCGAGGTAAAGGTCGCGGGTCATCAGAGTCGTCCCATCCAGGCGTTGAAGAGGCCGTCGGGATCATACGCGGCGCGCGCTTGGTCGAGCCGCGCCATGGCCTCGTCGGTGGCGAACCGCGCCGGGCGTTGGCCGAGGTTCTCGTCGGCAAGCTGAATTCCGGTGGCCAGGTGGGACATCGCGGCCATGTTCGATGCCGCCCAGTCGCCGTACTTGTCGTCGTCGGCGGCGTCCTTCCAAGAGCCGTAGAGGGCCAGATAGATCTCGTCCTCGATGCTGTAGGCCATGTCTTGGCGGATGGGCGAGGGCCCCCAGTTCAACCACAGGAAGTGGGAGGGAGCCGGCGGCATCGTGTCGAGGATCTTATGGATGCCCGGCAGCAGGTCCCCGGCCGACGCCGAGGTCCACATGTTGTCCGCGGTGTAGCGGTGGTCGTCCAGGTAGTGGGTCATCACGGCGGCATACCAGGTGGGCAGATCGCTTGGCAGGTAGGGAACTTTCAACACCGCTCGATCCAGCACCGGGCAGGTCTCGAATATCGCCAGGGCCTTTTGGGCTTCCTCCTCGGAGTCGGCGAACGCCGGCGACGCGAACGCGATGCCGGGGCTGTCGACACCCATCTCCGGCAGGCTGCGGGTCGCGATGGCCTGCATCTCGACGCGGCGGTCCACGTCGGCGCTGATGCCGCGGGCCCAGGTGTAGACCTCATCGGCGACGTCCCATGGGTAGACGTACACGCTGGTGCCGCAGGTGGCGGGGCGCGGGTACAGCTTCAGGTAAAACGACGTGACCACGCCGAAAAAGCCGGGGCCGGCGCCGCGGGCGGCGAAGTAGAGGTCGGGGTGATTGTCCGCATCGCAGTGGATCTGTTCGCCGTCGGCGGTGACGACGTCAAGCCCGACGACGCTCTCGCACGCCGGCCCGTAGATGCGGCTGTTCCAGCCGTATCCGCCCTGCAACAGGTAACCGCCGAGGCAGACGCCCTTGCAGTGGCCGCCGGGGAAGAACAGGTTTTGCGCCTCCAGGTCGGCCATGAGCAGGCTGCCGCCCTTGCCCGGCCCGACAACGGCGGTCTTCTTCTCGGCGTCGATCGTGGCGTGATCGAGGCGGCCGACGTCGAGCAGCACCGCGCCGTCACGCAGGTGGCTGGCCGCAAAGCTGTGCCCGCCCGACACGACGTTGACCTTGTGCCCGTTGGCCTTGGCATAGTGCAGACCCGCGACGATGTCCTCGGCATCGACGGCCCGGACGATCAGCTCCGGGTACCGGTCGGGCACCCTTTGGTGCCACACGGTGCCTTGGCGGGCGGCCTCGTAGCCGTCATCGCCGCGGAAAAAATGCCGCCCGGCCGGTAGCGCGCCCATCTGGAGCTCCCTTGATCCACAATCCGGTTCTTGTTGGTCCGCGATGCGGAACACTATAGTGGCATCGTGCCGCCCACGGGGGAGAATCCGCCAACCGGTCGCGACGAAGGCATCCAGGTGTTACGTCGCGCCGCCGCCGCGCTCGACGAGATCGCCGCCGAGCCGCGACGGCTCCGCCTGGTCGACCTCGGCGAGCGGCTTGGGCTGGCCAAGTCGACGGTTCGCCGCCTGCTGGTGGGCCTGGTCGAGGTCGGGTTGGCCAATGTCGACGCGCAGGGCCGCTTTTCGCTGGGCGAGCGCCTGCTGGGGTTCGGCAGGGCCGACGGCGCGCAGATCGCAACCATGTTCCGCCCGACGATCGAGCGGGTGGCGCGCGCAGCCGACGGCGAGACGGTCGACCTGTCGATACTGCGGGGCCAGCGGATGTGGTTCGTTGACCAGATCGAATCGTCGCATCGCCTTCGGGCGGTTTCGGCCGTCGGCGTCCGGTTCCCGCTCGAGTCGACCGCCAACGGAAAGGCGGCCCTCGCCGCGCTCGAGGACGCCGACGCCGAAGCCGCGCTCGTCAAGTTCCACCCCGAAGTCGCCGAGTCGCTGCGCGCCGAGCTCGCCGAGATCCGGCGCACCGGGATCGCTTTCGACCGCGACGAACACACGCCCGGGATTTCGGCGGCCGCGATCGCGCGGCGAGCCGTGGGCGACAACATGGTCGCGATTTCGGTTCCGGCTCCCACCGAGCGCTTTCGCGAGAAGGAGGGGCGCATCATCGACGCGTTGCGTGCTGCGGCCGACTCGCCGGCGTGGACGCGTTGAAGTGCCCGCCGGGGCAGGTATGGCAAATGGGCACGCCGTCAACAGGTTTCGGCGGCACCGACCCGCTGAATGCTGGCGGCGGCCGCGGTACCCCCCAGGACCCCGGCCGCGCCAAGTTCCCAACCTCCGCTCAGCAGGTCACCGAGGACCTGGCGAACAGCGACCCCCACTCCCGACGCGCCGCGGACTGCGCGTCGACGAAGCTGGGCGTCTTCTCCCCATCGCCTGCCAGGTGGACAAGCGCCCAAGCCATGGCGAACACCGGCACCTTGTGACGCATTGCGGCACCGTGCAATTCATCGAAAGCGACGTGCGAAGGGCATCGGCGAAGGCCGATGAGGATGCCTCGCGCGGTGTCGAGAATGCGGCCGGAATTCGGGCCATACGATGTCTGGGCTGGAACCCAGTTCGCCATCATACTGTCGATACCTCCTGTTGCGCCCGAACAAAATCCGCCACGCGTGTAGCGGAAGAGAATCCGTGCGGTACGCATCGTCGCGCCCGTGATTCTCAAAAGGCGCCCTGTGCAATGATTTGCGGATTTAACGAGTTGTGCCAGACCGCGGCCCATATCGATGCGGGCTTGTGACCGTTTCGGGATCGTCCGGCAGCCACCTGACAAGGAGCGCATGGTGGCCGGTTGGCCACAAGATTGGTGACCGAGGACTCTGTGGTGAGAACTGCTGTGAGCGCACACTTAAGCGCCATGCTCGGTCCACTACTCGACGTTTTTCGCCTCCGGCAGTATTTCAACGCGATAACCCGCACCCGAGAGTGGGCGCAGGGATTGCAACGAGACGCGGGATTTCTGACGGACGCCGCACGAGCCGCGCTTCGCCTGCCGTTCGGCAAGCCGCCTGCCCAGGATCAGCAGCCATTTCCCCCGGCGGAGCCGTACGTCACCACAGTCATGAACGGTCAGCGCATTGCACTTGCGGCAACCGGCGGAAGCGGCGCGATGGCCTCGCTGGTGGGTGCCGCACGTGCGCTGGAAGAAGCCGGTCTTCGTCCGTCGGTCATTTCGCTGTGCTCGGGCTCGGCATTGTTTGGGTTTCCGCTGGCTGCAGGCATAAACGCCGAGAAGGTGGCCGCCTTCACTCTGGGACTGATGCCAAAGGACTACGTCGACCTGGACTGGGGCCGGCTGCTTCGGCAGGCGCTCGCCGCCGGGCGGGGCTTTGCCGGCATCATCGCCGGGGACGTGATCGAAAACACTTATCGACGTCTCGTCGGCGATATGACGCTGGGCGACATGCCCATTCCCGCGTACGTGCCGATATGGAACGTCGAGCAGAACCGGATCGAATTCATCGGCCCCAAAACATATCCGGGGCTTCCGGTGGCGCGTGCGGTGCACATGGCCATCGCGCTGCCGTTGTTCATCCAGCCCGTGGAGTTCGGCGGGTTTCACTGGTGCGATGGCGGGATCGTCGATATCTTTCCGGTCCACGCACTCCTCGACATCGAACCGCCTTGTGACGTCACGCTGGCGATCAACGGGTTCTACCCGCCGGAATTCGCGGGCGAGGACGCCACAGGATGGGAGTATCGGCGTGCCAGCATTCTGTACGTCGCGAGCCAGGTACGCACCTGCCAACAAGTCGAGCTGGCCCGGGAGAACCTGGCTCGGCTGCGCGCCGAGTCCAAAGTGATCATGATCGAGCCGGTACCTTACGAGGTGGTTCGGGGTATTGGCTTTTACCGCCAGTTCCTCAGCACGCGCGACTGGGCCGGATTCATGCTTGCCGGGCGTAACGAGGCCCGCCGGGCGCTAGCGGCAACATCGCGCGAATCAGGCGGCGAGCGCTAATACTTCGTCGAAGCCGGCGACCAGGGCCTCATAAAAGGTGTCGTAGTCGGGTATGGCGGCGGTGTCGATGTCGATGCCCAGGGCGCATGTGTCGACGTAGGTGAGCAGGGTGACGTTGACCGCCGCGCCGATCGTCGGGCCGAACGCGTATTGCGCGCGCACCGGCGCGCCGCCCAGGAAGACCGGCACCGGCACCCCGGGCACGTCGCTGGCGAGGAAATCGACATGGCGCAGAACGGAACCGATGTACCAGCGCGGCATCAGGTTGAGCGCGCCGGCGATCAACTGCGTGTACGGCAGGGATCTTTCGGTGCGCACCGCGCCCGCGCGCTCGTGGATTGCCCGGATTCGTGTCGTCGGATCGGCCTCACTCGCGGGAACGTCGAACCGCATCAGCGTGATCCGGTTTCCACCCATGCCATCGGCCTTCGTCCGCAAGCTGATCGGCATCGTGAGGTGCAGGTCGCCGATCGCGACGCCGTGCTTTTCGTGGTAACGGCGTAGCCCGCCGGCCACCCCGGCGACGAACGCATCGTTCAGGGCGCCACCGGAGCGGTGCGCCGCGTCGCGCAGCTGCGGCATCGGCACCTGGTGCACCATGAGTCGACGGATCAGGCCGCGGTCGGTGAGCAGCGGAGAACCGGTGTGACTTATCGGCCGAACGGTTCGGTAGACCGATGCCGCGGTGGCGGCCGCCGATCGGGCCGTCGCGATGGGCCGGCGAACACCGCCGTACAGCAGCCGCGGGACCGCTTTGACCGCTCCCGCGAGGGCGTTCGCCAGCAGGCCGGCGTCATAGCGCCAGGTATCCCGATAGCCGGCGAGCCACGACGGCCGCGATGCTTCGGGCTCGGGCGGCAGCGGCTCGCGCCGGCACAGGTCCTCGGAAAGGTTGAACAAATGCATCGCGATCTGCACGCCGCCGATCCCGTCGGTGAGGGCGTGATGGAACTTGCACATCACCGCCGCACCGCCGCGCTCCAGTCCATCGATCAGCGTCGTCTCCCAGAGCGGCCGGGCCCTGTCGAAGTCCTGCATCTCGGCCAACCGGGCCATCTCGAGCACGTCGTCGAGCGTGCCGGTCCCCGGGGCGGCAGCTCGGCGGATGTGGTAGTCGAGGTCGAAGTCCGGGGCGTATTCCCAGTGCGGCGGGGCGGGGGGCCGCGACGGCATCACCCGTTGCCGGAACATGGGGAATTTGCGGCTGATCAAGTCGAATCGTTCGCGCACTTCGTCCCAGTCCGGCGATCGATCCAGCAGCACGATGCTGACCACGGTTGATCGCAGCCGTGGATCGCTTTCCATCGCCCAGGTGAAGGCGTCGCTGTTGCGCAGGAATCCGGTCATCGCATGCTCCACGCCCTAACCTACGACTAGATTTGGCGGAGGTCAGCAGGTCTTTGGCAGCCAATGACTTTGGTCCCCAGATATCGGGCCATTCGTCGGCTCCGGGCCGGCGTGGCAGCTATCGGGATTCGGCGTCCGCGTCCGCGTCGGCGAATTCGCAGAATGCCGTGTAGGCCCGGGCGCCGTAAATGGTGGCCGGACCGCCGTGCATGAGGATGGTGACGCCGATGGCCTCGGCGGCTTCCTCCCGGGTGGCGCCGGCGCGCGCGGCGGCCTGCGCATGCGATGCGATGCAGCCATCGCAGCCCTGCACGACCCCGATCGCCATCGCCATGAGCTCCTTGATCTTGCGGCTCAGCGCCCCGTCGGTGAGGGCGGCGCCGCTCAGCGCCGCAAACCCCTTGTAGACCTCCGGGATCTGCTTGCGCAGCTCGCGGTGCTGAGGCAGCAGGTCGTGGAGGATTTCGTGATGATGCTGTTCGTCTGGCATGGCTGGGCTGCTTCTCAGCGGTGAATCGCGGGCTTCAGCGAGTCGATGGCCGCCTTCAGCTTGTCGGTGACCTCCTCGGCGACCGGGCGCAGTCCCGGTTCTCCGGTGACCTCGACGAGCAGCTCGGGATTCATGGCCTCGACGAGCACGGTGCCGGCGTGGTCGCGGTCGGCGCGCACGACGACGTTGCACGGCAGCAGCAGGCCGATCTGGGGGTTCGCCTCGACGGCGCGATGCGCCAGCGGCGGGTTGCAGGCGCCGAGGATCAGGTAGTCCTCCATGTCGTGGCCCAGCTTGGCTTTCAGCGTCGCCTTCACGTCGATTTCGGTGAGCACACCAAAGCCCTGATCCGCGAGCGCCTCGCGGGTCCGCGCGACCGCGTCCTGGAACGAGGTCTGCAGCGGCGTCGAAATGGCGATGTTCATCCTGACTTCCTT
>NZ_DATJPU010000125.1:0-7411 GCF_035506235.1 Mycobacterium sp.
AAACGACCCGTTTACTGTCGCGACCAAACACTGGCATCGCCTCGACGACGGGCGGATCCAGTGCGACGTATGTCCGCGCGCCTGCAAACTTCACGAGGGCCAGCGCGGACTGTGCTTCGTCCGCGGCCGGATTGATGACCAAGTGAAGCTCACCAGCTATGGACGTTCGAGCGGGTTCTGTGTCGATCCGATCGAGAAGAAGCCGCTCAACCACTTTCTCCCCGGGTCGGCCGTGCTCTCGTTCGGGACCGCAGGGTGCAACCTGGCGTGCAAGTTTTGTCAGAACTGGGATATCTCCAAATCCCGCGAGATGGACACCCTGGCCAGTAGGGCCACTCCTGCGCACATCGCGCACACCGCTGACGAATTGGGTTGTCGCAGTGTGGCATTCACCTACAACGACCCGACGATCTTCTGGGAGTATGCCGCCGATGTCGCCAACGCCTGCCACGATCGGGGAATCAAAGCGATTGCGGTGACGGCCGGGTACATGTGCCCCGAGCCCCGCGCCGAGTTTTACCGGCACATCGACGCCGCCAACGTCGACTTGAAGGCGTTCACCGAAGACTTCTACCGCAAGGTCTGCGTCGGGCATCTGCACGATGTCTTGGACACATTGGTCTACCTGCGGCATGAGACGAAGGTGTGGCTGGAGATCACCACTCTGCTGATTCCCGGACGCAACGACAGCGACGCGGAAATCGCAGCCGAATGCGCGTGGATCCGGGAGAACCTCGGCATCGACGTACCGGTCCACTTCACCGCATTCCATCCCGACTACAAGATGCTAGACACACCGCCGACACCGCCCGCCACGTTGACGCGGGCCCGCCGTATCGGCATCGATCAAGGCCTGCGGTTCGTCTACACGGGCAACGTCCACGACGCCGAGGGTGACAGCACTTTTTGCCCAGGGTGCGGATCGGCTGTCGTGGTTCGCGACTGGTATGCCATGCGGCACTATGCCCTGACTGACGATGGCCGCTGCCGAGCATGTGACTGGGAGTTGGCCGGCGTCTACGACGGCCCGGCCGGACAGTGGGGCCCGCGGCGGCTACCTGTCCGGGCCAACCTCTTCGAGGCATGAAGTACTTAAGAGACGCCCTACCCTACTGGAGAGCGAGATAGCGATCGCCGCACACCGCTCCCAGCTCGGCGGCCTTGGCGATTGTGCCATCGGGGTCCTTCGCCGTAGCCGATGCCATCGATAAATGGCAGCGGCTGAATAGCTTCGATCGCGGTCATCGCCTCACATGCTCGTCGAACGTCAACTGTGTGCGAGAGTTGTTGGGATTGTCGGCAATGAGTCCACGCTGGATCGGCGGATCGTGGCCCGCGCGTGCGGGGCTGAGACTACGATTTCCCGGCAACTGGATGTATTTGCGTGCGGCTTGTCGTGCAGCATCAGCGGCCCCAGTTGGGAGGTCCTCGCATGGCTCATCCGTCAGTCGATCCGACGTTTTACCGGACCCCTGCGGAGGCGGCGGCCGCTCCCGCCGAGCAACTGGCGTACGTGGTGGCCTTCGACCGCGCCGCACACAGGCACGACGCGATGACCGTCGTCGATGTGAATGCGAGCTCTGACAGCTATGGGCGGGTGGTCGGCTGGACTGACGTGCCCGGCCGCGGCGACGAGCTTCATCACTTCGGTTGGAATGCCTGCAGCAGCGCCCTGAAGCACGAGGGACACGATATGGACGGCCTTGAGCGCCGCTACTTGCTGGTTCCGGGGCTGCGATCGTCCAACATATATGTGTTCGACACTCAGCCAGACCCACGCAACCCGACGCTGATCAAAACGATCGACGACAAGAGCCTGTCCCAAAACGCGGGCTACTCGCGTCCGCACACCCTGCACTGCGGACCGGAGGGGGTCTTCCTTACCTGCCTGGGCGGCCCGGAGGGCAACGTTGACGGGCCGGGCGGGATCGCACTGCTCGACCACGCCACCTTCGACGTGTTGCGTGCCTGGGAGACCGACCGGGGGCCGCAGCACTTCCACTACGACGCTTGGTGGCACCTGAATCAGAACGTGCTGATCTCGAGCGAATGGGGCAGCCCCGCGATGATCGAGAACGGCATCGTGCCGGAATTGTTGTTGGGCCAAAAGTACGGGCACGCCATCCATTTCTGGAACCTTGCCAAGGGTGAGCACATCCAGCGGGTCGACCTGGGCGCCCAGCATCAGATGGTATTGGAGGTGCGCCCGTCCCATGACCCCGAGGCGGCCTGGGGTTTCGTCGGTGTCGTGATTTCCACCGAGGACTTGTCCGGCTCGGTCTGGCGCTGGTTCCGCGACGAGCACGAGTGGAAGGTCGAGAAGGTCATCACCATCGCTGCGGAGCCCGCCGACCCGGAGCTCCTGCCTCCAGCGCTCAAGCCGTTCGCTGCAGTGCCGCCGCTCATCACCGACATTGACCTTTCGGTCGACGACCGGTTCCTCTACGTCTCCTGCTGGGGCACCGGCGAGATGAAACAGTTCGATGTGTCCGACCCCGCGAAACCAAAGCAGGTGGGATCGGTGCGGCTCGGCGGCATCATCGACCGAGCACCGCATCCAGCGATGCCCGATATGCCGTTAGCAGGCGGGCCGCAGATGGTCGAAGTCAGCCGCGACGGCAAGCGGGTGTACTTCACCAACTCGCTATACGGGGCTTGGGACGACCAGTTCTACCCCGACGGCGTCGGCGCGTGGATGGCCAAGCTCGACGCGAACCCCGACGGCGGGCTAAGCATCGACGAAAACTTCTTCCCGCACGGCGAGGAGTTCCGCGGCCTGCGCGTACACCAGATCCGGCTGCAGGGTGGCGACGCTTCGTCGGATTCCTACTGCTACAGCTAATCCTCACCGCACCGCCAACTGACCAACAATGCCGACCGCCTTTAAAGCATCGCCTCGGCCCACGCGATATGGCCCTCGAACTCAAGGGTTTTCGCCATGGCGCGGTAGCGATCCCGCAAGTGCGCGTACTCCGCGGCATCGCCTTGAGCCCGTGCCAGCAGAGCCCGCAGCCGCAGCAGCCAGATGTCGCGCGCAACTACGCCGTCGTCGGTCGGTGCCGCTGCCAACCGCTCGATCGCGGCCTCGGCTTCGGACACGTCACCGTCGGCCCCGCGCTCCAGCAATGCATTCACCAGAACACCCGTAGCGGTCATGCCCCAACCGAGCAGCCGTCCCTCCCGGAACAGATCGTCGGCGGCGGTGCGCATAAGCCGTATCGCTTCGTCGCGATCTCCACACCGAAACCTCTCACGCGCCAAGTACACGTCGACAGTCGGCAAGTCGCAGAGGTGCAGTTGCCAGCGCACATACATCTCGCGGACCTCGGTCAGCAGCTGCTGCCCCCTGTCCCGCTCCGCTGCCGGTTGGCGGTGCACCAGCGCAAGACCCAGCGTCATCCGGGCGGATGCTAATGCGAAATCGTCGCCCGATCGTTCGGCAATCCGTAAGGCATCTTCGCTCTCGCGCACCGAGCGATCATCGGCAACCAGCACGCCACCGGGTATCCCCCCGAAGTAGACGTAGCTGACGACCGTGGTGAAGGAGATAGGGTCGGCGCTTCGGGCCATGGCGAGGGCCTGCTCCACGTCGTCGCGCCAGCCGGGGCGACCCAGCGAATAGCGGGCATCAGCCCGCTGCGCGAGGGCGACCGCTAACGGAGATCCGACGATGAAGTTGCCTTTGGACGGGTCACCGTCGGCTAGGTCGATGACCCTTTGTGACCACCGGAGGACGTCCCAATACTCGGCGCTCTCCGTTTTGGCGAAGATGGGCACGCCCGACAGGCCCACCGTCAACGTCGGGTCGCCGATCGACTCGATGAGGGCCATGGCTTCGGATGCCAACTGCGACGCCTCAGGTATGCGGTCCTTGAATGCGCGCTCCGCCACCAGCCCCACCAGTGCGATCGCCAGCGACGCCTTATCCCCCGCGGCCGCGCACAGCTCCCGCAGTTCGTTGAAGCGGTCGTCGGCAATGTTTTCGTGGACTCGCCAGGCGGTCCCGCACAACATGGTCCGTGGGGCGATGCGCATCGCTGCCCGGTTCGGATCATCGGCGGGCAAAGCGTCGGCGATCGTTCGGGCGCGCTCCCAACTCAGTCGCGCCGCCGCGATGTCGCGGTTGGTCGCCCACGCCCCGGCGCGCATGTGCCAGCCGTAGGCGGCATCCCGGTCACCGCCCGCCTCCAGGTGTTCGGCGATCAGCGCGGCGTTGTCCTCGGCCGCCGCCGGGTCACGTGATTCGATGGCGGCCGCGACGCGCCGGTGCAGCGCGGCGCGATCCGACTTGAGCTGAGCGTCGTAGGCGACCGCACGAATCAGCGGATGATGGAACACATACTCGGGTCGGGGGGTGAATTTCACCTGATCGATGAACTGGGCTGCTACGAGTTCGTCAATGGCGGGTTCAATGCCAAGGGTTTTCAGCAAGTCGAGGCTGAACCGTGAGCCGATGACCGCCGCCGCGCTCAAGGTGCGCTTGGCTTTCGGGTCGAGCCGATCGATGCGCGCAGCGATGGTCGCTTGCAGAGTCGCCGGCACACGCACCTCGGCAACCTCTGCCGTGCAGGTGTATGCGCCCGTCTTGCCTTGCAGCACGCGGCGGTCAGCGAGTTCATGCACGATTTCCTCGGCGAAGAACGGGTTTCCAGTGGCCCTGTCGGCGATCGTCTGACCCAGCGCGTCAACTGATGAGTCCGGGCCAAGCAAGTCGGCCACCAAGGCAGCGGTCTCTGAATCACTCAGCGGCGCAAGGGCTATGGTTTGTGCAGCTGCCACGTGAGCCAATGCGCCCCGATATTCGGGGCGATAGGTGATCAGCACCAGCGACGGCGTCTGGGGGATCGCCACGAAGAAGTCGGCCAGCATCGACTCACTGACCTCGTCGATCCAATGGGCGTCCTCAACAACATAAACCGCTGGCGTTTCCCGAGCCAAGGAAAAAGCATTCACCAGTGCCGTCAACCGTCGCCGACGGGCATCAGGATCGATATTCGGCAGTTCCACATCGGGGTCGGCGAGGCCCAGCAGGTCATCGAGAAGTAGCGAGTCCTCGGTGTCTGCGTCGGGAACCTGGGCGCGCAGTCGATCGCGAGCAGTCTGCGGGTCAAGGCCAGTGACGCCGGTGGCCGCACGCAACAGCCGCGCCACGGCATGGAAGGGCACGTGAGCGGTGTGCGACTCGCAAAACGCGGTGAACACGTCGACCCCCCGGGTGGCCGCCATCGCAGAGACTTCCCGCACGAGACGGCTCTTGCCAATGCCAGGCGAGCCCACTACGCCGACCACAGCGCCGCGCCCGTCGATGGCACGGCCCAACAAACCCTCGACAGCGGACATCTCCCACCGCCGACCAACACGTTTGGACTCACCACGTTCGGCAGCGCGATGCCGGTCTCCCATGCCCAGCAGGCGGCAGGCGGGCACCGGCACATCGGCGCCCTTGATCTCAACCAGCTCAGATTCGCCGAGAGTCGCGGCGCCATCGACAAGTCGCGCTGTCGATGCGCTGAGCATCACCCCGCCCGGCGGGGCGACCGATTCCATCCGCTGGGCCACGCCGACTTGCTCACCGACGGCGGTATAACCGAAAGGCCCCGAGCCGATTTCACCGGCGATCACCTGACCGGAGTTAAGTCCCACGCGCAACCGTAGGTCCACACCGTCGCGCTCCATGACGTCGGCGGCCAGTCGGACGGTCGCATCTTGAATGGCCAGTGCCGCACGACAAGCGCGGATAGCGTGATCCTCCAACGCCACCGGCGCACCGAACACCGCCATGATCCCATCGCCAGTGAACTTGTCGATGGTGCCGTCGTAGCGCTGCACAACTGCGGCACAGCTGTCAGCGAGGTCGGCCATGATCTCCCGCAGGCGCTCCGCGCCCACTGCCGCGGCGATGTCCATCGAGCGGACCACGTCGGCGAACAGAATGGTCACCTGCTTGTACTCCGCCCGGGCATCGCCGTCTTGGACTGAAGCACCACAGCCGTCACAGAATCGTGCACCCTCGCGCGGCTCGGTGCCACATGTACGGCACGCGGTCGCTGCGGTCATCCACCCTCCGCCGATCCGGGCCCCCGGTTCACACAGGATAGGCGATCGGACACTTCACGAGGCGCTGTTGGCTTTGCAGATTGTGATGGGGATACGAAGTTTGAGGCTCGTGCATCTTGTCTATTTCGAGGCGGGAGAATCTACTCGGCCCGACCGGCCGTGATGTCCCACCGTGCGCGAACAGATTATGTACGTTGCGGGAATAAGGCTGCTGATGGGCTGATCGAGGGGAGCGATGATGAACTTTTCGGTGTGGCCGCCCGAGGTCAATTCGGTACTGCTCCTCGATGGGCCGGGTCCGGGGCCGATGTTGGAGGCGGCGGCGGCCTGGGACGGGATCCGCAGTGAGTTGAGCGCGGCGGCGAACGCATTCAACTCCGTGACGTCCGACCTGGCCGGCCAGGCCTGGCAGGGTCCGTCCTCGGCGTCAATGACCAACGCGGCGGCCGGGTATGTGGACTGGCTGGGCGGGGCGTCCGCTCAAGCCGAACAGTCGGCAACCCAAGCGCGGGCGGCGGCGATTGCATACGAGGCCGCGCTGGCGACGATCGTGGACCCGGGATCGATCACGGCCAATCGCGGTCAGCTGGTGTCGTTGGTGCTCTCGAACCTGTTCGGTCAAAACGCACCGGCGATCGCGGCCGCCGAGGCCGAATACGAGCGAATGTGGGCGCAGGACGTCGCCGCGATGAGCGGATATCACGCCAGTGCGTCGGCGACGGTCGCGCAGTTAGGCGATTGGGAGCAAGCGCTGCAGAACGCTTTCGCCTCCGTCGAGCAAGGAATTCAGCAGGCCCCCACGACGGTGGCCAACGGCTTCAACCATCTGTCCAACATCGTCGTTGGCAGCATCTTCGGGGCACCGGCAGCTCCGCCCTTCGCCGCAACGCAGACGGGGACCTTCACCGGCGGACCGTCGCTGGCAACCAGATTCGAAGAGGCTGCGCTGTACCCGGTGAAACCCCTCCTGGGTCTGTTCCCCGGATTCGAAGCCCAACTTTTGGCGCCGAATTCGCCATTGCTACAGCTGTTTACCGGAGACAATCCGCTACTTGGGATCGGTCTCAGCAACACACCGCCAAAGTTGTTGCCCTTGCTGCTCGGAGAAACGGTCACGCAGACCACGTCCAACGGGATGCAGGTCGTGCAGATCACGCCGGCTCATCCGAACGGCGACTACGTCGTTGCGATCCACGGTGGTGCGTTCATCTTCGCGCCGTCGATCTTTCACTGGCTCGATTACACGGTGATGGCCTACCAGACCGGCGCGACGATCGAGGTGCCGATCTACCCGTTGCTGCAGCAGGGAGGCACCGCCGGCACGGTGGTGCCCAACATGGCCGGCTTCATTTCG
>NZ_DATJPU010000126.1:0-26675 GCF_035506235.1 Mycobacterium sp.
CGCCGACCGACTGCTGAGTGAGGTCGAATCCGGCGGGCTGGCCGGCCGTGGGGGTGCGGCCTTCCCGCTCGCGGTGAAGCTGCGGGCCGTGCGCGACAACGGGCGTCTGGCGGGTGGCTCGGTCGTCGTCGCCAACGGCGAGGAGGGCGAGCCCGCCTCCATCAAGGATCGCTGGTTGCTCCGCAACCGGCCGCACCTGGTGCTCGACGGGCTGCGACTTGCCGCCGCCATGGTGGCCGCCGGCCGCGCCTACGTCTACGTGTCCGACGCCGAATCCGCCCGCAGCGTGGAAGCCGCGCTGACAGAGCATGCGTTCGGCGACATCACGATTGAGCTGATCAACGTCGCGCCGGGGTACATCGCCGGCGAGGAGACCGCGGTCACCCGCGCGATCAACGGCGGACCGGTCAAGCCGACGGACAAGCCACCGCGGCCCTTCCAGCGGGGGGTCGGCGGGCGGCCCACCCTGGTGAGCAACGTGGAGACCCTGGCCAACCTGCCCTTCCTGCACCGGCACGGCTCGGCGGAGTTCCGCTCGGTGGGCACCTCGTTGTCGGTGGGCACCTTCCTGGTCACGCTGACGGGCGGCGGCCGACCACCGGGCCTCTACGAGGTGCCGCACGGCCTCCCCTTCCGTGAACTGCTTGCGCTGCACGGGATTTCGTCGGACCAGGTGCAGGGTGCGCTGCTGGGCGGTTACTTCGCCGGACTGCTCAACCGGGTTGTGCTGGACGCGACGCTGGACCACGAGACGCTGCGCGGACTGGGCAGCGGCCTGGGCTGCGGTGCGATCTCGGTGATCACCGACGACTGTCCCGTCGCCGTCGCCGCGTCCGTGCTGGCCTACTTCGATCGGGAAAACGCCGGGCAATGCGGTTCGTGTTTCAACGGGACCGCGGCGATGGCCGCGGTCGCCTGCGCGCTGCGTGACGGCGCCGCCACGCCCGACGACCTCGACCGGCTGCGCCGGTGGTCGGTGACGCTGCGCGGTCGCGGAGCGTGCGCCACGCTGGACGCCGCGACCAACGTGGCGGGCAGCCTGCTCGACCAGTTCCCGCAGACGGTGGCGCGGCATCTCGACAACACCTGTGAATCGTGCCGTGCCAACGTGTTTCGCGCCGAACGGCCATACGAGGTGGAGGCGGTGGTCTACGCGTGAGCGGGGGCATGAAAATCCATCTCGACCGCACCCTGTGCGACGGCTTCGGCATCTGCGCCAAGCACGCACCCGAGTACTTCTCGCTCGACGACTGGGGATACGCGTGCGTGATCGGGGACGGCACCGTCGCCGAGGCCGACCGCGACGCGGTCATGCGGGCCCTGATGGACTGCCCGGCGCACGCCATCATGGAGATGGACGAACGTCGACCGGATGACGTGGCGCCTCAACCGAGCACCGACGAGGATCCCGCCGCCCACGTCAACACCGAGGCGAACGAAGCCGAATGGGGTTTCACGCGTTGACACGTCCGCTGCCGCTGCTCACGCTGGACAACGAATTCTTCTGGACGTCAGGAGCCGACGGCACCCTGCGGATGCAGGAATGTCAGGCCTGCGAATCGCTGATCCATCCGCCGGCGCCGGTGTGCCGGTATTGCCGGGCGCGCGACATGGGTGTGCGGGACGTTTCCGGCAGGGCGACGCTGGCCGGGTTCACGGTGAATCATCGGTTCAGCCTGCCCGGGATGCCGGCCCCTTACGTGGTCGCGCAGGTGGCGATCGCGGAAGATCCCCGGGTCCGGCTGACCACCAACATCGTGGAGTGCGACCCCGGCCGGCTCGAGTTGGGCCAGCAGGTGGAGGTCGTCTTCGAGCACATCGAGGACGTCTGGCTGCCGCTCTTCCGGCCGGTTCCGGGAGCCGAATCCGGTTCCCTGCCGCCCGACGAGATCGAGCCCGAGCGCTTCGGTGAACACGTCCGCCCCATGCTCACCGCGGAGAAGTTCGAAGACAAGGTCGCGCTGACCGGAATCGGCATGTCACCGATCGGGCGGCGGTTGATGCAGCAGCCGCTGTCGCTGACGGTGCAGGCCTGCGAGGCCGCGATCGCCGACGCCGGGCTGACCCTCGCCGACATCGACGGCCTGTCCACCTACCCCGGCGCGATCAATGTCGGCGGCTTCGGCGAGGGCGGGGTGACCGCGCTGGAGGCGGCACTGGGCATCCGCCCGACCTGGCACAACGGCGCCATGGAGACCTTCGGTCCGGGCGGGTCGGTGATCGCCGCCATGCTCGCCGTCGCCGGCGGCCTGGCCCGGCACGTGCTGTGCTTCCGCACGCTGTGGGAAGCCACCCACAACGAGCTGATGAAGCAGGGCAAGGTCACCCCATCGATGGGCCGCGTCACGGGCTGGACATTCCCGTTCGGCGCCACCTCGGCCGCACACACCCTGGCGATGAACGCGCAGCGGCACTTCCACCGTTACGGCACGACGAAAGAGACGCTCGGCTGGATCGCGCTGAACCAGCGCGCCAACGCCGAGCTCAATCCGACCGCGGTCTATCGGACCCCGATGACGATGGACGACTACCTCAACGCCCGGCCCATCACCACACCGTTCGGCCTCTATGACTGCGACGTCCCGTGCGACGGCGCGATCGCCGTCATCGTCTCCGCCGTCGACGCGGCGCGCGACCTGGCCAAGCCGCCGGTTTTGGTCGAGGCGGTCGGCACGCAGATCATCGAGCGAATCGACTGGGACCAAAGCACTCTCACCCACGAGCCGCAGGTGCTGGGCCAAGCCGCGCACGTGTGGACCCGCACGTCGCTGCGCCCCACCGACGTCGACGTCGCCGAACTGTACGACGGCTTCACCATGAACTGCCTGTCCTGGATCGAGGCGCTGGGCTTCTGCGGCATCGGCGAGGCCAAAGAGTTTCTCGACGGCGGCAAGAACATCGCCCGCGACGGCCTGCTGCCGCTGAACACCCACGGCGGCCAGTTGTCGCACGGCCGCACCCACGGCATGGGCCTGCTGCACGAAGCGATCAGCCAACTGCGCGGCGAGGCCGGCGACCGGCAGGTCACCGGCCCCCGCGTCGGCGTCGTCAGCAGCGGCGGGCTCACGCCCAGCGGCGTTCTGCTTTTGCGGGCCGACGCGTGAGCGCCGCGCCGGCTGTCCGCCCCCGGTTGGTGATCGTCGACGGCGTGCCGATGTCGGCGCTAATCGCCGAAGCGCCCGAGCCCAAGGCCGTCATCGTGGCCATCCACGGCGGAGGCACCACCGCGGTCTACTTCGACTGCCCGGGCCACCCGTCCCTCTCGTTGCTGCGGACCGGCGCGGCAGCGGGATTCACCGTGGTGGCGCTCGATCGGCCCGGCTATGGCAGCTCGGCGCCTTATCCCGAGGCCATGGTCGAAGGCGATCAACGCGTCAACCTCGCCTACGGGGCGATCGACCGCATCATCGGCGAACGGCCAAGCGGCGCCGGCGTATTCGTGATGGGACACTCGGGCGGGTGCGAACTGACGATGCGGATGGCCGCCGACGAACGCGGCGGTGATCTGCTCGGCGTCGAATTAGCGGGCACCGGCCGGCACTGGCACCCCGCGGCCCGAGAGCTGCTCAAGACGGCGACCCGGCAGAGCCGCCCAGCCGGCATGCGCGAGCTGCTGTGGAGCCCGGAACGGCTGTATCCGCCCGAGATCCTCACCGGCGTAACGGTTTCCCCGTCGGCGCCCGCCTACGAGGACCAGGCGGTCTCGGACTGGGCCCGCCAGACCTTCCCGGCGCTCGCCCCCGCCGTGCGCGTCCCGGTGCATTTCAGCATTGCCGAGTACGAACGGGTCTGGCAGACCGACGATTCGGCGGTAACCGAGATCACCGCCATGTTCTCCGGCGCGCCCCGGTTCGCCGTGCACCGGCAGCCCGAGGCGGGACACAACATCAGCCTTGGCCACACCGCCCCGGATTATCACGCGGAGGTTCTTTCGTTCGCCGAGGAATGCGTGGCGGCCCGCGCGAACAAGGTTGACGCACACGATGACCTGGCGGCCGGATGAAAGTCGGATTCATCGGGCTGGGCAGCCAGGGCGGCCCGATGGCGCGGCGGATCGTCGACGCCGGCTACGAGACGACGCTGTGGGCGCGCAGGCCCGCGACCCTCGAGCCGTTCGCCGATACCCCGGCCATCCTCGCCGCGTCGCCCGCCGAACTCGCCGCGGCCAGCGACCTGGTCTGCCTGTGCGTGGTCGGCGACACCGACATCGAGGAAATCACCTCAGGCGAGGGCAGGCTGCTGGCGGCGATGGAACCGGGAGGCGTCATCGCGGTGCACAGCACGGTGCATCCCAACACATGCCGCGTGCTCGCGAAAAAAGCTGGCGCCCGAGGCGTTTCAGTCATCGACGCACCGGTCAGCGGCGGCGGTGGCGCCGCGTCCGAGGGCCGCCTGCTGGTGATGGTCGGCGGCGACGCCGACGTCGTCGAGCGCTGCCGCCCGGTGTTCGAAACCTACGCCGATCCGGTCGTGCACCTCGGCGACCTGGGGTCCGGGCAAACCACCAAACTGCTCAACAACCTGCTGTTCACCGCCAACCTGGGCACGGCGGCCGCCGCCCTGTCGCTGGCCGACGCGCTGGGTGTCTCCCCCGATCGGTTCATCGAAGTCGTCTCCCGCGGCAGCGCAAACAGCTTCGCGCTCAACGCCCTTGGCGGTGTGGGCGGCCTGGAGCGCCTGGGCGGCCTGGCGGGGACGCTGCTGCAGAAGGATGTCCGCCTGATCGCCGAACTCGCCGAGCGGGCCTCGGCCGACCCCGGTGCCGTGCTCGACGCCGCCGACGCCACGCTGGCTTCGATGGGACATCCCCGATGAGGGCCCGATGAGGGTCGGATTCATCGGCGCGGGCCGGATGGGACGCCCGATGGTGGCCCGCCTCGTCGAGGTCGGCCACGACGTACGGGTCCTGGGCCGGACGGACGAGCGGCGCCGCGACCTCGAGCGCCTGGGTGCCCGCCCGGTGAGCGGGGTGCCCGAGGCCGGCGCGCAGGCCGATGTCGTGATCGTCTGCGTGTTCACCGACGAACAGGTGCGGGAGGTCTGCCTGGACGGCGCCCTGCTGCCCACCATGGCGCCGGGTTCGACATTGGTGGTGCACACCACCGCAAGCCCGAGAACGATCGAGGCCGTCGCCGCCCGCGCCGACCATGTCGGGGTGGTCGACGCCCCGGTCAGCGGCGGCCCGCACGACATCGCGGCCGGCAGGTTGACGCTGTTCGCGGGTGGCGCCGACGACGCAGTGGCGCGGGTGCGAAACGTGCTGGGCTGCTATGGCGATCCGGTCGTGCACGTCGGACCGCTCGGCGCCGGCCAGAAGGTGAAGCTGGTCAACAACGCGCTGTTCGCCGCTCAGATCGGGCTGCTGGCGGAGTCGATCCGACTGGGCGAACGCCTGGGCGTGCCGGAGTCGACCCTGCTGGCCGCCCTGCCGCACGGCAGCGCAGCGAGCCGGGTGCTAGACATCGTCGCGGCCGGGGGTTCCGTCGCGTCGTTCGTCGAGGTCGCCGGCGAATTCGTCGGCAAAGACGTGTCGGTCGCCCGCGGCGTCGCCACGGAATTGGGCAGCGATCTCGGCGTTTTGGACGACGTCATCGACGGCGTGGGGCCCTTGGCAAATAACGCCCGGAGGGTTTGAGAAGGGGGCGTTTTGATCTTTCCGGTTCCACACGAAAGCGCTACCGTTAGCGTTACAGTCAGGCAATCCGCTGTAACGGTTTCAGCCCGCCGATGAGGAGCACGCAGTGACCAAACCGAAGGTTGTCTTCGATCCGTACTCCGAGGACTACTTCAACAACCCGTTCGACATCTACCGGCGGATGCGCGAGGACGCGCCACTGTATTACGACGAGAAAGAGGACTTCTACGCGCTGACCCGCCACGAGGACGTCGCGGCCGCGTTCAAAGACTTCGAGACCTATTCCTCGGCGCGCGGCTGCGACCTCGCGATGGTGCGGCGAGGCCTGTCCCCCGAGCAGAAGTCGATCATCTTCATGGACCCGCCGGAGCACCGCCACATGCGCAGCCTGCTCAACAAGGCGTTCACGCCGCGGGCCATTCAATCGCAGCGCGAGACGGTTGTCGAAGTCATCGACAAATACCTGGGCGTGGCCGATCCCGACCAATTCGACGTCGTTCAGGACTTCTCCGGGCCGTTCCCGGTGGAGGTCATCACCCGGATGGCCGGGGTGCCAGAGGAATACCGCCAGCAAGTGCGGCACTGGATCGACACCAGCCTGCATCACGAACCGGGACAGATCGAGATCAGCGAAGCCGGGATGCAGGCCAACATCGACACCGCGATGTACTACTTCGGCCTGATACAGGAGCGCCGCGCCGATCCGCAGGAGGACATGATCAGCAGGCTGATCGCCGCCGAGATCCCCGGCGATGACGGTCAGCCCCGCAAGCTGGACGACATCGAAATCACCGCCTTCGCCACCCTTTTGGGCGGGGCGGGCGCCGAGACCGTCACCAAGTTGCTGGGCAATGCTGCTGTGATCTTCGCCCGCAATCCCGACCAGTGGCAGCTGCTGCTCGACGACCGCGACAAGATCCCCGGTGCGGTCGAGGAGCTGTTGCGCTACGAGGGGCCGGTCCAGTACAACGTCCGCTACACCCTCAAGGAGGCACACGTCAGCGGCGGCGTGATTCCCGCGGGCAAACCGGTGTTCCTCTGCGGCGCCGCGGCGAACCGGGATCCGGACGCCTTCACCGACGCCGACACGTTCAACGTCGAGCGCGACCAGACCGAGGCGCAGCACCTCGGCCTCGGATACGGGATTCACAGCTGCCTGGGTGCGGCGCTGGCCCGCATGGAAAGCAGGATCGCGCTGGACCGGCTGCTGGACTTCATGCCGCGCTACGAGGTGGACTGGGCGGGGTGCGAGCGGGTGAACATGCAAAACGTCGCCGGCTGGAAGAATGTACCCGTCAAGGTGCTTCGGTAAAGGGGGCCGCAATGAGAATCGAAGTCGATTGGGACCTTTGCGAGAGCAACGGCGTTTGCATGGGCATCAACCCCGAGATATTTCACCTCGGCGACGACGACATGCTGACCGTCCTGAAGCCGGAGGTCACACCGGAGACCGAGGCGGACGTCCGCGAGGCCGTGCGTCAGTGCCCTCGCCAGGCGATCTCCATCGTGGAGTAGCGATCAGCTACTGGCCGAAGGTATTTCGAAGCCGGCGAGGATGACCGCGTTGCAGTCGGCCGCCGCTTGGCGCAGCTTCGCCGCCTTTTGGTAGGCCTCGGACTCGTACCACGCCCGGGCGGCATCCACCGATTCGAATTCCGGCACGACGGTCTGGTCGCCGTGCCAGCTGCCCTCGAGGGCCTTGGGAGCGGTGTCCACCGCGAGGATGTTGACGCCACCCATCGCCGCTCCCGCGGCTTGGCCGTAGGCCTTCATGCCCTCAGGATCTTTGATGGCCTCGGTGAGGATGACATATCCTTTGGGCATTACGTCTCCTTCGTGAGATCGCTGATGGCCTGCTCGGGACAGCATTGGATGGCCTCCTGGGTGGCGGCGTCGAATTCCGTTGGGACGTCGGAGGTTATCGCCTCCGCGTAGCCATCGTCGGTCAGGCTGAACACTTCCGGGCACAGCGTCGTGCACACGCCGTGGCCGCGACAGCGTTGGTCGTCGACCCAAACCCTCATGCCGGCGTGAACTCCAGGTGCAGTTCCGTCAGCCCGCGCAGGATGTAGGTCGGAACGTATTGGTAGCGGCGGTCATTCGCCGGACCGTGCACGCCCTCGTTGATCCTGATGTCGGATGTCCGGTCGAGCAGGCGCTCGATCGCCACCCGGGTTTCGGCGCGCGCCAGCGGTGCGCCGGGGCAGCTGTGGATGCCGCGCCCGAACGAGATGTGCTGGCGAGCGTTCTTGCGGGCGGGATCGAATGTGGCCGGGTCCTCGAACCGGCGCGGGTCCCGGTTGGCCGCCGCCTGCACGATCATCACGGTGGTGCCGGCGGGCAGGTCCACCCCGCCGACGTTGACCGGCCTGCGGTTCAGCCGGAAGTCACCTTTGACCGGGCTCTCGTGGCGCAGCGACTCTTCGATGAAATTGGGGATCAGGCTGCGGTCCTTGCGCAGCTGCGCCTGGATTTCCGGGCGCTCCCCGATGGTTTGCAGCGCGGCGCCGAGCAGCCGCACGGTGGTTTCCTGGCCAGCCGAGAAGACGTTGCTGGCGACGCGGGCCACGTCTTCGACCTCGGGGATCGAGCCGTCGGGGTAGGTCGCGGTGGCCAGGCCGGTCAGCACGTCGTCGCGGGGCTCGCGCCGGCGGTCCCGGACGTAATCGGAGAACAGGCCGTAGAGGAATTCCAGCGGACTGTGGGCCAGGGACCCCCTGGTGCCGCCGATGCCGCCACCTGCGTGCTCAGCTATGCCCTTGACGAACTTGCCGCGATCCTCCATGGGAACGCCGAGCAGGTCGGCGATGACCAGCAGCGTGAACGGGCCGGCGAAGCCCTTGATGAATTCGCCGTGCCCTGGCGCGAGGAACGTGTCGAGCGCCTGGTCGGCGAGCACCCACATGGCGTCCTCGTTCTCCTTGAGGCGCTTCGGGGTGATCAGCCGCATCATCAGGGAGCGGTGGTTGGTGTGGGTCGGCGGGTCGAGCGTGGGCAGCTGGTCGCTGAACGGCAGCTCGTCGCGGTGCTGCTCGATCAGCTCGGTCACGTCGTCACCCTCGAGCGGCACCGGGAAGCCGGGAAACGGTCCGGTCACCGAGATGCACGAGGACCACGTCTCGGCGTCGTTCAGCACTGCGCAGGCTTCGTCCCAACCCGTCACCATGGTGACGCCGTGGTGGCCTTCCCGGGTCACCGGGCATTGTTCCCGCAGCGACTCGTAGTAGGGATAGGGGTCCGCGATGAGCTCGGTACCCCGGAAGAAGTCCGTCTTGGAGAAGTCGTTCGCCATCTTGCTCCGTTCGAATCTCAGCAGTGAGAATGATCCTCTCAGAGATGAGCATTACATTTCCACACGGCCCGGACCCCGTCAACGACAGCTCGGGGCCGCCGACCGTGGCTCGAGCGGGTCGATCAGCCGGCGGGAACCAAGTCGGCGGCGACCGACGGGCATGCCATCAGGCCGCTCCGGAAGGTTTCGAGGCAACCGATCGAGCCGTGCGGCAACCCGCCACCATTCAGGGCCGCCGCGAGCGCCTGGGACTTGAAGATCGTCGCGGCCATGCTCAGCCGGTGTTGCACCAGGCCGACGCTGTCAGCCAGCTCGGCGGGCCAGGTTTCCCCCCACAGCGTCACCTCCGTGACCCCGTGATCGAGGGCTTGCAAGACGCCCTGCCGCACTCGCGAGTCGCATCCGAACAGGTCGGCCGCGGCCGCGAGCGCCTGGGGGCGGGGCCGCGATTCCACCGCGGCCAGGGCATCCTCGAGGTCGAGCGCCTGGGCGCCGACGATCTGCAGCGGCCGGGTGTCTGGGTGGTCGGCCAGGTCGGTCAGCAGCACGGTGACGTCCCAGCCCGCCATCGCACGGTCGAAGAGCCTGCCGCCGGCGAACCGCACCACGTCGACGACGCTCGAGGCGACGACGTCGAGCCGGTACCTCATGGCCTCCCGCTGGTCTTCGGCGGCGCGAAGTCCCGTGCCAGCGCCTCCGCGTACTCCTTGAACGCGTCGGTCAGCGGAATCGAAGGGTCGAGCAGCCATATTGTTTCCATTCCGTGGACGAAGGCGAGAATCTCGATTGCCTTGACGGCGGGGTCTATGTCGGGGCGGTAGCGGCCGTCGGCCTGACCGCGCCGGATGAGTTCGGCGACGATGTCGATCGCTTCGCGCTGCCTGGAAAGCATGCGGTTGTGCAGCGGGGCGTCGGGATCGATGTTTTCGATCAGCAGGACGGTGAACGTGCCCACCATGTCGGGTGCCCGGGTGAAGCGCTCGGCGACCCGGGCGATCTCGACCAGCAGATCACCGGTCCGGTCGGCATGGGAGTCGTCATCGGCGTCACGGGCGTCCAGCACCGCGTGTAGCAGCTGCTCCTTGGACTCGAAGTGATGCAGCAGGCCGGCGGGGGTGACGCCGGCCTCGCCGGCGATCTGGGCGAGGGTCGTGTTGCGCCAGCCGTTGCGGGTGAGCAGGCGCTGGGCGACGTCGAGGATCCGCTGCTTGCGGTCCTCGCCCTTGGCGAGCAGCGTGTCGTATCGCCGAGCGACGGGCAAAAGGGCTCCCTGGGTCAACGTCGTACCGATTCACCAACCTACTGAACACACAGTAGGTTGGTTTAGCCGTTGCGACAAGGGCCTCAGCCACGCCGCGTCAGGAAACGAGCTCGACCAGGGTGGCGTTGGCCGTGCCGCCGCCTTCGCACATCGTCTGCAGCCCGTAGCGAATGCCGTTGTCGCGCATGTGGTGCGCCATGCGCGTCATCAGCACCGCGCCGGACGCGCCGAGCGGGTGTCCCAGTGCGATGGCCCCGCCCAGCGGATTTGTCCGTCGCGGATCCGCACCCGTTTCCGCCAGCCAGGCCAGCGGGACCGGCGCAAACGCCTCGTTGACCTCGAAGACTCCCACGTCCGCCAGCGCGACGCCGGCCTTGGTCAGCACCTTCTCGGTCGCCGGAATGGGACCGGTGAGCATGAGCACCGGGTCCGCCCCGGTGACGGCGCCGGCGCGATAGCGCACCAGCGGCGTCAAACCCAGCTCGACCGCCATCTCCGACGTGGTCACGAGGAGGGCGGCCGCCCCGTCGGAGATCTGCGAGGAGTTGCCCGCGTGGATGACGCCGTCGTCGACGAACGCGGGCTTGAGCCCGGCCAGCTTCTCGACGCTGGTTCCGCGGCGCACGCCCTCGTCGGCCACCACGGTGCCGTCGTCGGTGAACACGGGCGCGATCTGATCGTCGAAGGCACCGGCGTCCTGGGCCGCGGCCGCCCGCTCGTGGGACTGGGCCGAGTACTCGTCGAGCCGGCCGCGGGAAAACCCCCACTTCTTGGCGATCATCTCCGCCGACAGGCCCTGGTTGAAGGAGAAATCGTCATAGCGCGCAAGCACTTTCGGGCCGTAGGGCATGCCGGTCGCCCTGGCCGCACCGAGCGGCACGCGGCTCATCACCTCGACACCGCCGGCCACGACGACGTCCTGTTGACCCGACATCACCGCCTGGGCGGCGAAATCGAGCGCCTGCTGGCTGGAACCGCAGGCCCGGTTGACCGTGGTTCCGGGGATGGTTTCCGGCCACCCGGCGGCCAGGACCGCGTAGCGCCCGATGTTGCTGGATTGGTCGCCGACCTGGGACACGCATCCCCAGATCACGTCGTCGACGATCTCCGGGCCGACGCCGGCGCGGTCCAGCAATTCGTTGAGCACGACCGCGGACAGGTCGGCGGCGTGCATGCCGGACAGCCCTCCGTTGCGCTTCCCTACTGCCGTCCGTACCGCCTCGACGATGACTGTCTCACGCATGTGCACTCCGTTTGCTCCGGGTATTTCTTTGATCCGACGTCAGATCTCGACAACGCCCACCTACCAGTAAACGACGAGCCGACCCGCGCGCGGGCTCTCATCGGTGAGATCGGCCGGCTCCGGTCACCAACGCCGATCGGCCGGTGAGGTCGAACAGCGGATTGGTCATCAGTAGCTCCTCGGCAATTTCAGGACGTTGGATCCCAGAAAGTTCAGGATCATTTCCTGGCTGACCGGCGCGATCTTCATCAGCCGGGCCTCACGGAAGTAGCGCGTGATGTGATATTCCTCCGCGTAACCCATGCCGCCGTGGGTCTGCAAGGCGCGGTCCGCCGCGGTGAAGCCCGCATCGGCGCACAGATATTTTGCGGTATTCGCCTCGCGGCCACAGGGTTTGCCGTTGTCGTACAACCAGGTGGCCTTGCGCAGCATCAACTCGGCGGCGTCGAGGCGTGCCAGCGAGTCGGCGAGCGGGAACTGCAGGCCCTGGTTCATGCCGATGGGCCGGCCGAAGACCTCACGCTCGTTGCCGTATTTCACCGCCTTGTCCAGCGCCACCCGGCCGATGCCGAGCGCCTCGGCGGCGATCAGCATCCGCTCCGGGTTCAGGCCGTCCAAGATGTACTGAAACCCGTTGCCCTCCTCGCCGATTCGGTCCTCGACCGGCACCTCCAGGTTGTCGATGAACAACTCGTTGGAGCTGACGGCGTTGCGGCCCATCTTGCGGATCGGGCGGATGTCGACGCGGCTGCGGTCCAGGTCGGTGATGAACAGGGTCATCCCGTCGGTCTTCTTGGTGACTTCCTCGTAGGCCTGGGTGCGGGTCAGCAGCAGGATCTTGTCGGACTCCATGGCTTTGGAGATCCACACCTTGCGGCCGTTGACGATGTAGCGATCGCCGTCCCGCTTGGCGAACGTGGTGATGCGTGAGGTGTCGAGCCCCGCGCCGGGTTCGGTCACCCCGAAGCAGACGTGCACGTCGCCGGTCGCGACCTTGGGCAGCGTGCGCGCCTTCAGTTCCTCGGAGCCGTGCACGACCACGGGTTGCATGCCGAAGATGGACAGGTGGATCGAGCTGGCCGCGTTCATGGCGCCGCCGGATTTGGCGACCTCCTCGAGCAAGATTGTGGCTTCGGTGATTCCGAGGCCGTGACCGCCGTACTCGACCGGGATCGTCATGCCGAGCCACCCGCCATCGGCGATGGCGTTGTAGAACTCCGTGGGAAACTCGTGCGCCTGGTCTTTTTCCATCCAGTACTGGTCGTCGAACTTTCGGGCCAACTCGGCGACCGACCGGCGGATCAGCTCCTGGTCATCGGTCAGCTCGAAGTTCATCCCATCGCCGGGCACTGCTGGGCCTCCTCTGGTTGAAATGCACCGGCGCACTGAGCTTTCCGGCGGCGCCTCAGTCCCGGTTGCCGGTGAGCTCTTTCGCGTTGGCCGCAAAGTCCGCGAACGAGGAACCCGCCCTGGTGTCTTTGTGGTGGCTCAACGCGCGAATGGACACGTCGTGTCCCTCGGCGGCCTTGCGCAGCGCCCCGACGGTCGCCTGTTCCCGGGTGATGTGGGTGAACGGGTCGAAGGAGTACCAGCGCATCGAGTTCTCGTAGGTGATCTTGTTGATCTCGTCGTCGGGCACGTTGTTGGTCGACAGAACGTCCCAAAGTTCTTCGGGCGCACCGGGCCACATCGAGTCGCTGTGCGGATAGTCTGCCTCCCACGCGATGTTGTCGATGCCGATCATGTTGCGTAACGCGACACCCACCTTGTCGCTGATGAAGCACGTCAGGAAGTGCTCACGGAAGACCTCGCTGGGTAGCTTGCCGCCGAAGTTCTGGTGCGTCCACGTCGAATGCATCTCGAAGGTGCGGTCGGCGCGCTCCAGGAAGTACGGGATCCACCCCGTGCCGCCCTCCGAGAGCGCGATTTTCAGATCCGGGTACTCCTTGATCGGCCTGGACCACAGCAGGTCCGCCGCCGCCTGCACGATGTTCATCGGCTGCAGCGTGATCATCACGTCCATCGGCGCGTCCGGCGCCGTGATCGCCAGCCGGCCTGAGGACCCGATGTGGATGTTCATCACGGTGTTGGTGTCGCACAAGGCGTTCCACAGCGGGTTCCAGTACTCGTCGTGGAAGCTCGGGTAACCCATCGCGGCCGGGTTCTCGGTGAACGTGAGGGCGTGCACACCCTTCTTCGAAACCCGGCGCACCTCCGCCGCGCATGCCTCGGCGTCCCAGATCACCGGTATCGCCATCGGAATGAAGCGCGCCGGATACGCGCCGCACCATTCTTCGATGTGCCAGTCGTTGTAGGCCTGCACCAACGCCACCGAGAAGTCGGGGTCATCGGTGGCGAACAGCCGCGCGGCGAAGCCGGGGAAGGACGGGAAGCAGATCGAGGCCAGAATGCCGCCGGCATTCATGTCCTTGATGCGCTCATCGACGTTGTAGCAGCCTGGCCGGATCTCGTCGAGCCCCGTGGGCTCGATCCCGTACTCCTCCTTGGGCCGGCCGGCGACCGCGTTGAGCGCCACGTTCGGGATCACCGTGTCGCGGAACTTCCACATGTCGGAGCCGTCGGGGTTGTGCACCAACCGCGGCGCGTCGTCCAGGTATTTCGAGGGCAGATGGTTCTTGAACATGTTCGGCGGCTCGACAGTGTGGTCGTCGACGCTGATCAGGATCATGTCTTCTTTGTTCATGGCCAGTCCTCTCCAAGTCTGATCCACCTGAGCGATTTGGACGCGCCGCTCCCGCACAGCATCGACGAATCACCGCCCGGCGCCAAGATCACTATTTTGAAAACTATCTTCTCGCGCAGCGAGAATCAACATCCATCCGCTGTTGCGGCGAACCGCCCCGGCCTGACCAGCGGCTACGCGACCGCGCCGGTTGCCGGCTTCGAAGCGACGAAGCGACAACAAAAGGCCTGGAAATGCGCGTCGGCCGGTCGGCTGCGGCGGGGCCCGGAGCCTGGCGCTGCCCCGGGGGCGCCGAGACGGGCGGCCGATGCGGATCCACGCAGCCGGGATTGACCGGCAGGCCGAATCATGCAACTCTGTTGGTTGGAAATGAGAATCCGATTCTCCTTGGCCGAGAGTTGGTTGAGAGGACGCCGAGAGGAGACGCGGATGCGCCTGCAGCCGCTGCCTGCCGATCAGTGGGACGAGGCTGCCGAGCAGGCACTGTCGGGGATGTTGCCCCCGGAGCGGCGTAATCCCCGGGATGCGGGCACGCTGATGTCGACGCTCGCCCGCCACCCGAAACTGGCCCGCGCATACCTGCGGTTCGGCGGGTACCTGCTCCTCGAGTCCTCGCTGCCGGCGCGCATCCGCGAGCTGGCGATCCTGCGTGTCGCCCATCGACGCGGCTGCGCCTACGAGTGGTCACACCACGTGGACATCGCGAAGAAGGCGGGACTGTCCGAAGCCGAGATCGCCGCCGCCCGAACCGGCGAGGCCGACGACGGGCTCGACCGCGCGGTATTCACGGCCGTCGACGAGCTCGACGAGAAGTCCAACCTCTCGGATGAGACGTGGACCGCCCTGTGCGAACGCCTTGACGAACACCAGCGGATGGACCTGGTCTTCACCATCGGCGGCTACATCGCGCTTGCGATGGCCATCAACACCTTTGGCGTACCGCTCGAGAACGAGAGAGGTTAGAGCCTTGCCCCACTTCCCAAAGCCAGCCGCCGGCAGCTGGACCGAGAATTATCCCGAACTGGGAACCGCGCCAGTCGATTACACCGATTCTATCGACCCGGCGTTTTTCGAAGCCGAACGCGACGCAATCTTCAAGCGGACGTGGCTCAACGTCGGCCGGGTGGAGCGGCTGCCACGCACCGGAAGCTACTTCACCAAGGAACTGCCGTCGGCCGGCAAGGGCATGTCGGTCATCGTCGTCAAGACCAGGGACGGATCGGTCAAGGCGTATCACAACGTCTGCCGCCACCGTGGAAACAAGTTGGTGTGGAACGACTTTCCACACGAGGAGACCTCCGGCACCTGTCGGCAGTTCACCTGCAAGTACCACGCCTGGCGCTACAGCCTGGACGGTGAGCTGACCTTCGTCCAGCAGGAGGATGAGTTCTTCGGCGTCGACAAGAGCAAGTACGGCCTGGTGCCGGTGCGTTGCGAGGTGTGGGAAGGCTTCATCTTCGTCAACTTCGACAATGGCGCGGCGCCGCTCACCGACTACCTCGGGCCGCTGGCCAAGGGCATCGAGGGCTACCCGTTCGGCGAGATGACGGAGACCTACTCCTACCGGGCCGAGGTCGGGAGCAACTGGAAGCTGTTCATCGACGCGTTCGTCGAGTTCTACCACGCGCCGATCCTGCATCAGGGCCAGTACACCAAGGAAGAAGCCGCCAAGATCCAGAAGTTCGGCTATGAGGCGCTGCACTACGAGTTGGCCGGCCCGCACAGCCTGCAGTCGACCTGGGGTGGTCAGGCGCCACCCCCGGACATGTCCATGGTCAAGCCGATGGACCAGGTGTTGCGCAGCGGTTTGTTCGGTCCCTGGGACAAGCCGGAGATCATCGAGAAGCTGGAGCTGCCACCGGGTGTCAACGTGAAGCGGGTGCCCCAGTGGGGCATCGACTCTTGGCACTTCTACCCGAACTTTATGCTGCTGATCTGGGAGCCGGGCTGGTTCCTGACGTACCACTACTGGCCGACCGCCGTGGACAAGCACATCTTCGAGTGCACGCTGTATTTCGTCCCGCCGCGCAACGCGCGGGAACGCCTGGCCCAGGAGTTGGCCGCCGTAACCTTCAAGGAATACGCGCTACAGGACGCCAACACGCTGGAAGCGACCCAAACCATGATCGGCACCAGGGCCGTCACAGAATTCCTGCTGTGCGACCAGGAAGTCCTGATTCGTCATCTGCACAAGGTGACCGGTGACTACGTGAAGGAGTACCAAAGCAATGGCGCTGCCGTCTGAATTCGCGGCCCTGCAGCCGTATTTGGATTGGGATCTGGCCACCGAGCCCGAGCGCTACGCCAAGCGTCTGGCGTCTACGATGGCCGAGATGCAGGAGTTTTACGATGTCGCGTTCCCGTTGCTGAACGACGCCATTGCCTACTGCGACAAGTACCCGTTGGACGATCTGCCCGACGACGCAAAGACTCTCATGCACATCATGCAGTCGCTCGTCATGGTGTCGTTTCCGGTCGAGGCGTGGAAACAGCCGCGCGTCCCCGACAGCGGCGCGGCTTGGGTCCAGTGCATCCGGGAGCCGGTGATCTGACCGGTGTTGACCCTCAAGGCCGCCGGGCTGCTCGACGTTGACGCCGGTGAGATCCTCCGGCCCGGCGTCCTGCGCATCGACGGCGACCGGATCGTCGGCATCGGCGGTGGTGTGGAGGGCGACCTGATCGACCTGGGCGAGGCGATCCTGCTACCCGGGCTGATGGACATGGAGGTCAACCTCCTGATGGGCGGGCGCGGGGAGAAGCCCGGTCTGTCCCAGGTGCAGGACGACCCGCCGACGCGGGTGCTGCGCGCGGTCGGCAACGCCCGCCGCACGCTGCGCGCCGGGTTCACGACGGTGCGCAACCTCGGGCTCTTCGTCAAGACCGGTGGCTACCTGCTCGACGTCGCACTGGGCAAGGCGATCGATGCGGGCTGGATCGACGGGCCCCGGGTGGTGCCGGCCGGACACGCCATCACCCCGACCGGCGGGCATCTGGACCCGACGATGTTCGCCGCGTTCGCGCCGCACGTCCTGGATCTGACCGTCGAGGAGGGCATCGCCAACGGCATCGACGAGATCCGCAAGGCGGTGCGTTACCAGATCAAGCACGGCGCCGAGCTGATCAAGGTGTGCTGCTCGGGCGGGGTGATGTCGCTGACAGGACCGCCTGGCGCGCAACATTATTCGGATGAGGAATTGCGCGCGATCGTCGATGAGGCACACCGGCGGGGCCTGCGCGTCGCCGCGCACACGCATGGCGCCGATGCTGTCAAGCATGCCGTCGCCGCCGGCATCGACTGCATCGAGCACGGCTTTTTGATCGATGACGAGGCCATCGCGCTGCTCGTCGAAAACGGCACCTTCCTGGTGAGCACCCGTCGGCTCGCCGACGGCGACGCGATGGACGTTTCGCACGCTCCGCCGGAGCTGCGGGCCAAGGCGGCCGAGATGTTTCCCAAGGCGCGTACCTCGATACTGGCCGCCTACGAGGCGGGCGTGAAGATCGCGGTGGGCACCGACGCGCCCGCGATTCCGCACGGCCGCAACGCCGACGAACTGGTCACCCTGGTGGACTGGGGCCTGCCGCCGCTGGCGGTGCTGCGGGCGGCCACGGTGATCGCGGCCGAACTGATCGATGCCACCGACCGGGGACGGCTCGCGCCGGGCCAGCTCGCCGACATCATCGCGGTTCCGGGAAACCCGTTGGAAGACATACGGGTTACCCAGAACGTCAGTTTCGTCATGAAAGGCGGCAAGGTCTATGTCGACAAGTCAACCAACCAGAACTGACGACCTGGTCGAGATCCAGCAGCTGCTCGCCCGCTACGCGGTCACCATCACCCAGGAAGACATCGAGGGACTTATCGCCGTGTTCGCGCCGGACGGAACCTACAGCGCCTTCGGCGACACCTACCGGCTGGACAGGTTCCCGGAGCTGGTGGCCGCGGCACCAAAGGGCTTGTTCCTCACCGGAACTGCGGTGGTCGACATCGACGGCGACTCGGCGAGCGGCACCCAACCGCTGTGCTTCATCGACCACGCCACGCATGACATGCGGATCGGCTACTACCGCGACACCTACGTCCGCACGGCCGACGGGTGGCGGCTGAAGACCCGGGCCATGACGTTCATCCGGCGCAGCGGCGTGCACGATTCAGGGCGCCCACACGCCGTCGGCCGGCCGCAGCCCTGAAAGCCGAGCCGTGAATGTCGAGGAGTTCCGGGCGGGCCTGCGCGCGTGGCTCGACGAGCATGACTTGAGCCCCGGCCCCGACCACTCGCTGCAGGGCCATATGCAGCAGTTCGCCCGCGTCAGCCGCGCGCTCTACGACGCCGATTGGATGCGCTACGGCTGGCCGGTCGAAGTCGGCGGATTGGGCGGCCCAGCCGTGCTTCGCGCGATCGTCGGCGAAGAGGTCGTCGGCCGGCGGCTCGCCGAGCCAGGTCCGTACTCGATGCTCGAGGTGCTCGCGCCGACGATGATCGACTATGCCCCCGCCGATCTCGCGGCCGAAATGGTGCCGCGGCTGCTGAGCGGTCGCGAGCAGTGGTGCCAGGGCTTTTCCGAACCGGGGTCCGGCAGCGACCTTGCCTCGCTGACCACCCGCGCCGCGCCCGACGGCGACAACTGGATCGTCAACGGGCAGAAGGTATGGACCAGCTTCGCGCAGTTCTCGACGCGCTGCGTCCTGCTCACCCGCACCGCGCCCGGCCACAACGGGATCACCGCCTTCTTCGTCGACCTGGACACGCCGGGCATCACGATCCGTCCGCTGCGCACGATGCACGGCGTCGACGAGTTCTGCGAGGTTTACTACGACGACGTGGCGGTCCCGGCGAGCCGGATGCTGGGCCGGCCGGGCGACGGCTGGCGGCTGGCGATGGACCTGCTGCCCTATGAGCGTTCCACCTGCTTCTGGCAGCGAATCGCCTATCTTTACTCGCGCTTCGATCAGCTCATCGCCGAGACTTCAGCAGCCGGCGAGCCGGACGAATCCGCGCTCGGCGCCGCCTATCTCGCGCTCCACACGCTGCGCTGCCGGTCACGTGCGACGCAGCACCGGCTGGGCGACGGAGCGCGGCTGGGGCCCGACACCTCCATTGACAAGGTGCTGCTGGCCACCGCCGAGCAGCGGCTCTACGACACCGTTCGGGACCTGTTGCCCGGGACGCTCGAGCTCGACGACACGCCGTGGCGCGCGGAGTATTTGTACTCGCGCGCGGCCACCATCTACGGCGGAACCGCCGAGATCCAGCGCAACATCATCGCCCGCCGACTGCTCGACCTCGGGAAGGAGTGATCGTGGACCCCGAGGCACTGCACATGCTGGCCGAATCCCTGCGCACCACGATGACCGCTGCGAGCGGCGCCAAGCTCGAGGCGGCGTTGTCCGACGTCGGCTGGCGCGACATGCTCGACGAAATACCTTACCTCGCAACCCCTTTGGTGTTCCGGCTGCTAGGCGAGACCGGCGCACACGCCCCCGTGCTCAACGACGTCGTGCTGAGCGCGGCCGGGGCGGCGGCCGGGGGCACCCCGCCGCTGCCGTTCGCCGGCGGCTCCTGGGTCGTGTGGGAGCGCGGCGACGGCACCGGCTCGGCGGTCGACGATGAGTTGCCGATACACCGTGTGCCGCAAGGGGATCCAGTGCCGCAGGCCGCACTGGCGGCGGGCCGTCGGGCGGTGGGCTGGTGGCTGATCGGGACCAGCCGGGCGATGCTGTCCCTGGCGCGCCGCCATGCCCTGGACCGCGTTCAATTCGGCCGCCACATCAGCTCGTTCCAGGCGATCCGGCACCGGCTGGCAGAGACCCTCGTCGCGATCGAGGGCGCCGAGGCGAACCTGGACGCCGCCGCGGAGCCGGACGACGCCGACGGGCTGGCTTCCCTGCTCGCCAAGGCCGCGGCCGGCGAGGCCGCGCGGACCGCCGCGCGCCACTGCCAGCAGGTGCTGGGCGGCATCGGCTTCACCGCCGAGCACCCCCTGCACCGCCACGTCAAGCGGTCGCTGGTCTTGGACGTTCTGCTCGGCAGCAGCCGGGAACTGACCCGTGAGGCCGGAACGATGCTGCGAGCCAAAGGTTTTGCGCCACGGCTGGCGGAGCTGTAACGCCCGGCCGACCTACGCCGTACACTCGTCTGGCAACCACGAGGATGGGACCCGATGAGTCAGCCCGATGCACCCCGGAACGAGGTTGGCGTTGCCTCGCTGCTCGTGGGCATGGTCGCGCTCCTCACCTGCTGGCTGCTCATTGGCGTGCCCTTCGGCATCGCGGCGGTGATAACCGGCGATGTCGGGCGCAGGCGAGTGCAGCGCGGCGAGGCGAACAATCCCCGAATCGCCGTCGCGGGGATGGTATTGGGGGCGGTGTCGATCGCGGCGGGGCTCGTCGCGATCGGTTATTACGCGTGGCTGGACGCCCGCTAATTGCGCGGCAGGCCGAGCACCCGTTCGGCGATGATGTTCCGCTGAATCTCGGAAGTGCCGCCGGCGATGGTCGCGGCGAAGGTCCGCGCGTATCGATCGAACCAGCTGCGATAGTGGCTGTCGAGGTTCAGCGGGGCGAACGGGGCCGTAACCGCGTGATAGACCAGCCCCTCGGCGCCCGCGGCGTGGAGCGCGTCCTCGGAGGCCCGTTGCAGGGCTTCCGAACCGAGTAGCTTGAGCACCGACTGGGCGGGTACGTCCTCTTCCCCACGGTCCGCGCGCGCCAACGCGGCAGACCCCAGCAGCCGCAGGGCATAGGAATCCATCACCAGCGTCGCGTAGCGATCGCGCTCAAGCGATCCCGACGGAGTGAAATCGACGGTCAGCTCGTGCAATAAGTCGACATAGCCCATCCACAGCATGACCCGCTCGTGGCCGAGGGAACCGGTCGCCACGCGCCAGCCGTCGTTGAGCTGACCCACCAGATTCTCGGCCGGCACCCGCACGTCGGTGAAAAACACCTCGTTGAAATCGACTTCGTCGCCGTCACACATCGACGCGAACGGGCGGCGGACCACACCCGGAGTATCGGTGGGAATCATCAACGCGCTGATGCCCTTGTGTTTGGGCTTGTCCGGAGCGGTGCGCACGAACGCCAACAGCACGTCGGCGTCGTGTGCGCCCGACGTCCACACCTTCTGCCCGTTGACCACGAAGTGGTCACCTTGTGAATCTGAGTCAAGCACCGCCCGCGTCTTCAACGACGCCAGGTCCGAGCCCGCGCCCGGCTCGCTCATCCCCAGCGATGCGGACGTCTCGGCCCGCAGAATCGGCACCGCCCATCGCCGCTTCTGCTCCGGGGTGCCGAACGTCAACAACGACGCCGCGATGATGCCCACGCCCTGCGGATTGAAACTCTGATAGATCCTCCGGCGCCCCAATTCCTCCAGATGCACGTATTGCTGCAGCAGCGTGGCGTTGCGGCCACCGAATTCCGGCGGATTGCCGGGCAGCAGCCAGCCACTGTCGAACAGCAGCCGTTGCCAACGCCGGGCCCACCCCGGGATGTGCGAACTCGACCGCGGTCGCTCGACCGCCTCGGCCTCCGACGGGAGATGTGCGTCCAGAAAAGCGATGAACTCGGCGCGGAACGCCTCCACGTCGGCGTCAAAAGTCAGTTGCACGGCACTCCCAGCGAGTTGGTTTCGGGATTCTCCGGGACGGCGCGTCCTGCTCTTTGCGATTCCGCTTCCCTACACACGTCTAAGAGAATAGTATTCTCGTCGTGAGAAAGTTACAATCTCCGACACGGCGTCCATAGGGGGTCGAGCACACCGATGGCACGGCGTTCTCCGGTAGAGTCCAACCATGTTCTCCCCGCGCGGCAATCGGCGGAGCCGCCCGTGACGAGCCCGAGCGAAGAACCCGCCTGGAAGCAGCGCGCTGTCGAACGGTCCATCAAAACCGCGAAACTGCGGGCGGCGCAACGCGTTCAGCGCTTCCTCGACGCCGCGCAAGCGATCATCATCGAGAAGGGCAGCACGGACTTTACGGTCCAGGAGGTCGTCGACCGTTCCCGCCAGTCGTTGCGGAGCTTTTACCTCCAGTTCGACGGCAAGCACGAGTTGCTGCTCGCGCTGTTCGAAGACGCGTTGAGCCGTTCCGCGGACCAGATCCGCGCGGCCACGGAGAGCCAGACCGACCCGCTGGAGCGCCTGAAGGTCGCCGTCGAGCTGTTGTACGAGGCGTCACGCCCCGACCCGACGGCCAAACGGCCGCTGTTCACGGACTTCGCGCCACGGTTGCTGGTTACGCATCCGGCCGAGGTCAAGGTCGCCCACGCGCCGCTGCTGGCGTTGCTCACCGAGCTCATGGAGGCGGCCTCCGACGCCGGCAGGCTGCGGCCCGGCGTCAACCCGCGCCGGATGGCCGCGATGACCATGCAGACCGTCATGTTCATCGCGCAATCCAGCGGCGGTTCCGACGACGCGACGATTCATCCCATCACCGCCGACGAGGTGTGGGACTTCTGCTCACGCGGATTCGTCGGCTGACCCCTCGGGGCTGACGCCCGTTCGCTTCGGGGATCTGAGCAAATAACGCACGCCAGTTGCCTTGCGAGAATCCGATTCTCTAATATCTAGAACCACAAGTAGCCGAAACGGATTCGTCGTTGACACCCGTTGCCGGGTGATGACAGAGTCACAGGCGGCACGATCCGCGATTCCGGGGGGAACGCGGTTCCGGCGAGAGGCGATTGACCCCGTGACACTCAGCGCGCCCAGCGAAATCCACTTCGACCCTTACGACGTAGGGCTCAACGCCGACCCGTACCCGATGTTTCGGCGGCTGCGCGAGGAGGCGCCTCTGTACTACAACGAGGAGCACGACTTCTATGCGCTGAGCCGGTTCGACGACGTCGACCGCGCGCTGGTCGATTTCCAGACCTTCAGTTCGGCGAAGGGCGCGATCCTCGAGCTGATCAAGGCGAACATCGACATTCCGCCGGGCGTGATCTTGTTCGAGGATCCGCCGATCCACGACGTCCACCGCAAGCTGCTGTCCCGGATGTTCACACCGCGCAAGATCAACGACCTCGAGCCGAAGATTCGCGAATTCTGTGCTCGCAGTTTGGATCCACTGGTCGGTGAGGACCGGTTCGACTTCGTCGCCGACCTTGGGGCGCAGATGCCGATGCGGGTGATCGGCATGCTGCTCGGCGTCCCCGAGGAGTTCCAGGAAGCCGCGCGCGATCGCGCCAACGCGAACCTGCGCACCGAGGCCGGCAAGCCGATGGACACCACTGGCGAACACATGATGAACGGCGAGTTTTTCGGCCAATTCATCGACTGGCGGGCCCAGCATCCCTCCGACGACATCATGACCGAACTGCTGCACGCCGAGTTCGAGGACGAGACGGGGACCGTTCGCCGGCTCACCCGCGAGGAACTTCTCATCTACATCAGCGTGGTTTCCGGTGCCGGCAACGAGACCACCACCCGGCTGATCGGGTGGACCGGCAAGGTGCTGGCCGAACACCCGGACCAGCGGCGCGCGCTGGTCGCCGACCGGTCGCTGATTCCGGCGGCCATCGAGGAGTTGCTGCGCTTCGAACCGCCCGCCCCGCACGTTGCCAGGTACGTCACCCTTGACGTCGAGTACCACGGCCGGCGCGTGCCCGCGGGCAGCGTCATGATGATGATCGTCGGCGCGGCCAACCGTGATCACCGCCAATTCCCGCCGGACGGAGACGTTTTCGACATTCGGCGGGAACCGCGCCAGCACCTGACGTTCAGTGTCGGCACCCATTACTGCCTCGGCTCCGCGCTGGCCCGCCTCGAGGGCCGCATCGCGCTCGAAGAGATCTTGAAGCGCTTCGGAGAATGGGACGTCGACCTTGCCGACGCCAAGCTGTCCCCGACTTCCACCGTGCGGGGATGGGAGACCATGCCGGCCGTTCTCGGCTGAGCTGTTGAGGAAATGAGGTAGTGGCCAATGACTGGACGGGTTGAAGGCAAAGTCGCTTTCATCACCGGGGCGGCACGCGGCCAGGGCCGCAGCCACGCGGTGCGGTTGGCGCAGGAGGGCGCCGACATCATCGCCGTGGACATCTGCAGGCCGATCCGCGAGGGCCTCGCCGACACGGCGATTCCGGCGTCGACGCCCGGGGATCTGGCGGAGACAGCCGACCTCGTGAAGGGCCATGACCGCCGGGTCTTCACGGCCGAAGTCGACGTGCGCGATTACGGCGCGCTGAAGGCCGCCGTTGACAACGGCGTGGAGCAGCTGGGCCGGCTGGACATCATCGTGGCCAACGCGGGCATCGGCAATGGCGGTGAAACGCTGGACAAAACCAGCGAAGAGGACTGGACGGAAATGATCGACGTCAACCTGTCGGGCGTGTGGAAGACGGTGAAGGCCAGTGTCCCGCACATCCTGGCCGGCGGCCGCGGCGGGTCGATCATCCTGACCAGCTCGGTCGGGGGGCTCAAGGCCTACCCGCACACCGGGCACTATGTCGCCGCCAAGCACGGCGTCGTCGGGTTGATGCGTGCCTTCGCGGTTGAGTTGGGGCAGAAGATGATTCGGGTCAACTCCGTGCACCCCACCCACGTGAGCACACCGATGATCATGAACGAGGGGACCTGGAGGATGTTCCGTCCGGATCTGGAGAACCCGGGTCCCGACGACATGGCGCCGATCTGTCAGATGTTCCACACGCTGCCGATCCCCTGGGTCGAGCCGGTCGACGTCAGCAACGCGGTGCTGTTCTTCGCCTCCGACGAGTCCCGCTACGTCACCGGGGTGACCCTGCCCATCGATGCGGGTAGCTGCTTGAAATAGGGTTCCGTCCCATGGACGGATTCGATGGACGCGGCGCCGTGGTCACCGGCGGGGCGAGTGGCATCGGTCTGGCCACCGCCACGGAATTTGCCCGCCGCGGAGCGAGGGTCGTAATCGCCGACGTCGACCAGCCCGCGCTCGAACAGGCCGTGGCGCACCTGGACGCCCAGGGGTATGACGCGCACGGCGTGATGTGCGACGTCCGGCACCTGGGCGAAATGCGTCACCTCGCCGACGAGGCCTTTCGCCTGCTCGGCCAGGTCGACGTGCTGTTCAGCAACGCCGGGATCGTCGTCGCGGGCCCGATCTCGGCAATGACCCACGACGACTGGCGCTGGGTGATCGACATCGACCTGTGGGGCTCGATCCACGCCGTCGAGGCGTTCCTGCCGAGATTGCTGGAGCAGGACACCGGCGGCCACATCGCGTTCACCGCGTCCTTCGCCGGACTGGTGCCCAACGCGGGCCTGGGCGCGTACGGCGTTGCGAAGTATGGCGTTGTGGGCCTGGCGGAGACGCTGGCGCGCGAGGTCAAGGACAACGGCATCGGTGTTTCGGTGCTGTGCCCGATGGTGGTCGAGACCAAGCTGGTCTCCAACTCGGAACGAATCCGCGGCGCGGATTACGGGCTGGCGTCATCGCCCGAGGGCACGTTCGGCCCGCTGCCGGCGCAGGACGAGGGCGTGAACGTCGTCGACGTGGCCAGGCTGACCGCCGACGCGATCCTGGCCAACCGCCTGTACATCCTGCCGCACGAGGCGGCGCGCGCCTCGGTCAAACGTCGCTTCGAGCGGATTGACCGTACGTTCGACGAACAGGCTGCCGAGGGCTGGGCCCATTAGAGACGCGCACCGGGATGAACAATGCCACGGCGGCCAACACGGCCAGCGACAACAGAATCGCGTTCAACGTCGCATCCCGGGAGTTGTACATCTGCAGCATCGACAGGTGATAAATGCAGTGCAGCGTGTTGAAGACGAGCCACATCACCGCGGTGACCCTGACCAGGGTTTGGTTGGCGACCAAGAGGAACGTCACGGCGGTGAGCGCCGCCATTGCCAGAAACATCGCACCGATGTCCTTGACGAAGTGCTCGTTGTATGGGCCGAGTTGCGGGAGCCAGCTCATGCCCAGACCGGGGAAATGGTCATACCAGTGGCGCGGCGCCACGTAGGCCCACACACCCGTGACGGCGCCGGCGGCGCCCAGAATAGCCAACACGCTTCGATGGAACAGTGCGTTCATACCCTTGAGACACCGCAGCGGTGAAAGATGTGACGACTCGCCCGAGACCGGGCCTAGAAGGGCTGCGGTGAGCCCTTCGTACGCCAACCGGATTCGCCCTACAGTGGACCACGACCGAGCAGGAAAGGCACCAGGAACATGGCTGAAGAGCTGACGCCGCATTTCGAGGACGTTCAGGCGCACTACGACCTCTCTGACGACTTCTTCCGCCTGTTCCTCGACCCCACCCAGATGTATACGTGCGCCTACTGGCTTGGCGGCGAAGACATGACTCTGGAACAGGCGCAGATCGCCAAGATCGACCTCTCGCTGAGCAAGCTGGACCTGCAGCCGGGCATGACACTGCTGGACCTTGGCTGCGGCTGGGGAGCGGCCATGATGCGAGCCATCGAGAAATACGACGTCAACGTCGTCGGCATCACGCTGTCCAAGAACCAGGTCGCCCACGTCGAGCAGCTGTTCGCCGCATCGGACAGCCCGCGTTCCAAGCGGGTGTTGCTCGAGGGCTGGGAGCGGTTTCACGAG
>NZ_DATJPU010000127.1:0-13633 GCF_035506235.1 Mycobacterium sp.
GCCCACCCCGGCCAGCTCGATCAGGCGGCACCCAAGCCGCCGAACCTCGATGCCAGCTCACCGCCCCGCGTGCGCGGGCCATACCCGGCCGCGCAAAACATGTGTTAATGGCAAGAAAAATACTGAATTCGGCACTGTGACTGAGGCGTTTCTGACTTAACCGCAGAGATGGCGTGAGAAATTACCCAACTCATGGCATCTCCCCGGTGGGGTCGGCGCTGGTGTGGCGATGGTAGTCGAGTCGCCGCTGCCGGGCACACTCGAGTCCGTCGCGGCGGGCTTGCCGGATGGCTTCGCCGCGACCGGTGTGCTCGTCGTCGGGAGTCACGTATCCGATCGCTTCGTGCAGCCTCACGGAATTGTATTCCGTTCGCACTCTTGCCAGTTCGGCTTCCAGCAGCGACGGCTCGGCGATGGTTTCCAGGTGCGGCCACTCGCCCTTGACGTGGCCGAAGAACGACTCGATCCACGCCTGATCCTGGGGCACACCGGGGCGGCCGTGGTGCTGGGCGATGGCCATCAGCGCCATGAACGCGCGGGTGTCGCGGGCGGTCATCGGCGGCCCGTTGTCGCTGACGGCCAGTAGGATCGGCCGGCGCGGGTCGTCGGGATCCAGCTCGAGGCGTTCGTCGGTAAGCCGCTCCAGCAGGCCCTCGAGCTCAAGTGCGCGCTCGAACAGCACCGTGACCTGGGTGGCGGTCTCCTCGACCGAGACCAGGGTGTCGATCCACTTGCGGCTCACCAGGTCCACGATTGCGAAGCAGACCCGGCGGGCGCGGGTGAAATGTGTTGCGTCCCAGATCCAGATCCGGTTCGGCGCCCACACCAGCCAGTCCGGCCACGGGCGCTTCTCCGATCGCGTGCGCGGCGCCGGTTCGGGTAGGGACAGGCCGTGCTCGACCAGCACGCGGCGGAAGCTGGACGGCGACACCCACACGATGCCCTGGTAGGAGCCGCGGTGCGCGAGCTTGCGATGGCTGCGGTCGACGGTGCCCCAGCGTTCGGCGATGTCGAGGATCGCCGCCACCTCGTCGGGCAGCAGCGCGTGCACCGGGTGCCCGCCCGGCGCCCGGTCGACCAGGGTGCCCTCGTCGCGCCGGCGTGCCCGCCAACGGTGTACCCGGCAGTCGGAGACCTGCCACAGCGAGCACGCCCAGGTGTGGGCGAACCCGGCCACGACCGCGTCGTCGACAGTCTTCAGGACCAGCTCCTTGACCTCGGCGGGGACCCGCACCGGCACCGGCCCGCTTAGCCCCACCCGGATTTTCCCCGCACGACCGCCAACTCGATGGCCTGCGCCTTGACCGCCTCGGTGAGCTGCGCGATCTCCGCCCGGGCGGCTTCGAGCTGCCAATCGCGTTGCGCGCCAGGACGACCCGGCTTGCGCGCCAAAGCCGACAACGCGGCGTCCTTGACCGTGCGCCGGATCCCAATCACCGTCGACACATCGACGCGCCACTTGCGGGCGGCCTCGGCCTGGGTGATCTCCCCCGATGTCACCTGTAAGAAGATCTCCCATTTCGTCTCCGCCGACAGCTTCGACGGACGGCGACGGCCGTTGGGATCGGGCATGAACAGCTCCTCTCGGGTCACCCGAGAAGCCTGCCACGCTTGGGTAATTTCTCAGCCCGATCTCTGCGGCGAAGTCAGACGCAGACCACGCGAAGTCAGACGCAGACCAGTTTTGGGGTGTATCCGACTGTGTCCCATGGTGATTTTGGGTTTGGTTTTGATCGTGGGGAACGGTCTTATCTGTAGGGGTGTATCTCGTGGTGCAATGGGGTGTCCACGACGACCCTGTCGTCAGCAATGTGTGGACGCACCCTCGCAGGGGCTGGCCCCTGCGACTGGTTCTGGCTCGGACGTCGTCTACTTTTCCAGCTCGGCGCTAGCAGCCTGCCTCCGAGCAGAAGGCCGCAGGTTCGAATCCTGCCGGGGGCACCCCTGTTTATGCAGCTCGGAGGCGGTTTCTCTTCCTTAACATGGCGGTCGTGCCATGCATGTGCCATCCCGTTTCCGGCTTAGTCACCGCCAGGTGATTTTGCGGTGAGGCAGGGCCACCCAGTCAGCAGTAATCCGCAGGGTGCTTCCACCCATTTTGGCGGTGGCGTGACCCGTCAGCCGACCGCCGCGAGCTGCCGCTGCCGGTAGGCTGCGGCAGCCTCCACGATCCGCTGCGCAGTCCTGTAACTGATCCCCGACGCCTTGGCGGCCGTGTTGATCGACACGCCGCCACGGCTTGCAGCCAGCACCGCGACCACGGTCTCGACGGGCTGTGTGGTCACACCCGATGCAATCAGCTCTGACGCAAGGTTAACTGCGCCGCTGAGACCTTGGCCTCCCGCCCAAATACCGGGCAGCGATGCGCAGGGGCGACACACTCGTCGGAGACGGCGCGTTGGGAAGCAGGTGATCAGGATTGGTGAAGTGCGTCAGGCACTTTCGGTAGTCAGTCATCGCGGCGGCCTCCTTTCGCTACCTGGTCGAGCGCCGCCCCGCAGCTCGGTTAGGGTGCATGCGGCGGACCGAGATATGGGAACTCGGTCAGTGTGTCGGTATGCGGTGAGAGGCCCGACGGCGGACACTCGCCCTTGGTGAGGAACGCCAGCCGGTAGTCGATGACATCGTCGGTGAACACCCGGCCATTTGGGTACTGCGCCGGTTTGGCCGGGTCGAAGGTCAGCATGTCCGGCAGCGTGCCCTCCTTCTCGATGACGGCGATGGCCTCCTCCCGGGTGTAGCCGCCGGTGTGACCCATCAGGTGGACGAACTGGTCAAGCCACCGGTTCCAGTCGTTCGGGGGCTCGCTGGCGTTGTACTCCAGTTTGGTGTCGTCGGTATTAAAGAAACTGCTCACCGACGGGTGCCCGGCCCGGTCCACATGATTCAGTGTGCCGTTCTCGCGCAGGCTGCAACGACCCCAGATCCGGATCGGCCCTGTCGCGCCGAGTGTGCTCGTCGGCAGCTCGATCGCCATCGAGCAGACATTGGCCTCGGTGTTCGAATCCTGGCCCGTCCACGGCGATTTGCCTCCGAGTTCGGCGAGATGAGGAGCGGTGAAATTGCGCTTGCCGCTGGTGTCGAACAGGTTCTTGATGCCGTCGAAGTCGAAGAAGAAGGCATCGCTTCGAGCACCGGCGGCGAACGTGATATCACCGGCGGTGACGACACTCGGCTGCGATCCGAATGACACCTCGACATCGGTGAAGATCTGCTCGCCAACTGGCTCGGGTGAACGGGACTGTTCACCGCGGGCTATGAACACGTTGACCGTCTGCTGGCCGTCCACCGGGGTGGAGAACACAAAACTGAACGCGATGTCGTTAACCAGGTCACCGTCGGTGTCGATCGCCAATCGATAGATGGCATCCGGGTGCAGCGCGTCGGCGTTCGGATTGGCGCTGAGGATCAGGACGGTCCGCGAGCTGTTGGTCGGCGATTGGAACGCGTACAGATCACACAGGTCAAGGCGCTGATCTCCGAGCGGCGGTCCGAGACTCAGGCCGGTGAAATGGTTGGACATTGTGAAAGCACCTCTCCAGGCGTGTTCTCGTTCGTCGTCAACCTAACCCGTCACCGCGCTGCGTAGTGATTAACTGCGCCCATCCGTTGGCACCGAGGCCACGCCGACGGTGTGGGGCCTTTGGCCCAGTCGTTCGGGCACGGGGGCAGGTGCCTATTCACAGCCAGGACAGGGTCAGTCCCAGCCAGTGTCGAGTAGTTCGCCAGCCATCCGGCGCGTGTTGCCGATAGTCTCCTGTATCTTGGCCTGCGCGAATGGAATTGGGTTCAGCTGAGGCATCGCGAGGTATCCCTAAACGGTTGGTGTGACGTGTTGCTGGTATGGATAGGAGGGCGACACTGGCGTGCGCCGTCCGAAGTCAGCGCCATCGGGTCGCCGTTGAGGTCGCCGCAGCCGGTGTCATGAAACCGGTCGTGACCGGCTTGCGTCCAATCCGGCATGGATGAAATCGAACACGAAATGATTCCAGCCGAACGGCTTGACCCTCACGATCCGGCGGCGTGATAGCGATCGCTTTTGTCAAATGGGAGCTGTCGGTATTGGGTTCGGTGAACAGTCACCGGCGACGACCCAGCTTGATTAGCCGCAGACAGTATTCGGCCGTTGCAACTGAGCCCGTTCATCGGGCACTCAGAGGTCACCACAACGCTGGTGATCTACACGCACCTGTCCGATGACGACCATGCCCAGATGATGGCTGCGCTTGGAGCGATGGCTACACCGAAGCCCACGGCGGGGCAATGAGATACCTCTGCACGGGCAGGGAGCCCTGTTTGCCGGGTACACGCCTATCAAATGGGACGTGCAACGTTCTGGCGCAATGTTTCATCTTGAAACACGGCAGGCCAGCCCGATTATCTGGCAGCACGCTGAAAGAACCTGCGCGGTGGATGGGTTCTAGCTCTCCGCCTTGCCGCAGAAAGACTTCGTTTCTTGCATTGCTTTACGCCTAGCCACGTACCAGTCGGCGATCCGCAGGGGCGACACATTCGTCGGTGACGGCGCGCTGGGAACCAGGTGGTTGGGGTTGGTAGACCGCACAACGTAAGATTCGCTCCTCTTGGCCAGCGTCGCCAAGTTGAACACGCTTCGCGCACTCCCCATGAATGCTTCCGTCGGAACCGCCAGGAGGTGCCAGCGTGGCTTCCAGTCAGCCATCCCGCCGAAGCGTTGCAGCGCATCGTGCAGCAGCGCCGGGCGGTGATTCCACCGCACCAGAGATAGGCCATCGCCCTTGATGTGCACCAGCCCGTCGTCGTCTACCACTGCGGTGACGGGGATGACCACCGATTGCTCCCGCATGGAGTGGTTGAAATGAATCCAATGAATCTGATGGCCCGGCCCATACGAGTCGCACTGGTCATCGGTGCCAGAAAGATCCCAGACATACCCGGACATGGAGACTCCCAATGCCGAGCCTCCCTAGGGGAGGCGCTCTTGCCCGCGCCGGTCGGTGTCGGCCGCTTCGTCATCCGAGCCACCCACGAGCGTGGGGTTGGCCTGCCGTCCAGTCGGAGCTTGGCGACGCATCTCGTGAAGCAAATCAATTCTACTTGGCGGAGCCCTTGTCAGGATTGTGGGCAGCTGGCCCCGAAGCCCCTTCGTAGCCTCGCTGACGGGATTTGCCAGGTGCCGAAAGGCCCTTGTCGTGGCTCGGCTGACAGCGAACCATCGGTACGTCGAGGCGTGACTCCTATGGAGGTCAGTGAGCCATGATCATGTGTCCGATCTGATTCGGCGGGCTGGCTAGTGGGATTCAAGGATTTCGTCGCAGCGGCGACGGGCGGACAGGTGCCGTATCCGTATCAGACGAGGTTGGCGGAGTTGGGGTTGCCGGAGATGCTCCGTGCGCCGACCGGCTCGGGAAAGACGCTGGCGGCGGTGTTGCCGTGGCTGTATCGGAGGATCGCTCACCCTGATCGGACCGTGCGCGCAGCAACGCCGCATTGGCTGGTGGTGGTGTTGCCGCAGCGCACCCTTGTTGATCAGACGGTGAGCAAAACGCGCGAATGGGTCCAGGCGTTGGCCGATCCGGTTGGGGTGCACGTGTTGATGGGCGGCGAGGACGGCCGCGATCACGAATGGAAGATGCATCCGGACACCGAGCGAATCTTCGTTGGCACGCAGGATATGGTGTTGTCGCGGCTGCTCATGCGCGGCTTCGCGGAGTTCCGCTCGGCCTGGCCGATGAGCTTCGGTCTGCTGCATGCAGGGGTGCAGTTCGTCTTCGACGAGGTGCAGTTGATGGGACCGGGCTTGCCCACGTCGCTTCAACTGCAAGGTCTGCGCGAGGCTTTCGGCACTGCACTGCCGTGCCGGTCGATGTGGATGTCGGCGACGATCGACGTGGCCGAGCTGTCCACCGTCAACCTGCACCGGCCGCTATCAGTGGTGGACGTCACTAAAGGCGTGGGCGAACTCGGCCACCGCATGGCCGCGACCCGCACCGTGGGGCGGCTCGACCTGGGCACCGACCCGAAAAAATATCCGGCGGCACTGGCGGCGCGGGTGGTTGCCGAACACCGGGCGGGCACCCGGACGTTGGTCATGTTGAACACGGTCGAGCGCGCGCTGGAGGTGCACACACAGCTGGCCAAGCTTGCGCCGGATGCCGAATTCGTGCTGCTGCATTCGCGGTTCCGGCTCGCCGACCGTGCGTCGAACACAGCGGCAGCGCTTGCCGATCCTGGCCCGACCGGCACGATAGTAATCGCTACCCAGGTCCTGGAAGCTGGCGTGGACGTGACCTCGGAGTTGTTGATCACCGAGGTTGCGCCATAGCCGTCGATTGTGCAGCGCGCGGGCCGGTGCAACCGCGATGGGCGCGCCGCTGATGCGCGACTGTTGTGGACCGTGCCGCCCAGTGCCCAGGCGCACCTACCCTACGACCCGGATGACCTCGGCTCCGCAGCGGCGGGACTCACTGCGCTGGAGGGTTGTGCGATGACCGGCCGGGAACTGGCCGACCAGAACGTGGCCGTCACGCCGCCGATCCATCCTGTCCTGCGGCGCCGCGATCTGGTCGACCTCTTCGACACCGCACCCGACCTCACGGGTGACGACATCGACGTCAGCGCGTTCATCCGCGACGCTGACAACCGAACCGTGTCGGTCGCCTGGCGTCACTTCGACACCGACGACATGCCTGCGGTGGATCGCGCCGAGTTGTGCCAGGCGCCGATCGCCGAGGTGCGGGACATGATCAGATCGGACCCGACCCGTGCCCGTATCTGGGATCAGGTGGATGGCACGTGGCGGGCCGCTCGCCGAGACGATGTCCGTCCAACTGCTGTTATCGTGCTGGATGCGCTGCGTGGCGGCTACTTGCCCGAGCGTGGTTTTGACCCCGGCAGCAGGCGGGCTGTTGAACCCGTCGCGGTCGAGTTGAGGACACCGGACGCCTTCGACCGCGATCCGCTGTCGACTGGTTGCGCCAAGTGGGTGCCGTTGGCCGACCATCTTGTGGAGACCGAAACCGCGGCACGGGCGCTGATACGCCGATTCGGCCGCAGCCTTGACCTCACCAGGCCGCAGCGCGGCGCGATCGGTTGCGCGGCGTTGCTTCACGATCTCGGCAAGGCGCACCCGACGTTCCAGGCATCGCTGGCCAACGCGAATCCCGATGCTCCACCGCCGACTAACGGCATTCTGTGGGCCAAATCTCCCAGTCATCGGCCGTTGCGCCACGATCCAGCGCACTTTCGCCACGAGCTGGTCAGTGCGCTGTGGCTGCACGAAGCGTCGGCCGGGTTGCTCGAGGGTGAGCCGGAACCTGATCTGGTGGTGTATCTGGTCGGCGCCCATCACGGAAAAGTGCGGCTAACCATTCGGGGGCAGCCCGACGAGCCGCCCGGTGTCACGCTCGGTGTCCAGGATGGCAGCCGCACCATCGGTTTCGCTGTCAAGGGTCAGCCGATCCCGCCGGTGACATTGGCCCTGCGCCCCACCACCCATGGAGTCGATTCACTGACGAGTCGGGCCATTGTGTTGCGCGACCGCGCTGATCTCGGGCTGTTCCGGTTGGCGTTCTGCGAGGCCCTGGTCCGTGCTGCCGACTGGCAGGCGAGTGCGAATGGGGTTGTGTGATGGGCGAACTCCCGCTTACGGGCTGCCGCGCTACGCCGCTGTCGGGGTATCTCTCCGCCCTCGGTGTCCATCGAGCGGTCGCTCGGACGCTCGATGTTGAGGCTGAAGGATATTGGCAGCAAGGTGTGTACGTGTTGCGCTGCCGATTTTCGGCGATCGACGACGTTGCTGCCGCTATCTATTCCGAATTTCAGCCGGAATCGATTGTGGCACCGTGGAATTCAGGATCGGGGTTCGTCGCGAAGGGTACGAGTCCCACAGCCGAGCGCATAGTGCAGTGGGTTCGCGACAGCACCGACGAGCGGCTGGGGCCGCTGCGTGATGCCGTAGCCGCAAGCGATCGGGTAATCAGTGAGGCGGGCCGCTTGGGTATCACCGACCTTTGGGAGAAGAACCGTAAGCCCGACGTGCTCCGGCTGTGCCGCAATGAACTCCCGGATGCGGCCCTCGCGTGGCTGGATGCGGCGATCGCACTCGGGCAAGATAACGACCCGTCGTACTCGCGGCTACTCGGCACCGGCGGCAACCTGGGTCGCCAGGAGTTGTCGGTGACCTACCTGCAGCAGGTCCGCGCCGTGCTGGAAAGCCCTAGCAGCCCTGAGTGGCTGACATCGGCCCTCGACGGACAGCAGCGTGCGTCGTTGCCTACAGAGTCCCCCGGGCAGTTCGACCCCGGCGGTGTCGGCGCGCCCGATGAACCTAACTCCGTGGGCAACCCCTGGACATTCCTACTCCTGATCGAGGGCACGCTACTGTTCGCCACCGCCGTTGTTCGGCGATACGGCTCTGCCTACCCTGGGGCGGCGCTGCCGTTCCAGGTGTGGGGTTCGACGGCAGGCTTTGCCTCGTCGGCTTCAGAAGAGCGTCCGCTTGCCGAACTGTGGGCACCGGAATGGTCTGAACCCATGCGCATCCCTGATATCGCGCACCTGCTCGGTGAGGGGCGTGCCGACTGGAACTTCCACACCGCACGGTCGGGTCTGGATATGGCTCGCGCGGCAGCCACACTGGGCGTGGATCGGGGCATCGCCGCGTTTCAGCGGCACGTCTTCGTCAACCGGCTCGGGCGCAGCCCGATCGCCGTGCCCGCCGACCGCATCGAGGTCGGTGTTCGCGGCGGCGTCGACCTGCTGGCCAGGCTGGACCGCTGGTGCGACGTGCTTCGCAGGTCGGACCCGCCGCCGTACACCGCCGCGCGGCTACGCGCCCTGGACCAAGCGATCTACGACCATGCTTGTGGCGGCGAGCCTTCCGCGCTTGCAGAGGTGTTCGCCGCCCTCGGCAGATGCCGATCGGCGGCATCGCGATCCGGGAGGGTGCGCGCAGCCGATCTGCCCGAACTGCACCTCCCCAACGGTGCCAAGCTGTTCGACCACCTGCGCGATGCACTCGATGACGACCGTGAACTGCGAATCGCGTTGGCGGTCGCGACCTCCCACGACGAGCGCAACCCGTTCGAGACATGGCTGGACGATCCGCTACTGGCTGGCGGCCTCGCGGCAGGCCTCGCCGACATCGCGCGGCGCCGCAGCTTCCCGTCCGCCACTGAGGAAACCATCCGCGACCGGACGCTGTCGGTGCGCGGTGCGCGGATCGTCTTCGAACGAGGCATGCGGCTACGGTCCGGCGACATCCTGGCCTTCGTCGAGGGCGGGATCGACGACGACCGAACCGCAGCCCTGATACTTGGCCTGTCGTGCGTCGACTGGCGTTATACGCGGGGCGTGAACCTGCCCGGAGTTACCTCACCGCCCGCCCCTGCCCTTGATCTACTGCTGCTCTTCACCTCCGCGACACCGCTGCACTACACGAGCATCGAGGACAAACCGGAGTCGCTGTTTGTGCGCCCAGATCATGAATGGGCCGCCCAGTTGATCGCCGGACATATTCCCGATGTTCTACGCGATGCTTCTCGGCGGCTGCGCATCGCCGGGTTGCGGTACGTCGTGACCGTCCCCGACGCGCCCTACGACGGCACCCGACTGGCGGCCGCACTGCTGTTGAACACCGCGGCAGCCGACCACCACGCTGCCCTAAGCCGCGTCGCCGTCGTCGGATCGCACCGAATCACACCGAAACAGGAGGCAAGTGCATGATCACGCGCTATATCTACGATGTTGAACTGGCGCCGCTGTTCGGAAGCACGTTTCAGCCCACCGGGTTTCCCGATATCGGTGCCGCCACCTTCACCAGATACGAAGACGGCCGAGAAGTCGACGCACTGCTGGTCGAATCCGTGCAGTCGATGGCCAACCGGCTCGAAGCGACGGCCTGGGACGGCGCCGAGAACCGGCCCGTCGACGCGGTATCGGGTCTGCCGTATGTGCGGGTGGTTCGCGCCAAGACCGGCGAATTCCTGACGTCGAGCAGGCTGGAGGCGCATCGGCTGGCGTCGCCGTTCGTCCACACGGCCACCCTCAACAAAAAGCCGATGGTCGACGTGATCGGCGAGCGACTCCGTCTTACCGATGACACCCCGCTCGACTACCCGGCCATGGCGGCAGCGGTCGCACAACTGGATCCGTTCTGCCTGCTGCATGGGGTGTTCTTCACCCAGAAGCAGTGGCTCGGCCAACCGAGGTTCACCCGAGTGGTGTCCGGCGTGATCGAGGCCCACGACGTCCAGCGCAGGGTCAGCGGTGGCCGCAAATCAGACCATGTGCGCCACCACCTCGGCGAGAGCGAAGGGGGCACCGCCGAAGGGTACGGGTCGGTGCCGTTCTCCCGTATCGAATGGACAGCCAAGCGCATCATTGCGTCGTTCGCTGTCGACGTCGAACTGCTGCGCTCCTACGGACTCCCCAAGCCCGCGACCGAGGCGCTGGAAACGTTGGCGCTGTGGGAGATTCGCAATCTCCTTGACGGCGGCTTGCGGCTGCGCACCGCGTGCGACCTTGAGCAGGTGTCACCGGTCACCGCGCGGTTCGGACCAGATTTGCCGCCAGCCAACAAGCTCACCACCACGCTGCGCGGCCTCATCGCCAAATCAAAGGGCGCGTTCGGAGACGGCAAGGCAATCACCGTCGAATGGTCCGGGAAGAAGGGCTGACCGTGCCCACCACCCTTGTACTGACCTTCCCGCTCGGGCGGTATCACGCCACGCCCTGGGACCGGCACGTCAACGAGGGCGCAGTCGAGTTGCCGCCCTCACCGTGGCGGCTGCTGCGGACGCTGTACGCGGTTTGGAAAACCCGTTGCCCTGAACTGCCAGAGGAAAACGTACATGCGCTGCTGGCCGACCTGGCCGGACCGCCGACGTTCTACGTTCCCTCCCATGGTATTTCGCACAGCAGGCACTACTACCCGGACGCCAAAGACGGCAGGGACCGCACCCTCGACGCCTTTGCCGTATTCGGTCGCGAAGATCAGCTCGCCATCCAGTGGCCGAACGAACTGGAGCCCAACAAGCGGGACGCGTTGCGACGGATCGCCGAATCGATTCCGTACTTCGGCCGAGCCGACAGCATTTGCACCGGCGCCGTCGAAACAGATTCGACACCTGCCGGACACGCAATCTGGAAACCTCTTGACGTGGCAGAGCATGTGGACGATTACGCAGAAGCGACATCCGTTCTGGCGGCGGAACTACCGCTGGCCGTAGATACCCTTCTCGCCTCTCCTGCCGACGTGCGCCGTGGTGGATTGCGGTTCCCGCTCGGATCGCGCCTCGTGGCCTACGGTCTCGACCGCCCCGCCGACCTCCCCGTTACCGTTCCGCATCGGCAGCCAACGAAGACGGTCACCGGGGTGCGATTCGACCTGCTCCATGCCGCGTTGCCGCCAGACACTGACGCCGCCATCTACACGGACCTGTTGCGTCAGGCAGCTATCAAGCAACTTGGGGGCAACGCCGAGGGCACCATGCTGGGCGGAAGGACCTCCGACGACGCGCCGATGCAAGGCGGGATGCACGCCCACTACCTGCCCATCATCCGTGACCGACGTCTGACCGGACTGCTGGTCTGGGTGCCCGGCGGGCTTGCCGACAAAGAACTGAGCGCATTGTGCGATGTTCGCGCCCTCTACGACTACAAACACCGCATGCAGGTACGGGTCTCCGGCATCGGCGCGGTCGAGCAAGTCGCCCCGGAACTCGTCGGACCGGCCCAAACATGGCAGGCTGTGACGCCATTCACGCCCTCGCGATACCCGAAGAAGAACCGAGATGAATGGCGGAGCTTCGTTGTCAACGAAATTCAGCGCGAACTTGGATTACGTGGCCACGCATACGCATCCGATGTCGAGTTCATCGACGGGCCGTGGACAGCGTTTGTCAGGCACCGGCCCAGCGCGCGCCAGCGTGGAGACACGCGCCAAGGCCAAGCCCACCTGCCCGCCGAGTTCATTCGGCTGCGATTCACGCAGCCCGTTCACGGCCCGCTTCCGTTGGGTTGGCTCAGTCACTTCGGGCTGGGGTTGTTCGTGCCGGAGCGCTGACTGATGGACGAGGATCTGCTGCCCGCCCGGATGGTGAACGAATTTGTCTACTGCCCAAGGCTCTTTTACCTCGAGTGGGTGCAGGGACGATTCGCCGATAACGACGACACCCGGCTCGGAGAACAGGTTCACCAGCGCGTCGACACCGAGACCGGCGCCGCTCCACTGCCCGACGCTGGCGAGTTACGTGCGGCACGCTCAGTGACGCTTAGTTCCCAACGGCTCGGTGTCATCGCCAAGATCGACGTGATTACCGGCGTCGACGATGGTGTGGTCCCAGTCGATTACAAAAAGGGTGAGCCACAGCCCGACGGCGCACCGTGGCCGAGCGACGAGGTTCAGGCCTGTATCCACGGAATCATCCTTCGCGACAACGGATATCGCTGCGATCGAGCCGAACTCTACTACGCGACACCACGGAGACGGGTCAGCGTCGAACTGACATCCGAGCGGCTTGCGCGGGTCACCGACATCGTCGCGGCCGCACGCCAGATCGCACAGCAGGCCACTGCACCGCTCCCGCTCGTGAACAGCCCCAAATGTGTGCGCTGTTCACTGGTCGGCCTGTGCTTGCCAGACGAGACCAACGCGCTGCTTGCGCGCCAGGAACAGCCGCCGCGTCGCCTTGTGCCGCGCGATCCCGATCAGCGGCCTGTCTACGTGACGGAGCCAGGCGCCTTCGTCGGCGTTCGCAGCGCGAGGCTTGAAGTCACACGCGACAACGAACAGATCGCCTCCTTCCGGCTGATTGACGTTGCACAGTTAGTGGTATTCGGACGTGTACAGGTCAGCACCCAGGCACTCCACGAATGCTTCGCGCGCGACATCCCCGTGCTGTGGATGAGCACCGGCGGCTGGCTGCAGGGATTCGCGGTAGGGCAGCCGCCGCGATACGCCGAGGTCAGGCGGCGGCAGACCGCCGCGCACGCCCAGGGCGGAAATGGCTTGGCGCAGCAGATGGTCGCCGGTAAGATCATGAACTCTCGTACGTTGCTGAGGCGCAACGCCCGCTGCGACGTCGCTGCAACACTGGCAACGCTGAAGCGGCTGTCTGCTGATGCGGTAGCTGTCAAGGTGTTTGAGACAGCGTCTCATTATGTGGACGCTATTTTCGGTTGTGGGGCCGGTGGGTTGATCCATGCCGCGGTCGGCAGTTTCGGGGGCTGCGGTGGGGTGCCGAACCGGTTCGGGTTGGCGGCGTAGGCGTCGGCCATGACCCGGGCTCGTTCGGCCTGGATGTCGGCGGCGGTGCCGAAGTACACCGACGCCGGTGTGTGCAGGCCGAGCGCGGAATGGCGGTGCTCGTGCCGCAGGTAGTCGAAGAAGCCCTTGCACCAGGTGCGGGCGTGCTCGATCGAGTCGAAACGTTCGGGAAAATCGTTGCGGTACTTCAGCGTTTTGAACTGGGACTCGCTGAACGGGTTGTCGTTGGACACCCGCGGGCGCGAGTGGCTGCGGGCGACGCCGAGGTCGATCAGCAGCTGGGCGACGTTCTTTGACGTCATCGCCGAGCCCCGGTCGGCGTGGATCGCGCCGGGCCGCCCGTGCAGCGCGGTCAGCTCGGCCATCCATGCCTGCGCGATGTTG
>NZ_DATJPU010000128.1:0-4036 GCF_035506235.1 Mycobacterium sp.
GTCAGGCTCTCACCCACGCCGGACGTCCCACGGATGAAGTAGAAACATCTGACACACTCTGATGGACGCCCTGGACCGGCTAGCTAGCGTGGGCCGACAAGTGGCCCGGAAGCTCAGCTCGCTCCAGCTCCTTCTCACCGAGCGCCACCTGCTCGAGCACCTCTCCCCCGTGGTTGCGCAGATCCCGCAGCGTCACACCACCCTCACTCCACAGGCCTCACCGGTAAGACGCTCACTCCAGCACTTGCAACGACTACGGCAGCGGGACAACGCTTCCAGATGCTGCAGCACCACTTTTATGCTGTTGAGTCCGGGGAGACAGGTTACGCCCGGTCCGGGATGGGCTGCCAAACCGCCGATAAAGAGGCCCTCCATCAGCGTGCCGTATGTTGACTCCCCGGGCAGTCTGTCCGGAGGTTGTCTCGGTCTGATCGGAAAATGAGCCAGGTGAGTGGGCAGGCGACAGCAACCCGGCGGAGCTTGCGGAGCCGGGTGTCATTGCGAGACTGTGTACTTGGGGTTAGGCGGCGGGTTCGACGGTGACCCGGTAGCCCATGGCAGCGAGTTGGGCGATGTGGTTGCGCAGCCTTTTTTCGATGGTGAGTCGGTTGGTGTGGTAGTCGGGGCCGAGGTCGCGGAAGCGGGCCGCCGGATCGGCGAGCAGGTGCCAGATGACGACCAGGATGGAGCGGGCGACCGCGACCAGGGCCTTGAGTCTGCCGCGGCGCTTGACGAGACGGCGGTAGCGTTCGCCGAGGAAGGTGTCGGTGCGTGCGGCTGCGGCGGCGGCCTCGCCGAGCGCACCTTTCAGATAGGGGTTGCCCTTGCCGGTCTTGCCGCCACGGGTGACCGGTCCGGACTGAATGGTGCGCGGGCACAGCCTTGCCCATGACACCAGGTGCGCGGGGGTGGGGAACCGGGTCATGTCCAGGCCGATCTCGGCCAGGATGACCTGCGCGTTGTGCTCGCCGATGCCGGTGATCTCGTCGAGCCGCTCGACCGGCGTCAGCAGCGCGGCGTCGGTCGGGCGGGCCGTGGTGTCGCGGTCGCCGCCGATTGTGCTGTCGCCGCTCGAGCAGGTGTCAGGCATGGCTGCCAGCAGCTGCTCGATGCGGCTGGTGAGGGTGGCGATCTGAGCGGTCAGGGTGTCGATTTGGTCCAGCAGCATGCGGGCCAGCTCGCCGTGGTGGTCGTCGAAGCGGCCGTCCAAGGCGTTGATCAGGGCCGACCGCTTGACCTTCATCTTGCCGCGCGCCAAGTCGGCGATCCGGCGTGGATCGCGTTCCCCGGCGATGAGGGCCTCGACCATGTCGCGGGTCGATAGCGTGTCCAGCGTCGAGGCCACCGCCGATATTTTGATCAGCGCGTCCTCAAGCAGCTTTTCCAGCCGCTGCCAGTAACGGGTCCGCTCCCGGGTCAGATCCACCCGCAACCGGGTGTAATCACGCAGTTGCCGGATCGGCGCCGGAGGCACGAAGGACGGCCGCAGCAGCCCCTTCTCGGTCAACTTGGCCAGCCAGACTGAGTCGAGTTTGTCCGTTTTCGGCCTGCCTGGCACGTTCTTCACGTCGCGGGCGTTGACCAACTGCACGTCGAGCCCGGCCGCCTCCAGCAGGTAGTACCAGATCCGCCAGTAGTCCGACGTGGACTCGACGGTGACCCGCTGCACGCCCGCCTCGGTCAGCTGATCGGCCAACCCGGCGACCGCGCCGGTGACGGCCTGCACGTCCCACACCCGACTCACCCGCCGACCAGACTTGGCCGCCAGCCGCAGGCACACCGTGCCCGACGCCTTGGCCACATCGATCGCGGCGACCCGCTCGATCACCAGCTCGTGTTCGGCGTCGGGAATCTCCTCCGCAACCGGATCAACCGGATTCTGCTTCCGACTCGACTTCGATTTCAATTCGTTTGTCCTCCAACCGTATCGACATTGCAGGTGGATCGCCCGGGGGCCTCGGTCAAGGGAACCGAAATTCTGACCGGCGTGCTCGAGGCAACAGTGCGTGACCCTTCCAGGTCGGGCCCCGGCGCCAGGCTTCGTGGCGGGCTCGAACACCCAAGTCCGAGTCGGCGTCGGCGGGCGACCCGCCCCATTTTCACGCCTGCAAGGCGTCCCCGGGAGGTCAGATGGCTTCGTGGAATTTGAGGTGGCGGTCCCCCACCTGAGCCCTGCCGCGTGGTAGGTCTCGGGTGACCGACCAAGGAACACCCAAAGGAAGGGGACCGCTTGTGAAGACCGTACCTACTGTCCGCCTGGCTGACACGACTGACGTCGCCGCACTGCCCGATCTGCCGGAGGAGATTCGGCTGGCGATGACCGATATTGCCGGCGCCGCGCGTGAGGGGCTGATGGCGATGAGCGTGGCCGCCGGGATGGCGGTGATGCAGGCACTGTTCGAGGCCGAGATTGCTGAGGTGGCCGGACCGAAAGGCAAGCACGATCTGAATCGGGCCGCGGTGCGTCATGGCGCCGGGAAGGGATCGGTGACCCTCGGCGGGCGCCGGGTGCCGGTTGACCGGCCCCGGGCACGCACGGTCGACGGTCACGAGGTGCCATTGACCAGCTACACCCACTTCGCCGCCGACGACATGCTGACGCAGGTGGTGATGGAGCGGATGCTGGCCGGAGTGGCCACCCGCCGGCACTCGCGGGTTGCCGAGCCGGTCGGCACCGTGGTTGACAAGGAAGCGAAATCGACGAGCCGTTCGGCGATTTCGCGCCGATTCGTCAAGCAAACCGAGACCGCGCTCGCCGAGCTGATGGCCCGCGACCTGACGGGTGAGGACATCAAGGTGCTCCTGCTCGATGGTGAGCACATGGCCGAGCGCTGTGTGGTGGCCGCGCTGGCCATCACCGCCGACGGAACGAAGAAGCCGGTCGGGTTGTGGGACGGCTCCACCGAGAACAAGACGGTGGTGCGCTCGCTGTTGGCCGACCTGGTCGAGCGTGGCTTGACGGTCGATGACGGGCTGTTGGTGGTCATCGACGGCGCCAAGGCGCTGGCGGCGGCGGTGCGGGAGGTGTTCGGCGCCAAGGCGGCCATCCAAAGGTGCACCCTGCATAAACGGCGAAATGTCGCCGATCATCTGCCCGACAAGGAGCAGGCCTGGGTGGATGCCAAGCTGGTCAAGGCGTTCGCTCACGCCGACCCCGACACGGGGCTAGCTAACGCCAAAAGCCTTGCTGCACAACTTGAAAAGAACTACCCGAGCGCTGCCTCATCGCTATGCGAGGGGTTGGAAGAGATGTTCACCGTGGCACGGCTGGGCATCGACGGCCGCCTCGCCAAGACCCTCACCACCAGCAACCCCATCGAGTCGATGATCTCGATAGCCCGCACCACGAACCGTAACGTCACTCGCTGGCGCGACGGGCAGATGGTGCTGCGCTGGACCGCGGCCGGTATGCTCAACGCCGAGCGATCCTTCCGCCGCATCAAGGGCTACAAGCAGATGCCCCAGCTCGTCGACGCCCTGCGCCGACACGCCAATCCCGACACCGAACCTGTCGGTGCCGCATAGAGTTCACCATGGGTCGCCACCGAAAATCCACGCGACTCGGGACATGCTCCGGTGCGGAGCGGGGTTAGGTTACGAGACTACGTATTCGGGGGTTAGGCGGCGGTCTCGAGGGTGACGCGGTAGCCCATCGCGGTGAGTTGGGCGACGTGGTTGCGTATCCGGCGTTCGAGGTCGATGCGGCGGGTGTGGTAGTCGGAGCCGAGGTCGTGGAAGCGGGCGGTGGGGTCGATCAAGAGATGCCAGATGATGACGAGGATGGTGCGGGCGACCGCGACCAGGGCCTTGAGTTTGCCGCGGCGTTTGACGATGCGGCGGTAGCGTTCACCCAGGAAGGTGTTGGTTTTGGCGGCCGCGGCGGCGGCGTCACCGAGTGCGCCTTTGAGGTAGGGGTTACCCTTGCCGGTCTTGCCGCCGCGGGTGAGCGGTCCGGACTAAATTGTGCGCGGGCACAATTTAGCCCACGACATCAGGTGCGCGGCGGTGGGGAACCTGCTCATGTCGAGCCCAATCT